>CALVEZ010000027.1 GCA_944326695.1 Candidatus Bilophila faecipullorum | reverse complement strand
CCCTGCTCCGCCTTGCGGCGTCGCCCGGCCAGCGAGACGTTCCGTCCCGCAGCGGCGAGAACGGGTTATGCACCTCTACGCCCTCCCTGTCAACGACTTTTTAGAACTTTTTTCGTTTTTTTCTCACGACGCCCCACAAGCCCCTCTCCGGCTCATCTCTAATATTTTTTGATCACAGGCTTTTTTTAATAACTTGCCCATCGTTGCCGAGCAGCGTATTTACAGATGTCGTCTTATGGAAGCGTGCGCCTCCCTAGTGGCGAGGCTGAAGGCAACGCTTTGTGCTTTCTCATGGCCCGGCCTTTTCTTTCGTCACCCGAACCCCCTATCACCTATGCACGCTTTTTTCCCGCCGTACCGCCCGTTCACGCGCCGTTTCCTTCCCTGTCTTTGCCTCATTGCAGCCTGCCTGTTCTTCCCGGCCCTTGTCGGGGCCGAACCCGAAGGAGCAGCCCCCGACACGGCTCCGGCCACGCCGCCCGCCGTACAGGAGGCGCTTCAGTCGGTTATGGAGCAGGCGACGGCACCAGCGCCCGCTCCGGCGCCTTCCGTACAGGCAGCCGCAGCCCTTCCGGGCGTGCCGGGGGAAAATGCGGGCGGCGCCACACTGACGGCGCCGCCGCTTCACATGGCATGGCTTCTCGACCCCAAGGGCTCGCTCTCACTGACGGATGTCCTCACGCCAGAAAAGGAAACCGCCTTTACCCCCTATAAGCCGGACAGCCTGCCGCACCACGCGGCTACCCTCTGGCTGCGGCTCACCCCCGAGGGCAAAATCCCGGCCACACCTCTTGCCCTTGATCTGAATACCCGCATCGCCGGACAGCTTCCGGGCATCCCGCAAGTATGGCTGGCGCGGCCCGAAGCGCCGACGGGGACTCCCGTGCGTCCATCAAGCGAAGGGCTGTATCCTCTCCCCAACCCCCTGCCCGAACAGACGGCCATCTATATCCGGGTCAACGGCTTGCCCGCCCCGGGCTTCTTCCCCATGCTGCGGGCCGTGTCGGGCCTGACCGTGGTGGACGAACTGGGCGCGCAGCCTCAGCTCATGTTGCTGGCCGTACTGCTCTTCATCTGCCTTCTGCGCGGCATGACCGAACGCCGCGAGTGGCGCATGTGGGCCGCCCTCTACATCGCCGCCGTCTGGGTGCAGGCGTTCTGGGGGCTGCCGACCACCCCCGCCGGGGAAGTGAGCCGCTGGGACATGCCCGGCCTGCTTGCTCCGGGCGTCGCCCTGCTCATCCTGCCGCACGTGGGCCGGCATATGATGCGCACGCGCCTCCATGCGCCCCTCATCGACATGCAATTCATCCTGCTGGCGCTGCTCGGCATCCTCATTTCGGTCGCGCCCCTCGTGCCGGGCTACGCGTGGACGCTGCAATTCCTTCCACTCTGGCCCTTGTTCATGCTGCTTCTGCTTCCCGGCACACTGGCGGCGTGGGCACGGCATCTCCCCGGCGCCAAACGTTTTTTACTTATCTGCCTGCTGCCTCCTTTGAGCATGCTGGCCCTCTTCCCGCTTTCGCGCCTTCTCCCGCAGGGGCTCATCGATCTGCTTCCCTCGTTCCTCGACGGCTTCATGACCCCGGGCGTGGTCAGCCTCATCCCGCTGACCGGCCTTACGCTCAGCGCGCTGATCGCCGCACTCAGCCCCAGCCCGAAACTCCTCCCCGCCCCCAACCGGAGCACACGGGAAGCGCCGAAAACAGGCAAAGCCGGCGTAGCCGCCCTTGAACTCGGCGGCTTCCCCGAAACCACACCTCTCGACCGGCTCCCCGTCCCCGGCCCGGAGGGGGCGCTTGAGCTCGCCTCCTTTGCCGCACCGGAGGCTGCCGGACTGGACGCGCCCGCCGTTTCCCCGCGCCGGGCTCCCCATCCCGAGGCCCTGCAAGCGCCGCTGACCGCAGGCATGGTTGAGGAAACGCTGCGCGCCCCCCTCGACGCCCTGCTGCGAGCCATCAGCGCCGTGGATCAGGCCCCCCTTTCCGGCGAAGCCAGACGCCGCACTGCCACGCTCGGCGTGACCGCCCGCAACCTTGCCACTGCCATCGGCAACATGGGCCGGACGTCCTCACGCCCCAATCCCGCCGCGACGGAACGCTTCGATCTCAATCAACTTCTGCTCGAAACGCACGACGCAGTGTCGAGCCTTGCCGAATCCAAAAACCTCGGCCTGTCATGGTTCACAGCGCCGCACCTGCCTCGCTGCTACGAAGGCAACCGTTCCCAGCTCGCCGCTGTACTGGCACTGCTGGTGGAGAGCGCCGTGCTCGCCACCGAGCATGGAACCGTGCAGGTCCGCGCCCAGCGCGTGCCGGAAAGCACCGATCCCGGACACCTGCTCTTCACCGTCTCGGACACGGGCACGGGAATGCCGCCGCTTGGCCGCAGCACGCTGGCCCTCATCCGGGCCTGGGAACTGGCCGGACCCGAGGGTGAGCACGTCTCGCTGGAAAGCGGGCCGAAAGGCACCTCGGTTTCGTTCAGCCTGCACCTCACCGCCTGCGCCGAGGACCGTCCCCTTCCCGCTACCCCCGAGGCGGAAGACGGCGCGGAGTCCCCGCGTCCGTCCGGGAACCTGCGCATCATCGTGGTCAGCAGCGTTCCGGCCAACCGGCAGATGCTGTCCTTCTATCTCGACGAACTGCCGCATGAAATCATTGAGGCGCGCAGCCCGGAAGAGGCGCAAAAACGTTACCGTCGCGCCCCCGCCGCCCTGCTCATCTTCGACGACGACATGCCTGTGGACGCCGTCGGCAGTACCGTGGCGGCCCTCCGCGTTTTTGAGGGAGAACACAGCCTCCCTCTCGCCTCCATCCTCGCGCTGATCAACAATGACGAGCAGATCGAAGCCCTGCGGCGCGCGGGCTGCACCCATTTCCTGCGCAAGCCCGTGACGCGCAAGGAAGTGCGTATCCTCGCCCTGCGCCTCGCTCCCGTCACCCGGCGTCCCCGCGACTACGCCCCCGAAGCCAAGCCCGAGCCCGAAACGGCCCCCGCGCCCGAAGCCAAACCGATCCTTCCCGATCTCCCTGATCTTTCCGCGCCCGAAGCCCACAAGGACACGCCGGAACGCAACGCCTCCAAGCCGGGCCTTCTGGCCTCGCTTTTCCAACGCCTGCGCAGCAGCGGCACCACGGCCTCGCCTGCCGCGCCTCACGAGGAAGAACCGCTCACGCTCACGGAAAAGACGTCCGAAAAGCCCCTCAAACTGTCCAGCGTGGGCGAGCCCATGCCCATCAGCAAGGCGGACGCCATGCCCTCGCCACAGCCCCGCCCCCGTTCCAATCCTCTGGAAGAACGGCTCAAGCGCGCGCCTTCCCGCTCCTCCGCGCCGGAAAACGCTACGGAATGGGTGGGCGAGCCCATGCCCATCGTCAAAAAAGACAACGCGGAAAACAACGGAACGGCCCCCACTCCGGAAACCGTTTCTCCGGCCCGGCCCGTTTCCCCTTCCCCGGCGGTCCCGTCCGCGCAGGATGCCTCCGCCGCCCCCGCGTCAACCTTGTCCCTCGGCAACGACGCGGACGAATGGGTAGGGGAACCCATGCCCATCGTCAGGCCGCTTTCGCTCGATCCCCAAACCGACGACGCTCCCACGCCAGCCGTCCCGGAAACCCGGCCTGCCGAGTCTCCCCTTGAACTGAATCTGCCTACGGCGCTGACGCCCTCCGCCTCACCCGCCGCAGACGCTTCCAAGGACGCGGAAGCCTCAGAGGGTGACGTTCTGGAACTGGGCCAGCCCCTGTCCGAGCCAGCCGCTACGCCCAAAGACGCCCCCCTCTCGCTCACGGGATGGGAAGATATCGCCTTTAGAAAAGACGCCCCGGCGCGTGCGGGACAGGCCGCGGAGGCGCCTTCTTCTCCGGCCTCGGACGTTATCACTCTGAGCCAAACCATCACGCCCTCGGCGGAAGGCGCTGCACACGGCACGGCCCAGCCTTTGCCCGATCTCTTCGGCGATCTGCCTGCGCCAAAGGATACGGGCGGCGACTCCCTGCTTGAAGAGGCCGCCCGCCTGAAACCCTGCGCGCAGGGCTCCCGTCCCACGCCTTCCACGGGCACGCTGGACATCGAAGACATCGTTGAGCTGGCCCATCCCCTCCCGGACGGGCCCAAAGAAGAGGCGCAGGAAGAAGCCGCCCTGCCGCCCTCCCCGCAAGAGGAGCAAGCCCTCCCCGCCCTGTCGGACGACGGCGCAGAAAAGGAAACGGATAGGCTCCAGCCGACGCCAGAGGCCGCCTCAGCACCCACGGACAACGAAAGCGCCCCGTTCACGCCGGAAAAGGAAGACAGGGGGACGGAAACCGTACCGGAAGAGGCCACCGATGAAGACATCCGCAAGCTGCTGACGGAACTCGACGCCGCCCTCGGACGGGCTATCCGGGCGGAGCAGGCGGGCGACGCCCATGCCGTGTGCGAAGCGGCGGGACGTATCGGCCAACTGGCGGAACACTACGATCTGCGGGGGCTCAGCGATCCGGCGCGCTGCCTCGAAGAAGCGGCCTGCGCCCGAAAAACGGCGGAAATCGCCCAGCTTATCCCCGATCTGGTAGCGGCCATCAACCGTAACCGGGCCTCTTTTGAAGAAGACTAAAAAAGAAACACGCCCCGCGTTTTTCCGTATCAGGGGCAAGAACCTGTCCCATACGCTGCAAAGGAGGGGCCTTCCGAAACCGGGAGGCCCCTCCTGATTTCGGACCGCAAGGAACCCCGCGCGCCCTGCGGAGAAGCCGCCTCCGGCCCGCCCAGCGCATCACCTGACATAGGCTCCCGTCGCATCTTCATCCCCTCGCCCCGGACTGCGGCGCGCATCATCCGCCTCTCCAAGACGGCTGGACCTTGCGGAACGTGTCCGGCCTGCCGCGCACATACCTTCCATCGGTGTCAAAGGATTGTGAAGGGACTATCCTGACCGGCCTGCCGCACGCATACCATCCACCAAGCGAATCTCTTTCACCGGTTCTGTTCCTTCAAAGGGCTAAAGCCATAAAAAAACCTCCGTCGGCAACGGAGGTTTTCTCTTTCAAAAGCGGCGGGAGCGCCATCTTCCGGCTCAGGGCCTAGCGGTCGTAAACGGCGGTACCCTTCAGCTCTTCTTCAATCTCGCGGCGGACGTCGTCGAGATCGAGAACGATGGGGTCCATAAGGGTGAAGCCGCTCGGGTTCAGCCATTCCTCGTCGTCGGCGTGCTTGCCGTCATAAAAGACGTTGTCGAGGACGCGGTAGCCCTTGGTGTTGAGCACGTTGTCCCAATCGGTGACCACGAAGTTGAACTTGGCGGGATCAAAGTCTTCGATGTTGTCCCAAATCCACCGGAAGGTACAGGTTTCGTTGTCGTACCCGAGAACGGCCAGAAACTGCGCCTTGCTGGAAAGATACATCCGCTGCCGCAGCGTGTAGACGTTGCGGTAAAGCAGGTTGGCGTTGAAGGGGACATCCTTGCCGTCCACCTGCAAACGGATTTCGGAAGATTCGTTGATGCGCATACCGAAGGTGCGGGTATTCCCCCTCCGCCACCAGTTCATGTATTTCTGGCTATACACGTCGCGCCCGCCCTCGCGCATACTTTCCGCCGTCTGGGGCGAGATGGGATGGAGCGCAAGGTCACAACTCAATCCGGTGATCTCGAAAACAACTTTCATGTCTCCTCCAGAGCCTGAAGTCCAAAACAACGGACGCGTCTTCCGCTTCCGTAAAACCCCGCCGCAACAAAGCTCCGATTCAGTATAACCGAATCGGAGCCTGCGCGCAAAGCCTATTTGACGTCGACGACTTCGATGTCGAAGGTCAGGTCTTCCCCGGCCAGCGGATGGTTGGCGTCCAGCACAACCACGCGGTCGTTCACGTCGACGATCTGTACTTCCATATCCCCATCGTCCGTGGCGATTTGCAGCATCATGCCCACTTCGGGCTTGATGTCTTCGGGCACCTCGCTGAGCGGCACTTCCATGAGCAGTTCATCAAGGTGCTCGCCGTAGGCTTCATCAGCGGGAATGGTCACCGTGAACCTGTCGCCCTTTTCGTGCCCAAGAAGCGCGTCCTCAAAACCGGAAATAAGGCTTTCGTCGCCGATGGTGAATTCCAGCGGCTCGCGGTCCCGGGAGGAATCGAACACTTCTCCGTCGGAAAAAGTGCCGGTATAATGAACACGAACGGTATCGCCGTCTTTGATTGCCATGAAAGGCTCCTTGATGAAGTTTTATGTTCTACCATGTCCCCAGACGGGTGGAAAGTCAAATGCGGCCGCCCCGGGCATGGCCCAGGTTGTGGGCTCACAATCTTGTATATTCATAACATACCTATATAGCTAATAATACTTTGAGCATCACCTCCTCTATTGACAGCACCGTGCAGCCTGATACTTTGACGCCGTAATCTTTTCCCATTTATGAGGATGCCCATGTCAAACGTTCGTTCCGTCCAGACCGACAAGGTCAATTTTTTTGGAAACACGAGCCCGCGCGAGCTGGCTTCCCGTTACGGCACGCCCCTTTACGTGTATAATGAAAACGTGCTCCGCCAACGGTGCCGGGACCTTACCGGCCTGTCCGATCTGCCCGGCTTTCACGTGAACTACTCGGCCAAGGCGAATACGAACCCCGCCCTTCTGCGCATCGTGCGTGAAGAGGGCTGCCATGCCGACGCCATGTCGCCGGGCGAGCTGTATATGAACAAGCTCGCGGGCTTCACGGCGGACAACCTCCTCTACGTCTGCAACAACGTCTCCGCCGACGAAATGCGCAACGCCGTGGAAAACGGCCTGCTCGTCAGCGTGGATTCCCTCTCGCAGCTTGATCTTTACGGTACCGTCAACCCCGGCGGCAAGGTCATGATTCGCATCAACCCCGGCATCGGGGCCGGGCATCACGTCAAGGTGATCACCGCCGGGAAAGAAACCAAATTCGGCATCGATCCCACCTCGCTGGACGAGGTGCGCGCCCTGCTCGCCAAGCACAAACTGACGCTGGCCGGGGTCAACCAGCACATCGGCTCCCTGTTCATGGAGCCGGACAACTATCTCAACGCCATTGATTTTCTGCTGCACTTCATCCAGTCCGATTTGTCCGATCTCTTCGCCGGCCTTGAGATCATCGATTTCGGCGGCGGGCTGGGCATCCCCTACCATAAATATGACGAGCAGCCCCGCCTCGACATGGAATCCCTCGGCCGCCAGCTCCACGCCAAGCTTACGCAATGGGTGGGCGAAACGGGGTATAAGGGCAAGTTCTTCATCGAGCCGGGACGTTACGTCGTGGCCGAATGCGGCGTGCTGCTGGGCACGGTCCATGCCACCAAGTTCAACGGCCCCAACCGCTATGTGGGCACGGACCTCGGCTTCAACGTGCTGGTGCGCCCGGCCATGTACGATTCTTTCCACGACATCGAAATCTACCGTGAAAACGGCCAGCCCGACGACGAGCTTGTCGAGCAGAGCGTCGTCGGCAACATCTGCGAGAGCGGCGACATCCTCGCCAAGAAGCGCCAGCTTCCCCTGATCAAGGAAGGCGACGTCCTCGGCGTTCTCGATGCCGGGGCCTACGGTTTCGTCATGTCCTCCAGCTACAACCAGCGGCCCCGCGCCGCCGAAGTGCTCATCACCAGCGACGGCACGCCCAAGCTCATCCGCCGCCGCGAGACGGTCGAGGATTTGGCGAAGTTTTTTGTGGAAGAGTAGGAGATTGAGAGATTGGAGGGGGCGGGGAAACTTTCTGGAGAAAGTTTCCCCGCCCCCTCCAAACCTCCCCCACCCCTTCAAAGATTTTTGTAAGGGTCGACGGGGGTACGGGGTGCGCGTCCTCTGCGTCCACGGCGGACGTCTCCCGGATTCGCCTCAGGAAGCTGTTCTCTGGGGTTTTGCGCTTTTTCAAAAGATTCTCTCATAGTAAGTGATTGATATGCTTCCTCGGTGATTTTCCAATAATGGAGACGAGCGTTTTCGCATTGTGGAGCCTGTCGCCTCAAAAATGGTGAAAACTTCTGAAATTCAGTGATGTTTAAAAACTGTTAAGCATTTCCTGTGACAGAGCCTTTCAAAAACGGAGAGAAAAACAGGAAAATGTCTCCACCCGCCTGCCGCTTCCGCCGCGAGAAAAACGTCTTTTCGTGAACATTTTTTTATGAAGGAAAGGCCCGACAGCGTGCTGTCGGGCCTTTCCCTTTCTTCCGTCGCCTTTTCCCGGACGGCCGCGCCTCTCAAAAGGCTTTCTTTCTCCGCCCCGCGCTTTTCGAGCGACAGGGACTCCCGCCGCGCGGCCTCCCCACCAGTCGAACGTCTTTGGGGAAGGAGGGGAGGGGTCCGGGGAGGGGAGGAAGGGCCTTTCTTCAGAAAGGCCCTTCCTCCCCTCCCCGGTTCGCCATCATCCCCCCACCTCTCCTACTTCCCGAATCCCCGCAGCCGCAGGGCGTTGAGCACCACCGACACGGACGAGAAGGCCATCGCCGCGCCCGCGATCATGGGCGAGAGGGAGGGGCCTCCGAAGAGCTTGAGCACCCCGGCGGCAATGGGGATGCACAGAATATTGTAGCCGAAGGCCCAGCCGAGATTCTCCCGGATGTTGCGCAGGGCCGCGCGGCTGAGCTCCAGCGCCGTAACCACGCCGCGCAAGCCCTTGCCGGAGGCGGTATCGCTGCCGAGAAGCACGATGTCGCCCGCTTCCACGGCCACGTCGATGCCGTTGCCCATCGCCATGCCCACATCCGCACGAGCAAGGGCCGGGGCGTCGTTGATGCCGTCGCCCACCATGCCCACACGCAGGCCGGACGCCTGCAAGTCGCTGATCACCTTTTCCTTGCCGTCGGGCAATACGTCCGCGATCACTTCGTCGATGCCCGCCGTGCGCGCAATGGCCTCGGCGGTGCGCCGGTTGTCCCCGCTGAGCATGATGACCCGCAGGCCCATCTTGCGCAGCTCCGCAATCACGCCGGAAGTCTCGGGCCTGATGGTGTCGGCCACGGCCAACATGCCCGCCAGCTTCCCTTCCACCGCGAGGAGCAGGGGCGTTGCCCCGGAATCCGCGAGGGCGGCCAGCCGGGCATCCACGTCCAGCGCGGCGGCAAGGGCAATTCCCCGCGCCTCCATCAGCTTCCTGTTGCCGAGCAGGAGCGGTATGGACTCGTTGGCAAGGTCCGCCGTGCCCGAAACGCCCTGCCCGGATACGCTGTCAAAATCGCTCACCGGATACAGGCGCAAGGAACGCTCCTCCGCCGCGGCGGTCACGGCCAGAGCCAGCGGATGCTCGGATACGCCCTCAAGCGAGGCGGCAAGGCTCAATATCCGCTCCTCGTCAAAGAGCGGATCGAACGATTCCACGGAAACGAGGCGCGGCTTGCCCTCGGTAAGGGTGCCGGTCTTGTCGAAGACAAGCACGTCCAGCCGCCCGGCAAGCTCAAGCGCCGTGCCGTTCTTCACCAGAACGCCCATCTGCGCGCCCCGGCCCGTCGCCACCATGATGGAAATGGGCGTCGCAAGGCCCAGCGCGCAGGGACAAGCCACCACCAGCACGGCCACGAAAATGCGGAAGGCTTCGGGAACGGGCGCATGGCCCCAATAGAGCCAGCCGAGCCCCGCGATGACGGCCAGAGCCATGACCGTGGGCACGAAAATAAGGCTGACCTCGTCCGCCAGCCGTGCAATGGGCGCTTTGGTGCTCTGCGCCTCGCGCACCAGCGTGATGATGCGCGCAAGGGCCGTATCCGCGCCCACGCGCTCGGCCCGCATGACGAAGGCCCCGGTGGTGTTCATCGTCCCCCCCGCCACGGTGCTGCCCTCGGCCACGGGCACGGGCATGGATTCGCCCGTCAGCATGGAGGCGTCCACGCTGGAGGAGCCACTTGTTACCGTTCCGTCAACAGGGATGCGGCCCCCGGGCTTCACCTGCAAATAATCCCCCACCCGGACCTCCTTCACCGGCACCTCCTCCGTCTGATCGGAGCGGCCCGGCGAAACGAGGCGCAGGGCCGTTTCCGGGGTCAGGTTCATGAGCGCGCCGATGGCGTCGGACATGCGGAAGCGGGAGACGGCTTCAAGATACTTGCCGAGTGAAATGAGGGTAATGAGGACCGCCGCCGATTCGTAATAGAGATCATGGACCTTGCCCGTGTGACCGAGCGCTATCTCCACGGTGTTCCACAGGCTGTAGAGGAAGGCCGCGCCCGTGCCCATCGCCACGAGGCTGTCCATGTTGGGGGCCAGTCGCCACAGGTTGGGGAGGCCCACGAGATAGAAGTTACGGCCTGACCACATGACAGGGAGGGTGAGCGCAAGCTGGAGCAGGGCATGATTGAGGGCCGAGGCGGGCGAGTGCATGGGATCGATGACGGCGGGCAGGGGCAACCCCCACATGTGCCCCATCGAAACCAGCAGGAGCAGGATGGTAAAGCCGAATTCGGGCCAGAGTCGGGCCTTGAGATCAGCCAGATGCCGGACGGTTTCGCGCTGCTGTTCCTGCCACGTGTCGACCATGTCGGCTTCCGGGGCCACGGGCGTGGCGGTAAAGCCCATTTCCACGGCCCGCTCCTCAATCTGCCGGATCAGGGCTTCACGGGCGGCCTCCGAAAGCTCGGGAGCGGGGATCACCGTGGCGCTGTTGGCGGCGAGGCTTACGGAGGCCGACGCGATGCCGTCCATCCCGTTCAGAACCCGTTCCAGCCGGGAGGAACAGGCGGCGCAATGCATCCCGCCCACATTGAAAAGAAGCTCTTTTTGGCGATCCATATGCCTCTCCTCTGCTTGCCAATATCGGCCAAGCTCTTATGATATGGAAGTCCGGCGCACCGCGCCCTCATCCACCTTCTTACGTCAAAAGGAAACGAGTATGCCCGCTGTTACCGTAAAAGGCATGTCCTGCAACCATTGCAGGCAAGCCGTGACCGAGGCCCTGCAAGCCATTCCCGGCGTAACCGACGTTACCGTGGACCTCGCCACCGGCGAAGCCGCATGGAAGGAAACGCAGCCCGTCGATGTGGCGGAAGTCAAAAAAGCCATCGTGAAGCTGGGCTTTGAAGTCCAATAAGCATCCGTCCATATCCTGTCCAGTCTTGTTGAAAACGCCCCCTTTCCCGGATGCCGCCCCCATGCACGTCGTTCTCTTTCAGCCGGAAATCCCGCCCAATACGGGCAACGTCGCGCGCCTGTGCGCGGCCATGCAGGTATCATTGCATCTCATCGAGCCCCTCGGCTTCAAACTGGAAGACCGCTATCTCAAGCGCGCTGGCCTTGATTACTGGCCGCACGTGGACATGACGGTCTGGCCCGATCTGGACGCCTACCTGCACGGCGCCGGAAAGGGCAGGCGGCTGGTACTGACGAGCGCCCGGCGCGGCGTGCCTCTGCACCGTTTTTCCTTTGCGGAAAACGACGCGCTGGTCTTTGGCCGGGAAACGTCCGGCCTGCCGCCGGAGGTGATCGCCCTCTCGCCGCATCACGTGCGTATCCCCATCCGGGGGGAAGTCCGCAGCATCAATTTGTCCACGGCGGCGGGCATCGTTCTCTTTCAGGCCCTTGTCTCCGCCGGGCTGATGGAAGAATAGGCAGGAGGCGGAGGGCCGCCGGCCATGCGGCTGAACGCCGGGCGACGGGACGGCAAAGGCCCCGGACAGGAGAAGCCCCGCAGGGCAACGCCTCCGGCGCGGAGAAAACCACCGTCGGTTTTTTCCCACGCCGGGCGCGTTCCCACGCCTGCACACAACACCGCTCCCGGAAGGAAGGGCCGCCCCTCCCCGGGAGCGTACCCCTGAAAAAAGGCCCCCTTTCTCTCAGCGCCTTGCGTGACGCCGCAGGGCGCGTATGCTTTCGCTTCACCCGAACCCCGGACCGTCATGAAACTCAATACCGAACGCCTGCACACCATCTGGCACCTCACATGGCCGCAAGGCATCATGCTGCTCTGCCAATTCGTCATCGGCATCACCGACGTCTGGGCCGGAGGGCGTATCGGGGCCGAGGTGCAAGCCTCCATCGGGCTGATAACTCAGTGTCATATGATGTTTATGGCCCTGGCAATGGCCGCCGTCAACGGGGCGGTGGCCTCCATCAGCCAGTCGCTCGGCGCGGGGCAGGAGGTCCGGGCGCGGCGCTACGTGGGGCTGGTGGTGCTCGGCTGCATCGGCATCGGCGCGATCATCGCGGCCGCCGCCTCCTTCTGGCGCGTCCCCATCCTGCGGATCATCCAGACGCCCGAGAGCATCCTCCCCACCGCCGTCATGTTCCTCACCGCCACCATCTGGGGGCTGCCCGGCCAGTACGCCCTGACCATCGGCGCGGCGGTGTTCCGGGCCGCCAAACAGGTGCTCATCCCGCTCTACGTGACGATCACGGCCTGCCTCCTGAACGTCTTCGGGGATTTGGCCTTCGGCCTCGGCTGGTGGGGCTTCCCCCGCTACGGCGCGGCGGGGCTCGCCTACTCCACACTGGTTTCAGTCACCATAGGGGCCGCGCTCATGCTCCTCCTGCTGGTGCGGCACAGGCTGTTCGCGCGGGAGAGCTTCCCGGCGTGGCGCTGGATCAGGAAGGGCGCTCCCTACCTGCTCAAAGTGGCGGGCCCGGCCTTCGGCACTTCCTTCCTGTGGCAGACGGGCTACATGGTCCTCTACGTCATCACCGCCTCGCTTCCCTTCGGCAAGGTGAACGCGCTGGCGGGCCTGACCACCGGCCTGCGTGTGGAATCCATCCTTTTTCTGCCCGCCGTGGCCTTCAGCATGACGGCCTCCGTACTGGTGGGGCACGCGCTCGGCGAGGGCAACCCGCGCGAGGCCAAACGCACGCTCCTCGCCACACTCGGCATCGCCTGCGCGGGGATGAGCCTCGTCGGGGCGGCCATCTGGCCGTGGCGCATGGAGCTGGCCGGGCTCATCGCCCCCGATCCCGCCGTACAGATCGAAACGGCCAACTATCTTTCATACAATATCCTTGCCGTGCCGTTCACCGTCGCCAGCGTCGTGCTGGCGGGCGGGCTCAACGGCGCGGGAGCCACGGTCTACCCGCTGGTTTCCTTCAGCGCGGCCGTCTGGCTGGTGCGCCTGCCCATCGCGTGGCTTTTCGGCCATGTCCTCTGGCAGGACGCCGCGGGGGTCTATCTCTCCACCCTCGTTTCGCAGGTGGTCATGTCCCTCTCCCTGCTCTGGGTCACGCTGCGCTGCCGCTGGACCCGCTTCGCCCTGACCGCCCGCCACCCCTCATCCCGCTAACCCGAGGTCTTTATGCTTACCGACGCCTTTTCACCCATCGAGCTTGGCGACGTCGCCGCCTACGCCCCCTACTTCGAGGCCCTGCCGCGCCGCGCCGCCGACTACACCTTCACCAACCTCTGGGGTTGGGGAATGCACTACAATCTGGACTGGAAAACCGCGCACGGCCTGTGCTGGATACGGCAAAGGCAGATCGGCGGTCCCGGCGAATGCCTCTGGGCCCCGGTGGGAGACTGGAACGCCGTGGACTGGGCCTCTCTCCCGGAACTGCGCCCCGGAACGAAGCTCATCCGTGTGCCCGAACCCCTGTGCGATCTGCTGGCGGAACGGCTTCCCGGGCGCGTGTCCATCGAAGAAACGCGGGGCCAGTGGGAATACCTCTACATGCAGGATGCCTTGTCCACGCTCTCGGGCGGCAAGCTGCACAAGAAAAAAAACCACGTCAACGGCTACATGAAGGCCTACGGCGAGGACTACCGGGAACTGACCGGCGAAACCATGCCGGAAGTGCTGGCCCTTCAGCAGGACTGGTGCAAGTGGCGGGAGTGCGACAAGTCCCCCTCGCTTCTGGCCGAGAGCGACGTGGTGACCTCCGTGCTCCGCAACTGGGACGCCCTGCCCGGTCTCATCGGCGGCGCGCTCTACGCCGACGGCCAAATGGTCGCCTTCGCTGTGGGCGAACCGCTCGACGAGCGGACCATCGTCGTGCATTTTGAAAAGGGCCGCCCGGAATACCGGGGCGTCTATCAGGCCATCAACTATTGCTACGCCAAGTACTCGGCGCGGGCCTTCACGGTGATCAACCGTGAACAGGACGCCGGGGAAGAAGGGCTGCGGCAGGCCAAGGAAAGCTATTATCCTTCGGGGTATCTGAAGAAATACGCCGTCACGATCCTCAGCTAGCCGCAGGGAACCCTATCTTCGGCCCATTTATTCAAAAATCATCCAAAGCCTTCAGAAAAGGAATACGGACCGTCGGTGGTTACCGGCAGTCCGTATTCTTTTTTGAAGCATAGTACGTGCGACTAAAAAAACGGGATACAGTTTGCGAAATCACTTGTGCTCTTGCAAGACGCCGTTGGCGAACTCCGTAAAAGAATCGCCGGACCTGTCGGTCAGTCCTTCCGCAAGGTCAGAAAAACAGTTGGGTATTTCTTTAAGCCTCAAGTTTTTTTGAATACAGGGAGCGCACCCTTTCCCATGTTTCGCAGGATGGAGAGGGCAAGCAAGGTCGGTGCATGAACAAAAGTGGCTTAGATTCTCCACAGTTTCTCACCCTTTTGTCGACAAAAAGGGTACGTCACGAGACCGCCTGATGAAAGACCTTATCCCCAGACCAGCGCCACCCAGTCGCCGGACTGCACCCGCCGCGCCGGGCCGAGCGCGGCATAGGCCGCCTCGACTGCGTCGGCTTGCACGTCCAGCAGCCCGGACAGCACAAGGCAGCCTCCCGGCTTCATGCGGGCCATGAGCGCCGGGGCCAGCTCGCGCAGGGGCCCGGCCAGAATGTTGGCGATGACCAGATCGAAGGCTTCCCCTTCGCCCGCCTCGGCGCTGCCGGGCAGAATGCGGAAGGCGTCGGCCACCTTGTTGATGACGACGTTCTCAAGGGCGTTGTCCACGGCCACGGGATCGATGTCCGATCCGAGGCCGGAAAGCCCGTTGAGGCAGCAGGCGATGCCCAGAATGCCCGATCCCGTGCCCACGTCGAAAAAGCGCTGCCCGGCCGCCAGCCTGCCGGAATCCAGAAGCCCGGTGATGGCTTCAAGGCAGAGCACAGTAGTATTGTGATGCCCGGTGCCGAAAGCGGATTTCGGCTCGATGACGATGGGCTGGCGTCCCTCCGCGGGCGTGGAGGCCACGAGCCACGGCGGAAGGACGAGGAAACGTCCCGCCCGCACCGGGGTAAAGAATTCGCGCCACGCCACGGTCCAATCCTGCCGGGGCACGGCGCTTTCTTCCACCTCAAGGCCGGGCAGCCACGCGCGCAGGGCGCTCAAGAGGTTTTCACGCACGATGGCGTTATCGCAGTGGACGCGGAAACGGGTTTCTCCCGTGGGGAGGCTGTCTTCCTCCCAGCCGTAGGAAACGATGCGGACGAGCAGTCCGGTAACGGTGTCGTACTGCTCTTCGTCGGCCAGAATGTCGAGACGGACAAGATCGGGTGCGGACATGGGGTCCCCTTACAGGATTTCGCGGAGGAACGCCTTGGTGCGCTCGTGCTGCGGGTTGGTGAAAAACTGTTCCGGCGCGCCCTCTTCGAGGATGACGCCATGATCCATAAAGATCACCCGGTCGGACACCTCGCGGGCAAAGCCCATCTCATGCGTGACGCAGACCATCGTCATGCCTTCGCGGGCGAGGTCCTTCATGCAGTTGAGCACTTCGTTGATCATTTCGGGGTCGAGCGCGGACGTAGGCTCGTCAAAAAGCATGGCCCGGGGCTGCATGGCCAGCGAGCGGGCGATGGCCACGCGCTGCTGCTGGCCGCCGGAAATCTCCCCCGGCCTCTTGGCCGCCTGCCGCGCGATGCCCACGCGCCCGAGCAGCTCCATCGCCAGATCGGTGGCTTCCTTTTTGCCCATGCCCCGCACCTTGATGGGAGCGAGGGTCACGTTTTCGAGCACGGTCAGATGCGGATAGAGGTTGAACTGCTGGAAGACCATGCCCACCTCGGCGCGCAGGGCGTTCACGTCCACCTCGGGCGCGTAGATGCTCGTGCCTTCGAAGATGATGTCGCCCTTCTGAATGGGCTCAAGCCGGTTCAGGCAGCGGATGAGCGAGCTTTTCCCCGAGCCGGAAGGCCCGCAGATCACCAGCACCTCGCCTTTCTCCACTTTTTCCGAAATGCCCTTGAGAACGTGGAATTCGCCGTACCATTTATGGACGTCCCTGATTTCGATCAGCGGCATATGTTATCCTTTCGTTGACTGTCGGCCGGGCATCACGAAAGGCCCCGCAGGGGCGCTTTTCCCGGCATACCGTTTCAGCATAACAGTATTCGGAAAAAGAAGGAAGCCCGCCATTGCCCCTCATTCTTCCTTATGTTATCGCTTTTCCACCATATTTCAAATCAAACCACAGGAGGTCGTCTCATGGCCTTGTTCACGAAGGAAGAGGCTCTCGCCTATCATGAGGTTCCCCGCCCGGGCAAACTCGAAGTGCTCCCGGTCAAACCCTGCTTCACTCAGAAAGACCTTTCTCTGGCCTATTCGCCGGGCGTCGCCGCCGCCTGCCTCGCCATCGCCGACGATCCCTCCCTCGCCAACGTCTATACGGGACGCGGCAACCTCGTAGCCGTGGTTTCCAACGGCACGGCGGTCCTCGGCCTCGGCAACATCGGCCCCCTCGCGGGCAAGCCGGTCATGGAGGGCAAGAGCGTCCTTTTCAAGGCGTTTGCTGATGTGAACGCCTACGACATCAACCTCGCCCTGACCGATCCCGACAAGATCATCGAAGTCGTCAAGGCCCTTGAGCCCACCTTCGGCGGCATCAACCTTGAGGACATCAAGGCCCCCGAGTGCTTCTACATCGAAGAAGTGCTCAAGAAGGAAATGAACATCCCCGTTTTCCATGACGACCAGCACGGCACGGCCATCATTTCGGGCGCCGGGCTCATCAACGCGCTGGAGCTGACCGGCAAGAAGGCGGAGGACTTCATCGTGGTCGTGTCCGGGGCGGGCGCGGCGGCCATCGCCTGCGCCAAGTTCTACACCGCCCTCGGCATCGATCCCGCCCATATCCGCATGTTCGATTCCAAGGGTATCCTGCACAAGGGGCGTACCGATCTCAACAAGTACAAGGCGGAATTCGCCCTCTCCGAAGACATGACCATGACCGAGGCCCTCAAGGGTGCGGACCTCTTCCTCGGCCTGTCCCGCAAGGACCTGCTTACGCCGGAGATGATCAAGGGCATGGCCGAACAGCCGGTCATCTTCGCCTGCGCGAACCCCGATCCCGAAATCGCCTATCCTGTGGCGATGGAAACCCGCCCCGACTGCATCATGGGTACGGGCCGCACCGACTTCCCGAACCAGATCAACAATCTCTCCGGCTTCCCCTACATTTTCCGCGGGGCGCTGGACGTGTACGCCACGGAAATCAACGAGGCCATGAAGCTGGCCGCCGCCCGCGCCCTCGCCGCGCTCGCCAAGGAGCCGGTGCCCGCCGAAGTCTCCGCCGCCTATGAGGGCCAGACCTTCAGCTTCGGGCAGGATTACGTGATCCCGAAGCCCTTTGATCCGCGCCTCGTGGAGTGGCTGCCCCCGGCTGTGGCGCAGGCCGCGATGGATACGGGCGTCGCCCGCAGGCCCATTGAGGACATGGACGCCTACAAGGCCAGCCTCCGCGTCCGCATCCAGAAGGCGCAGGGCCGCGCCAACGCGCTGATCGAAAGCTACAAGTAAGGGTTGCTGGAAAAGAAAACGGGGGAAGGAAGCCTTTCTGGAGAGAGGGTTCCTTCCCCTTCTCTGTTGCCGGAACGCCCCTCCTTTTTCTTCCAAGACGTCCGGTGCCGTCAGGCCCCGTGCCAGCTTTCGCCGGCCCCGGAGAGACCCGGCACTCTTCGGGAAGACGCCCTTCCTACGGATGCAGCGATTGCGCAGGCGGCTTCGTAGGGCATCAGGGACGTCACATCCAGTTTGCATGTCGGCAGTGCGGCGTAGGCAGGCAGCCGCCGGAGGCTTCGCGGGATGACGTCGGCCTCCCGGATGCCGTCCCGTACGTCGCGTTCCAGCCGTTCCCGTAGAACCTGCTCCGTGCAGACGAGTGAAAAGCTATGCAACGTAAAGGGGATATCCCGAAGCGGGCCGAGCACGGCCTCGAAAAGGAGGGGCTGATCCATGACCCAGCAGAACAGCACGTAGCGGTAACTCGAATTGTTCAGATAGGCTCTGAGCAGATGCGTGATATTGGACAGCACCATCCGTTTGTTTTCTTCCGAAACGACAAAAGGGTTCATGTTCCAGCACCAGTCGCCGTCCAGCCAGACGCCCGGCGTGAGCTGCCGCAACAGCTCTCGGCAGACGGCGCTTTTCCCCACGCCCATTGCCCCGCCTACGAGGATGAGCTGTTTTTTCATGTCTCCCCCCTAAAAAAATTATGCTTTTTTTGCATGGAACAGCCCGGATGCCCCGAGAAACGGGAAGCAACAAAACCCTAACGGCAGGAAAGGCGGCATCTCCCGAAGGCGTTCATGCCCGCGGTTCCCTTTTCGGGAAAAACCTTATGGAGGGGAACCTGCCTGAAAGGCGATCTTTATCATGAATGGGACAGGCCGGAAGGGACGGCAGAGCCTGAAAAGGTACCGTGTATACAGGGGCACCCGTCTCAACGGCGTCAACGGCACAAAAAAAGGACACCCTCAACAAAGGATGTCCTTAAAAAATGGCGGAGCGGAAGGGACTTGAACCCTCGGCCTCCGGCGTGACAGGCCGGCGTTATAACCGACTTAACTACCGCTCCGCGGAGGCGGCTTCCCGAATCGCTTCGGTCGCCTGACAACCCGTGAGGATTGCCGAATATGAATATCGGAAAAAATCCGATAAGAACCAAATGGCGGAGCGGAAGGGACTTGAACCCTCGGCCTCCGGCGTGACAGGCCGGCGTTATAACCGACTTAACTACCGCTCCGTGCATGGTGGGCAGTACAGGACTTGAACCTGTGACCCCCGCCGTGTGAAGGCGATGCTCTACCAACTGAGCTAACTGCCCATGCAGGAGAGGTATTTACCCGGCCTTCCCCGATCTGTCAACAAAAAAATAGGAGTCCTCCCGGAAAAAACTGTTTTCTCCCTACAGGGCGAAACGTTTCCAACAGTTACGCTCTTTACATCACGGCGGCCATGCTTAGGGTAAGGACGGATCGCCGCTTTCCGTCCGCCGCACCCCGGCGTTTCTCCCTGTTGCGCCGGACGGCCTGCGGCCTCTTCCCCTTGTGGCTACATCCCCTGCGCGCTTGAACCGTTTGCCTTTTCAGGGGAATCCCGGTATCTTCAGCCGACTGTTTTCAGTCTCGGAGGCTGTCTTATGGGTATGAAGTCGCGGGCCGCCGCCCTTTTTCTGCTTTCACTCCTCACCTTCGGCTCGTCCATGCCCGGACAGGCCGGCGCCGCCGCGGAAGATAGCCGCTTTGACGCGCTGAAACGCTTCAGTCAGGTTCTGGATATCGTCGAACGCTACTACGTGAAGGAAACGCCCCGCCCGGACCTCGTCAACGGCGCGCTCAAGGGGATGCTCGAATCCCTCGATCCTCACTCCACCGTGCTCTCAAAAGAGGAATTCAAGGACATGCAGGAAAACACGTCCGGCGAATTCTTCGGCATCGGCGTCGAAATCACGATGGAAAACAATCAGCTTACGGTCGTCACCCCCATCGAGGACACGCCTGCGGACAAGGCAGGCATGAAGTCCGGCGACGTCATCCTCGCGGTGGGCGGCAAGCCCACCATGGAAATGACCCTTCAGGAAGCGGTTTCGCACATCCGCGGTCCCAAGGGCTCGGAAATCGTGCTCACCATCCTCCACCGCAACGCCAAGGACCCGGTGGACCTGCGCATGAAGCGCGACGCCATCCCCCTTGTGAGCGTCAAATCCCGCGAACTCGAACCCGGCTACTACTGGATACGCCTCACCCGCTTCAGCGAGCGCACCACGCAGGAACTGCTGGACGCGCTGGAAACGGCCAAGCGCAAGGGGCCGATCAAGGGCATTGTCCTTGATCTGCGCAACAACCCCGGCGGCCTCCTCGATCAGGCCGTAAGCGTCTCGGACGTCTTCCTGAGCAAGGGCGTCATCGTCTCCATGCGCGGGCGGCAGGAGGAAACCGCGCGCGAATTCACCGCCAAGGCGCAGGCCACGGACGTCAACGCTCCGCTGGTCGTGCTGGTAAACGCCGGCTCCGCCTCGGCTTCGGAAATCGTCGCGGGCGCGCTCGGGGATCAGAAACGCGCCCTGCTCGTGGGCGAACGCACCTTCGGGAAGGGTTCGGTCCAGAACATCATCCCCCTCTCCGACGGCTCGGGCCTCAAGCTGACCGTGGCGCTCTACTACACGCCATCGGGCCGCTCCATTCAGGCCGAAGGCATCATGCCCGATCTGGAAATCCCCTTTGAAATGCCCAAAGAACCGGCCACGCCGCTCAGCTCCCTGCGGATGCTGCGCGAACAGGATTTGAACAAGCATCTCGAAAAAACCGACGGCGACAAGAAGGGCAAGAGCAAGCCCAAGGCCGAAAAGCCCGCCGCGCCCGGCGAACCCCTGCCCGACGCCAAGGAATTCCTCGAACGGGACAACCAGCTCCGCATGGGCCTCCAGTTCGTGAAGAGCCTTCCCAAGATTCAGGCCATCCATTAATCTCCCTTTGCGGCGGGAGGGATCGCGCGCGATCCCTCCCGCCGCCGTTTTCAAGCCCGGCGGCCTCCCGCCCTTCGCACTGGAGTTTCATGCACCTGTTCCAAGCCCTGCGGAAAACGCTGGCCGGACACGGCCTGCGCCTGCCCGCGCCCTATCCCTACACGGGCAGGACGTTCAAGGGCGCGGCTCTCGCCACACTGCTGGCCGCGGCGCTTTTTCTCCTCGGCTATGCGGGCTGGCAGATCGCCTTTCATACGGTCCGCCATACGCAGCGCAGCGTCCTGATGAGCCTTGAGGCTGCGGTCGGCACGTCCCTTTTCGTGACCCGCAAGGCCGAGGACACGGCCGCCGCGCTCTTTCCCGACCGGGTGCCTCCCGCGCCCGCTTCCGCCGAATCCATCCTCCCGCCGGGCAGCCATCTGGGAAACCACATGAAAGCCCCCATCCGCGTCAATGCCCTGCCCTACGACGAAGGCACGGGCACGCTCACGGATGCGGCGCGGCAGGTCGATTTCGCCCTCCTCCAGACCGTCCTGCGCCTCGGGCTGGACAAGGGCCGCATCCTCCTCCTGACCTCCGATTACCGCACGCGGGACAAGGATACCTACCACCTCCAGCGGATGCGCATCTATCTTCCGCCCGTGGGCAAGGTCGCCGGGCAGGGGGCCGCCTCGCCGGGCGAGGGCGAGGTCAAGGGACCGCCGGAACCGGTCTTTCGCTTCATGAACGCGCTGGCCGAGAGCCTCGACATCTGGGCCGACCGCGCCGTGCTCACCGAATCGCCGGGCAAGCTGACGCTGGCCGTCAAGGGCGTGCTGACCCACGAAATCTGGCTGGAAACCACCCGGGACGTTACCCCGCCGCCGGCTCCCGCCGATCCCGCGCCGCGCCTCACCATCGTGCTCAATGGTATGGGTGTAGACGCGGCGGCCACGGCGCAGGCGCTCGACTTGCCCTTGCCCGTCACCTTCGCCGTCCTGCCCTTCGCGCCACAGGCGGCGGCCACGGCGCAGGCCGCGCACGAGGCCGGACAAGAGGTGCTGGTCGCCGTGCCGCTGGAGACGAAGCAGTCCCCCTTCGTCAAGGCCGGACCCGGCGAAATCACCACGGCCATGTCGGAAGAGGACATGCGCATCCTGCTCGACGACGCGCTGGGGCATGTCCCCTACGCCTCGGGCGCGGTCAACCATATGGGCTCGCGCCTCACTGCGGACAGGGCGGCATCCCGCCGTTTCTGTGAAATTCTCGCACGTTCCGGCTTATATGTACTTGACGACCGGACCCATGAGGAGTCACTTTTGTACGCGGAGGCCCGCAGGCGCGGCCTCCCGGCCTGGCGCAGGACGCTCCGGCTGAACGAAGGCCCCGCCTCGGAAGCCGCCACACTCTCCCTCTTGAAGAAGGCGGAAGAAACGGCGCGGGCCAAAGGACACGCTGTGGTCATCGGCAACCCCGACCCTCAAATCCTCGCGGCGCTCAAACGCTGGTCCGAAGAGCGGGACAAGGCCATCCGCGTGGTGCCCCTGCATCTTCAGCCCGTGGAAGAAGAAACGCTGACGCCGGAGGACATCCCGGCCACGGCGGAAGAAACGCCGCCTCCCGGCCATTGAACCTGTCCGGCCTTTGCGGGCTTCCGCCTGAGAGCCGTTTTACCTTGAAACGGCTCTGGCGGCGTGAAGGCGGCAGCGGCGGGGCGGCGTGGATTCAGGCGAAAAACGCCTTTTGCGCCTGAATGTCACCTTTGAACAAGAAACGTTCAAAGGGAATCTGCTCTAAAGGAAAAGACATGGATACACCCGCATCGCTTCACAACAAACGCATCGGCTGCATCGGCTGCGGCAACATGGGCGGCGCCATCCTCGGCGGTCTCGCCGGGAGGCCCGGCCTGCACCTCTTCGGCTACAACCGGACCCCCAAGCGCCTTGAGCCGCTGCTCGCCAAGGGCGTCAAGCCGGTAGCGGATATCCCCGGCCTCGTCGCCGCGTCGGATATCGTCATCATCGGCGTCAAGCCCTATCTTGTGGCCGAAACCCTGCAAGCGGCTCTCCCGGCCCTCAGACCGGAAAGCGTCGTCATCTCCATTGCGGCGGGCGTCACGCTGCGGGACTTGCGCGAGGTGGTGCAAAACCGTTGCCATGTGGTGCGGGTCATGCCCAACACCCCGGCTCTCGTAGGCTCGGGCGTCTTCGCCATTGAGGAAGACCCGCAACTGCCTCAGCCTGTTCTCGGCATGGTGCTGGACCTCTTTTCGCTCATCGGCCAGCCCATCGTGCTGCCGGAAAAGAAATTCAACCCCTTCATGGCCCTTGTCGGCTGCGGACCGGCCTACGTCTTCCATTTCATGGACGCGCTGGCTGAGGCGGGCGTGACCATGGGGTTCACGCGGCAGGAGGCCATTGATCTCGTCACGCAGCTCTTCCTTGGATCGGCCAGACTCGCCGCCGTGCCGGGCAGCCATCCCGCCATCCTGCGCGAACAGGTCTGCTCTCCGGCCGGGGTTACCATCGCCGCCATGAACCATCTGGACAGGACGGCCGTTCGCGGCCACATCATCGACGCCGTGCTCGCCGCCCACGCCAAAAGCTGAAGGCCCGCCTCCCGAAAGACGAGAAGCGGCACTGACGAAACGGCATGGCAGGGGGGATTTCCCCGCTGCGAAGCGATACGCCCCAAAAGAAGGACTGTTGCCTTGGCGCGCCGATGCCCCGACTGCGGGCGATCCGGCAAGCCCCAACCCTTGACCGGCGGCCCCTCCGTCCCGGAGGCCGGTTCCGCCCTTTCGTACGCCCCGGACCCCGTAGGCCCGGCGGCAAAGGAGAACGCTATGACAGGTCACGATTATTTCCATGCATTGCTGGAAGTGGCGACCGTAATCAATTCGAGCCTTGAGCCCTCGGACGTGCTGCACAAGATCACGGAACAGACCGCCAAGGCCATGAACTGCAAGGCCAGCACCATACGCCTCCTCGACAGATCGGGGAAACTCCTGCTGGCGAGCGCCGCATGGGGCCTTTCGGCGGGTTACATGCGCAAGGGCCCGGTGGAAGTGGCGAAGAGCGGTCTTGACGGCGAAGTGCTCGCCGGAAAGATCATCCACCTGCGCGATGCGTGCAGCGACGGCCGTTTCCAGTATCCCGAAAGCGCCCGGGCCGAGGGCCTTGTTTCCGTGCTTTCCGCGCCGCTCATGGTGAACGGCAAGGCCATCGGCATCCTGCGCGTCTATTCCAGCGTGGAGCGCGACTTCACGCCTGACGAATGCGATTTCATGGGCGGCGTGGCGAATATCGCCGCCATCGCCATTGAGAACGCCCGGATGCACGAAGCCACCAAGCTCAACTACGAACTGCTCACATCCTACAACTATCAGGTCTTCGAGGACTAAAGGTACGAATATGGAAAAAGTTAAAGTCGGCATCAACGGCTTCGGCCGCATCGGGCGGCAGGTTTTCCGGGCCCTGCATGCCAAGTATAAGGATTCGGTGGAGATCGTCGCCATCAACGATCTCTTTGACGCGGAAACCAACTTCCACCTTCTGGAATACGATACCAACTACGGCCGCGCCAACCTCGACGCCGTGGTGGACGGCGACAACGTGACCGTTGGCGACTGGCATATCCACTGCTTCGCGGAACGCGACCCCAAACAGATCAACTGGGGGGCCTACGGTGTGGACGTGGTGGTCGAATCCACCGGCATCTTCCGTTCCGCGAAACAGGCGCAGGTGCACATCGACAACGGCGCGAAAAAGGTCATCATCACGGCCCCGGCCAAGGAAGAAGACATCACCATCGTCATGGGCGTGAACCATAAGGACTACGATCCGGCCAAGCACCACATCGTGTCCAACGCCTCGTGTACGACCAACTGCCTCGCCCCCGTCGCCTACGTGGTGGAAAAGCTCTTCGGGATCAGCACGGGCGCGATGACCACGGTGCACTCCTACACCAACGACCAGCGCATCCTCGATCAGCCCCACAAGGACCTCCGCCGGGCGCGCGCGGCCGCCTGCAACATCATCCCCACCTCCACGGGCGCGGCGCAGGCCGTGGCCAAGGTCATCCCCTCGCTCAAGGGCAAGTTCACCGGCTGGTCCCTGCGCGTGCCCACGCCCACCGTCTCCATCGTGGACTTCACCGCCGTGCTGAACAAGCCCACGGATACGGAAACCCTGCGCGCGGCCATCAAGGAAGCGGCGGAAGGCGAACTGAAGGGCATCCTCGCCTACAGCGCCCTGCCCCTCGTGTCGATGGACTTCAAGGGCAACCCCAACTCTTCCATCGTCGAGGCGGAATACACCACCGTGCAGGACGGTACGCTGGCCAAGATCGTCTCGTGGTACGACAACGAGTGGGGCTATTCCAACCGGGTGGCCGATCTGATCATGTGGATGAAGGAAAAGGGATTCTAGAGCGGCTCTCTTTGAAGCTGCCCAAGGAATCCCCAAAAAACAAAGCATCT
This sequence comes from Candidatus Bilophila faecipullorum, assembly GCA_944326695.1. GTDB lineage: Bacteria > Desulfobacterota > Desulfovibrionia > Desulfovibrionales > Desulfovibrionaceae > Bilophila > Bilophila faecipullorum. Next base: position 21,442 of record CALVEZ010000027.1, on the reverse strand, counting down.
CATTATCATAAATGTCAGTATGCTGATGAGAATAGCGCTCTGTATCGTTCTTCCGCAATCCACTTCAATCCTCAAATCCGTTGAAAGACATGCTGGTGGTCTTTTGGCAGATCAAAGCTGTCGATGACGCGTTTCCCAGGGTCGGGCAGGGTTGCCCCGACCTTGGGAAACAGAGAAAGATACGCTCTCCCCTTGCAACGGGTTATTTTTAGGCCACGTGTGCGTAGGGACTATCAGACGAGAGGCAGGACCATCATGCGGATGAAGCAACTTCTTTTGAAAGCGCTGTGCCTCCTTTTAGCCAGTCAACCGGCAGCCTTCGCGGCTGAGACGACGCTCGTCCCGAACACGGAAAAGTCGTCCGACATCCACATTGCAGACGGCGTCCCCATGCCGCCTGATTCGGCTGGGGCCGCCATTTGCTGGAAAAACAAGACTGGTTTTTTGATCCGCTTGCCCGAAGGCTGGCGGAATGTGCCGGAGTCAGCGACCCACTACAATCTTTGCCTTATGGGCATACCCGATGGCTTCCATTTCCACGATGTTCCAGCCCTGTTGTATCCCCAAATATTTTCTCGCTCCGTGAGCCAGTCCCCTGCGGATGTGGCGGACAAGGCGGCACAGGTTGCACGCCGGGACCTGGCCCGCGCTCCCGGTGGAGAAAACATAACCGTTCGCGCCGGGGAAAGCTTCGTCACTTCTGCGAATTTGACTGTGGAAGTCCGCTATTTCGATAATGGCCCCTACCCGAACGTCTTTGAAGCTGTAGCGTATGTAATGCATGACTCCGACGTTTTAAGTCTGGTGCTATCGGCCAAAACCAAAGAGGCCCGCGATACCTTTTTACCTGCCCTGCTCAAGAGTGCCCACGAAGTGCTCCCCATGCGGATCAATGATGAACGGACACAGCAACAGCAAGATTAAAATGCCGTCGCCATGTCCGCCATCATTTCAGAACATCACGGAATAACAGCCAAAGAGGATGGGCCCCCTCCTTTGCCGTGGCTCCTGTTGCTCTTCTCCTTTGAAATGTTTGCACTTCGTAAGGCTACCCGGCTCCGGCATGGAAGCAGGCTCTTCACGCGCTGAACGGCTCTTCTTCACACGGCTGCATGGTGAATGGCTACACGCAAACGTTAGCCCCCTTCTTGAACGGCACGGCGTTCATCATATCCGGGACAGAGATACGTATGAAGCTGCGAAGCGGATGCGTTTCGGAAAGGGAACGCCCGCCCTTTCAGCCCTCCATGACCCTGATCCTCTCAAACCCCGACTTCAGCCGCCGTTCCAAAACAAGGACGCGGATGAAAAGCAGGACCGCGGCGATGGACACGCCGACGATAAACGCGGTCCAGAATCCCTGTGGTCCGAGAGGTTCGCCCCAGAGATGCGTGCGCCCGAGCGTGTAGCCCACCGGGAGGGCGAATACCCAATATGACACCAGCGTGACCCCGAGGATGGCCCGCGTATCGTTGTAGCCCCGCAAAATCCCTACGCTGACCACCTGAATCGCATCCGTAAACTGGTACGTTGCGGCGAAAAGCAGCAGGTGCGAAGCCAAAGCCAGCACGACGGGGTCGTCGTTGTAGACGGCGGCGATTTGCTGCCGCCACGCCACGGTTATCCCTGCCGTGCACACGGCCGCCATACAGGCCAGCAACCATGAGGAACGGCTTGCCACGCGCACGGCCTCCACGGATTTGCGGCCCAGCGCGAAGCCCGTGCGGATGGTGGCGGCCGTTCCGATGGAAAGGGGCACCATGAACAGCAGAGAACTGAAGTTGAGCGCCACCTGATGCCCGGCCACCTGAATGGCCCCCAGCGGGGCGATGAGCAGGGCCACCGCCGCAAACAGCGTTACCTCACAAAGCATGGCCAGCGCGCCGGGAAAGCCGATGCCCGCCAGCTTTTTCAGCGTGCCCCACACAGGCCGCTCCCACGCGCGCGGCGCCAGAAGCACGCGCAACTGCGGATGGCGGCAGGCATACATGACCATCGTCAGGAACATGACCCAATAGACGATGGCCGTCGCCACGCCCGTACCCGGCCCGCCCAGCGCGGGCAAGCCCAGCTTGCCGAAAATGAGCACGTAGTTGCTGGGGATATTGATGAAAAGTCCCATAAAGCCCGCAAACATGGCCGGACGCATCAGTGCCATGCCTTCCATGCCGCAGCGCAGGGCGACAAACAGCAGATAGGCCGGGGCCCCCCATACGATGGCCCGCAAATACTGCCCGGTCATGACGCCCAGTTCGCCTTCCACGCCCATCTCGGACAAATGAAAGGAGAGCGCATAGACGACGAGAATCAGGGGGACCGCAATGGCCAGCGCCATCCACAGGCCCTGCCGCATGACATGTCCCACGCCCTGCAAGTGCTCGCTGTTCTGGACGGCTCCGGCCCCCCGCAACTGCGCGACGCAGGGGGTAATCGCCATGAGCAGGCCCTGACCGAAAAGAACGAGCGGAACCCAAAGCGATCCCGCCAGCGCCACCGCCGCCATATCGACCGGCCCCACGCGGCCCGTCATGACCATATCCACAAAGCCCATCGAGATCATGGCGACCTGCGCGAGCAAGGCGGGGACGGCCAACGAAAGCTGGGTGCGCATTTCCGTAAGATACGCGTAACGTTTGGTAGACATCAAACACCTCAAAAAAGCTTCCCTGTCCGGATGAAGCACCGGAAAGGGTCGCCGGGACTATACCCGGAACCTTGCAAAAGGCAATCATGGTAGCCGCATGGCGGCGGGCGGCCTTTTCCCGGACATAAAAAAAGGGAAGGGGCCTCTTCGCAAAGACGCCCCTTCCCCCGCCGGGAAAGCAGAGAACGCTATCAGGCGCTCATATCGTCCGAAGGCTGAATCTTGCGTCCCGCCGTCATCAGCAGGACGAAGCAGAGGAGCGCCACGCCGATGCCGATGATGTTGGAGACCTCATACGACAGGCCGAAGCCCATGCTCTTCTCGTAGCAGATGTAGACCGCACTCACCGCCGTCATGAACATGGCAGGAATCGACGCGATCCAGTGGAACTTGCCGCGATGCAGCAGGTAAGCCGCCGCAGCCCAGAGCACGATGGCGGCCAGCGCCTGGTTGGCGAAACCGAAATAGCGCCACAGCATCTGGAACGAGATGAAGTTCAGCGCCACGCCTACGATGAACAGGGGAATAGCCACCGTCAGGCGGTTCTTGTTCGGCCGCTGGTCGAAGTTGAGGGCGTCGGCAATGGTCAGACGCGCGGCGCGGAAGGCCGTATCGCCGGATGTCACCGGCAGTACGACGACGCCAAGGACGGCCAAGGCCCCGCCAAAGGTGCCCAAAAGCTCAACGGAAATGTTGTTGACGACCAGCGCGGCGTTGCCGGAGGGTCCCAGCGCGGCGGCAAGGGCGGCGGTGTCGGGATAGAAGGACATGCCGAGCGTCACCCAGATCAGGCCGATCACGCCTTCCGCGATCATGGCCCCGTAAAAAATCTTGCGGCCATGCTTCTCATTGCTGATGCAGCGGGCCATCAACGGAGACTGCGTGGCGTGGAAACCCGAGCAGGCACCGCAGGCGATGGTGATGAAGACCAGCGGCCAAGCCGGAAGCCCGGCGGGGCTGTGCGTGGTCCATTCGATATTGTTGTAGAAGGTATAGCCCTTGGCGACCAGAGCCGTCAGCAAGCCTACGGCCATGAACACCAGCAGCACGGCAAAGAAGGGATAGATGCGCCCGATGATCTTGTCCACGGGAAGAATCGTGGCGAGGAAGTAGTAGGCGAAAATGAGGGCGACGAAAATCATCTTGTCCATGTTGGTCAGATGCGCCAACAAGCCAGCGGGACCGGCCACGAAGACCACGCCGACCAGGATCAGCAGCACAACCGCGAACACGCGCATGATCTTCTTGATGAGGTCGCCCAGATTATAGCCCACGATGTCGGGAACCGACTTGCCGTTGTAACGGACGGAAAGCATCCCCGAGAAATAGTCATGCACAGCCCCGGCGAAGACGCAGCCGATGACCACCCACAAAAGCGCGATGGGACCGTACAGCGCACCCAGAATGGGGCCGAAAACAGGGCCAAGACCGGCAATGTTCAAAAGCTGGATCAAGAAGACCTTGGCCGGGCTCATTTCCACATAGTCCACGCCGTCAGGCATTTTGCAGGCGGGCGTCGAACGGTTGGGATCAGGGCCGAACACTTTCTCCACAAAAGCGCCGTAGATAAAATACCCCGCGAAAAGGCCGAGCAAAGCCAGAACGAAATACATCCATGAAGGCATACGTTTTTCCCCCTAAAAAGTTCTCCAACAGAGACAAGCCATTCGGTAACGGAAAAAGCTTGTTCCTCTTTGGTCGAACTCTAATCCCACCCCAAAGGATGAGTCAAGGGAGGAAGCGCATTTTTTGCTAACAGGAATCAAAAAGAAAAAGGACGCCTTGGAATCCTTCGCTTTTTCTCTTTAGAATTTCAATATCGCATAAGGGCTCGGCTGACGGACTGGATTCTTGGCTTCACTTTCCGCAGAGGGATCGAAGCTACTGACCACAACCGCCATCGCAGCAACAACCGAAGAAGAAGAAGAAGAAGAAGAAGAAGAAGAAGAAGACCCTCCCCACCGGCGGCATACCCTCCACAACCACGGGCAAAGACAATCCAGAGCCGTTTCATTTTGAAACTGCTCTAACCACACTCAGGTGGCCTGCCACAACATGGCGTAGGCTCTGCCCAAAATGACGTTTTTGGGCAGAATGCCAACGTTGACTTTTATAAAAAGCCAACGTTCATCCGCTCTAGTCCCTCTCACAGGGCGGCCCTGCGAAGTCCGGGAAATCTGCAAAGAGGGATTCGATAACGTCGAAAGTCTTTGGGGGAGGGGGTCCGGGGGAGGGGCCTTTCTTCAGAAAGGGCCCTCCCCCGGTTTTCCGCGCTCCTCACAACCACGAAAGGCCGCCTGAAATCAGACGACCTTTCCTATTCCTACCTGCGGACAGGGGAATCAGTCAAACGTTTCCGCCGAGGCGGAAGCCGGGCGTGAACCGGACTTAGGCGTTTTCAGCCGGAGCAGCCGTTTCGGGCTGGCGGGTGAATTCGAGGATCGCCATGGGAGCGCAGTCGCCCTTGCGGGGAAGCGCCAGCTTGGTGATCCGGGTGTAGCCGCCGGGCACGCCGGCGAACAGGGGAGCGACCACGTCGAAGAGACGCTGCACGAGCTTGTGGTCGTTCAGGGTTTCATAGGCCAGACGGCGGGAATGCAGGTCGTTGCGCAGAGCCAGGGTGATCAGAGGTTCCACCACCCGGCGCAGTTCTTTGGCCTTCACTTCCGTAGTACGGATTTTGCCGTAGGTAATCATCGCGCTGGCCATGTTGCGGAACAAAGCCTTACGATGCGAAGGCGTTCTGCCGAGCTTCTTGCCGGAATTGCTATGCCTCATGGTGCTGTTTCCTCTTCCATTCCTGATATTTCTTCTCGAAGTTGTCGACCTTCATGCCGAAATCGAGCCCCATGCTCTGCAGCACGGCCTTGATCTCGTCGAGGGACTTCTTGCCGAAGTTCTTCGTTTTCAGCATTTCGGCCTCGGGCCGCTGCACCAGCTCGCCCACAGTGGCGATGTTGGCGCTGCGCAGGCAGTTGGTCGCCCGGACGGACAGCTCAAGCTCATCGATACCCTTGAACAGGTTGTCGTTGATGTCGGCGCTGCCGCCGCCTTCGCCTCCGCTTTCGCCGGAGATGCGCTCATCAAAGCTGATGAAGACCGAAATCTGATCCTTGATGATCTTGGCGCTGTAGGCGATGGCGTCTTCGGGAAGCACCGAGCCGTCCGTCCATACTTCAAGAATCAGCTTGTCATAGTTGGTCATCTGGCCCACGCGGGCCTGTTCCACGGTATACGCCACCTTACGCACGGGAGAGAAGCTTGCGTCCAGCTTGATAAGCCCGATCGTGTCCGGAAGACCTTCGTGCATATCAGCGGGCACGTAGCCCTTGCCCATGCGGACCTCGAACTCCATGTTCAGTTCCATGTCTTCGGTAAGGGTCGCGATGTGCAGTTCCGGGTTCAAGACTTCCACATTGGCGTTGGTCATGATATCCGCGGCTGTCACCGGGCCTTTCTTCGACACGGAAAGCGTCAGATGCTGGGGCTCGTCAGTCGTCATTCCCAGACGAACCTGTTTGATATTGAGGATCACATCCGTAATATCTTCCAGCACTCCGGGGATGGTGGTAAACTCATGCTGCACGCCGGAGATCTTCACAGCCACAAAGGCTGCGCCCTGAAGGGACGAAAGCAGTACCCGACGCAAGGCATTGCCGATGGTGACCCCATAGCCACGTTCGAGAGGTTCGTAGGTGAACTTCCCGTACATGGCGTCGTTGGGATCGCTGTCGCACACAATCTGTTCCGGCCGAACGAGTTTGGCCCAGTTGCGCGAATTGATAAGCCTGTTGCCTTGTCTGAAGAGCATGTAGGGCCCCGCTTATTTGGAGTAGAGCTCGACGATGAGGTGCTCGTTGATGGGGAACTGAATGTCGTCGCGCTGCGGCAGTGCTTTCACAATACCCTTGAAATTGGGAGCGTCCACTTCCAGCCAGGAGGGGCAGCCGCGACGGGCCACGGCTTCCTGAGCTTCGGCGAGAACCGGGATGGTCCGGCTCTTTTCGGGAACTTCGACGCTGTCGCCGACCTTCACCTGAAGGGAAGGAATGGTGACCTTATGGCCGTTCAGTGTGAAGACGCCGTGGCGCACCAGCTGACGGGCCTGAACCCGGGAATTGGCGAAGCCGAGGCGGTAGACGACGTTGTCCAGACGGCGTTCGAGGAAAGCGAGCAGATTGGTACCGGTAACGCCCTTCGCCATATCGGCGCGGACGAAGTAACCGTGGAACTGCTTTTCCAGAACGCCGTATACGCGGCGGACCTTCTGCTTTTCGCGAAGCTGAACGGCGTAGTCGCTCAGTTTTTTACGGGCGCGACCATGCTGACCGGGCGCGTAGGGGCGGCGGTCAAAGGCGCACTTGTCGGTGAAGCAACGGTCGCCCTTCAACAAGAGCTTCGTCCCTTCACGGCGGCACAAACGACATTTGGCATCATTATATTTGGCCAAGGCGGTTTCCTCCTGTGAGCGCGACTAGACGCGACGCCGTTTGGGCGGGCGGCAGCCGTTGTGGGGGATGGGGGTGACGTCACGGATGAAGGCGACCTTGAAACCGGCGGCGTTGATGGCGCGCATGGCGGCCTCACGCCCGGAACCGGGGCCCTTCACGTAGATGCCCACAGTGCGCATGCCGTTGTCCTGAGCCTTGCGGGCGGCCTGTTCGGCGGCGACCTGCGCGGCAAAGGGCGTGGACTTGCGGGAACCCTTGAACCCGCTCTGTCCGGCGCTCGCCCAGCTCACGGTATTACCGCGAGTATCGGTAAAAGTGATGATGGTATTGTTGAACGAAGCCTGGATATGAGCCATACCCAGCGGCACGTTCTTCTTTTCTCTTTTCTTGGTAGCGCGTTTTGGTCTAGCCATGATTTGCTTCCGTAACCGGGCGTATCCGGTCGTATCAGTGAACGTTTCGCACGATCAGCGCGCCGAGGCGGGACTGGTCGTGCCGGAAGGTTCCTTACTTCTTCTTACCTACAGCACCGCGGCGGGGCCCCTTGCGGGTACGGGCGTTGGTGTGGGTACGCTGCCCATGAACGGGAAGGCCCTTACGGTGACGCAGGCCACGGTAGCAACCGATGTCCATGAGACGCTTGATGTTCATCGAAATTTCGCGGCGCAGATCGCCTTCCACCTTGTAGTTCTGTTCGAGTTCCTTGCGGACTTCGTTCAGTTCTTCAGCGGTGAGGTCGTCGATGCCGCGAGTCCAGTTGACGCCCGAGGCGTCAAGAATTTTCAGAGCCGTTACACGGCCGATGCCGTAGATGTAAGTCAACGCGATGTCCGCGCGCTTGCCTCTGGGCAGGTCAACACCAGCAATTCTGGCCACAGTCTTTCTCCTGAAGGCTAGCCCTGGCGCTGCTTGTGCCGGGGATTTTCGCAGATAACCCTGAGTACGCCCTTACGCCGGATGACTTTGCACTTGGGGCAAATCTTTTTTACGGATGGCCTGACTTTCATGACAAGTCTCTCCACAAGGTTTCCTCGGCAGCACAAATCACCGCCGGAACAGGAAGCCTTAGCTCTTTTTTTTCATACTGTCAATGCAAGGCGCGCTTTTCTTCAGGGCAGGTCCAGTATCTGGGGTCCACCGGGAAGGATAGCCACGCAATGCTCGAAATGGGCGGCGAGACTCCGGTCTCGGGTCACGGCCGACCATTTGTCGTCCAGAATCTCCACTTCCGGTGTTCCCACCGTGATCATGGGCTCAATACACAGCACCATGCCGGTCTTGAGCGGCAAAGCCGGTTTCGTGGTCACGACGTAGTTGGGGACTTCGGGCTTTTCGTGCAACGTCGAACCGATCCCGTGCCCAACAAAACGCCTCACCACATGGAACCCGGCACCTTCGGCGTGTTTTTGCACAGCGCCAGCGATGTCATTGAGTTCATTACCGGGTCTCGCTTCGGCCACGGCCAGAGCGAGACTTTCTTCCGTCACCCGCAAAAGGCGGGCCGCCTCGGGGGAAACCTCCCCCACGGCGAAGGTACGGGCCGCGTCGCCATAAAACCCTTCGTAGACGGTCCCCACGTCAAAGCTAACGATGTCGCCTTCCTTGAGGATAACGTCTTCGGAAGGGAAGCCGTGCACGATGACGTCATTCACCGAGCAGCACAGGCCGTACGGAAAGCCGTACATGCCCTGGAACGCGGGCTTCACCTTGAATTCGCGACACATCTTCTGGACGATCTCTTCAAAGTGCATGGTCGGGAGGCCGGGGCGAACCTGCCTGCCCAACTCGTCCAGAATCAGCGCGACCATTCTATTCGCTTCGCGCAGAAGGCCTATTTCCCTCTCGTTCTTGAGGAAAACGCCGCGGTACTTCTTCACGATCAGCTCCGCCCCTTCAAACGGGTCTTGCCCATCAGCCCTTCATACTGCCGCGAGATGAGAGCCGACTCGATCTGCGACATGAAGTCCATCGCCACACCCACAAGGATGAGGATGCTGGTGCCGCCGAAGTAGAACGGCACGTTGAACTCCGCGATGAGGAGCATGGGAAGCACTGAAATCACCGAGATATACACGCCGCCCCAGAGGGTCAGGCGGGAAAGGACGCCGTCGAGGTATTCCTGCGTCTTCTCGCCGGGACGGATGCCCGGGATGAAGCCGCCGGCCTTCTTCAGGTTCTCGGCCACGTCCTTCGGATCAAAAATGATGGCCGTGTAAAAGAAGCAGAAGAAGAAAATCAGGGCGACGAATACAACGTTATACAAAATGGAGGACGGCGTGAACCACGAGGCGGCCGTCTTGAGCCAATCCGCGATGTCGAAGTTGGCCATCGTCGCCGGGAAGAGCAGCAAGCTCGACGCGAAGATGGGCGGGATAACCCCGGCCGTGTTCACGCGCAACGGCAGGTGCGTGGACTGGCCGCCGTACATCTTCCGGCCGACCTGACGCTTGGCGTACTGGATCGGGATACGCCGCTGGGCGCGCTCCACGAAGACGACGCCGACGAGCACGACCAGCATGAGCAGCACGAGGGCAAGGGCGATAAAGAGGCTCATGTCCCCGAGCTTGATGAGCTGGAGGGACTTGACGATGGCGCCCGGGATGCCCACGACGATGCCCGAGAAGATGATCAGCGAAATGCCGTTGCCGATGCCCTTCTCCGTGATCTGCTCGCCGAGCCACATGATGAGCACGGTGCCCGCAGTCAGGGTGAGCATGGTCATCAGCCGGAAGGTCCAGCCGGGCTCGATCACCACGGCCGCCCCGCCGGGGCTGTACATGGTTTCAAGGCCCACGGCGATGCCGAAGCCCTGAATGACGGTAATGAGAACGGTGGCGTAGCGCGTGTACTGGGTGATTTTACGGCGACCCGCCGCACCCTCTTCCTTGGCCATGCGCTTCAGTTCGGGACTGACCACCTGCAGGAGTTGAAGGATGATTGAGGCCGAAATGTAAGGCATGATCCCGAGGGCGAAAACGGAAACGTTCCGCAGGCCGCCGCCGGAAAACATGTCGAACAGACCAAACAGGGTGCCCGCCACGCTTTCAAAGAAGTGGGCGAGGGCCGCCCCGTCGACGCCCGGAACCGGGATATGCACCCCGATCCGGTACGCGCAGAGCAGGCCCAGCGTCCAGAGCAGCTTTGTACGCAGTTCAGGCGAACGGGCAAGGTTATCCGCACCACCAAGAGCCACGAGTCACCTACCCTTCCACTTCCAGTTCTTTGACTTCACCGCCGGCCGCGCGGATTTTGTCCGCGGCGGACTGGCTGAACTTGTGGGCTTCCACCTTGATGGCGGCGGCCACGTCGCCTTCGCCGAGGATTTTCACCGAGGCGTTGCGGGTGCACAGACCGCGATCATAGATGTCTTCAAGGGAGATGTCGTTCTTGCCTTCGAAGGCGGCCACGAGACGAGCAAGGTTGATCACCTCGTATTCGGCCTTGAAGGGATAGTTCTTGAAGCCGCGCTTGGGCAGGCGGCGCTGAAGGGGCATCTGGCCGCCTTCAAAGCCGGGGCGGACACCGCCGCCGGAGCGGGCGTTCTGACCCTTGTTACCCTTGCCGGACGTACATCCCAGACCGGAACCGGAGCCGCGGCCCACGCGTTTGCGGGACTTGCGCTCTTCCGCGAAGGGATAGAGTTCGTTCAGATTCATGCTTTGGTAACCTCAACAACCAGGTGGGACACCTTGGCGATCATGCCGCGGACGGCAGGGTTATCCGGAAAGGTCTTCACCATTTCGCGGCGGCGCAGCCCGAGCGCGTCCAGAACCTTCTTCTGGTGGGGCGTGCAACCGATGCGGCTTTTAACGACTTTAATCGTGATTTCGGACATGGCGCTTACTTCCTCGGGGCTTCCAGTTTCATGCCGCGGATTTCGCTCACGGCATCGGCGCTGCGCAGGGCGGCGAGGCCGGCCATGGTGGCGCGCAGCACGTTGTGGGGGTTGTTGGTCCCGATGGCCTTGGCGAGCACATCGTTTACCCCGGCCGCTTCCATGACCGCGCGCACGGCGCCGCCGGCGATGATGCCGGTACCGCGGGAAGCGGGCTTCAACATGACGCGGCCAGCGCCGAATTCGCCGAGGATTTCATAGGGGAGAGTCCCTTCGACGAGGGGCACCTTCACCATGTTCTTGCGGGCATGTTCCGTAGCCTTGCGCAGGGCTTCAGGCACTTCCTGAGCCTTGCCGAGGCCAAAACCTACGTTTCCCTTGCCGTCGCCAACGACCATGAGGGCGCTGAAGCTGAAGCGGCGACCGCCTTTCACGACTTTGGCAACCCGGTTCAGGGAGACGATCTTCTCGATGAAACCCAGTTCATTCTGTTCCATGACAGTGGTATCCTCTCCGGGTTAGAACTCGAGGCCGCCTTCGCGGGCGCCATCGGCCACGGCCTTGATTTTGCCGTGGTAGAGATATCCGTTACGGTCGAAGACCACCTTCTCGATGCTCTTCTCCTTGGCCAGACGGGCGATTTCCTTGCCCACCGCCTCGGCGCCGGCCTTGTTGCAGGCGACCTTTTCGCCGCCCTTGGAAAGGGCAAGCGTGGAGGTGGCGGCAAGCGTAACGCCGGCGAGGTCGTCGACAACCTGCGCGTACATGTGCAGGTTGGAGCGGAAGATCACCAGGCGGGGCCGTTCGGCCGTGCCGGAAATCTTTTTGCGGATGCGAATCTTCCTGCGCTGTCTGGCTTCATTTTTGGTCATAGTGCTCATAGCGCGCCCCGATTATTTACCCTTGCCGCCGGACTTGCCGGCCTTGCGAAGGATGGTTTCGGTTTCGTACTTGATACCCTTGCCCTTATAGGGTTCGGGCTTGCGGATGCGGCGAATGCGGGCGGCCATTTCACCCACGAGGACCTTGTCAGCGCCCATGATGGTGAGCTTCTGACCTTCGACCTTCGCGGAGAGTCCAGCAGGCAGTTCCACGAGAACGGGGTGGGAGAAACCCACCTGAAGTTCGATCACATTACCCTTTACGGCCACGCGATAGCCCACGCCGATGACTTCGAGGGTCTTGGAGAAGCCCTTCGTAACGCCCTCGATGCAGTTGGCGAGCAGCGTGCGGCGCAGGCCGTGCTGCGCGCGGGATTCGCGCGTTTCGACCTTGCGGGTCAGGGTGACGTGACCGTCAGCCACTTCGTAGGAAAGAAGGTCGCACACCGGGGTGGTGAGCGCAGCCTTCGCCCCCTTCACTTCAACGACATCAGCCCCGACCTTCACCTCGACGCCCGAGGGGATGGCGATGGGCAGTTTTCCGATTCTTGACATGCTACACCCGCCTACCAGATTTCACACAAAAGTTCGCCGCCCACCTTCATCTGGTGAGCCTGATTGCCAGCGAGCACCCCGTGCGAAGTGGACAGGATGCAGATGCCAAGGCCGTTCTGCACGCGGGGAATTTCGTGGGCGCCCACATACACCCGGCGACCGGGCTTGCTCATCCGCTTCAGACCTTCAATGGCGGGTTTGCCCTTGAAGTACTTCAGCTGGATGTTGATGTTGCGGTCTTCCACGGTTACGTCATCGACGTACCCTTCCTGCTTGAGGATGGCAGCAATGGCTTCCTTCATCTTCGAGCTCGGCACACTCACTTCCTTGTGCAGGGCCAAGTGCGCGTTGCGGATACGCGTCAGCATATCTGCAATAGGATCAGTCATCATCGAATGGTCTCCTTATACCCTGTCACGGTTACCAGCTGGACTTGCGAACGCCGGGAAGGTCGCCGCGCAGGGCCATATTGCGGAAGCAGATACGGCACAGGCCGAATTTGCGCATGTACGCGTGAGGTCTGCCGCAGATGGGGCAGCGATTGTAGCCGCGGCTGGAAAACTTGGGTTTCCGGGCGGCCTTCACTTCGAGAGAAGTACGCGACACTATCCTAACTCCTTACTTTCTGAAAGGCATGCCGAGCTGTTCGAGCAGGAACTTGCCTTCTTTGTCAGTGGTGGCGGTGGTCACGATCGTGATGTTCATGCCCTTGGGGTTTTCAATGCGGTCGGCTTCCATTTCAGGGAAGATCGCATGTTCCTTGATCCCGAGGGTGAAGTTGCCCCGACCGTCGAAGCCACGATCCGGGATGCCGCGGAAGTCGCGCACGCGGGGAAGGGCGAAGTTCATGAGCTTGTCCAGGAAGTCCCACATACGTTCCTTGCGCAGCGTCACGCGGCAGCCGATGGGCATGCCTTCACGCAGCTTGAACGCGGCGATGGACTTCTTGGCGCGCGTCATCACGGCCTTCTGCCCGGCGATGGCGGACAGTTCGGTCATGGCCTCTTCCATCAGCTTGTTGTTCTGGCTGGCGGAACCGAGGCCGATGTTCAGCGAAATTTTGACAATCCCGGGAATCTGCATGGGAGAGCTGTACGCAAACTCCTTCTGCAATACCGGGACCACTTTCTCGCGGTATACGTTTTCAAGACGGGTCATGGTTCACCTACAGCGTTTCGTTGCACTTCTTGCAGAAGCGGATTTTCTTGCCGTCCTCCGCGTAGCGGTAGCCCACGCGGGTGGGAGCGGCGCAGGCGGGGCACACGACCATGAGATTGGACACGTGGATCGGCATTTCCTTTTCCACGATCCCGCCGGGCTCGCGCCGATAGGGGTTCGGCTTGGTGTGACGCTTGGCCACATTGACCTTTTCCACCACAACGTTGTCATGCTTGCGAAGGACCTTCAAGACCTTGCCGATCTTGCCCTTGTCCTTGCCAGCGATGACCATGACCTTGTCATCCTTGCGGATACGAGACTGTTTCATGACAATGACTCCTACAGAACCTCAGGTGCGAGGGACACGATCTTCATGAAGTTCTTGGCGCGCAGTTCACGGGCCACAGGTCCGAAGATACGGGTACCCACGGGTTCACCCTGCTTGGAAAGCAGCACGGCGGCGTTGGAGTCAAACTTGATGTAGGAACCGTCTACGCGGCGCACCTCTTTCGCGGTACGCACGATAACAGCCTGCATCACGTCGCCCTTCTTCACCTTGCTGTGGGGCATGGCTTCCTTGACGGCAACCATGATGATGTCGCCCACGGTGGCGTAGCGCCGGTGAGAGCCGCCCAGCACCTTGATGCAGGCCACTTTCTTGGCGCCGGAGTTATCGGCAACCTGAAGCGTGGATTCAACCTGGATCATGACGTAACTCCTACACGGCCTTTTCGAGGACAGTCACCAGGTGCCAGCGCTTGTTGCGGCTCATGGGACGGAATTCCACGATTTTCACTTTATCACCGATGCCGCATTCGTTCATGGGATCATGAGCGGTAAACTTCTTGCGGCGACGCACGAACTTCTTGAGGAGCGGATGCTTCACCAGGGTCTCAACGCGAACGACGATGGTCTTGTCGTTCTTGTCGCTGACCACGGTACCGATAAGCATGCGGCCCTTGCGGTTTTCCATGGCTTGAGACATGGTGCTATTCCTTTTCCTTCAGGACGGTCAAAATGCGCGCGATGTTCTTCCGGGCGGCGGGGATGGACGAGGTCTTCTCCAGCTGAGCGGTCGCGTGTTGGAAGCGCAGATTGAAAAGTTCCTGCCGCTGTTCGGCGAGTTTGGCCTTAAGCTCTTCCACGCCGAGTTCTTTCAGTTCTTTGGCTTTCATACTACAGACCCTCTCTCACCACAATCACTGTCTTGACCGGCAGCTTGTGCGCGGCGCGGGTGAGGGCTTCTTTGGCCAGCTCAAGGCTGACGCCCTTGATTTCGTACAGGATGCGGCCGGGTTTGACCGGAGCGCACCAGCCCACCGGCGCGCCCTTACCGGAGCCCTGACGGGTTTCCAGAGGCTTGGCGGTGATGGGGTGGTCGGGGAACACGCGGATCCAGACTTTCCCGCCGCGCTTGATGTGGCGCATCATGGCGCTACGGGCGGCTTCGATCTGCTGGTTGGTCAGCTTTCCGTGCTCCACAGTCTTCAAACCGATGTCGCCGAAGGCGATGGTGGCGCCGCGCAGAGCGGGACCGCGCAGGCGGCCTTTCTGCCACTTGCGGAATTTAACTCTTTTGGGAGCGAGCATTACCTTTCAACCTCTTTGTCAAGGATTTCACCTTTGTAGATCCACGCCTTGACCCCGATGATACCATAGGTGGTATGCGCTTCGGCAAAGCCGTAGTCGATGTCGGCACGCAGGGTCTGCAACGGCACGCGGCCGTCGCGGTACCATTCGGTACGGGCGATTTCCGCACCGGCGAGACGCCCGGAGCAGGTCACCTTGATGCCTTCGGCACCGAACTTGCGGGCCATGGTCACCGTACGCTTCATGGCGCGGCGGAAGGCGACGCGGCGTTCGAGCTGCTGGGCGATGTTTTCGGCCACCAGCTGGGAATCCACTTCAGGACGGCGGATTTCGTTCACTTCAAGCGAGAACTCCCGTCCGAACTTGGCGCGCAGGTCGCTGCGAAGCTTTTCGATTTCCACACCCTTGCGGCCGATGACGATACCGGGGCGGGCGGTGGAAAGGATGAGGCGGATCTTGCCCCCGGCGCGTTCGATCTCGATCTTGGAGATGCCGGCGCTGTAGAGGAGCTTCTTCACATACTTGCGGACTTCATGGTCTTCATACACAAAGGCAGGGTAGTCCTTCTTGCTGAACCAGCGGGACTGCCAGTTCTTGTTGTACCCAAGCCGGAATCCGTACGGATGAACTTTCTGACCCATGACTTATTCCTGCCCTTCTGCGAGTATCACGGTAATGTGGCTGGTGCGTTTGTGGATATTGGTGGCGCGGCCCTGGGCACGCGGCATGAACCGCTTCCAGGTGGGACCTTCGTTCACCAGAATCTCTTTGACGACCAGAGCATCCACGTCCATGCTGGCGTTGTGTTCCGCATTGGCGAGCGCGGAGCGGACCACACCGAGAATAACGCCGGCAGGCTTGTTAGGCGTGAAGCGCAGCAGGTTCATGGCAGCCTCGACAGGCATACCCTTCACGTTGCGGGCGACCAGCCTGGTCTTGCGCGGAGCGACGCGCACGAATTTGGCAGTAGCTTTCGATTCCATGATTGGCACCCGTTATTTCTTGGCCTTGGTCTTCTTGTCGGCGGCATGGCCGTGGAAGGTGCGCGTCGGCGCGAATTCCCCAAGCTTGTGTCCCACCATGTTTTCGGTGACGAAAACGGGGAGGAACTTCTTGCCGTTGTGCACGGCGAAGGTGATCCCCACCATTTCGGGCAGGACAGTGGACCGGCGCGACCAGGTCTTCACCACGCGGTGGTCGTTGTTGGCGACGGCCGCATCCACCTTTTTCATCAGATGGCCGTCCACGAAGGGACCTTTTTTCAGTGATCTGGGCATAATTGCTCCTACTTCTGGCCGCGGCGCTTAACAATGAGGCGCGACGAGGGCTTCTTCTTATCACGAGTCTTGTAGCCCTTGGCAGGCATACCCCACGGAGACACGGGGTGACGACCGCCGGAGCTTCTGCCTTCACCACCGCCGAGCGGATGGTCGACCGGGTTCATGGCGACGCCGCGAACCTTGGGACGACGACCCAGCCAACGGTTACGGCCGGCCTTGCCCAGGGAGATGTTCTCATGCTGGATGTTACCGACCTGGCCGATGGTGGCGAGGCAGGTAGCCAGCACCTTGCGCACTTCGCCGGAGGGCATACGCAGCAGGGCGTACTTGCCTTCCTTGGCGATGAGCTGGGCGTAGGTTCCGGCGGCGCGGCAGAACTGACCGCCGCGACCGGGGTTCAGCTCGATGTTGTGCAGCACGGTACCCACGGGAATGCGGGCCATGGGCAGCGCATTGCCGGGCTTGATGTCGGCCTTGTCGCCGGCGATAAGCACATCGCCCTGCTTCACGCCGAGCGGAGCGAGAATATAGCGCTTTTCACCGTCGGCATAGTGCAGGAGCGCGATGCGGGCGGTGCGGTTGGGGTCGTATTCGATGTGGGCCACGGTAGCCGGGATGTCGAGCTTGTTCCGCTTGAAGTCGATGATGCGGTACAAACGCTTCACGCCGCCGCCGCGACGACGGCTCGTCACGCGACCATGATTGTTGCGGCCAGCCTTTTTGGTGAGACCTTCCGTAAGGGACTTCTCAGGCGTGGACCTCGTGATTTCCTCAAAGTCGGAAACCGTCTGAAAACGGCGTCCCGCCGAGGTGGGTTTCAACTTGCGCACAGCCATGTTTACACTCCCTCAAAGAACTCAATCTTTTCACCGGACGCGAGGGTCACATAGGCCTTGCGCCATCCGGGGACGCGGCTCACCTTGCGGTTGCGCACACGTTCGGTGGGCTTGCGGGTAACCACGTTCACGTCAGTCACTTTCACGTTGAAGGCGGTTTCCACGGCCTTCTTGATCTCAATCTTGTTGGCGTCGGGGTGGACGAAGAAAGCAACCTGATTCGCGCCATCGCGCAGGAAGGTCGCCTTTTCGGTCACCACGGGCCGCAAGAGAATCTGCGTATGATCCATGGCCAACCTCTTATTTCAGCCGCGTTTCAACGGGTTCCACGGCGCCTTCCAGAAGCACGAGCTGCTTGTGCTTCAGGATTTCGTACACACTGAGCTGATCAGGCGTGGTCAGGGTGATGCCGGGCAGGTTCCGAGAGGAGAGCACGAGTTCGCGCGTTTCCTCAGGAGCGATGATGAGAGCCTTGGAAAGGCCCAGGTTGCCTGCGATCTTGGCGAAGATTTTGGTCTTCGCTTCGGGCAGGTCAAAGCCCTTGACCACGAGCAGGTTGTCGCCGGCCAGACGCGAAGAGAGCGCCATGCGCAGAGCGAGCTTCCTGATCTTCTTGTTCACCTTAAAATCGTATTTGCGGGGCTGGGGTCCGAAGAGGATCGCGCCGCCACGCCACACGGGGGAACGGTTGGAACCGGCGCGAGCGCGACCGGTGCCCTTCTGGCGCCACGGCTTCACGCCGCCGCCGGAAACCATAGCCCGGGTCTTGGTCGAGTGAGTGCCCGCGCGCCGGGCGGCGAGCTGAGCCCGCACCACGAGGTGGAGAATCTCCGGCCTCACAGCGACCTCGAACACTTCGGGAGTCAGGGTCAGTTCGCCCTGTTCCTTCTTGTCCTGATCGTATACTTTCACGACAGCCATTGTTTCTCTCCCTACCTACTGCTTGCGCACCAGAACGAGACCGTTCTTGGGTCCGGGCACGGAACCGCGGATGAGGATGACGTTGTCTTCAGTCCGCACGTCCACGATTTCAAGGCCCTGCACGGTAACCTGTTCGTTACCCCAGTGGCCCGCCATTTTCCTGCCCTTGAACACGTGACCGGGGAAGGTGTTGTTACCGATGGAGCCACCGGAACGATGCACCTTTTCGCAACCGTGCGTATCCTTGGAGCCCTTGAAGTTCCAGCGGCGCATGACGCCCTGATACCCCTTACCGAGGCTCGTCCCCGTTACTTTAACCTTGTCGCCGGCGGCGAACACGTCCGCGGTCAGCACGGCGCCCACTTCCTGAGTGGCCGGGGCGTCGAGGCGGATTTCGCGCACCTTGCGGTAAAGAGCCGTTCCAGCTTTGGCAAAGTGACCCTTCATAGGCTTGGTCACATGCTTTTCCTTGGCTTCTTCGAAGGCGATCTGCAAGGCGTTGTAGCCGTCTTTTTCAGCCGTCTTGACCTGGGTGACAGGGCAAGGACCGGCCTGAACAACCGTCACAGCCACGGCAGAACCGTCTCCAGCGAAGATGCGGGTCATGCCAAGCTTGCGACCCAGAATTCCCATTTTCTCAGCCATGACATTCCTCGCTAAAGCTTGATTTCCACATCCACACCCGCGGGCAGGCTGAGCTTGCCAAGGGCGTCCACGGTCTGCTGCGTGGGTTCCAGGATGTCCATAAGCCGCTTGTGAATCCGCATTTCAAACTGTTCACGGGACTTCTTGTTCACGTGCACAGAGCGGTTCACGGTGAATTTATGAATATTGGTGGGCAGAGGAATTGGCCCTGCCACGCCCGCGCCCGTGTTCCGAGCCGTATCGACGATTTCCGCCACAGCCTTGTCAAGGATGCGGTAATCGTAAGCTTTGAGCTTGATGCGGATACGATCACTGCTCACTGTCGTCATTGCGTCTACTCCGTTATCTGGCAAACTTGCCCGGCATGGTCGAGGACCATACCGAACCTCCACACAGCAGCCGGCCTTTAAAGAGGCCGGTTCCAAAGCGCATGTTTTGTGAACGCTTCGGCCAACCCTGGCAAAGACCAGACGGCGAGGGGCTTGCCACGCGCCTTTCGGCGACGTGCAGACTTCAAATATGTACGCGGGAGATTGGGACGAGGAGGGAAGGCCATCCGGCGTCACTCCGACTGCTCTCCATACATTATGAAGTCAACCCATGTTCCGCCAGCCTGGCCTGTATTGGATGAACATCCAATAAGACAGGTAGTCCCGCAGGGTCACCATAGGGCTTCCGCCCTTTACAAGACCTTTACAATCGGGGCTCCGTGAGGGATTCCCGCGACTCTAACGGCTCTTGACATCCTTTCGGCAATCAGTGACGCCTGCAAATGTCAAAGTCGACCTTTCGGCCGACATAGCAGGATGGACGTGATCCATCCTTCCCTGCCGCACAGGGATGACCCACATCAAGTGGGGAAACGCATATCTATACAATGAGCGCCGGTCCGTCAAGCATTTCGCCCCTCTTTCCGTAAAATAATTTGGCCCGCCGAGCCGGGCGGCGGCCCCTCATTGCCTTTCGGAGTTTTGCAGGATAATCTACGGCGTTCCCATCCAACCCTTCAACGCGCGGCTCCCCGCACCAAGGCTTTTTCCATCATGATCGCCCTGCTGCTGACCGTCTTCCTCGTGGTCCTCATTTCCGCCACCTGTTCCATGACCGAGGCGGCGCTCTACTCCGTCCCGTGGACGTACATCGAACAACTGCGCAAAAAAGGCTCGGCCACGGGCGAGCTGCTCTACCAGCTCCGCTCGCGCATCGATCAGCCCATCGCCGCCGTGCTCACGCTCAACACAGTAGCCAACACTGCGGGGGCGGCCATCGCCGGCGCGCTGGCGGCCAACGTGCTCGGTACGGACAACACGGCCCTCTTTGCGGCGGGCCTCACCTTCCTCATCCTCGCTTTCGGGGAAATCCTGCCCAAGACCCTCGGTGTGGCCCATGCCTGCGGCATCGCCGGGGGCATGGCCCGCCCCCTGCGGCTCATGGTGCTTATCTTCAAGCCCTTCATCTGGTTTTCCAGCATGTTGACGCGGCTTGTCGCCCCGCCCCAAAGCGGCCCCACGGCCACGGAAGACGACATCCGGGCCATCACCAGCCTCTCGCGCGAGACGGGCCGCATTCAAGCTTATGAAGAAAACGCCATCAAGAACATCCTCTCGCTGGACGTCAAGCATGTGCGCGAGATCATGACCCCGCGCATGATGGTCTTTTCCCTTCAGGAGGAGATGACGGTCCGCGAAGCCTATGACCATCCCCACATCTGGCATTACAGCCGCATCCCCCTCTACGGCGACGACAACGAGGACATCGTGGGCATCGTCCTGCGCAAGGACCTGGGCCGCTACGTCTCCAACGGCGAGACGGACAAAAAGCTCCTCGACATCATGCAGCCCGTGCACTTCGTGCTTGAAAGCCTGACGGTGGACAAGCTGCTGCTTGAATTCCTCGAATCACGCCTGCATCTTTTCGTGGTGCTGGACGAATACGGCGGGCTGGCCGGGGTCGTCTCCCTTGAAGACGTGCTCGAAGAGATGCTCGGACGCGAAATCGTGGACGAAACCGACGCCGTGGCCGATCTGCGCGAGGCCGCCCGCCAGCGCCGCAGCGCCCTCACGCAGGCCCGCACGCAGCAGGCCGCCGCGCTGCGCGAAGCGCGCGAGGAAGCGGAAAAGGCTAAAGGATGAAGAATGGAGGCATGGGGGAGGGAGCTTTTTGAAAAAGCGGGGAGCACCCGCACGCTCCCTCCCACGGACCCTCTCCCGCAAAAACTTCGACTCGCGGGGAGGCGGCGCGGCGGGAGTCCCGGTGTCCGGGAGGCGGAGGCACGGGAGCAAGGCGAGGGAAGCCTAACCGGGATAAGGGCTTGCAGCGGGCATTCCTGCCCGGGTGTGCCCGGCAAAGGACGACGCCCTCTTCCCTTGCCATGCATACAAAGCCGGAAAAAAGCACAAAGAAAGGCCCGAAACCGACGGTTTCGGGCCTTTCCCTGTCCAGAAAATGCCAGATATCCTGCTCGAAGTATCCCTTTTAGAATAAAACCAGCGTATTGCCTCAAAAAAGCCTTTGTGCCTCCCCTGCTTTCCCCTGGCGCCCATCCGGGAGACGGTTGCGAAGGTCCGGCCTGCGCGCCGCCCTTCCCGCCGTCTACCCTTATGAACGTCTTAGGGGGGAGAGGGGTGGGGTTTGGGGAGGGGAGAG
>CALVEZ010000026.1 GCA_944326695.1 Candidatus Bilophila faecipullorum | reverse complement strand
GTACCTGCGGCAGTCCCGTATTTGACCGTCAACGTCCGGTCAGCCTCAAGCGTGCCCCCGCCGGAGAGGCCAGTCCCGGCCTTGATCTGGATCGTCTTGTCTGCCGCGCCGATGTCTGTGGGCGTGATGGCATCGGAGCCGCCGGTCTTGTGCGTGTCCTTGTGGGCGGTGGGGGTCCGGGCGTTGGAAAGCCGAGCGTCGTTGCCCTGACACGCTGTACCTGCGGCAGTCCCGTATTTGACCGTCAACGTCCGGTCAGCCTCAAGCGTGCCCCCGCCGGAGAGGCCAGTCCCAGCCTTGATCTGTACGGTTTTCCGCGCGAGGTAATCATGGGCGGCCTGTTCTGTATTATGTGCTTCAACGGCGGCCCTGATCCGTTCGCGGTCCATCCGATCAACGTAGTCGCGCGTCGCGAGAACCTGCGCGGGATCGATGGAAATGGAGATCGTCGAGGCGTCGAGCACGCGCACGATGATCTTGATCAAAAGATCGGAGGCTGAGCCGGAGCTGAGATCGGGCTTTTCGGTAAGCGGCATCGAGCCGACGGCGAAGAGGGTGCCGTCTTCCATGAAGAGGCCGACTTCGCGGATGTAGAAGCCGCCGACGGACTGCGGGATGAACAGCTCGGCGGTGAACATGTCGGGATGCACGGCGTCAAAGGTCATCTCGTTGATTTGGGCACGGAACGTTTCGCGCACGAGGCCCGTCATGGAAGACATGGGCTCGACGTCCTGCCCACCACCGTCGCCCACGGCCATATGCGTCAGCTTGACGCTCGTGCCTTGTGCCAGCGCGAAGCGAACGGCCGTGCGTCCGAGATTGGTGGTGACGATTTTATAGGATTGACCCATCTATATCCTCCGGGAAGATTGTAACGGTATGTTGCAGATGCAGGCAGCATCCGGCGTGCATGTCGAAAGCGGCGTCGATGTCGGTAACGGCGGCAGGCCATATCGTGACGGTACCGCCAACACACGCCGTCGCGCCGCAACGTATTTCGTGGCTTCTGGAACTGACGACGGTCAGGCCGTCGAGATGTGAGCGCACGTTTTTGGTTTCAAGGGCGATGGCGCGGGCTTTGGCCAGCTCTTCGGCAAGGATGCCGGTTCCGAGCAGGCTCAGAAAAAGGCGGAAGCGATACGGCTCCCCTCCGTAAGCGAACCATTCTTCGATGCGTGTCTCGACGGTGCCAAGAGCAGTATCAATGGCCGTGCGCACGGCCCACGGCGTGCCTTTATGTCGATGAAGTTCGACGGCTTTCTTGATGAGCGCCCGACGCTCGGCTTCTGTGCGGGCATAGTTCCAGCCTTCGTCACCCATAATATGGAACTGCTCCCCGAGGGCGGAGAGAGCCGAGGCGGCGACGGTGTCGGCGAGATTGACGAGCGGCCTTTCCGTCGGGAGCACGGACAGCCGGGCGATAAGCCGGGCAAGCGCCTCCATCCGCGCGTCGTTTTGAAGGGGTGGCTGAAGAAGCGGATCATTCATCTGCCCGGCCTCCGACGGTTACGGCGATTCCGGTGCAGTCGGCCCACTGTTTACGGGAGAGGACGACGTCGGCGGCGGGCGTGACGATCTCCACGTCGTAAACGCCGGAAACGAGCGCGGCGTCGATGAACTGTGAGCGCACGATGTCCCGGCCGAGAGAGGCCCGCAGCGCCTCGGCATGGGAGGCGAGGCTGGTCTGCGCACGTTTCTTTACGGCGTCGGCATCGGCGTTTTTGTACAGTGTCAGGGCGACGGAAAGGGAATACGGCACGCGCTCCGGGGCAATGACGACCACTTGATCGGTAAGGGGGCGGACCTTTTCGGAGCCGACCGTCGCCTTGACAAGCGCGAGCGTCGCTGTGTCCGGTATGCCGGTTTCCGTCAAGGGATACAGTTCGACGACGCCGGGGGCCGGGGAAAGGACGCCGACGTCGACGATGGACGACGACGCCGAAAGGACGTGATAGCGGTAGGCGAGCTCGGAACCGGCCACGGAGAAGCTCTCCGGGGCAAGCATGATGCGTTCCCGGAAGTGATCGTCGGTTTCCTCGTCGGCCCCGCCCGTGGTCATACCGAGATTGCGCACGGAAAGGGCCTCATCCGTCACATCGCCCGCCAGCAGGGAAACGTTCCCCGGTTGCAGGCCGTTGGCGGCGTCGCCCGCTTCGTCCGACACGGCGTCGACATCGGCGCTTACGTCGCCGGCTTTGATTTCCCTGTCGCTTTCGGTCCTGAAGAGGTGCTTTCCGTCATTGCTGTACACGCCTGTACCAGTGGGGATGAACACCGGGGAAACGGCGGGCGCGTCAAGCGAAAAACGCAGGATGCAGCGGGCGGGCTGCGCGGGAATCCGCGTCACGCCGACCAGCTCACCGAGATAGTCGAGCATGGGCGCGCGGGCGAAGGCGACGAGGTTCTGCTCGGCCGCCTCCTGAATCCCGACACGGACAAGGTGTTCGCGGTAGGCGATGAGGTTGATGAGCAGCCGCTCGGACTGTGCGGGATACAAGGGGCGGCCCGTCAGCCGTTCGTATTCCGCGATGCACTCGTCGAGAACGGTCTGGACGTCCGTTTCAATGAATTGCGGTTTTTCGAGGTCGCTCATGCGCCGCCTCCAAGCACGGCCTTAGTTGTTGTCAACGCCCCCGCGTAGTCTCCGGCGAGCCGCCATTGGACAAGCACGGCACCCCGTTCTCCGGGCGTTCCTCGTGAGACGGTCACGCGGACGACCTCGATGCGGGGTTCCCACGCCGCAAGGGCGGTCATGATTTCCCGGACGATATGTGGACGGGCGGTTTCAAGTGGCCAGTCGAGATAATTGAGAATACGACTCCCAAAGAGCGGCCGCAGGGGATCGGACCCATGAGGCGAACCGAGGATGATGCGGATGCACTGCTCGATGTCGGCGAACTGCTGCACGACGCCCCTGTCTCCGAGGGCAAGCTGCCAATGGGGGGTGGAGGGCGTCGCGCGTGTTTGGAGGGAGGCGAGGAGCGTTGACATGCCCCCGTTATACGGGGCGATGCGGCAGGCGTCTTTGAAAGGGCTTTAGGAAACACTATTCGGTAGCCACGGGTTCCCCCGACTGCCCGCTGCCGGTTTCAACGCCATTATGGATATGGTGCTCCAGTGAAACGCCGTCGGCAATGACGTCGCCGTCGACGACGTAAAACATGCCGCGCAGGGTGGCCCGCGTTGTGCCCGTCGCTCGGGTCTTGCCGCCGGAATAGCCGGACATGGAGAGCGCGTTGGTCTGTATGTCAGTCTCGGGGGCTGCGAGTTCGAGCCGGGTTTTCGATTCGACCCTGACGACGCCGTCTGCGACGATGTCCACGCTTCCCCTGACCTCGGCGGTCAGCTTGTGGGCCTTGCGGTCATAGCGCAGGAGCGTGCCGTCCTCGTAGCGCCGGACGTCGACGTCCGGGCCGTCAGACTGCGGCACGGGATCGGCTTCGGACCAGATCGCGCCGAGGACGACGCCGTCCTCCCCGCGCCGGTCAAGAATAAGCGCCACCTGTTCGCCGACGTCGGGAAGGTCCAACGCCTTGTCCCTGTGCGTCCTGCGCTGGAGCACCGGAAGCTCCGCCGTTTCGAGGTTGTCGTAGGCCGGGAGGCGCACCCGCGCCCAGCCCGTCGCGGCATTGACGGCGGAGATGATGCCGACGGCAAAGGTCGCCCCTGATTCCTCCAGTGTCCGATTCATGCCTTTTTCTCCTTCTTTTCGGCGTTTCCGGTCCGGGCGAGATCAAGCTCGGTCCGGTATCCGGCGTCCCGGCTGATCTCGTGCCGGGCCTGCATGATAAGGTATTTGCCGGAGAACGCCCCGAACGATTCGCCGAGGTCCACGCTGATCCCCGCAGTCAGCTCGGGATCGCCGTAAAGCGTGAGCGATACCCGTACCCGCTCAAGCTCCGCGTCCTGAAGGGCCGCGTCGCCCTTGGCCGCAAGCTGCGCCTGACTGCCGCGCCCCGTGATTTTCAGCTCGTCGGAGCTGGTCTTTTTCGTCTTGCGCCCGCGTTTTTTCTGTGCCGTCTCCGTCGTGCCGACGACGGCGAGGCTCCCGTCCGAAGTTTTGCCGTAGACTTTGAGGGTCTTTTTCCCGGCATCCTGTTTCTTGACCTTCACCTTAGAGGGGATGTCCTTCAGCTTGTCGCGGCCGTTCCCGCCCGTGCAGTCCGTCACCTCGAGCGTCTTGACGCTTTCGGCGGCGAGGACGCCGTTTTTGTGCTGGAAGATGAGCTTCTTGCCACAGACCTTGAACGTGTGGCCATACTCTCTGGCAAGGCGTTTCAGGAAGGCGAGGTCGCTTTCCTGATACTGCGTCACCCGGTCAATCGGGATGTCGGCCACTTCTCCCGCCGGGGTGAGGCCGAGGCGTTTGGCCACGGCCCGGATGACGGCGGCGAGCGTCGTCTTCTCGTAGCCTTTGCTTTTTCTTGTACGCGAGGGCGTGGAGATGCCGGTGGCGAGCGCCCGGATGCTTACTTCGTCGGGAGGGAACGACCAGCCGATTTCGTCGATCTCAAATTCCCCGCAAGGGAGGAACTTCTCTCCCGCGTAGCCAATCTCGGCCCTCAGCTTGTCGCCCTTGCCGGGATACCACGGCCCGCGCCAGCGCCCATCGACGTCTTCGAGGCGCACTTCCAGCTCGTCCGATTCCCCGGAGAGATGATCGACATAGGAAAATTCGACCAGATACGGCGCGATGTCGTTGGAAATGTCTTTCTGTTCATAGGTGAGCTTGACGAGCGGGCAAGGAACAGGTGCGGAAAGGAGGGATTGGCTCATTCCGCCCCCCCGCACCACGGCGGGAGGGCCGCCGTTTCGTCAATCGTCGCGGCGTCGACGACGGGGATGGAAAGCCGGATGCCTCCGGGAAGTACGGGAACGAGCGGGACGCCGGGATTCGCTTTCATGATCCGTCCGGCCTCGTTGACGGAACCGTAGTACCGCCAGGCGATAGTGTCCCACCGTTCGCCTTCCGTCGTGAGATGGATAATGTTGTCGGTCGTCACGTCGTCTCCTTGCGGCTGGCGATTTTGGCGGCGAAGGTTTGCAGAACGGGAGACGTACGCTCAATCAGCCGTTGTCCGGCCTCAAGGCTGTTTCCGAGCGTGCCGAGCGTCATGCTGAAACGGGACTCTTCCTTGACGAAGCCGAGCTGTCTCGCGGCCTGCCAGCCTTCATTGAAAATGTCACGGGCTTCCTTGGCCATACCCACGGCTTCCTTGAGACCGTCGAGCGGTTCGGTGAGAGACGCCGCGCAGGACGTCAATGAATCCGAGAGATTCCCCGTAAGCCCGGTCGCCCGCCCGGCGAGGCCGTCGATACCACCGAGGACCTTGCCCGCGATCTCCATGCCGTTGCCGGTAAACATTTCGCGGGCCGTCGATACGATGCCCACAGCTTTCCTGGCGACGCTCACGGCTTGCCCGGCATAGGAAACGGCCTGCCGCATGGTATCCCAGACGCCCCCGCCGGTGACGGGCGCGGCCAACGAGAGCAGGGAACCGCGCCCGGGGAAGACGGCGAGCGCGGGCGTGCCGCCGTTGACGGCGGGCCGCTCAAGAGGCTTTGCGGGATCACCTGTAAACTCTTTGAGCTCGGCTTGAAGCGAGATGAGCCACGGGGTACCCGCCGGGCTGCATTGTTCAAGCGTGGTGGTCAGGCGTTGGATGACGAACCATCCCCACCACGTCCCGTCGCCGAACGTTAGCGGGTGGGCTTCGTGCGCCCGCATGAGCTTGACGAGCTTGTCGCGCTCTTCGGACGGCGTGCAGAAGGAGAAATGCAGGTCCATGCCCAGCGTGATCGCGTCAAGTTCCCGCCCGGTGAACTGGATGCGCGGCGCGCGCTGGATGAGCGCGTGCTCGGCGAAGACGGCCCCCTGCTGTATCTCGAAAGATGTGGGCGAGAGCTTCGGCGAAAAGGTGACGTCGCCGAACGCGGCGAAAACGCTAAACATAGGCTCTCCTGTCCCTGTCGTGTTCAAGACGGGCGAGCAAACGTTTCAAGTCCGCCAGCGTGAGGTTCAGCCCCTCGTGGACGGCCTTCGCGTCGGCGTTGCCCTGAATGGTCACGGCCGGGGAAAAGGTGATCGTGACGGAAGAGGCGGCCCGTTGCGCCCGGGCGATGCGGGCTTCGGAATCCGGAGCCGTCAGAAGGGGCGGCGGCGTCCAGCGATCCGGCGTGCGGGCCTGCGCTCCTTTCCCGTTCGGGCTGTCGTTGCGGGGCATCGCGGGAAGCCCGGCAGGAACCGTAAACAGGGACTTGCCCCACGCCGCAAGCCGTGCAAGGCCGTTGCGCACCGCGGCCATGTCGAGGCGCAGGGGAAGCGTGACCGGGGAAAGCGTGGAGGGCGTCAGAGCGGCCTCTGGCCGCCGGGCCGGGAAAAGGGGGGCTGGAGCCGCTGCGGTTTCCGGGCGGCGCAGGGACGGGGTTTTCACGGGGGCGAGCGTGGGCGGCGTCCAGCCCGCCTTTGTCGACGCGGCAAGGGAGGCGGAGGCGGCGCGCGCCCGTTCCCGCCCGTTGCGGATGCCGACTGCCGCGCCCTCAGCCACGTTCATGCCATAGCCCGCGAACACGCGGGAAGGGCTGGAAATGCCGAGCCAGCCCTTGAACTTGTTCTTGACCGTGTCGGCCATGCCCGAGATGGCGTCTGCCGCCGCGCCGATACCGTCTTGAATGCCGTCGACGAGGCCCAGCGCCACATTCTTGCCCATTTGCAGGAAGTCGCCCGGGAGCCCCTTTATCCATTGCATACCGCCCTGAAACTTGGCCCTGACCGTGGTCCAGCCCGCTTCGAGCGCCGGGCCGATGCCGCCTTCCGGGAAGATGGAGGCGATAAGTTCCTTGCCCTGTTGGAGTAGGCGCGGGCCAAGTCCCCGCAGCCAGTCGAGTCCGGCCCCGAATTTCGCCTTGATGCCGTCCCAGTTTTCCGCCACGTACTTGATGGCCAGCCCGGCGGGGAAGAGTCTCGTACCGAGAGCCTTGCCCCATTCGAGAATGCGCGGCCCCAGACTTCTCAGCCAATTAAGGCCGGCGGAAAACCAGCCTTTGACCTTGTTCCATCCGGCGGCGATGGCTGCCCCGACGCCGTCCGGGAAAAGGGAGGCCATAACCTCGCGCCCCCACGTGCGAAGGCGCGGGCCAAGATTTTTCAGCCACGTCCACCCGGAGGCGAACCAGCCCTTGATCCTGTCCCAGTTTTTGTAGACGAGGAAGGCGGCCAGTGCGAGGCCGGTGATGAGCAGCCCCACAGGATTCAGAAGCAGCGCCCGTCCGAGAGCGAACACGGCCTTTCCGGCGAGCGCAAGGCCCCGGACAAGTGCGCCGCCGAGCCATTTGCCGAGCGTGAGGACGCCTTGCCCCAGCCATTTTATGGCGTTCCCGGCCTTGCCGAGCCCGCCCGCCAACAACGCCGCCGTTTTCGGAGCCATGCCGAACACCTGAAACAGCGCGCGCACGGGGCTGAGCCCCGCGCCGGTGAGCGAACGGAAGAGAACGAGCTTGGTGATGACGGACGTAGCCGGGGAAAGGAACAGCGAAAAGCCGAGGCGCAGCGCGAGCAGTCCCGCCTTGAAGCCGAGGAATCCTGCCGCGACCTTGGCTATGGTGACGACGGTTTCCTGATTTTGTTCGATCCACGCGGCCCCCCGCCGCATGAGCGGGAGCAGGGAATCGCCGACGGCCAAAACGGAAGGAAGGAGCGCGTTGCCGAGCGACTCGGTCGCCGCTTCAAGCTCAACCCGCATCCGCTTGGCCTTTTCGACCGGTGAAGCCATGCGCTTGTCGAAGTCTTGCCCGATGACGTCGTCTTTGGCCGAAGCCAGCGCCTTGTCTCGGATGGCCTTGTATTCGTCCATCTGCATCATCATGGGGCGGATGAAGTTCAACGCCTGCATGTCACGGAAGATGTCGGACAAGGCGTAGGCTTCCGTAATCCGCTGGACCGCCTGCTCGCGTTTGGCCGCGTCTTCTATGGCCATCGCTTTCTTGAATTCCGAGGCGGCTTTCGGAGACTTGTCCTGCAGATATTGCATGACGAGCATCATGGAGCCTTCAAAGGCCCCGACGCCGTCCTTTTGCATCCTCTTGAGGGACGCCTTGAGATCAATGCCCGCATCCGAGAAATTCTTGACCGTATCCGGAGAGAAAATCTTTTGCAGGTAGTTGCGCATATTTGTCGCGGCTTCGTCGTTCGTTCCCGCACCCTTGCGCGCTATCTGCAATGCCGAGGCGATTTCGGCCACAGCCTTATTACCGGTGATGCCCATGCTGGCAAAGGTCGGAGCCATCTGAGGCAGGAACTTGGCCATATCCTTCAGTTCGACAAGCCCCTCCTTGCCGCCCGTCGCCAAGATATTGAAGGAATCCCTGATCTGGTCTTTGGTTATGCCGAGGTTGTCGCGCAGCGCGAGCGTTGTTGCCCCCAGATCGTCCATACTGGCGCGGCTGGCCGTGGCGACGCGCGCCAGCTCCGCGCCGTACCCTTCGAGCTCGGTGCGGCTCTGGACGCCGCCCGCCGTCAATACCTGCATCCCTTGCAGAACGTCCGTCTGGAGCTGATTCGACTCCTTGGCGATGTTGCGCACGGCCAGCGAGAGCTTGGCCTCGTCGTCCGTACTCATATCGCCGGTGATCGCAATATCGCGGATCGTGTCCTGTTTCTTTGCGGCGGCATTGACGGCCATGCCCGCCGGGGCGATCAGCGCGGCCCCTTGCATGGAGAGTTTCGCCATATCCGCATACACGCGGCCACGCTTTTCGGCGAGCGCCGTGCCGCGTTCCACGGTCCGGTTCAGCGCCTCCTCATTGCGTTTCAGGGCGACTTGCTGACGCCCGATGGCGCGCATGGCGTTTTCGGCGCGGGTCCGGGCGGCCGCGTTCAAATCCGTCCGCTTCAGGTAGTCATGGAGCGCCTTCTGTTTACGGGTGAGCAGCTCTGTTCCGGATGAAAGCCCCTTCAGGACGTTTTCCGAAGCAGAGAGGCTGGCCTTGTAGGCGTTGCCCACGCGCGCCGTAACGCCGGGGAGCGTGCCGGTATACTCGGAAAGACGCCCGACGGCGCTTTCCGCTCCGGCGGCCCCGGCGGAAATGCCTTGAAAAGCCGCCCGGCCCGCCGCCCCCGCCCTCCCGGCGGCAGCCGTTGCCGCCGGGAGGGCGAGCTGGGAGCAGCCCATGATGGAGAGGTGAGCCGAACGCGCGGCTTCTCCCGTCATCAGGCAGGCCGCACGCCCGGCGCGAGAGGCTGCGGCTACGCCCGCCGCCTGCGCCCGTCCCGAGCGGCCAAGCCCGGAGAGCCCGCTTTTCGCGGCGGACACGGCACCCCGGAAAGAGGCGGCAAGTTGTCCGCTGATGCGGACGGCAAGGGAGAGTTCGCGGGCCATTATTCCAACGCCTTGTTGTGCGCTTCTATCTGTGCGGCGGCATCTTCCACCGCTTCGATCCATTCATCCATCGTCAGCTCGTCCATGTCGCGGGGCGACCAGCGCCACCAGCGGGCGAGCATGGCGTTGCCGTTACGAAACCACTTTCGGGGCACCGACAAGGTCGAAAAATCGATCCCGCAAGGGCATGTAATCCCTCGCGTCCATGTCGAGCAGGTCTTCAACGGGAAGCCCGCACATGATCGCTACCCCGGCGATTTCGTAGTCCTCGGGCCTGTCGGTCAGGCGGTTGACCTCGCGCATGTCGCGCACGGTGAAACGGGTTTTCGGGCGGACTTCCTTGAGTTCTTCCCCGGCGGGCGTGGTGTAGGGGGCGGAGAGCGTAAACACGTTGTCGTCCTGCGGGATGCCGGACTTGATTTCTTTAGTCTGGGGCATGGTTCTATCCTTAAAATAGAGGGTTAGAAGTTCGGGGAAGAGGAGTTAGCTCCCGATGTTGGCGCGGTAGTCGGCAAGCAGGTCAACGCCGTCCACCTTGTAGATGTTGGCGAGCACGTCGAGTTCGAGCTTTTCCTGCCCGGCGAGCACCTGCTTGATGTAGGTGCAGGAGAATTTCGCGGTCAGCCCGACGCCCTCGTGCTGCTTGAACTCGCCCAGGGGCGACCCCTTGAACTGGATGGTCAGGAAGGTGACGAGCGGCACCTGCCGGAAACGCCCCGGCGAGCTGTACGTTTCGACGTTGGAGCGGCACTGGATGGAATGGTATGTGAAGATGTCGCCCTGCACGCGCATGGCGTCCTCATAGAACGAGTTCCATTTGATCTCGCCCTCCATCTTGTCGAAGCCGGCGGGAAGCTCGAACTTGCCGACCATGCCGAGCGCCTTGTGCTCCTTCATGATCGCCGTGATCTCCGGGAGCTTCACTTCCTCGGCCCGGCCGAGGAAGCTGTTGCCGTTCAGATAGATCGCGGCGTTCACCACATTGTTGACGGATATTTTCGTTGCCATTGGATTGTCCCTTTTTATTCGGAGCTGCCGCCGCCGAGCGTGACGAGATATTCGCCGGTGATTTCCGTTTCATAGGTGAGGCGCTCCAGTGGCGGGGGAGGCGTCACCTTGTAGGAAACGAGAAGATGTCCCTTTTTCAACTCGGTCTCGGGGTTGCGGCCCGTATCGAACCATGCGGTCCCGCCGAGCAACGCGCCGTCGCCGATGAGCTTCCTGAAGAATCCGTTGACGCTTTCGAGGATAGCGTCGATCAGAGGCTTCGAGATCGGGCGGTCGATGAATTGCGCGGACGAATAGCGGATCGATTCGTCGATGATGTCCTTGGTGCGCCGGACGCAGATGAAGGTCTCCATGCCCGTTTCGGACGGATAGGCCGAGGTGCGGTTCCCCCAGATTTTGAAACCGGAGCCGTAGCTGTTGAAGACGGTGACGATTCCCTGTTCATTCAGGAGATTGACCTGACTCTGCGGATCGTCGATCTTTGCGGTAAGCGCCAGCTCCGCGCCCGTAATGCCTTGGATCGCCTCGTTCGACGGGCTTTTCCAATAGCCCTCGTCGTTGTCCGTCTTGCACATGACCCCCGCGAGGCGTTGGGAAAGCGGTTCGAGTACGTCCGCGTCCTTGTCCGCGCTGTAGACCCTGACGTGCGGATAACAGAGTGCGGCGTACTGACTCGCAAAGGCGAAGTTGATCGCGCCGAGTGGCCCGCGTCCCGCGATCGCCTCCTGAAAGGTCGTACCGATAGGTGCGTCGATGAGCGCCATCGCCTTCAGCTTTTCGCCTCTGGCCACCATGTCCGTCGCTACGCTTTTCTGCGTGCAGAATCCGGGGGCGATTAAAATCTTCGGCTCGAAGCCGAAAAGCTGATAGCACGCTTCGAGGGCGGCGAAACCGGTGCGGTCGCCGTTTTCGTCGATGGCCCCGATGACGTCTCCAGCCGTCACCTTGGCGGGATCGGCATAGGTATACGTCGCCATGACGGCGGCCCCGGCCGGGATGCTTCCCGAGGAAAGGCGCGTCACGACGCCGGTGGACGGCGTGACGGTGTAGTCTTCGCCTTCGATATAGGTGGTGACGGCTTCGGAATCCTTGAGAATGAGCCCGGAGATTGCGGGATGCGCCAGCGTCGCCTTGCCGTTGACCGCCGTAAAGACAAGCGTTTCGTCGGCGGCTGATTCGCAATGCATCGAGGGGTCAAGCACGTTGATCACGATGACCGTGCCGTAGCCGTGGTCATAAATGGCGTCGAGGGCCTGCGGGATGGTGAAGCCGTCGAGGGCCGGGCCGAAGGCGGCGGCATCGTCGGCGGAAAGGATAAGCGTCGGCGTGTTGACCGGACCCGTCGGCGCAATGCCGACAAGCCCGACGACCGCCGATTTCACCACGTTGATGGGCACGCCGCCTTTCTTGACCTCGACGGTCTCGACGCCATGCAGGAAGTTCGCGGCCATTACGATGCCTCCTTGGTTTCAGGAGCGGACGCGGACACCGAAGGGGCTTTTGCCTTGCGGGCCGCCTTCATCGGTTCTCCAGCCGTTTCGACGGGAATGAGGTAGCCGCGCTTGATCATGCGCTTCACCCACGGGTCGCCGTCGGGAAGCTCGACGACCCGGCCGGGGAAAAGCATCGCCTCGAACGGTTCGCCGCCCACTTCGAGCGTTACCCCCGTCGTGTGCGTGCCGGTGTACCTGTATGTTTTCATAAGGGCTGTTCCTCATAGTTGAGATGGGTGAGGACGGGGCCGTCCTCTTCTTCGGCGTCTTCCACGGCCATTGTCCGACAGGCGACGTCGAGCTGATACCACCAGACGCGATCCTCTTCCCCGGCGAACTTTTCCGCCTGAAGGAGAATTTTGTCGCAGTCCGGGGGCGCGAAGCCGAGAAGCAGGGTCCGCACCCGGTCGAGCATGTCGATGGCCCCGTTCGGGCCGTTCAGTTGCCGGAAGCAGAGGATGACCGGAATGACCATATCCCGCTCCTGAATGCAGATGCCCACGTCCTTCGCATCCCCGAAGCGCGCCCCGGCGTAGCCCACGAGCGCGGCCCCGAGGGGATGGTTCAGTCGGTATTTTTCATGGTGCTCCGGCCAGAGTTCCGCCGCGAGAGGGAGCGTGGCCAGACGCTCCCGGACGGCAGCGAGGATTTCGTTGGTGGTGGCCACGGTTACGACTCCTCGTAGGCTTTCGTCATGGCGTCGTCCATGAACCGTTTACGGGCGTACATCCGGTGTTCCCCGGATTCGGGGACCGGGGCCGCCGTCTGCTGGACACCCAGGGTGATCCGACCGTTCCGTATCTGCTCAAGCGTCTTCACGGCGTTTTTGTATGTGTCCGAGACGGTCTCGGGCATGTCCGATTCCGGGCGGCGTTCGTACAGCCGATAGCGGGCGATGACGCGGGCCAGATCGCGCACGACGGTCGGCGTTTCGGCAAGCGGGAGTGCGTAGCGCCCCCGCAGGTAGCCATCAATGAGTTCCTGCGCGGAACCGAGGGCCTCGTCGATGATTGCCATGTCCGGGGTATCGGGCATGGTGTAGGGATCATCATGCGTCAGTTCGATCAGCGCCCGTTTCGGCATGAAGGCGAGCAGTTCTTCGCGGGACAGGTACATACCGCTAACCCAGCGAGAGTTCGGCAAGCGCCGCCGGGACATGGCAGAGGCAGACCGGATTTGACTGGACCTCAAGATCGAAGCCCTTGCCCATGCTGCGGGGCTCGGTCTTGGCGTAGAACGGAAGTCCTACGACGTTCACCGTTTCGTTCCAGTTCGCCGGGGCGTAGTAGGTTGTGAACAGTCCTTTGGCCACGGGATAGAAGTTGGCCTTGCCGTCGGCGACAAGAGGCTTGCCGTCGATCTCGTCGGAACAGTCGCGGAAGGTGACGCCGCCGTAGGTGAAGCCCTTCCGGTCATCGCCGCCGAAACGGTCCTGCGCCGCCTGCCAGTCCTCATACGCCTTGCGGACCAGCGCATGCCCGGTCAGCGCGTCGAAGAATGAAGGCGAGCACATGGCCTCGTAGCGTTCCACGACGAAGCCGGAGAGGTGTTTCTGCGCGTTGCGCTTCACGTCGTAGATGGTCTTTTTGATGACGTTTTCCTTGACGGTTTCACCGGAAGGCATGGCGATGGTTTTCTTGTACTGCGTCACGCCCGCAGCGTCGAAGAGATCCAGCAATACCTCGCCGTCGGCGTCGTAGACCACGCCCTTGACCGCCCCCGTGCGGTGGTATTCGAGCGTCGCCGTGATGGAATCCTTCAGGTCCTGCATCCGGTCGTTCAGAACCTGATCGACGGTGGAGAGCTGTTCCGTGCCGAAGCTGCGCAAATCCTGTACGTCGTCCGGCAAGAGCACGTCGGAGAGAGGAAGGTGCGCGGTCTGGAACGATTCGGTTTTCCATTTGCTCCCGCGCCCGGCCATCGGCGTGGCCTCATCACGGCGATCCCGGTTCGGGACGAGGACGAAACGCCCGTGCCGCACGTCCAGAATGACGGTGGTGGTTCGGACGCCCTTTTCCTCAAACAGCCCCAGATCGCCGAAGTAGGTCGGCTTGACGGGGAGAAGATTGACGGCACGGGTGAGTTCCGACGCCGTGCGCATGTTGGTGGTGAGCATGGATTCTCCTTATCGGGCGATGATGCCGATGGTCTCAAGCGCCGCGAGCGCGGCCTTTTTCTTTTCTTCAGCCGTGTCTGCGGGCCATTTGAGCATGAACGTGGAGACGAGAGCCCCGCGCCTGAGCGCGGGCGCGTCCGTATTGGAGGGCGACGCGGGGACGTCTCGCAGGAGGATGCCCGCAACATCGGTGTCCGTCGGGGTCCACGCCTGAAACGTGCCGTCGGCGTTTTCCACAATGAGCGTCCCCATAGGGAGCGACGTCGCGGGCGTCTTCAGGGTGACGGATTCACGGCTGTATGCCGGGTTGATTTCAAACAGCAGCAATTCCCCGAGCAGCTCCGGAGCGTCGTAAATCTTGTGTTCGAGCGGCATGGGCTATCTCCTTTTCGCCCGTTCGGCCCGGCGTTTGGCGTCGGCGACGAGGGGCGATTCCTTGGGGGAAGACGTTCCGTTCACGGCGAACTCCGAGAACATCACCTGCGGCTCGGCGCTGGCAAGGAAGGCGCGGAAGCGTTCGGCGAGCGGCCCGGCCTCGTCGCCTTCCCCAAAGGCGATCAGGGTGCCGTCCTCTTGCGGCGTGCCGAGCGCGTCGAGCGCGGCCGCCACAATGTCGCGGTGGGCGGCGGCGAGCCTGCCGGATGTGACGAGCTCCTCGGCAAAGGCCACGTTGTCGGCATGGCGGCGGTCAGCCTCCTGTTTCTCCATCCGCGCCCTCATCTCGTCGAGCTGACGGCGCAGTTGCGCGTTTTCGGCCTCTTTTGCGGAGGCCGCATCGGTTTTCTTGTCCATAGGTGCCTCGTTGGGATTGTCGGCGGGATCGTCCTCGCCGAACGCGATAAAAACGGTGTCGTCCTCGGCGAATGTGAGCGGCCCGAGTCCCTTGATGCTCGGAGGTACCGCGCCGAGCGCGCCGACATGACGCAGGTAGTAGACGCCCGGTTTAGGGTTGCGGGGGGAGTCGGGAGCGTAGAAAGCGGCGGAAACGTGTTTGTAGCGTCCGGCCTCCACGGCTTCGGCGAAGGCGGGATCAAGCTGGCGGAAGTCGGCCTCAAGGCGCAGTCCCACGCATTTCAGCCCCGACACCCAGCCG
Source organism: Candidatus Bilophila faecipullorum (assembly GCA_944326695.1). GTDB lineage: Bacteria > Desulfobacterota > Desulfovibrionia > Desulfovibrionales > Desulfovibrionaceae > Bilophila > Bilophila faecipullorum. Next base: position 35,194 of record CALVEZ010000026.1, on the reverse strand, counting down.
AGCGCGGGGTCATCCGTCTTCGGATGTCCGACGACGACCGGGGCCTCATGAACCGCCGGATCATAGGCGGCGACAGTCGCGGCAAGGTCTTCCTCGCTGAAGACGATCGCCCGGCCGTTGACGGTCCGGTGCGTCCCGGCCTTGAAAATGGTATGGCCCATAGAAAAGCCTCCTTTCCATCCGGTGTAGCGGATCGGAAAGGAGGCGTCTTTGAAAGGGCTTTAGGAAAATGGCCCCGCACTATCAGAACGGAAGGGAAAGCACGGTCCGCCCCGGCACTGTGGGCATGTGTTTATAAACACCTGTAAACGGGGTTTGCGGAGTGATCGGGGACAGGGGCGGGCCGCTGGTGGTCTTGAGCGGATCGGGCGCGCCAGGAGGGGTGAGAGGGACAGCCCGTTTTCATCCTCTGCGGACGAAGAGGGCATGGGACGCCGCCGTTTTTTTGCGCCCCTCGTCGTGAAGCATAATGAACAGCATGGCAATGGCCTTGATCGCGTCAACATCGGTCGTTATGGTCTTGGCTACCTTGAACGCCTGCGCCCGCCCGTATTCGCCCGAGAGGAACTTTTCCGCCTCGTCGCTGGTTTTTACCATAGCATCAAAAGGAGCCGTCTTCATGTCGTTACCTCCGAATATTGAAAGATTTAATCAAAATGCGGCCAAAATTTTTTCCTTGCTCTATGAGAGCTTCCCCGTTCCTCGAAGTATCGGCATCGGCGAAATAGATATTGACGCAGAGTTGTCCGAAGCAACCGGGGAACTTACCCCGGCCGGAGAGGTTGCCCATGCCACCTTCATATGGCTTGAGGGAAGCGGGTATATAACCTTCAGAAAGAACATGGAGGTCTTGTTCACGGATTGCGTCCTCACGGCCAAAGGACTTGAGGTCCTGAACGCCATCCCTTCTTCCCTTTCCACCAGCCAGACCGCCGGCGAGTTCGTCTCGAAAGCCGTTAAAGCCGGAGCGGCCGAAAGCGTAAGCAGTGCCGTGAAATTCATCCTCGCCAAAGGGATCGAATACGTTCCTCTTGTCATCAATACCGTTTCAAACTGATTCCGCGATATGCTCATACAGTGCGGCAAGCACCCCGCGCTCGGCCTCGGGGGTGAGTGTGCCGTTTTCGTCAATGGGGATGAACTGGCGCTTGGGTATCCTCACTTTTCTGTTTCGCCCTGCCATACCACCGAACTGGTGGATTGCGGCGTACTTAAGAGGCGAACCGATAGTGACCCCCACTTTGTCCGGGAACGCCCGTATGCCGTTTTTCAGGTTAACGGTGTCCTGAAGGATCATGAGCCCGCCGTCGAGCCTGCGTTTCGCCGCCGCCCGGAGGCTTCCGTCCTTACGAAAGATGCCGGATACCTTTTTGTGTTTCTTTTCCTTGTCCCGCCCCGCCAGCCGTTGCAGGATCGTCACTTGCGAGAGTTGCGGCCACGGCGGCCGCCCCTGCGCGCGGAAGTTCTCCTCGGTTTCCTTTTCGAGCAGCCCGCCGATGTCGCGCATGGCAGGCCGGAGATTTCGGCAAGCCGCCTCAAGACGCTCGAACGCCTCGGCAACGGCGGCGCTGTCCACGGTGATTTCAATCGGTTCGGCCATGTTGACTCCTTTCTTGCCGGGGCTTATGGTTATGACAAGTAAGCAGTTCTTCGTGTTGATCGGTCTGGGCGGCATGGCGCAATGCAGATCGTGAAGGCAGGCGGCTCCCCTTTGCAGGCCGCTGACATGTGCGCGAGGAACTGCTTATTTTTTGTGTGCGGCCCTGGAATCGAAAAGCAGTACGCCCATTCTGTTTTTGTCGATATTGGCGTCCCTGAGTTTCATTCCGTTCCAAAAAAGGCTCCCATCCCTGTTCACCCGCACGACAATCATCATATTACCTTCTTGAAAGAAGGCGATATACCGTCTTCGGTAGCCGTCGGCGTAGGCCGTCAGCCAAACCTCGTCGGGCTGTTCCAACGTAGGCAGTACGAAAGCGGCATACTTCTCTCGAAGATCACTTTCTTTCTGCACCATGTGCCGGACAAGATCGCGCTGGAGCATGACGGGGCCGACGGGCGTTTCCACCTGCCGGGCCTTGTCGCCTTCAAGCCGCAACGCCGTGGCAAGCTGTTCGACCGCCTCCTCCCGTGTCTTCGCCTCGGGCAGACGTTCCGGCGACGGCCTGAGTTCCTCCTTCGGAATTTCTTTCGCCTTCAGCAAGCCGTAGTCGGCGAAGGTAAGCTGCCCCGGCAAAATGTCCGTCCGGGTGCTTGTCTTGCCACCGACGCCCGGCGGTACGTCCGGGAGCGCCCCGGCTTCGTCCCAGAGTTCCCACCCCTCGCCGGGGTTACGCGAAAAGCCGGGATCGACATAGACGACGCGCCCACCGGGCTTTCCGTCCAGCCTATACCCGCCGACTTTCACCGTGCGGACTTCGCCGGTATCCCGATCCGGCCTCAGCTCCACGTCCCGCTCCACCATGTTGACGTCGCCGTGGGAAACGTCTTTCGGATCAACCTCCCGCCGGGAGGAAGAATACACGCTGCAGCGTCACCGGAAGCCATTCGGCGGGTAAAATACACGCCAGAAGGGATCGTCTATATGGAAGGTCTTGCCGTCGAGCGCCCGGTGCGTCGGGCGAGTACGGCCGTCGAGAATGGCCGAATAGGTAAGGTACGGGCGTTCTTTTTTTGCTTCCTGTTGACGCTGCCACCTCCCGGCGGCGTAGGCCGTCTGGACGTTCTGACGGAAAATGAGATCGAGGCGGGAGGCGCTGCCCTTTTGATAGACGCGGCTGTTTCCGTCCTCGTCGACGATGACTTCGGAGCCCCACCAGCCCTTTTCCTTGAGCCGGGGCGTCAGTGTGTCCATGAACCGTTTCTGGCTCCAGCCTTCCTTGAGCGCGGTTGAAAGGTGCTTGCGGATGTCGAAAAGCACGTCGTCGCGGGCCACGCCCGCCACGGTAAACACCTTGTCGTGCTCCTCCTGCCAGACCTGCCGCCAGTCAAAGGAAATCTTGTAGCCCTTGCTCTTGAAGTAGGCGACGGCCTCTTCCGGCGGGAGCCGGAAGGCTTCCTGAAGGGAAACGGGCTTTTTCTTGTCAGCCATTGAGCAGCCCCCAGACGCGGCAGACGAAGCGGACGCGCGCGAGCAGGTCCGCCATTTCATCAAGGTTCATCTTCGGATACTGCGCGGCCACGGCTTCGGCCATGCCCCGCTCGGAGTAGTCTCCCGCCTGCGCCAGGCGGTCGAGTACGGGCGTGAGCATGGCCTCGAACGCCGGAGACAAATCGATGGAAAGCGCATCAACCGGAACCTGCTCCTTCATCGCCCGCGCGTAGGCTTCCGCCGAAACGTCGGGGGGCGGTTCGGCAAAGGCCGGATTTTCCGGCGGCGTTTCCTCCCGTTCGCGGAGCGCGCCTTGCGGCAGGCGGTATGTCTTTTCGAGGTAGCTGTCCGAATAGTGCGGCCGCAGTTCCGCGACCGCCTTGTCCCGCGCCGCCTTCTTCGCATCAGCCTCGGCTTCGGCGACGGCGTCCTCCTGCTCAAACAAAACGAACTCCGGCACGTCGGCGTCCGGGCCGACGTTGAGCGCAACGATCCAACGGACGAGTTCCTGAATGGATTGGCGCACCATCCCGGCGTCGGCGTCGCGGATGTCTCCCGTCACTTCGAGCCCGGCCGTGGCTGAGGCGTGGTTGGTGTCGGCTTCGGTCGTCTGGTCCTGCCCGAGCAGGGCGATGGAAATCTCGGAACGGCAATGGCGCAGAAACGCCTCGTAGTTCTCGGCCGCCCCGGACAGGCTTGATCCGTCCTGCCTGAGAATTTCGACGCTGTTGTCATCAGGGATGACCATGACCGCATCCTGTACGCAAGACTTCAAAAGCGCGAGGAGGTCTTCCTGTTCCTTTTCCGAGGTATTGCGATCGAACTTGCCGACGAGTTTTGGGGAACCGTACTTCTCGACGAATTGAAGCCAGAACTTGAGGCCGCCCTTCTTGAAGGTGTACGGCCAGAAGCACCGCGCGAGATCGGCCATGCCGTAGGGATTCGTGACTGTAGCGTCCTGACGCGCGAGGAGGAACTTTTTCGGCGGTACGGGAACGCCGTTCGCACTTCCCAGAGCCATAAAGAGAAGCCGTCCGTCACTGTCAAATCTGAACCACTCCTGCGGCTTCGCCATGACAGAGGCCGGGAGGATGAAGCCTCCCCGGCTTTCCCACATCACCTCGGCGACGGCATACCCGAATAGGGCCGCTTCCCACAGGCCGCCGACGAGCGCGGGCATGTCCAGTTCAGCAAAAGCCGCTTCCACGAGCTTGACCGTCTTTGTTTTGGCCTTGCCCGCGTCGATCCGCGTCTCAAGCGCTTTGACGGCGGCACGGCGACGACGGGCAAGGCCGCCGACATGGGCGTCGTAGAGCATGCCTTGATAAACGGGAAGTGCCTGTCCCGTGGCCCGGAGTATCGGATCGGGATTCGGGAGGGGCCAGCCCTCAATGAACCACGAGCCCGTCGCCGCCTGATAGGTGGCCATTTCCTCGACAAGCGCCGTCACTTGTCCGCGTCCGGTGCTTTTCGGCATGATCGTTTTTTTCTGCTCAGGCATAATCGTATCCGTTCAGTATGGCCGCCGAACGCCGGACCCCCCCGGAAAGCACCCGGGGAACGGGCGGCGCGTTGTCGGCGATGGACGCCGCATGACAAAGAAGATGCGCGATCGCCGAGTCGCCGTGACGCCGTTTCTTGGCTTTGCCGCCTTCGCCCTTGCCCGCCCGCTGTTCTTCCCGGACGATCTGGGGAACGCCCTTCACCAGACGGATGGAGCGGTGATCGTTGTACACGTCGACGTCCCGGGGCATGACGACTTCGTCCCGCTCGAACGCCGCCTTGAACTTCGGCGTGATCCCTGCGTAGAAGGCGGGATTGAGCATTTGCGCGACGATTCCCCGGAAGCGTTTCGCGGCGGCCTCGGCGAGATACCCGCCGTTGCCGGTGGCGTCGAACATGCCGCCCCTGAGCCTCGCCAGCCGGGAGAGGATGTAAAACACGATGAGCTTCTGAATTTCATACGGGACGTTACGAAGCTCAAGGAGCAGCACGCACGGGAAGCTCATGTCCTGCCGCCGTTGCGCTATCCAAAGTGATGTGAGATCGCCCTTGCGTGCGAAGTCCTCCCCCGCGTAGGTGTCGAACCCCGCCGGAATCCCGGCGAGCACGGGGGAAAGTTCCATTTCGCACCAGTCGCGGGCCTCGGCTTCTTGAAGATGATCCGCAAGCTCCGCCCATGCGTCCGACCGCTCGAAACGCAAGACCGGCACGTCGGCGCGCTGGGCGCGTTCGATGAGCGCCGCCGGGATGTACGCCCCGGAGCCGTGCCGGGGAATAACGAAAAGCTCCTCGTCCGCATCTTCCCCGTAGAAGGCTATGATGTCCTCGCGCCATTCGTTCTCCGCTTCCGGGCTCCATTCCTTGCCCTGTACAAGGCAGATTCGGCGGTACAGCCCATCCGCAAGCGCATCGTCGAAGGTAATCTTGATCAGCCCGTAGGGCTTGTTTCCTTTCCGTATTTCTTCACACAGCAGGTTGAACGGGTTGGTGTCGCCGTCATGCGTCGAGACGACCACGACTTTGCCGCCCCACACGAGGAGCGCCAGCGCCGCCTTCATGACCTCGCCGAGTTGATCATGGAAAGCCGCCTCGTCGAGGATGACCATGCCCTGACGCCCGCGAAGCGAACGAGGGCGGGACGTGAGCGCCATGATCTCATAGCCGGAAGCGAAAACGATGCGGTAGGCGAGGATGTCGTCCGAGGAGCCGTCGGGCTTCGTATCCTTGAACAGGCATTCTTCGACTTCACAGGCGGCCTGGGCGAACGCCTTCGCCCACATGGCCGCCGTATCGATGAACTCGCGGGCCATGTCGAGGCTGTACCCGAGATAGAGCGTATCCATCCCTCCGGCGGAACGCGACGAAGCGGAAAGAAGCACGGAGGCGGCGGCGATGCCCCACGTCAGACCGATGCGGCGGCTCTTTTCGATGACCACCACCGGAAGCTCCATAATCGCGGCCACGGCCCGCTGCTGGTACGGCAGAAGGACGTCGGGAAGCGATTGTCCCTTGAGCGTATCGGGCAGCGTCTGCCGGGAGGTTTTGCGGTGGCGTTCCCACTCGGCATGGGTAACGGGCGCGTCAGGCATCCTTCACCCCCAGAATACGGCTCTTGATCGCTTCCACCGTCTCGGCGGAAAGCCCGGCCTCGCGAGTGACGTCTTCCACGGCCTTGACCGTCTCCTTTTGGATGCGCTCCCGGACCTTCGTTTCAAAGTCTTGATCAAGGCGGTTGGCCTGCGCCATGTCCTTGAGCGTCCGGGCCAGCGCCATGAGCGATTTCGGATCGCCAAGGTCGCCTTCTTCAACCCGCGCCGCCAGATGGTCGAACACCAGATCGCGCAAGGTCTGCACGAGCAAGCGCCCCTGCTGGCCTTCCACTACTGACGGTCCGATCTCCTTGACGAGCGTCTCGGTCATTTCCCGGCTTTGCCTCAGCTTCGCCGCGATCCTGTCGATCTTCTGCTTCTGGCGTCCGAGGGCGGAACGCGAGACCGTCTCGACGCCCATGCCCCGCAGATGCTCAAGGATTTCAGCAAGCGTAAACCTGCCTTCGGAAAGCAGGCGGTTGACCTCTTGCAGGATTTCCGGCGGCAGGCGGCGCAGGGAGGACTTGCGGCCCATGTCAGAACCCCGGCCCCGGCCGCTTCACGCCCGGCACGATGGCGCGGCCTTCGGCTACGTCGAGCCCGCGCTGCGTGATCTTCACGACGATGATCCCGCCAAGGTCTTCACACGAGACGAGCCCCTGTTCCTCAAGCCACGCGGCGTCGCCGTTCACGCGGTCGCGGGAAACGCCGTGGCCTACTGCGTCGAGTGCCGACTGGAGGAGGCTCGTGTTCATGGCGTAATCGGCATCCTCGGCAAGAAAGCGCAGAAAGGCGCAGCGGCGGTTTTCCGCCTGAAGCTCGGCGAACGTTCGTTTCTCTTTCATCGGGAAGTCTCCAAATGGTGCTGTATGAGCATGGCGATTTGATTTTCAAGCCCGGATACCGACGTTTCTATCCCGCCCATGCGGGTGCCCATCGCCTTCATGTCGCCCCGCAGCTCTTCGAGGGAAAGCTGGATGGCGTGCATGGTTTTGCCGTCCGGGACCGTCTCCATGCGGCGCTCAAGCTCCTCGACGCGGTCACCGAGCTCGGCCACGGACCGTTGCGTGTCGTGATGTTCGGCTCGAGTCGCGAAGCGCCGGGACAGATGATAGATTCCCCAGCCGTAGACGAGTGTCGCGAGAATCCCCAGAACGGGCCACCAGCGATCCAGCTCATTCAGGATGTCGGTCACGGGGAGTCTCCTTCATTATAGAAGGTGATAAGCGCCCGATACCTGGCTTCGAGCCTCCGGCAATACCCGCCGTAGTCCCGGACATGGGCCAGCACGTCCTCCGGCGTAGTCAATGCGTCTGGCTGTACCCCGGCGCGAGCGGCTCGGGCGGAAGCGGGGGCGTCGTCAGCACCGCCGGGGGCGGAGCCTTCACGTCCGGCGCTATGACCGGAACCATAGAGGGCTTCGTTGTACAGGCGCACCCAGCCAACAGACAGGCCAGCGCAATGGCGGCGAGCGGCTTCGGACACATCCCGGATTCTCCTGTTTACGGACGCACGCTCGGCGTCCACTTCGGCGGTTTTCGCGGCAAGCTCCCGGGCGAGCGACTCGCCCCGCTCCGTGGCCGCCGCCAGACGCTCGCGGGCGTTCTTCTCGGCGGCGGCTACGGCCTCGGCACGGGCGCGTTCCTGTTCGGCATGGGCGGCGTGGATGGAGGCGAGCCGTGCCTCATACTCAAGACTGGTGACGTGATCGCCCCGCGTGTAGCCCGCCAGGAAAGCAAAGACGCATACGATCAAAGGGATGGCGGCATCCGTAAGCCAATCAATGATCTTGCCCACACGTCACCCCCGGCCCCCAGCCCGCCCGGATGTAGGCCGCCTGCCTTTCAAAGATGTAGGCCACGTATTGGCGATTCTCTCGGATGGAGCTTTCCTTGCGGCCCGCGTTCACGGTTTCGACGCTTCCAAAGTAGCGATCTGGATCAAGCCCCTTGCGGGCCGAAAGGGTACGGTCCTTGCCCACCCACCCGATACCCCCGTTGTAGGCTGAGAGCGCAAAGGCCATGCGGTCGCAGGCGTCCAGAGACGCGGCCCTCATGGGGCTCAGACGGTCATAGAGCCACCTGTCGTAGACGACGCAGGCCCGAAGGGACCATGCCGGATTGAAGGGAGCGGGCGTACCCGTTTCCGGGGCAACCGTGGGCAGCCACTTTGCCGTTGCCGGCATGAACTGCGCCAGCCCCTGCGCGCCCACGCCGGAAACCGTGTCGTTTCGCCACCACGATTCAGTATGAATCTGTGCGGCAAAGGTGCTGACCGGGGCATTGAGCCCCCACGCGGCGCGGGCTTCACGGGTGAGCGTCGCCCGGTGCTGGAGGGCCGCACGGGGTATCTGGACTTCGGCGGCCTTGGCCTCGTCAGCGAAGAAGGCGATCAGGCCGAACAGGACGGAGGCGACGATGGCCGCGCCCACAGCGAACGCGACGCCCGCGCAAAACGCCTCGGAGCAGGAGAAAAGGAGCTTTTGCGGATCGATACGCATGATTACAGCCCCAGACACATGCCGAGGATGACCATGCCCACCATGATCCCGCGTCGGATGGTAGCGATGGAAAACGTGCGCAGGTAGTCTCGGCAAACCTCAAAATCGACTTCGTCATCTCCGCCGTCGGCGTCGGGATTGCGCAGCCAGTCTTTTTTCAGATAGCCGGAGGGACGGGCGTAAGGGAAAACCGCCCGGTCGATCCACACGCCCATGCAGGCGGCGAAGGAGACCAGCGCGGCCTTGTACGCGATGACCGGAAGCTGCTGCGGGGAAATGGCCGCGAGGATGCCAAGGATAAGGATGGTGATGAGGCCGCAGAGAGCGAGCCAGCGGCGGGCGGAAAACAATTTCTTGAACATAGAAAGACTCCTTTTGTGCCGTTATACGGCGCGGCATGAAAGGAGTCTTTGAAAGGGCTTTAGGAAAACGGCTACAAACCGGGGAAGCGCAACTGCCCGCTCCCACGGCGGGCGCGCTCGGCCTTCAGGATGGCATACACCCGCTGCTGCGTGAGGCCGTACTTTTGGGCAAGTTCCGCAATGTTGCTCCCGGTGAACTCCCGATAGAGCATGGCGTCGCGCTTATGAAAGCGGGCGGCGAGGTTTTTGGGGATGTAGACGGAAGACCCGCCCCAGTCCTCGGCGAGCATGTCCGCGACCCTCCGCCCGAAGGCGCGGGCCTCTTCCTCGCTCACGGCGGGAAGGCCGGAACGGGCCATGTTCGCAACCCGCACGGCCACGCCGTCGAGAAGTTCGGCGTAATAGGGCGTATCCATCACGTCCCCCATGCGCCGGAGTAGCGGCCCTTGCGCTTCGCATCGTAGGTCAGGGCGGCGATGACCGAGCGGAGTTGCTCCACCGTTGCGTGCTCGAAGCACTTCGTGATCCCCCCCCGACTGCCTTTTCAGGATGGCCACGGCATAGCCCCACGGGACCGCCGTACCCTCCGCGCGGCCCTTTTCGGCGAGCATGGCCTCGATTTTGCGCATGTAGACGTCGCGCCCGAGGCCGGATTCATCTTTTTCCAGCGTCAGCGGCACGTCCCGGCGTTTGCGGGGCTCGCCCGTCCGTTGCGGCGTCGCCTTGCCACGCCTGCCCTCGAAGCCGAGCCGCTGCATATACAGGATGCAGCTCTTGCGCTGGTAGTCGGAGAGGTCGCGGGCGGACTCAACACCGAATTGCGACATGAGCATGGCCCGGTACGTCTCGTCATCCATCGCAAGCTGCTTTTTCGCCACATGTATTTTGGCGAGCTCCGCGCGGCGGTTTTCCACGGGAAGGCTGACGGGTTTGCGTTTCGCGGGCACGTAGGGCTTTTTCGGCTCCGGGGGCGGAAGTGGGGCCGTGAGGGGCGATTCTATGACCTTCCCCGTGAAAAAGTCGATGAGGATTCCCATAGCTACCTCCGAAAAAGCTCGAGACTGTTTACGGGAAGCATGACCACGCCCCGCCCGTAAACGCTGACGCCGACGTGGACGCGGCCGTCCTGCGCGCGGATGGGGGCCGTCATGGTCCAGCCGGTTTCGCGGCGCTCGGGCACATCGCCGTCCGCTGGGGCGGTCTGGACGCTGACGCGGGTACCGCGCGGGATGTCCGGGAGCGGTTCCGGCTCAAAGTCGCCGAGCGTCATCATGACGGCCATGTCGACGATCTGCGCAGGGGTGAGAAAGGCAGGTTTGCCGTCCACATCGTGCCACACGCGATCCACTCGCACCCGGTAGCAACCTGCCGGGCCGCCGTACGCCTCGGCCTTGGCCAGCTCGAAGCGGACGCGCCGGGAACCTTGCCGCACGCTGAGGGAGCCGCAGAAACAAGGGGAGTTCATCATGCCTCTCAAATGTCGATGCCGAACGCCGCAAACCGGGCGCGGAGCTCGTCGTTTTCACGCCGGAGCTTTTCGGCAAGGTGCTGCGTGGCGTCAAGCCGCTCTTCATCGAGGCCCGCGCTGGAGGAACAGGCGGGAAATGGCCTGTTAAAGGTCATCCGGTAGAGCGTTTCCGCCGACATGACCACGCGACGCCCTCCCCACAGGAGCCGGTAATGAGGGACGAGCGGCCCGTCGGGTCGGCGGACCTCGCCCGCCTCGGATATTTCATACCCCTCAGCGCGGGGAATCGGACGCCAGTTCATGCGCTTTCGCCTTGCGTTGCTCGTTGACGTAGTTCAGGGCACGCAGACAGGTGGAGAGATGATCCTTCATCTTTTGGGAGCATCCGCCCTTTCGCAGCAGGAAGGTACAGACGATCTCCCCCGATTCCATGTCCTTGATGCCGTGGACGCCAGCACCCGAGAGTGTAGCGACATACCGTGTCATAGTGGCCTCCATAGGTTCGAGTGACGGCTACTCGTCAGGTCCGGCGCACCACCGCCGGACGACCGCCCGCATGGGGCGGTTTCGCGTTATTCCCGGGAATCCGATTCTTCAATCGTGACCTTCATCCGAAACATTTTTCCGCTTTGGAGTCTCATCCCTACTTCCATTAGTTCAACCGTTCCTTAAACATTTTGGAAGGTCGAAAAATGACCTTGAGGTGCGCGGGGACAAAAGTTTTTTCACCTGTGCGAGGGATAAGGCGGTTACGCCCCGCAACCCGCACGCTTTTGAGTTTACCGATTCCCGGAAGGGATACCTCGCCGCCCTCGAACAGTTCCGAAGCCATGACGCCGCACAGGGAAGAAAGAAGTTCCTCAAGCCGAATGGCCGGGTGGGTGTTGCCATGTTCGGTGAGTTCAACCACTTGCCATTTCTTTATGAGTTCGGCCTTGGTCATGAGATGTCTCCTTAAAGGGTTGAAGGTTGTGTTTCGGGCTCGGGCTGCTCGGGGAGTTCGTAATAGAAGACGTCCTCCTGCACGACGGCGCAGCCGATGCCCGCGAGGGTTTCCGGCGCGAGCCCCTTGAGCTTTTCCTTGTCGACCTCTTCCTTGACACGGATGTAGTCGCGCATCCCGGTGTCGCGCAGCGTCGCGAGCACGCGCTCGAACGTCCACTTGCGGAGCGTCTTGAGCTTCGACGAGGCCCGGAAGCCCACGATTCCGAACTGGAGCTGTACGGACTTCTTCTTGTTGAACAGTTCAGCCTTGCTTGCTTCGGCGAAACGCCCGATCGCAAGTTCAAGGGCGGCGATTTCAAGCCGGATCGGTTCCGTCTCGGCGGCGGCGCGGGTCTTGATCTCGTCAATGTGTTCCGCCGTGCCGAGGTTGATGAGGTCGATCTGGCGCTTGCGGGCCGCAATCTGGGCAAGGGCGGCGTCCACGTCTTCCAGCGAATGGACGGGGAACGTGACGGGGGAAAGGTTCGGCTTAACGCGTGGCATGGAGTCCTCCTCCGACTTCAAAAACGACATGTGTAGCCCGGCAAACGTCCTCTTCCAGTTCCCGCACCCGCTCGACTTCCCGCCGCATTTCCCCGACGATGAAGGGGGTGAGCTCGCGGATGTCGTCATTGTCGCGCTTCGTGAGCTTGTCGAGCACGTCGAGACATCTTTCGAGATTTTGGGAGATCATGGCGTTCCTCCTTGGCGATTTCGCTGTACAGGCAAGTCCCTCGGCAGGAGCGGAAAAGCTGCACTTCTATGGGGTTGATGGATGAAAAGGGCTTTTGCTGGTTGTCCCGGCAATCTTTCCGGCTGATAAGCCCGAGCACGGGGCAGGGGATGATGGAAAGGCCGAGGATGTCCTTTACCCGCCGCTCGATGAAGTCGAGCTTCGCGCGGTTGCGGCGGATGGCGAGGCTCACGATGGCCGGGGAGACGGAAAGGTCCGCCGCCGTTTTGCGCAGCCCCTTGCCGTCGCAGGCCGTGGCCAGCTTTTCGATCCAGTCAGGGAGCGGCACACCCCACGCAGCCTCGGCCTTCTCGCGGTTCGTCATTCGTCGTCCCTCCCCGTAAACGGCCCGCGCGCGACAAGCTGATCGATATTCGGATCATACACTTGCGTGACCCGCACGATTTGAGGGGCCTTTATCCCCGTGTTGCGCGCCGGGACAAAGCGGAACTTTTCCTCCCCGAGATCGCGCAGATATCCCGCCCGGGCCAGCCAGCGGCAATAGTCCAGCGCTTCGGCGCGCGAAACGGGCGATCCCGGGAGCGTCGTTGATACGGCGAGGTCGCGAGCCGTAAAAATCCCGAAAATGGGCATGGCCCTCCACAGCCGGGAGCGGGCTGAATCGGGGAGGAGCGTCCCGTCCTTCCCGACGCGCGGGGCATTGACGCCGAGATCGCGCTTGAGCGTATAGACGCTATGTTTTCCGCCCGTTCCCCGCTGGATCACGTCGAGAATACCGGCGGCGACAAGGCCGGTGAAGTAGACGCGGACGGCGTCGGCCTTCACGTCGCACCGATCCGCCACTTCGCGGACGGTAACGGTCCTCCTCTCCCGGATGGCCGCCCATATCCGTTCTCTGGCGGTAAGCGCCGCGTAGGGTGTGCTTGAAAACAGTTCGGCCATATCAACGCCTCCTGCTCGGAGCCTCGCCGGTATACAGCGGCCGCGCGCCCCAATCGGCGAGACTGATGGTCTTGCGGCCCTCGACCTTGGCGGCCTCTTCAACGAGGGCAAGGTTGACGACGACGCGGCGGGCCGAACCGTTGGACACCGTGTAGATGCGCTGCAACAGGTCGTCGGCGATCTCGGTCCCGGTGGCGTAGAGCCTGCACAGCGCCTTGACGTCCTCAAAAGACACGGGCTGCGCGGGGCACCAGTCGAGCACGCGCCCGTGGAACCGTTCCCACTTCTTGAGCTTGCCGGGGAGCCCTTCTTCTCCTATGAGCATGACGGGGGCTTGAGAGGCTTCGTATATGTCGCGGACGATCTCGATCTGGTTGTGCTCCACGAGAAAGTCGGCCTCGTCGATGACCAGCGGCTTGCCGGACAGGGCGAGTTCCTCGGCGATCTGGTCGAGCATTTCGGAGGTGGTCCTTCCGGGCTTCAGGCCGAGGCCCTTGCAGATCGCCTCGTGCGCCGCCTTGCGCGTCCACGAGCTGCGGGCCTGCACATAGCAGGCGCGGCATTGAATGACCGCACAGGCGGCGGCCGTGCTCTTGCCGAACCCCGAAGGGCCGTAGAAGACCGTGATCCCGGGCAAGTGCCGGGGGCGGTCGATCGCCCGCTTGAGCGTGCCGAGGCAGAGGGCGACGTTGGTGAGCGGGGCAATGCCCGTGTTGACGCTTGCTGTTGTCTGTTGCATAGTTATCCCCCTTATGGACATGGAGAATCTTCTCCAGCTTGGCCCGTTGTTGGCGCAACGGGCCTTTTTATTGGTTGACGGCGTAAAGCTGGCTCATGGCCTCAAAACCTGCGCGTTCCGCGCTGGTTCTGTACATGGATATCCAATTCAGCTCGTCGGCCGATAATGCCTCACCACTGATTGTGCGGGCCTGCAATGCCTCAAAAAGTGCATTGCGGGCCTGAGCAGACTGAGGCACTGTAAATTCGTTTTCAGCGATAAGCTCGACGGCTTCCGCACGGGCTTCCTCGGCCTGTTCCGGCGTCAGTGTCTGCATGGGCTTTTCACTTGATGCGGCACGCTGGGCTTCGGCAAGCTCAAAGGTGATGTGGTCAATAACTGTAGGCGTGGGTAGCGGGTTCGCGGCCTCAATTTCTTCGGCGCGCTTGATGTGGTAGTCCATGATGTCCTGCGCCACGCGATCCAGATTGTGCTTCTTTGCGAGCTTGCGGATTTCCGTTGCGGCCCTCTTGATGGATTTCGCCGCGTTGCGGGCGCTTACGGCAATCTGCTGGCGGCGTTCCGGGGCCATGCCGTCAATGTTTTCGGCGCGACACAGAAACACGTCGTCAAGGTAGATGTAGGCGTACCGGAGATCGTTTTTGTCAGCCCGGATTTCAGCCCTGCGACCCATGACGCCCTCCTTTCCGAAAATTTCGGCAACAAAGGTGCATCCAAGCGCGTCAACACCATTCTTCTTGATGGTACGCTCACAAACAACCGGGATAACAAGCATATCTAGACCCTTCCGATCCTCGTCGCGAATACGCCGCACGGCGTGTGGCCATTCGGACAGCACCTGATACGGCGTTTTGCCGCCTAGCCCGCCGTGGGGGCGGTGCATGTACACTTTGTCCGTCCAGTTGTCGCAAAACGTCTGCAACTCGTCCGGCGTCATGCCGATGACAATCTCTTCGGGCTTCTTACCCTTCTCGCGTTTCATGAGCTGTGTCGCAAAGGACTCTCGATCTCGAATCTTCTGTCGTGTTGCCACGTTGTGCCCTACATAACAGGCAGTTACAGGAAAAAGATCGTGGGAAAAGGTGCGGAACACCCGTTCAATGGCGGGCTTCAGGTCAGGCCGAAACGGCGGAAGATTTTCAACATCAATACCAAGATCGGTCATAAGTCTGCCCATCTGCCGGGACACAAACTCCTTGCCGTTGTCGGTGACAATAACTTCCGGGATACCCCAATCAAGGATGCAATCCCGTGTAATGTAGGCGACCTGCTGGGCCGTGGAGCGCTCTGTAACCCGGAGTTTGAGCCGCCGAGTGTAAATTTCAATGACGCCGAGGATGGTGTAGCGCTTCCCGTCGGACAACATCACGTCCGAGGGTGTGCCGTCATACTCCCAGCGCTGGTTGATGCGCACGATCCCGGCATAAAAATCCCCAAAGGAGGGAAGGTGGCTGCCCCGGCTTCTGTCCGGGGAGTCCGTAAACGCAAACAGGGCCGGGTGTTGCGCCTTCCAATGTTGCATCCATGCCTGTAAACGGCGCAGGGAGGGGAGCGTGAACGTTTCGAGCTTCTGCTCGGCGCGCTTGACGTTCTCCGCCCTCAGCTTGTCAAGGGTGGACTTGGCGGCGGCCTCTGGGTAGGCGCAGAGCATGCCGACGACGATCTCTTTCACTTCCGGTTGACTGTCGATTGCCCCCCTGCCGCGCCGCCCCTTGCCGTAGTCACCGGCAAGACGTGCAGTCCCCTCAGTGTTTACGGCACGTTCCCAGTTGAGCAACGTATTCCTGCTCACGCTCGGAATCGCTTCTCGGAGCCACTTTTCAGCCTCAATCTCCCCGGCGCTCCAGCGCACGGAAAAGGTTTCCATGCCCCGCGTCTTGGGGAGTCCGGCGGCTTGCGTAAACATCCGACACAGGAGCAGGAGCGCAGACTTTGCCTCGGCGCGGTTCCTGCCGCCCTTCGACAATACGGCCCGCATGGGTAGGGTGATCTTTTTCTCGCGGATAGGCTGGACGGGTACAAGCGGAGCTGTCTTGGCGGCGATGGCGAGGCGGGTGGATTCCGGCATGGATGACACGAGCCATTCATTACCGCCACCACGCCCGGAACGGGGGCGCGACTGCCAGCCTTCACGCTTGGCGCGCTGAAGCACACTACGCACCGTCGAATATCCAAGTACGCTCATCAGCTCTTGCGTCGTGTAGGCTTCCTTGATTCCGCTCATATCCTTTACCTCATAAATATGCCCCGGATTATGCCGCTCCGAGGTAGCGTCCCACGCCGGTTCCGCGCGGTATTCGCCGTTGTGCAGGTTTTTTCCGCCCTTACATATGGTCAACTCGGGGCGGCCTACACGGGCGCGGTAGCGTGATCCCGGTTTGATGCGACGGAGCTTTAGTTTTCACAGTCCATTTCTTCACGTTCCCGATTCGCCTTCGCAATGGCGAAAAATCCGACCCAAGCAAGGAACTTATGAAGTCCCTGCGTCACGTTCTGGTTGTCCGGGAAAAATTCGATTTGCGTATCCCCGTCTTCCCGGATCGTGATTACGGCCTTCCGTTCCCCGCTCATGCCGCCACCTCCTTTCGTGGATCGTGCAGGAGTCCTTCCGGGACCCCGATCTTGCGGAGCGCGTCCAGCACAGCGGGGCTGTGCCGATAGCCGTTCACGGTTCCAGAAACGATCGGCCTGCTGACCTTCGCCATGCGTGCCACGTCCGCCATTGTCAGCCCGCGATCGTCGAGTTCGCGGCGGATGTCCCAGCGTACTTCGCGCCGGGCATTTCCAAAGGGCATATTTCCCATTTTCCTCCCTCCTGTGGGGTGGGATTGACCGGTAAGATTTTGCTCTGTAGGGTTTACGTCGTAGCTAACAACGTAACCGCCCGTAGTTTTGTTTTGAACCAATACGGTCAAAAAGTCAACGCCAATCCGGTATAAAGTTTCCAAAATGGAAAATTTTTGTTTTCTAAACAAACTCAACCGGATACACTGAATGTTCCAGTATCTAGTTTGGTACAAACTTCGGGCAAGGAAGTTTATACTCATGGATAGCATCGGTAATAGGTTGAAATTTATTAGAGGAAAGCAAAGTGGGGAAGATTTTTCAAAGAGTCTAAACCTTCATCCGCAGACAATTTATCGGTACGAACGAGGCGAGCGAAAACCAGATATTGATTTTATCCAATTAGTAGCAAAAGAGACTGGATTTTGCATCGAATGGATCATAAACGGAAAGGGGCCTATGCACCCGGATGAGCTTCCAGTATCCCCCAAACAAAGCCTGATACAGCCTGAATCTCTAACTATGGAGGTATGCGCTCGATGTGCCAAACTGGAAGCAAAGTTAGAGAAGGTGGAAAACCAGCGGGACGAGCTGGCTGCTGAAAACCGCAAGCTTTGGAAGGAAAACGGCGAACTAAAGGAAAGATGTGCGCGCCTTGAGCCGCGCCAAAAGCAGGAAGAAGCCCACCCCTTTGACGAGCGGCGGAAGATTTCTGGCTCCAGTGACGTGGTGCAAAGCCGAGCGTAGGCCGGGAACCATACTTTTTCGCAAGCGCATAAAAAATGCCCCCGTTTTATGCCATAATTGACATTCAACGGGGGTAACTGCGTATACCAAAACTATGCGTCGCGTTCGCCTGAAAACCGCCGAACATGTGGCGCGGCAAAACTTGATACTACGAACCGATCAGCTTACGCTACCTCTACATAACTCACCAACTTCACACAACTACCAGTCCCACTATATCCCCATAAGTCCCACCATATCCCACTTGCCCAAATACCCAATACTATCTGGCGTGACACAGCCGTGCCGGAGGGGGGAGGCAGTTGCGCAATGAGCAAAGAAGGAACGGATGTTGCCCCAATGGGAAGGGGCAGGCGTCAGCGGCCTTTGGCCCGCCACGCGGCTATCAGCCGTTCAAAGGGCCCGGCCAACGCGGAGAAACGTTCCCCGGCGTCCGCGCCAAAGGCGGCGGGGCGCAGGCTGGCGCAGATGAGTACGGCGTGCAGCCCCTGTTCCCCGTAGAAGGGGAGGGCGAAGTACGAGCGTACGCCGTGCGGGGCAAAGAGCACCCAGTCGATGGATTTGATGCTGTCGAGCGTGTCCTCCACGGTCAGGGAGCGCAGTCCGAAGCGTTCGATGTCCTGCGCGATGGTCCCCTCATAGGCGTGTTCCGCACCCCATTTCAGCTTGCGGAAGGCGGGGCCCGCCCCGTAGACGACGACCTGCCCCCGGTGGGACTGGATATCGGAAAAGAGAAGCCCGTCCATGTCGGCGGCATGGGCCTGAAAAAGGCTTTCGAGCCCTTCGCGCAGAGGCGGGATGGCCTCGGGCGGCGCGGGAGGCGGCGGCGTGGCCGAGTCCGGGGTTTCCGGGATGTTCAGAAGGGCCACGCGCACGACGCGGCCTTTCCCCGCCCCGCCGCAGGGGGTGAGCCGGACCTTGGCGCTGAATTTCCTGCGCTGGGC
This sequence comes from Candidatus Bilophila faecipullorum, assembly GCA_944326695.1. Classification (GTDB taxonomy): domain Bacteria; phylum Desulfobacterota; class Desulfovibrionia; order Desulfovibrionales; family Desulfovibrionaceae; genus Bilophila; species Bilophila faecipullorum. Next base: position 16,847 of record CALVEZ010000026.1, on the reverse strand, counting down.
GTTGCTGAACGCCAGCGTACCCGCCCAGACATCGTCGCCCAGCGCCTTGTGCGCGGCCAGCAGCAGGGGGGCGCTGAGGTCGTCCGGCGCGATGCGCGCCAGCGTAAGGCCGTCCGGATCGTGCGGCGCGGCGAAGAGGGCGCGGGCGGCGTCGTTGACGATGAGGAGGTTTTGCGTGGGCAGATCAAGCGCGAAGACCGGGTAGCCGATGCCTCCGATGTCCATCTGACAGGTCCCGGCCAGCCCGTCCGCCGCGTAGGCAGCCGGAAGGAAGGCCTCCTTGAGGAAGCCGTAATACACGTCGCCGTGTTCGCCGGGCCAGCCTTGCAGGATATACGGCCCTCCGTCGCCCCGGGTCAGCCGGAAGGTGACGGCGGCGGGCCGCCGCGCCGCGAGCATGTCCCAGAACTCCATGAGCAGCGAATAATCCTCGCGCCGCACGGCCTTCTTGCGGTAGCGCGCATCCTTGAGAAGGCGGGGCACGTCAAGGCCCGGGATGCTCCATTCGTTGAAGACGTGAAGGCGCGAACGGGGAATGTCTATGCTCCAGATCAGGCCGGGAAAACCCGCGATCCAGTGGGAAAGCTGCTGCATGGGAGGGCTCCGCTGTTTGCGGCCATTGTGATGGATTTCGGCAGAAAGGCAAGCGGGAGCCGCCCCGTCCGGAGATCGCCCCGGGCCGTGACCGCCGGAATCCGGGCTTCCCCTTAACGTATCAGGTCTGTGGGAAAGGCGTTTCTTTCGGTAATTGGTTCGACCAATTTTTGAAAACCCGGCGCTGAAAGTCCTAAAGGGGGGCTTTTACAGGGAAGGAAAACGGCGCTTTTTCCCCCTGCTCCTTTGGGTGGTTCAACCAGTCTAACGCATAATTTTTTGTAAGTGCAATGGTTTAGAACGCAGAAGCGCCAAAGAGAGAAAGTGTTTGCCCCTTTTTATTTCGGGGGACTATGATGACATCGTGATCCACATCCTGTGCCCCCATTCCTCATGTAAAGAGGCGACGCATGGACAAGCAGGAAAACATCGAACGCCGCATCGAGAACGCGCTGCTGGAAGGGCGATGGAGCCTTTTCGAGCGTTTGCCCTCGGAACGGATGCTCGCGGAGACGCTCGGGGTCAACCGCGCCACGGTGCGCGCGGCCCTGCGTACGCTGGCCGGACGGGGCATCCTTGAGACGCGGCGCGGGAGCGGCACCGTGGTTCGTGCGCTTCCCCACGAGGCGCGGCGCGCCGCCGGAACCTTCGCGGACTGCCTCGAAGCCTTCCGTATCCTCATGCCGCCCCTCATCCTCGCCTGCCTGCCCGCCGTCACTCCTTCGGTCACGCTGGAACTCGAACGCCTCCTGCCGTCCGCCGGGGCCTCCCTGCGCAACGGCGACATGAAGACCTTCATTCAGGTGCAGTTGCGGTTTTTCGCGGTCGTCATCCGCACGCTCCACAACCCCCGGCTTGAGGAGGCGGCCAGCCGCGTGCTTCCCGACGGGCTCGCTCTGGCGCGGCTGCTTCAGGAACGCACGCTTCCCGAGTGCGAAACGCTTTTCGCGCAGCTTGCCCGGCTCCTGAGCGCGCTGCGCCATGCCGACGCCGAGGGCGCGTCCAAGGCCGTGACCGGCTACGCCTCCATTTTGCGGGGCTGGCAGGAGGGACGATGAGCCGCATGAGCCGCCGCGATTTTCTGGGAGGCCGCTTCGGTCGATCCGCCGATCCTTTCCCGTCCGGCGCGGAGGAGGGGAGGCCCCTTGCACCGGGCAAGGCCGCCTGCGCGGTGTCGTTTGAGGCGGAGGCGTCCGGCGTTTGGGCGGAGACGGGCGGCCTGTCCCTGGAAGGCGGGACGCAATGCGGCGGGATGCCCGGGGGCCTCGCCCTGCCGCCGGAATTCACCCCCGCGCTGCTGCGGGCGGAGGCCGGGCGGCTCGGGCTCGACGCCGAACGCCTTACGCCCGACGAGCTGGCAGCAGCGGTCATGAGAGCCATGTATGCCCGCGCTCCCGAGGGGGCCGGGCACACCGGATAAAAGCGCCCCCGCAGTGGGCGGGGACCATGTTTTCTTGAGGAGGAAACATATGTCGGAACAAGGGATTCCCTATCTTGAGGAGCGCAAGCTCGTCAAAAAGTGGAGCGGCCCGTGGCCCGCGCTGGCCAATTTGCTCTTCACCCTGCTGATCTTCGCGGTAACGTGGTGGATTTTTCAGGACCCGCGCGGGATCATGCGTTTCTACACGCCCTATGTGGGCTACAACTACTGCCGCTGGTGGCTGATCATCCTCATCTGGATGGCCTACATCTTCGACTTCTGGCCCTTCAAGCGCGACTGGGTGCGTACCGCCCATCCGCTCCAGAAGGGCCTCGTGCTCGCGCTGGTTTCCGTGGGCGTCATGATCCTCATGATCCACGGCTTCTTTGAGGGCGTGCTCGGCAATCTGGCCTTCGCCTACTTCAACCCCGAGCAATTGCAGAAGCTCCCCGGCCTGACCGACTTCTATTCCACGGAATACGCGGCGCAGGCGTGCATGATGTTCGCGGTCATCGCCTCGTGGATCAGCCCGGCGTGGCTCGTGGCGCTGGAGGGCCAGCCCTGGGCCGGGCTTTCGCAGCCCGTGCGCGGCTTCAGCATCTGGCTCGGCACCTTCTGCCTCAGCCTGCTCATCTACTTCATGACCATGCACAACCACATGGGCATCCTCTATTACCCGTGGCAGTATTTCACCTCCATCTGCCCGCCCTATTGGGAAAACTTTGCGGAAACCGTCTCCGCCAACTTCCATGTGGCGTGGATCATGTGCTGCACCGTGGTGGTCTGGTTCATGGAAGGCATCTGGGAACGCTTCCCCTTCACCATGATCAAGACCCCGTGGTTGCGCCGCGTGGCCCTCTTCTTCGGCATCATCGCCATTTCGTGGGCCTTGTGCCTCTTCTTCTGGTACATGCAGGAACTGGTGTGGGGCGACGCCATCCGTGGCCACCGCCGCGACGCGGCCCCCGACTGGCGCTGGCTGCACGTGGGCGAGACGGCGATCTTCTTCCTCGTCCCGGCCCTCTTCCTCCAGTTCTACTGCGGCAACTGGCCCAACCGTTTCAGCACGCCCATCAACGTGCTCATCCGCTCGCTTCTGGTCACGCTCGGCGGCATCGCCATCTACTGCCTCTACTACAAGTACGCCCACTTCCTGCTCGGCACGCAGAAGGGCTTCTCGCATCCGCAGCAGTTCCCGATGATCCCGATGATCTGGCTCATCAACATCTGGCTCATCAACTGGTGGTTCATGGACGGCTGGCCGGGCTGGAGGCGTGAATTCAAGACCGCCGAGGACTTCGCCGCCGAGGAACGCCATCTCGCCGCCAACGCCGAATGGCGTCCGGACATGATGCCCGGCGTGATCGCGGGCGTGGCCGTGGGCGTGATCGCCTACTTCGTCATCGTGGCTCTGCTCCCCGTGGCGAGCGCAACCTTCACTCTGGTGCAATAGGAGGTCGGACATGGACAGACGCGAATTCATGAAGGGCGCGGCGCTCGGCGTGGGCGCGGGCGTGCTCGGCTCCATGGGGCTCTATTCCTACTCGCCCCTGCGCCGGGCCTTCCTGCCCGAGGTGCAGCGGGGCACGGCGGACATCGGGGTCTGCAAATCGGTCAAGGTGACGAACATCTCTGAAACGAGCTGGTTCGACAACGGCATCTTCATGAACGACGTGACCGGCGCGGGGGGCCTCCTCGTAGACCAGTACACGTTCAACTGGGCCCCCTTCGGCAACGGCAAGGGCATCGGCAAGGGCTCCTTTGAGGAAGGGCTCAAGCGCATCAGGCACCTTCTGCCGCACAAGCTCGACGAGGCGTGGGCCATCGCCAAGGAAAACAGCGTCCATGCCGACAACGCGGGCGGCTACTCCTGTCTCGTGGAGATCGAGGACCTTGAGGGCAAGATCACCCGCTACCTCTTCGACACGGGCTGGAACTACGAATGGATGGACACCTGCTTCCAGCGCGAGGGCATCCACACCATGCTCGCGGACGGCAAGATCGACGCCTTCATCCAGACGCACGAGCACATGGACCACTACTGGGGCTTCCCGGCCGTCACCAAGTACAATCCCAACATCCACGTCTACACCCCGAACACCTTCTATCCCGCGGGCAAGGAATACCTGAAGGCCTGCGGGCACGTGGGCAAGTGGACCGAGGTGCCCAAGGGCTTGCACAAGCTCCAGCCGGGCGTGGCCCTCTACCAGTTCGACTGCCCGATCATCTTCAAGGTCTTTGGTGAGATGTCGCTCTACTGCAACGTCAAGGACGTGGGCCTCGTCAGCATCACCGGCTGCTGCCATCAGGGGATCATCCTCTTCGCGGACACGGCCTATAAGGAACTGGCCTATGAGAAGGATCAGTTCTACGGCCTCTACGGAGGGCTGCACATTTCGCCCTTCGACGACTGGGACCCCAAGTATGACGACCTCGTCATTGGCCTCAAGAAGTGGAACCTGCAGCAGGTGGGCTGCAACCACTGCACCGGCCTCATCACCGCCCAGAAGTTCGTTGACGCGGGCTACCCGGTGGTGAAGGGCACGGCCCGTTTCCGCTCGAAGACCACCAACTACCTCGGCAACGGCGACGTCATCAAGTTCCCGGCCTAGAGCCTTTCAACGTTCATTTTGTATGCCTCCGGCGGCCGGGGCTCTGCCCCGGACCCCGGCAGGGGAAATGATTTCCCCTGCACCCCTCGAAAGGGGGGGAAGGCTGCACTGAGGCCCGGGCCTTCGCTGAAAGGGGAAAATCGCGTTGCGTGCGATGCCCGTAAGACGAGCAAGCTCGTCTAACGGGCACGGCTTCGCCGCCCTTCGGGTCGAATTTCCCCTGGACCCCTCACAATTGGGGAGCTTACAATACTCAAAGGTAACAGGCCCTGGTGTGTATTCACGCCAATAAAAGATAAAGAAATCTTTAAAAGTAGTTACGTGTATTTTGAACCCCGTTGTATTTTCTTCACCCTCCTTTGGGCATTGGAAAATCCAACGTAGTGTCAATACGCCCTAGTCCCCCCAACCGGAGCGGGACATGTGTTCCCGCCCCGGTTTTCCGCCGGCCGCCTCCGGGCGGTCGGCCTCTTGGAGCCTTGCGATGCGACTTGAAACGCTGCTGCCCCGGCCCCTCGACCCTTCAGGCGGGTCAGAGTGCGCCACGCTCATGGGTTCGCTTTTCGCGGCGATCCATCTGGACCGCCGCCGTGCCCGCGCGCTCGGCTGGCGCGGCGTGCGTCCCTCCGGGCTGCTGCGGCCCGCGTGGACCTGCCGCGTGGCCGGGAGCGATCTCGTCTTCGGTCTCGTCTTTACGGGCGAGGCCCGGCAGGGGGACGCTCTTTGCGGCGATTTCGCGGCCTACGCCTTTCCGCGCCCCGAGGACGCGCTGCTTGAACGCTTCCCCCTCGAAGCCCTGCGGCTGGCCGGGGCCGAGGGCTACGGCGACGCTGTCCGCGCCCTTTCCGCCCATGCCGACGATCTCGCGCCCTTCCACCTCGGAACCCTTTCGCTCGCCGCCTCCCTCGACGGTTCGGGCCTGTCCCTGCGCCTGCGCGCCCCGGCCCGCCGCCGGATGATCTCGCTGGACGGCGTGGGGCTGGACGGGCCTGCGGGCGTCGACTGGGTCGTGCGCCCCGGCGAGGCGGAGTGTGACGTGCCCGCCTTCCGGCTGCTTTTGCGCCTTTTCGCCGCGCTCGCGGCCACGGCGGAGGCACTGCTCGGAGAGGAGGCGGCTCTTGAGCTGGGCGTGTGGCCCGCGCCACTCTACGGTTTCGACGCCGGGGGCCGCATCCGCCTCCTGCCCGGACGCGGGGGGCATGACCTGCACCTCGCGGCGGCATGGGGAAGCCGTTCCCGACCGGAGCGGTCCTGTGCCGCGCCTTTGCCGGGCAGCCGCACGGATGCGCCGGACGCGACCCCGCCGTCCCTGTGTGCGGGGCACACGGCTTTGCAAGGGGACGCGGCCCCCAATAGGGCCCCAAATGCGGCCCGAGATGTGGTCCCGGACATGTCGGAGGGCAGGTTTTTCCCGCCGGACGGCAACCCCGGGCCGGAACGGGAAGAGGCGCGCTTCCTCCATGAGGGAGGATTGCGGCACCGTCAGGCCGGAACAAGCCCGGAGGCGCGGCCCTCCGTTCCCCACGGCGGCGAAGCCCCGGAAGTTTCCCGCCTTGCCGGGCGCGGGGCGTCTTCAATACCACACTCGGGTCAAGTGAGGGGGAGGAGCCGCCTTGACGGGTGCGGGGCGGCTTCGCAGGACGTCCCCGTCCCGCCGGACGGCGGCCCCGCCCGCCCGGAACCGGAGACGCGGCGGCCCCTCGCCCGGCTGCCCCTGCGCCACCGGCCCCGGCCTGAGGAATCCGGCCTCCCCGTGCTGCACGTGCTCACGGGTTTTCTGGGGGCGGGCAAGACCACGTTCCTGCGGCGCTGGCTCGACTTTTTGCACGGCCGCGAACGTTACACCGGGGTCATCCAGAACGAATTCGGGGAAATCGGCCTTGACGCCGCCCTCATGCGCGGCGATACGCAGGTGGAGGCGCTTGACGAGGGCTGCGTCTGCTGCTCGCTGGCGGACAGCCTCCGCCCCGGCCTTTTGCGCCTTGTGGAATCCATGCCCGCCGAACAGTTCATTCTTGAAACCACCGGGCTGGCGAATCCGGCCAACGTCATGGCGTCGCTGGCCGAGCTTTCGGACATCGTGCGGCCCGGCCTCGTGATCACCGTGGTGGACGCGCTTGATCTGACACGGGCCGGGGACGCGGGCTTGCGCGGCGTGCGCCGGGCGCAGGCGGAACGGGCGGACGTGCTCGTCGTGAACAAGGCCGACGCCGTGGAGCCCGCCGCGCTTGAAGCGCTCATGGAGCGTCTGCGCGCGCTCAACGGGCAGGCATTGCTCCTGCCCGCCCGCCACGGGTCCATCGCCTTTGCCGAGCTTGACGCCTTTCATTCGGCATGGCTGGATCGGCGCGGGACGCCACCTTCGCACCGCCCGACGCTGCCGCGTCTGGGCGAGGCCGTAACGCATACCGAAGAGGGATACGCATCGGCGGCCCTGCGGCTTTCCGGTCCCCTGAGCGAGGCCGATGTCCGCGCCCTCATTGAAAAGGCCGGTCCGGGCCTGGCCCGCGCCAAGGGAGTGATCGATCTCGTGACCGGGGAAGGCATCGTCCCGGCCGTGGCACAGTACGCCGCCGGACGGCTGGCCTTCGAGCCCGCCCCGGAAGACGAGGAGCGCTATCTGGTGTTCATCGGCACGGACCTGACCCTGCCCGAAACGGCTCCGGGTGATCCGGCGTCCGGGCGGCTGGAGTGACGGCACACCCCCGGCTTTGAAACGGCTTCGGGCGATCCGGCGTCGGTTCCCGCTCCATGACGGAGGAAGACCGCCCGGACCGAACGTAGGGTCCGGACGAGGCGGCCCGGGCGGGCCGATGCGCCGTGCCGGGGAGCAGGCGGACGGGATGGCTGCGGATGACCGGGAGACGGACAGGGTAGGCCGTATCGGTAATGAGCCAGTACACAAAGTTACAGTTCGTAACTCTTGTACGCGGTCAGGATATGGATCAAGACGAATCATCTTGGATGCCTTTCGAGGTAACGATCTAATATATCAGGAAAAAAGTATAATGTTGATACGGCCCCTCCCGATCAAAGGGGCAGACCGGACGGATCGGGCAGCCCGTGCGGACCAGAGGGCTGGAAAGGCGCGTTTAGAGGTGGACGGCTCAGGCCGGATGAATCATGCTGGCTCTACGGGCCGTGCGGATCAATCTGACCGGCTGTGGGGGCGGATAGGCGGCGCAGACCGGACGGCCAAATCAAGCCCACGGCAACGGCCCATGCGGACTGGGCAGGCGGGCTGACTGGTCCGGGATCGGCTGGCCCGTCGTGTTGGGAGCATGGACTGAGCAGGCTGATTGTGGGAGGACCGTGAGGTTTCCCAAGCGTAAGGCAGACTGACTGGGTGGGCTGTGGGGTTTCCCAAGCGTAAGGCGAGCTGGTCGGGGGGGGACCGTGGGGTTTCTCCAAGCATAAAGAGGACTGATTGGGCGGATCGTGAGGTTTCCCCAGGCACAGGGCGGATTGACTGGGGGAGGTTTCCCCCCTTTATAAGGATGGATGGTCCCGGCTTGTGGACGAAAGGAGGCGGACGTGGGGCTGATGGTATTGGGCGGCTGGATGATGTGGCCGCTTCTGGCGGTATCGGTGGCGGCGCTGGCGATCATCGTGGAGCGGGCGCTGGTCTTCATGAGCTGCCCCTTTCCCGACCGCGCCTTTTCCGGCCTCGTGCTGGAGGCGGCGCGCTCGGGCGACGTGGGGCCGCTGGCCGCGCGCCTGCGGAGGGTGCCCATGCTGCGCGATTTCGCGGACCTTCTCGACGGCCCGGCCCTGAACCGGGAGACGGCGCTTCGGCTGGCCGGGGAAGCGGTACTGGCCCGGCTGGAAACGCGGCTGTCGCTTTTGTCCGTGCTGTCGCGGCTGGCCCCGCTCATGGGGCTGCTCGGAACCATCCTCGGCATGATCGCCACCTTTTCGCGCATCGCCGGGGCGGCCTCGGGCGTGGACATGACCCTGCTCGCCGGGGGCATCTGGCAGGCGCTCCTGACCACGGCGGCGGGCCTGTGCATCGCCATTCCCGCGCTTTTTTTCCTTGCCGTGTTTCAGGGCCGGGCGCGCCGCGTGGCTGAGGCTCTGAACCGGGCCGGGAACGCCGCGCTGCTGGCGGATGCGCCGGGAAGTCGGCCATGCTGAACCTGAAAGCCGCCTCTGATCGGGATGACGGGCCCGATTTGACCCCGCTCATCGACGTGGTGTTCATCCTCCTCATTTTTTTCATTCTGGCCGCGTCCTTCGCCGTGCGGGGGATCGATCTCGATCTGCCTCCGGCGCACAGCGGGCAACCGCTTTCGGGCCGGGTGACGGAAATCCGGCTGTTGACGGACGGCTCCTTCCTCTGCGACGGCGTGCCTGTGGCCCGTTCCGACATCCGCGTGAAAATACAGGGGATTGTCCGCGACTTTAAACGGCGTCCCGGTCAGCTCGTGCTCAAGGCCGCGCCCGGGGCCCCGGTCGAGGCGCTCATCTTCATCGTGGACGAAGTGCGGATGCAGGGCGGGGAAAAGATGCTCATCGCCACCGCCGCCCCGGAAGAGGCCGCCCAATGACGGACAAGGAATGCCTGATCACGGGGATTGCCCTGTCCCTGTTCGCGCATTTTCTCTTGCTGCGCGCGCCCGCGCCCGAGGAGGCGCCCCCCGCCTTCCACACGGTGATTCAGATGGACATGGAATCCCCGGCCGTGGCCGCCGTGCGGGAAAAGGGCCTCGGCGTGGAGGCCGCCCGCCCCGGCGACGTGGCCGAGGCCGAAGCCGCCGACCGCAAGAGGGAAGCCTTTCTGCGCTATCTCGACGACATCGACGAGGCCGTGCACGCCCGGCGGCTGGACGCGGGCGACACCGGGCTTATCGGCGTGGCCGCCTATGCCTTCATCGTGCGGCCAGACGGCACGTTCACCGAGCCGGAATTGCGCCTCTCCTCCGGTTCCCCCCGCCTCGACGAGGCCGCGCGCCGGGCCGTGCTCGCCGCCAGCGGCAAGGTGAAGCGCCCCGCCCTCATCGGCTCCGGGCCCATCCCCGTCATGCTGCACGTCAAATACCAATACGGCCTGCGTTGACCGTAGTCCGGCAGGCCGCCGCAAGCGGAGAAGGCCCCGACGTTGCGCCTCCGAAAAAGTTCGGTTTGCCGCGCCGCCGCGTCTTCCGCCGGGGGAAAGGTCTTGCCGGGAACATGCCTCACGAGGCGTCAGGACGCGCGAAGGAGCCCGTGAGAACGGGAGCGATCCCGAGCCATGCCGTCTGGGATCGGGCACTCGATGGATGAGGGATGTTATCCCTTATGAAGGAGCCTCTTTCCGTAAGACCGCGTAGAACCTCTTTTATTCAGGTAGGTTCAGAGCAACAGAACCTCATACGGGCAAGACGTACCCTGCGCCGCCGTTCCTCTGCCGCCCTTCGTCCATTCGGCTCGAGCCTTAATGGAAACGTTTTGGCGGCGCGGCGTTTGCCTGACCAAGGGCGGGAAAACAGGAGCGGGGACAAGGCCCGGAAAGAGGCGGGGAAGCGGGGGCGGTCAAGCTTTCCTCAGGGCGTAGCGGGCTTTTAGTATTCTCCATGCTTCTATGGATTCATACCTTTTCCATTCTCAGGACTCTTGTCCGCTCGCATGAGTACTTGTCCGCGCCCCCGTCTTTTCGTTACATTCTTCCCGTCACATTCAGAATAAAACTCAATTCATTCGACATGATCGGGGTATGCATCCGGTGCCCGTTCCTTATGATCGGGGTATACATCCGGTGCCCGCTCCTCGCCGCGTTTTCCTTTCGCCCTGCGGCCTTGTCCCCGCACCCTGTTTTTTCCGCGCCTTCAGCCGCTTAGAGGGAGGCCCCTTCGCGTAGCAGCCGCAGCATGGCCTCGCCCACGCCCGTGGCGGACTGGGGATTCTGTCCGGTTATGAGCCGCCCGTCCACGGCGACGTGGGGCTGCCACAGGCCGGATTTCTCAAAACGCGCTCCGCGCTCGATCAGCCTGCTTTCCAAGAGGAAGGGGACGATCTTGTCCATACCCACGGCGCGCTCTTCGTCGTCGGTAAAGGCGTTGATTCTTTTGCCTTCCACCAGATAGCGCCCGTTTTCGAGCTTCACGTCGGCCAGCGCCGAGGGGCCGTGGCAGACGGCGGCGATGACTTTGTCCTCCCCGTGGAAGGCGAGGATGAGCTTTGCCAGTTCCGGGTTGCCCGGGAAATCCCACATGGTCCCGTGCCCGCCCGCGAAAAAGAGGGCGGCGTAGTCGTCGGAATCGATTTCGTCCGGCCTGCGGCTGCGCTCCACGCGGCCCCGCCCTGCCTCATCATTCCAAAAGGCGGCGTTCAGCGGATCGTCAAGGTCCACCGCTTCCACCGGAGGTTTGCCACCTTTGGGGCTGATGAAGTCGATGTCATAGCCCGCACGGTGCAGAACATTCCACGGATGCGCGACCTCGCTCAGATAATAGCCCGTGCTCTCGCCCGTATCGCCTTTCTTGCCGTTGCTGGTGACGGCGAAGAGGATTTTTTTGTCCATCATGGTACACTCCTTTTTCTTCAAGTACCGCTTTAAGAAAAAACGGCCTCAAGAGGAGTGTAGGTCTTCTTTTCTCTTCTTTTCAATGAGTTGTCCTCAGGGCGACTGAGTATCAGGACGCAGGCCGGAGGGCGGCGCGTCCCAGGGCCCGAAGCGGACGTGGAAACGGTTGCCGCCTTCCCATGCCTCGTGGCCGACGCTCCAGCCGAGGCGTTCGCAGCCGCGCTGGACAAGGGAGAGGCCGAGGCCGCTGCCGGGCGTGCGGGCCGTGCCCCGGACGCCGCGCTCGAACATGCGGGCGCGCACGCCGGGATCGATGGGCGGCGCGGTGTCGGTGAGCGTGAACCCGGCAGCGTCGGCTTCAAGGCTGATGGCCCCGCGTGCGGTGTAGCGGCAGGCGTTGTCGAGGAGGTTGTGCAGGACGAGGGCGGCCAGCTCGGGATTGCCGCGCAGGGGCAGGGTTTCCGGCACGCAACAACGCAGGGACACGTCCCGCCCGGCAAGGAGGCGGCGGGCGTTTTCCGTTTCCTGCCGGGCCAGCGCGCTGAAATCAAAGTCGCGGCGTTCCAGCTGTTCGGGCTTGCGCGCGAGGAGGAGCATGGTGCCCACCGTGGCCGTCATGGAGGCAATGGTGCGTTGCATCCGCTCCACCACCGGGAGGAGATCGGTTCCCTGCGGCGTGCCGGACAGACGGCTTTCAAGGATTTCCGCGCCGCCCTGCAGGACCGTGAGGGGCGTGCGCAGCTCATGGCTGACGTCCCCGGTGAAAAGCTGCTCGCGGTTCAGGAAGTCGCGCAGCGTCCGTTCGCGTCCGGCAAAGGCCCGGGCCAGCGCGCCCACCTCGTCCTCGCGGGCGCAGAGCGGGGTTCCGTCGAGCGCCTCCCCCGCCTTGACCCGGCGGGCAAGCTCCAGCAGCGGGGTGATGAGGCGGCGTCCGAGCCACCACGCCAGCAGGCCCGCCGCCAGAAGGCTCCCCGAGACGCAGGCGAGGAGGACGTCGAGCATGACCTCTTCCAGATCGTCGAGGTCCTTGATCTTGCCGATTACGGCGTAGTCGTTGCCTTTGTCGTCGCGGTAGGTCAGGGCGTAGCGGTCCCGCTCGATGCGTACCAGTTCGCGCCCGCTGGAGCGCCCGGGCCGCAGGTCTTCCGGGATGGCGTCGCCCGTGCGCCATTTCACCCGCAGGCTCTCCGCCAGAACCTCGCTCGCGGGCAGGCCCTTTTGTGCGGCGTCCTTTCCGCCGGCCTCCGCCGTCACCAGAAGGCGCAGGATGGGTTCCATATGCCAGCGGACGACGTGCGTGACGATGGCGTCGTAAGTCAGGTAGGCGCTGAGGCTGAAGACGGCCCCGCTGGTCAGGGCGAGGAGGAAAAAGGCTTCCATGAGCCGCCGCTTGAGCGAACGGCGGCGCAAGCGTCCGGCCATTTCTCCGGCCAGCCCCCGGGAAAAGATCGGCACGCGCCGGACAAGCGCCCGGAACAGGCCGGAGGCGGCGCAAGAGCCAGCCTCCTTTCCCGAGCGCGGGCGCACAGGCCCCACGAGAGCGGGGCGGCAATCCGGGCCGGGCGGGGGAGAGGCGGCCTTGCGGGAGAAAAAGGCCCGGACAGCCCGGCGCACCCCCTCAATCAGCACTCGGCAGGGGGCGGCGTGTGGGGCGCGGCGGATCGACCGGGAAAGCGGGGACGTGCTGAGAAAGGCACGGTCGGTGCCCTCGGCCCGGCGGGGGCAACGGGCGGGCTTTACCTCCGGGCCACGGTCGGCCACGCGGCACAGGAACAGCCGAAAAACCCGGACTGCCCTCGCCGTCAGGGTGCGGGCGGCCCGGCGGAAGGAAGACAGGACGGAAAGGAAGCGGCGCGGGGCGGGATCATGCATGTTTCGTCAGCGCGTAGCCCACATGGGGGATGGTCTTGAGGAGGGGGGTGGAGAAGGGTTTGTCAAGCTTCTGGCGCAGGTCGTGGATGTGCGTGCGCAGGGCGTCGCTGTCCGGCGGGGAGTCGCCCCAGATGGCCTCTTCGAGTTCGGCGCGGGGCACGATGCCGGGCGCGGCCCGCAAGAGGGTTTCAAGGATGACGAAACCCGTGGGGCTGAGGCGCAGGGGCAGACCGCTGCGGTGCGCGCTGTGGGCCGCCGGGTCGAGTTCCACGTCTTCCCAGCGCAGCGCGGTGCGGGCCTGCCGCCCCTGTGCCCGGCGCACCAGCGCGCGCAGGCGGGCATCCAGTTCCTTCATGGAAAAGGGCTTGATCAGATAGTCGTCGGCTCCGCAATCCAGCCCGGCCACGCGATCCGCCACGGTGTCCCGGGCCGTGAGCATGAGGATGGGCGTGGGATCGCCGTAACGTTCGCGCAGCGTGCGGCACAGCGTCAGGCCGTCCATGCCCGGAAGCATGACGTCCAGCACGATGACGTCGAAGCCGCCGCCCGTGGCCCGTTCGAGCCCCGCCGCGCCGCTGGCCGCGCAGTCAAGCCGATAGCCCAGCGGTTCCAGAAAGGCGTAGAGGTTGGCGGTGATGTCCTGATTGTCCTCGATGATCAGCGCGCGGATGCTGTCTGCGCTCATACGACCCTCCTTTTATAAGGGGGTATGCCAAACGGCCCCCAAAAGGAAGTGGCCTTTTCGGGATCGGACCGTGGTCAGGCCCGCAGGTCGACCGGACCATTCGGAGGGCCGCGCCCGGCATGGCCCCGAGCGGGGAGGCGGGCCTCCCCACCCGTGCCGGAGGCATCAGTTCAGCACTTCCAGATAGCGCACATCCACCTTGTTGGGGGCGAAATCCTCATCTTCCACTTCGCCTACCAGCCTGACCCGCGTGCGGGGCGTCACTCTGGCCCCGCCGAAGACGCGATCGTCGATCTCGACGGTCACGCGGCCCGAGGCGTCCTCAAACGTGTACTTTTCCTTGCCGATCCGTTCGACGATGAAACCTTCCAGCGTGCAGGGGGCGTCGTCGCGGGCCTGCCGGACCTGCGCGGCCTGCGTGACGCGCTGCAAGCCGGGGCCGTCGAAACCGCCCTGAGCGGTGCCGGGGCCTTCAAAGCCCGCAAAAGCCGGAATGGAAAGGGAAAGGGCCAGCAGCACGGCCATAACGTAACGCATATCGCACTCCTTTGGTTTGCTGTTTGTGTAGAATACACCCTAAACGGGGCGGCGTGAAGGAAACGTTAAGGCCGCCGCTTGTCCGCCGCAGGCAGGACAAGGTTGCCTATATGGATTTGCAGCCGTCACGATAGGGCGTTTCCCACTGCGCGTGGGGCAACGACGTCCACGCCACCGAACGGGAGCTTCACAAGGCGTTTCCCTGACTGGCGTGGAGCAACGGGAAAAAGGATCGCTTCGTGATGATTGGGACTTGCCCGTTATTGCAGGGGATAAGCACCAAGACCCTTTTTTCCGTCGGGCGGGGCGTGGGGAGCACGCCACATCTTGCGATGCTTGTTTGTCTTTTTTTGAACCAACGGCGCAGGGGAAGAAGGGGGCGCGTTTTTCGGAGTCTCCTTGTGAAAAAAGATATGCCTCCGAGTCGCTTCGGACACCTTCCCAAAGAGGCCGCGCTGTGGCATGATAACGGCTACACCCTCTTGGGGCCTGTGGCATTTCTAAGCAAGGAAAAGGTATCATGCCGCGACGTTACGTTTTTGTCACCGTTTTTTGCTGCCTTATGGCGCTGGTGGCGGTCCTTGGCTACTCTCAGGATTCCACGGAAAAGAGGCCCGTCCGCCTTGTGCTCGATAATCCCGGTGGCCGGGTGGTCTTCGACCATCAGCGGCACGCCGAAGAGTACAAGGTGGCCTGCGAGACCTGCCATCACGAATCCGCGACGCCCCGCGACAACGTCCAGCCTTGTGGGGCCTGCCACGGGATCGATTTTGAGGGAAGCTTCCGCGACGACCACGTCGCCGCCTTCTCGGACGACGAGACGACCTGCGCCACCTGCCATCACATGTCTTTCGCGGCGGCCAAGTGGGATCACGAGGCCCACGCCACGGAATACGCCTCCTCCTGCACCGACTGCCATCATGCCGACGCCGACATCGAGCCCGAGCCGGGCCGCTGTTCGGCCTGTCACCTCGGCAAGCCGATGGGGGGCATCCCGGACATAAAGGCCGCCACTCATCAGAAGTGCGCGTCCTGCCATGAGGAATGGTTCGCCGCGGGCGTGAAGGGCTGCGTGAATTGCCATTCCTTTACGGACAACCGCAAGGCTTTCGCCGCCGGGGAAGGGGTGGACGTCGATCCCGCGGACGCCAACTGCGTGATCTGCCACGAGGGGGCCAAGATCAAGGAGCTTATCCCCGACCGCATGGCCGCCTTCCACGGCCAGTGCATGACCTGCCACGAGAAGCTCGGCAAGGGGCCGTTCCGCAAGGACCAGTGCAACCAGTGCCACATGAAATAGGCGGACAATCATGAAGCAACGTTTTCAGATACTGAACGATCCCCGCTTCCATCTCGTCTACGGGGTGACGCAGCGTTTCAGCTATGGCCCCATGCCTTCCTTCGTGCGGCTCAACCGCGAGGGCTTTACGGTGGTCCCGGGCCTCAAGAAGAAAAGCCCGGTCTATCCGGGGATGCTGCTCGCCGAGCACCCGGCGCCGGGCAAGGGCGATCTCTTCGCCTCCATCCACGGCGAGGTGAGCGAGATCACCGAGCGCAGCATCTTCATCACCGGGACCGAGCCCGCCAAGGACGCGCCCGAGGTGGAGCCCGTCGATCTGCTCGGGCAGGGGCTTGAAGGCGACGAACTCGCCCTTGCCGTCAAAAAGATGGGGGTGAACACGCGCTCGCTTGGCCGCCGCTGCAAGACGCTCATCATCAACGCCCTGAACCCCGACCCCGGCGTGACGTGGGCCGAGCCCATGCTCGTCTCGCACATCGAAAACCTGCGCGCCGGGATGGAGCTGCACCGCCGCATGGCCCGCGCCGACGAGGTGATCCTCGCCGTGCCCAAGGGCTCAAAGGTGGCCTATGACGGCATCCCGCTGGCCTACGTCGAGCCGGAATATCCCAACTCGGTGGACAAGCTGGTCATCAAGGCGGTGACGGGCGAGGAAAACCCCGAGGGCGTGGGCATCGTCGGCCTGCACAACATCTGGAGCCTCGGCCGGGTGGGGCGGCTCGGCAAGCCGCTCATCGAAACCGTGGTCACCATCGGCAGCTACGAGCATTCCGGGAACTACATCGTGCGCGACGGCTCGACCATCGGGGAGCTTTTGCGCTTCGCCAACATTACCCCCAAGGACGGGGACACCGTGGTCCGCGGCGGCCCTCTGCGCGGCGAGAGCCTCGACCGCTTCGACCGCAGCGTGACCAAGGGCACCTACGGCCTGTTCGTGGTCGAAGCCGGGACCATCCCGCCCATGGAAGGGCACAGCCCCTGCATAAGCTGCGGGGCCTGCGTGCTCGTCTGCCCGGCCCGGCTCAGCCCGAGCGCGCTCAGCCGTTACGCGGAATTCGCCCTGCACGAGCGTTGCCGTGCCGAACATATCGAATCCTGCCTCGAATGCGGGCTGTGCGGCTACGTCTGCATCGCCCGGCGGCCCGTGCTCCAGTACATCCGCCTCGCCAAGCGCAAGCTCGCCGAGATGGACCGGGACAAGGGGCTTGTGGAGCTGAAGACGAGATAGTTGAGGGCTGGGCGGGGAGAAGACCGGGGGAAGGGAGGCCCGGCGAGTGGCCGGCGGCAGACGGAGACGCAGGGAGCGCCGGGGAAAAACGGACCAG
>CALVEZ010000025.1 GCA_944326695.1 Candidatus Bilophila faecipullorum | reverse complement strand
AGCGCGCTCCGCTGCGGACCATATGGATCAGTTCGCGCTCCGCCCGCTCCTCCGCCGCAACGGGCGGCACACCGGGGACAGTCATGTGGCGCACGCCGGGGATGCGCACATCGCGCCGGCTCCTTTCCGAAAGAAAGACGACCTCATTGCCCGGCAACGCCGCGAGCCGCGCCGCCAGATGGCGGAACGGCCCCGGAAAGGTGTGATGCAGGAAAAGGATGCGCATGAGTCCTCTGGGACAGCCTCTCCCGGGCTAGGCGTCCTGCTCGGCAAGGCTGCGCAGGAATTTTTCTCCGGCGGGGGTCTTCAAAAAGTCCCGCAGCGCCCGCACCACCTGCGGATCGTACTTGGCGGATTCGGACTCCAGAATGCCGAGGGCAGCCTCGACGCTTTTGGCATTACGGTAGGCACGCGGCCTGACCAGCGCGCAGAAGGTGTTGGCCACGGCAAGAATGCGCCCATGAACGCCGATCTGGTCGCCGTGCAGTTTTTCGGGATAGCCCGTGCCGTCCAGAAATTCGTTCATCTGAGAAATAGCCTCGAGGACCGGAAGCTCGAAGTTGATGCTCTTGAGCGTCTCCCGGGCGTATTCCACATGGCGTTCCATCATATGCCGCTCTTCCGGGGTAAAGGCGCCCGGCTTGGTCAGCAGGTCGCGCGGAAGCTGCATCTTGCCGATCTGCGACAAGCTCGCCGCCGTGCGCACCGTGCTTTCGTCCTCTTCCCCAAGCCCCATTTCCCGCACCAATGACGTGCCAAGAGCCGCCATATAGGAGGACTGGCCCCCGAGATAGGGGTCGACCGCTTCAATAGCCTGCATGAGAGCCGCAATGGTTTGCCTGATCATGCGCTGGTTGCGTTCCTGCGCCTCCACCAGTTGCGTGATGTCACGGAACACCGAAACGACCCCGGTGACCACGCCGCTTTCGTTACGATAAGGGGAACAGGTGACTTCATAATGATACTTTTTCGATTGCAGCCACAAAACATCATGGAACATGAACGGCTTTTCGGTCTGCATGGCGACGTCAAGCTGCTTGTAAAGGCGCAGGGCGGTGTCGTAACCGAAAATGGCGGCGCAATCCATGCCCACAAGCTCCTCATCCGACCGCCCGACCATACACGCGAAAGCCTGATTCGCATATTGGACCATGCCTCCGCGATCCGTCAGGACAATGCCGTCCGCCACCGCGCTGTTGATGCCGTCAAGCAATTGCTTCTGCTGGCTGGAAACCTGATAGAGGTGGAGCAATTCGGCGTTGACGCTGCGGGCGCTGCGGCCTACCAGCCACCACCATACGGCCAGCAGTGCCAGCAGGACCACCACGACGGAAATGACCGCCCAAATAAGAATTTCATTCCGCTTTCCCCAGAAGGGCTTCAGGGCGTTGTCGACCGCTACGTCCTCCACCACAATCCACGGCAATTCCGGCACCTTCACGCCAAGGCTGTACACCTTCTCATGGGAGACGATCCCCTCCCGGATTTCAAAGGGCAACACGGAGGCGTCCTCCAGCTTCCACGCGGGGACAGGACGAATTTCGGCGGAAAGGGGCAACAAATCCTGCAATGTGCCGTCCACAATCTGAAAAACACGCGTCTCTCCAAAGGACGACCCGGCTTTGGCCGACTCAATGGTCTCACCGAGACGTGACGTGACCATCACGGAAAGCATGAGGGTAGCCACGGCCTGATCTGAGCGGTTTTCCACATACTGCGGTGCGAAAATGGGCACCACCATATCCATGACCAGACCGGAGGACGCCTTGCGCACGGGCAGGATGCCGATGACGCCCTTTTGGATGGTGTCCCGCACGGCCTGCTTCTGCTCGAGGGAAAGCGACGGGGGCGTGACTTCCGTGGAAAGATAGGTTTGTCCGTCCGCATTGGTAAGCCGACCGGACAGGAAACCCGAATAGGACACGAACTCCTGCAAGAGATTACGCATGAGCGGCAATTGCGAAGCCAGTTGCGAGGTATCGTCGCCTCCGCCGGAAGCCCCTTCGCCAGATGCCTTGAGCAGGGGCCCGATGTCGGAGCCAAGCTCATTCACTTCGGACGCGAAGAGCCGGAAAAGGTCCGCGCTGATGAGCCGGGTCGTCTGGCTTTGCAGCGAGTTGAACCAGAGGGAAAGCTCGTTGGCCTTCTCCTGGGCGGTCAGCTGGAGGTGGCGCTCCACGTCCCGTTTCAGGGCCGTTTCCGCCATGTTGATGTTGAACCATGCCAACGTAGCCGCCGCGCCGAGCACCAGGGCGAGGATGACGGCCATAAACCAGCCCATCCGTCTGGAGGCGGCGGCATTGCGTCCCGTTTGCGACTGGGGAATGACCTGTTCCATAGCGTCCCTCTCCTTTCCATCCATGTGCATGGTCCAACCCATATTCTCGTGCCTTCCGCATTCAGCGGCGCGGCCCACGGCCTTTCCCCGAAGCGGAAGTGCCGGGTTTCAGATGCGCCCACCGTGATTCCTCGTTGATCGAGAGCTGCGGCTTGTAATGCGTAAGCCGCCGATGGGAAAGAACCGTATTACTCAGATTATCAAGTATCCACGCGTCATTGTCCAGATAGACAACCAACACGGCGTGGTCCAAATTACGCAAGGTGTCCTTTAAGACGACGATCCGCATTTGCGAAGCCGGAACGCCCAGATTACGCAAAGCGAAATACTTGGCGATGGCGAAATCCTCGCAGTCACCCGACTTTTTGAAAAAATCCACCGGAGCCGCCCAGTAATCCATCACGCCCCATACGTCCATGTCCGTCCGGTACGGCCAGCGGTTGATCAAGGCATTAATGGCCTTCAACTGCTCGTACGGCGACAGCTTGAGGAACTTTTCCCGCAACGACTTCCACGTCCCCACGCCGGGAAAGACGCGGTCGTCCACAAAGGCGGGATGGGCGCGGTTTTTTTCCAAAACGGCGGTCCATTTTGGCATGTTCCCTATCTTGCTGCGTAATTCCAAGGTCCCGAACAGCCGGACTCCCTTGCCGCCGGCGTCCGGGCCGGAAGTCGGCGCGGGAACTGGCTCCGCCGGCGGTGCGGGCGAGGAAACGGGGCCACTCGGCGAGGCCGTTTCCCGGTTCCGCCGCGAAAGCAGAGAACCGACGGATTGCGGAGGAACTTCATCCTCCGCCACGGCCCACGTTTCCGCGTACAGCAAGACGCAGGCCATCGCCAAAATCAGCCAGCGGACGGCAAAGGGCCGCCACAGCCTAGCATCCATTACCTCTCCCGCAAAGCGTTCTGCCGTGCCTTGAGAATAGGCTTGAGGATATAATCAAGGACGGTCTTCTTGCCGGTCAAAATGTCCACCGTCGTCACCATGCCGGGGATGATCGGCAGATGCTCCTTGTGATAGACGATGGAGTTCTTATGGGTGCGCACTTTCACAAGATAGTAAAAGTCGCCCCGCTTGTCCTCAATTGTATCGGCGCTGATCTGCTCCAGTTCCGCCTCAAGACCACCGTAGATGGAGAAATCGTAGGCGGAAATCTTGACCATAGCCTTCTGACCCGGATGAAGGAAGGCTACATCGGCGGGACGCACCCGCGCTTCGACCAGCAGGGTATCGTCAAGGGGCACGATTTCCATAATGGGCTCGCCCGGTTTGACCACGCCGCCCACGGTATTGATGTAAATCTGCTTGACGGTACCCCGGACCGGGGAACGGAGTTCCGTCCGCGTCACGCGGTCGCCTCCGGCCGAAAGCGTTTCCCGCAGGGAATTAAGCTCGGTCCGGCGTTTGTTGATTTCCGCGTTCACTTCGGAGTCCAGCTCGGCCCGGCGCAGAGCCACACGCTGCTTGGCTTCTTCCGCCGCAGCTTGCGCCTTGGGAATCGAGGAGGCCAAAGACTCGATATCTCCCTGAAGGGTTACGACCTTTTGCTCAAGCCCCAAAAAGTCCACCCGGGAGTAAATCTTGCGCTGCATGAGCGGGGCTGCGATGTTACGCTGCTCCACCGCCAAGGCCAGACTGCGCTCGGTCTGGCGCTTACGGCCCGTCAGTTCCTCGACCTCCCGCCGCCGCTGCTCATACTGCGACTCGAGAAGGCCCATCTCGGCCTTGAGCTGCTGTTGCCGCGCCTCGTACAGGGCCCATTGATCCGCCACAAGCTGGGGATGCTGCTTCGCCGCTTCTTCAGAAAAAAACGGCTCCTCCCCCTTCAATTCCGCTCCAAGGCGGATGAGGGAAAGTTCATTTTCCAGAATACGGTTTTGCGCGTCGCGGTACTGACTTTCCGCCAGCTTGTTGTCAAGCTGGGCCAGCGGCGTTCCTTTTTCCACGATTTGGCCTTCCCCGACCAACACTTCGCTGAGGATGCCGCCTTCCAGATTCTGAATGATCTGCGTGCGCTGCGAGGAAACCACCTGCCCGTTGGCGTGAGTTACCTCGTCGATTTCGGCAAAATGCGCCCAGATAATGAGCACAAGAAAAAGCATACCGACCATGAAGGAAAGGAAGCGCGGGCCAAGACGCGGCTTGCGGGCAAGGGCCGCCTCCACCTCGTTGACGTAGGGAAGCTCGTCCGTCCCGACAGGGAGGGAGGACGTCTCTCCGGGAATTTTATGTTGTTGAGCGTCGGGTATTTGCTGCGGCATGGCTTAGTCCTTCGTATGCGATCCGGGGGCCGGCTGCTCGCGCAGGCGGCGCAGCACTTCGTTTTTGGGACCATCCGCAATGATACGTCCGCCTTCCATAACGATAAGCCGATCCACCAGCTCCAACATGCTGAGCCGATGGGTGATCAAAATGAGCGTCTTGTCTCCCAGCACGCCCCGCAGTCGGTTTTTAATCATCTGTTCCGAGGCGTTGTCCATATTGCTGGTGGGTTCGTCCAGCACCAGAATATCGGGATCGCGGACCAGCGCGCGGGCAAGGGCTATGGCCTGCCGCTGACCACCGGAAAGCGACATGCCCCTTTCGCCCACCTGTGCGCCGAATCCCGCAGGGTTGGAGCGGATGAAGTCCGTCACCCCCGCAAGGGCGGAAGCACGGAGTATCATCTGATCATTAATACAGGGATCGCCAAGCGCAATATTATCGCGCACGGTTCCGTAAAAAAGGACGACATCCTGCGGCAAAAAGCCGACCCGACCACGCAGATCAGCCTCGGCAAGCTGGCGGATATCCACGCCGCCGAACTTCACGGCCCCTTCCTTCGGCTGGTACAAACCAATGAGCATCTTGCCGAGGGTGGATTTGCCGGAACCCATACGCCCGACCACACCGACCTTTTCCCCCGGGCGGATACGCAGGGAAACGTCCGCGAGCGCGAGCCGCTCGGCGCCCGGATAGGCGAAGGACAAATCCTCGAAGGCGAAAGAGGACTCCAGCTTGCCGAAATCGACATACTCGCCGTCATCCCGGCCTTCGGAGGGGAGCTTCATAAGGATATCGAGCGCCTGCAAGGACATGCGGGAATTCTGGAGGCGCGTGAGGAGGCTCGCGATCTGCATGAGCGGCGCCATGGCCCGGCCTACGAGGATGTTTGCGCCGATGAGCCCGCCCATCGTCATGGTGCCGTCCGCGATGCGGTACACGCCCCAGATCACCATGCCTACCGTCACCGCTTGCGTCACCAGCGTGGAAATGGTGATGGAAAGGTTGTTGTATTTCTTCGCTACGCTGCTCGCTTTGGCCGAGACGCCCACAACCTGTTCCCACAGGTGCAGCATCCGGCTCTCGGCCATGCAGGTCTTGAGCGTTTCCAGCCCGTTGACCAGCTCCACGAGGAGCGCGTTTTTCTGCATGTTCTGTTTGTAGCCCTGCTCCGCCGTCCGTTTGGACATGGTCTGGAGAATGAGCCCGGCGGCGATCAGGATGGGGATGGCGCACAACGGAAGGACGACCAGCGGCCCTGCGATATAGGCCAGCAGGAGCAGCGCCACGACCAGAAAGGGAAGGTCGATGAAGGCCAAGAGAGTGGAAGAACTGAAAAACTCGCGCAGAGATTCGAATTCGCGCAGGTTATTGACCAGCGCGCCCGTGGATTCCGGCTTGGCGTCCAGCCGCATGGTGAGCACTTTCTGCACCAGACGGCTCGAAAGGACCACATCGGCGTTGCGACCCGCCACATCCACAAAGTAACTACGCAGGTTGCGCAGCAGGAAATCGAAAAAATAGGCGATAAGAATGCCTATGGCGAGCACCCACAGCGTATCGGTCGCATTGTTGGGCACCACGCGGTCATAGACGTTCATGACGAACAGCGGGCTGATGATACCGATGAGGTTGATGACCACGCTGGCGAAGGCCACATGCCGATAGATGGGCATGTAGTACAAAAGGACATCCCAAAACCAACGTTTGCCTTTGATCAGCCGGATACGGGAAGCCCGGTGGTCAAGCCGGGCCTCCCGTGCGGCGAAAATGGCATAGCCGGAATAGTCTTCCTCAAGCATCCCCAAAGGTACAGGCTGCGGACCTTCCCCCGTTTCGGGGAAAATCACTTCCGCCTTGCCGTTCTCCAGAGCGGTCAGGACGCAGGAGCGATCCCGTGTCAGCAGCAGGATGCAGGGCAGCACCAGCGGAGAAATGTCCTGCACGCTTTTGCGGTGGACGATCTTCCCGTCCAGCCCGGCACGCTTGGCGGCATGCAGGCAGGCACCGGGAGAGACGCGCCCCGTACCGGCCAGCCCCGCCATGAGGAAGGCGGTGGAAACCGTCTTCCCCCGCAGGCGCAGCAAGGTAACCAGACTGTGTACAAGGGGCGGGGCAAAATCCACGTCAGCGGGCGACAAGCCGTCGTTGATCAGAGGGACCGCCTCTTTTTTCTGCTCCGGTACGCCGGATGTCTTCCCCTCCGGGGGACATGAAGATTCAGGCATGAAAAGCTCTCGGAAGGGCCGGCGAACCGTCGGGTCTACTTAGTTTGTTTCTGGGGCACTTCGTACAGCGGGTCTTCCTTGATGCCAAGCTCGGGAAGGAGCATCCCCGTCAGGGCATAAAGGCGATACGCACCGACAACGACGTTGCCGTTGGCCGTGGCGTACTGCGTGGACGAGTTGAAAAGCTCGTTTTCCGAATCGAGCACGTCCAGCAGGCTCCTTTCGCCCAGCTCAAACTGGGCCAGATACGCATCGCGGGTAGCCGTATTATACGACATGGCCTCTTCGTAATACTTCCTCTGGTCCTTCGCCGCAAGATAGCGGGTCCAGGTATTTTCGATTTCAAGGGCCAATTCGTCAACAAAATTATACATGGTCTCCGTCGACATGCGTGTCCGGGACTCCGCGGCCTTCACGCCCGCCTTGTCGGCTCCGCTGTTGAAGAGGTTCCAGCGCATCACCAACATGGCGTCAAAGCCGGATTCCCATTGGTTCCCGGGACCGCGGCGGTCGGAATAGGAAGGCCCGACTTCCAGATTGATATTAGGATGATAGGTCGATTCGGCAAGCTCCTTTTCGCCGCGCGAGGCGCGGATGTCGGCCATATACGCCTTGAGCTTGGGATTGTTTTTCTGAGCAACCTGCATGGTCGCGTCATAGTCCGGATAGAGGGAAAGAGGAACGTCCACTTCTTCAAGCTTATCCGGAACGGGCTTGCCCGTCAGACGGATGTAGGACGCCTCGCCCTCACGCAGCGAAGCTTCCGCATCCGTCAGAGTGCCCATGGCACGGGCCAAGCGGCCCTGCGTCTGAGAAACCTCCGCGCTGGTCGCCGCGCCCATTCTGACGCGTTCTTCTTCAGAGGCCAGAATCTTTTCATGCTGGGCCACGTTCGCCCGGGCCAGTTCCAGAATCTCCCGGCGGCGCAGAAGGTCCACATGGGCGATAAGGGCGTCCAGCGCAAAGGACGTGGCGTTGTCGAGGACGCGGTAGGTCATGGAATCCACCGTCGCTTCCCCCGTGCGCACGCGGCTGCGGGTCGCAAAGCCGTCCCAGAGCGGCTGGGTAAGCGTGAGCCCGATGCGGCTCGCGCCGTACATATCGTTGTCCGCATTGAGCGGACGGGTGGTCGTGTCGCTCAACTGGCTGAAACCCGCTCTGCCCACGACGTCGACACTGGGGCCCCAGCCCGCTTTGGCGCGCCGCAGTTCATGGCGGACCACATCCAGATTTTCCTGGATGATCTTCAGCCCGCGATGGGATTCCAGGGTCGCCTCGACCGTTTCTTTTACACTTACAGGGGCGGCAACCGCCCTTTCCTTCGCAATACCTCCAGCGGGAGCTTCCTTACAGAAGCCGGTACCTGTGCCCGCGCCCGTCATCATGGCCAGAAGGCATAGCGACAGCAGAGCGCCTTTCCGTGCATACATAAACTTCATCCTGCCCCCTTTCCTTGCAAATCTTTCTTTCCAAGATTATAGAAAAAGTGAAGTGATAAACAGCTTTTTTTCCTTGCTATTTACTGGCCTAGTATGATTTTTTTCTTTCAAAATGTCCAGCAGAGAGAGATTCTATATAAAACAATACATTATTGGGTAAAAAATTTTTAGAAAAAATGATCATTTCGCCCTGCTCCCTTCGCGCCCCCCACTCTGCGCTTATACTTTTTTTCAACGCGACCGATTGCCTTGAAAATGCCTTGGCCCGTCCTTCTCTTTCGGCCCTTGAAAAGGAAGGAGCGGCCCGCCGCTTCATGTTTGCGGCGGATGCTGGCTGGAAAGCCCTGAAATATTTTCTGGAAGCGGCTGGCTCGGCGCCCGTGCCCCCCACGCCGCCCGCCGTCCTGTCGGCAGCATGGCGTCTCCACATCATTTTCGACGGCCACCTGTGGATGGACATGCTGAGCCGCCGCAGTGAGCTGGTGCGGGACAATACCCCTGAAACCATCGGACGTGTCATAGAAGAAACGCGCCGCCGCTTTATGCCGGAAATCCTGCGCCTGCGCGTCTGGTTTCAATCCCATTCCCCCGACGCCCTGCGAGCCGCGCCCCCATCTCAGCCGGTTGCAAAAAAAAGAACGAGACCTCTTGACGGCGGCGGCGCTTTGTGCGATCTTCCTTCCACGGAGTAAATCATGACTTTTTCGTTTATGCACTTCTACTATTATTATTCGGGACACCGCTTGTGGGCCCCGGATCGGATGTGCTGCGCGTAAAAAGACGACTCCGCAGCTGAGCTTGCTTCGTAAGGACAAAGCCACCGACCTCAAGGGCCGGTGGCTTTTTTTGTTTCCTTTTTACAGCCGGGAGAAAGGCCATGTTCGCTGCCCTGACCAACCTGCCTATGGACGGAGCCGTCGGTTTCGCGCTTGTTTCCATGTTCGTTTCCTTTTCCATCTCGCTGTTCGGTCTGCTGCGCAGCGTAAAACCGGCCAAGAGCGGGAATAAGGAACGACATCATGGCTGAGATTCTTCTCTGGGGCGGATACTTCGCCGTTTTCGCGTTTCTGGTGCATAAGGGCCGCAGCAAGGATGCCGTCCTGAGCGGTTCGGTAGGGTTCGGCGTGCAGGCCTTCGCCTATGTCGCCACGTATATTTCGGCTGTGGCGCTGGTCGGTTTCGGCGGCCTCGCGCACGCCTACGGCCTGCAAATGCTGCTGGTGGCGGCGGGCAACGTCTGGTTCGGCACGTGGGCCGTCTATCGTTTCATGGCGTGGCCTACCCGCCAATGGCAGGAGCGCCTCGGCGCACGCACGCCCGCCCAGCTTCTGGGGCTCGGCCACGGCTCGCCCGCCCTCACGCGTGCGCTGGCGCTCATTTTCGCTCTTTTTCTGGGCGTCTACGGCTCAGCGGTCATCAAGGGAGCCGCGCTGCTGCTCGCCCAGATCGTGCCCCTGCCGGTATGGGCCCTCATCTGGCTTGTGGCGGCCATTGTGGGACTCACGGTCTTTATCGGCGGACTGCGGGGCGTGCTCTACACCGAAGCCATGCAGGGCGTGGTCATGCTCGTCGGAATGCTCATGCTGGTGGGCGCCATCTTCTCGCGGGTCGGCGGGCCGTGGGAAGGCATGGTCGCACTGGCCGCGCTTCCCCCCACCCCCCTGGCCAACAACGGCTTCGCGGCCCTGTCGAGCGGGGAGCGAGGACTCTTCATCCTCTCGCTGGTCGTGGTCACGTCCATCGCGGTCTGGGCGCAGCCGCAGATGATGCAACGCCATTTCGCCATCGCCGATCCGCGTCAGCTTCGGAAAACCTCGCCGCTGGCCATGTTCATCCTGACCGTGCTGGTGGGTGGGGCCTACTTCGCGGCCTCTCTTTCCCGGCTTATTTTGCCTGAAGTCGCCAGCCCCGACGAGGTCATGCCGTCGCTCGTCCGGATGCTGCTGCCCGAGTTCGCCCTGCAAATCTTCGTGCTTGCCATCGTCTCGGCCTCGCTGTCCACGGCCACGGGCATTTACCACATTGCCGTTTCCGCCCTCTCGGAGGACCTGCGCGGCAGGCCGAGCAACCGCCTCTCGTGGTTTACAGGCATCGTCATCTGCGTGATCGTCAGCGGCGGTTGCGCCCAGATCAAGGGCCAGCTCGTGGCCTTGCTGTGCACGACGAGCTGGAGCATCGTCGGCGCAATGGCCCTCGTCCCCTATGTGGCGCTGGTCCGCTTCGGGCGGCGCAACGCCACGGCCGCATGGGTCAGCGCGGCGAGCGGCTTCCTGTCCTGCCTCGCGTGGTACCTGCTGGCCTATGGCCCCACTTCCCTGTGGGGGCCGCAGCTCGGGTCCGTCGCCGCCGGGATTCCTCCCTTCTTCATCGGCTTTTTGTGCTCGGGCATCGGCTGGTTCGCCGCCTCCGCCGTCGTGAGCCCGATGGCCGAGGAAGCCGCCTGATCGTATCCCGACGCCAAAGATGAACAAAAGGCCGCGGCACATCGCATGCCGCGGCCTTTTTAAGGCCTCGCCACCCTTCGGACAAGGGACGCTGGCCCTTTCCAGCAGAAAGGGCGGCACGAGCGTGGGCGCCTCTCCGGGCATGGCGTCACCTTTGGAAGGTTCCCTTTTTCCAGCCTCAGCGACTCTGCCGTCGTACCGCAGCCACTCTGCTTGACCCGGCATGTCCGCCATTCTTCTCTTAGTCGTGAAAAGCGGCCCGCAACAGGGCAATTTCCTGCGCGTAGCCGGGCTGTTCATTGGGCGTTTCCAGATAGAAAGGCAGGCTGCGCAAGGCGGGATGATTAATGATACGCGTGATGGCTTCCAGCCCGATGCTTCCTTCACCGATGCGGGCGTGGCGATCCTTGCGGCTGGCAAAGGGCATCATGCTGTCGTTCAGATGGACGGCCCGCAACCTCCCAAGTCCGATACGGCTATCGAATTCCCGAAGCACTCCATCGAGATCGTTGACGATGTCATAACCCGCCGCATGGACATGGCAGGTATCAAGGCAGACGCCCACGCGCGCGGCATCGTCCAGCGAGCCTATGATTTCGGCGAGTTCCTCGAAGCGCCAGCCGATTTCGGTTCCTTTGCCGGACATGGTCTCGAGCAGGATGACGGTACTCCGGCCTTCCCGCAAAAGGGCATTCAGCAAATGGACGATATGCCCGATACCGGCTTCACTCCCTTGCCCCACATGATTGCCCGGATGGAAATTATACATGGCCTGCGGGACATGCGTTTCCAAAACGGCAAGGTCCTCCCGCATGATCGAAAGAGCGAACGCCCGCATCTCCTCGGCGGCGGCGCAGGCGTTCAACGTATACGGCGCGTGAGCGAGGAGCGGCGCGAAATTTTTTTCCTCCGCAAGGCGGCGCAGGGCGGCGGCATCGCCCGGGTCCACGCTCTTCGCCTTGCTCCCGCGCGGATTGCGAGTAAAAAATTGAAAGGTATCCGCCCCAAGGAGTAGAGCTTCTTCCCCCATGTGCCTGTATCCCTTGGAACTCGACAAATGACTTCCGATATGCAGCATAATCCCTCCCGGACGGCTTGCCCGTCCAAATACGAAGAAGCGCCCCGCTGACCGAGCAACGGGGCGCTTCCTCAAAGGCGGCGTGGACTCGGCTTAGGCGAGAGCCTGCAGGAGCAGCAGAGCCACGATGTTGATGATCTTGATCATGGGGTTGACGGCCGGGCCAGCGGTATCCTTGTAGGGGTCGCCCACGGTGTCGCCGGTAACGGCGGCCTTGTGCGCGTCGGAACCCTTGCCGCCGTGGTGGCCGTCTTCAATGTACTTCTTGGCGTTGTCCCACGCGCCGCCGCCCGAGGTCATGGAAATGGCCACGAAAAGACCGGTGACGATGGTGCCCATCAGCATGGCGCCAAGCGTGGCGAGGGCCGCGCTCTGGCCGCTGAAGGCGTTGATCAGGAAGTAGACGACGATGGGGGCGAAGACCGGCAGCATGGAGGGAAGGATCATTTCCCGAATGGCGGCCTTGGTGAGCATGTCGACGGCGGCGCCGTAATTGGGCTTCGCAGTGCCTTCCATGATGCCGGGGATTTCCCGGAACTGGCGGCGCACTTCAACCACAACGGCGGAACCGGCGCGGCCCACGGCCATCATGCCCATCGCGCCGAAGAGGTACGGGAGCAGACCGCCGATGAAGAGGCCGACGAGGACGTAGGGGTCCTGCAGGGAGAAGTTCACGTTCAGATCGGGGAAGAAGCGGCCAAGGTCTTCGGTGTAGCAGGCGAAGAGCACCAGCGCGGCGAGGCCAGCGGAACCGATGGCGTAGCCCTTGGTCACGGCCTTGGTGGTGTTGCCCACGGCGTCAAGGGCGTCGGTCACTTCGCGCACTTCGCCGGGCAGGTTGGCCATTTCGGCGATGCCGCCGGCGTTGTCGGTCACGGGACCGTAGGCGTCAAGCGCCACGACCATACCGGCCAGAGCGAGCATGGTGGTCGCCGCGATGGCCACGCCGAAGAGTCCGGCGTTGGCGTAGGTGAAGAGGATGCCGATGGAGATGACGATAACGGGCAGAGCCGTGGATTCCATCGAAACGGCAAGGCCCTGAATGACGTTGGTGCCGTGACCGGTGGTGGAAGACTGCGCGATGCTGCGCACGGGGCGGTAAACGGTGGAGGTGTAGTACTCGGTGATCCACACGAGCGCAGCCGTGATCACAAGGCCGGTAAGGGAGCACAGCAGCAGGTTACCGATGCCGAAGCTCTTGCCCTGAATCTGCATTTCGGGCGCGCCCCAGAAGAGCAGCAACGTCACGATGACGATAAGCACGGCGGAAGCGCCGCCCGCAGCGCCGAGACCACGGTACAGGGCCTTCATGATGTTGTTGTCGGAGCCGAGGCGCACGTATTTGGTGCCGAACACGGAACCCACGATGCACACGCCGCCGATGAGCAGCGGATACATCATCATGAGGTGCTGGAGTTCGCCGGTGAAGTAAATGGCGGCGAGGAGCATGGTGGCCACCACAGTCACGGCGTAGGTTTCAAAGAGGTCGGCGGCCATGCCGGCGCAGTCGCCCACGTTGTCGCCCACGTTGTCGGCGATGACGGCGGGGTTGCGCGGATCGTCTTCGGGAATGCCGGCTTCCACCTTGCCCACGAGGTCGGCGCCCACGTCAGCGCCCTTGGTGAAGATGCCGCCGCCGAGACGAGCGAAAATGGAGATCAGGGAAGCGCCGAAGCTGAGGGCCACGAGCGCCTGCAGAAGGGTGTTCTGGTCAACGCCGAAGAGGGTCAGCACGCCGTAGTAGACGATCACACCGAGCAGGCCGAGGCCCACCACGAGCAGACCCGTCACCGCGCCGGCCTGAAAAGCCACGTTCAGGGCGGGGGTCATGCCCTGACGGGCGGCTTCCGTGGTGCGGATGTTGGCGCGAACGGACACGTTCATGCCGATGAAGCCCGCCGCGCCGGAGAGCACCGCGCCCAGCACGAAGCCGAGGGCCACGAGGCCGGAAAGCGCCCACGCAAGCAGGACGGCCACAATGATGCCCACGATGGCGATGGTTTTGTACTGGCGGTTCAAATACGCCTGCGCGCCTTCCTGAATGGCGCTGGCGATTTTCTGCATTTCTTCCGTACCGGTCCCGGCGGCGAAGACCCGCTTGGAGGTATCATACGCATAGTAGAGGGCGAAAAGCCCGCAAGCCAATACCACGATGAATGAGAACATCTCTGAACCCCGCTTATCGTTTTTAAAAAGTGAACAACTTCGCCGTCTCCCCCGCACGCCACGGCAGAACGTGGATACCATAAGCGCGCAATCGAGCCTTCCGAAACCGAAAGGCTCTTCAGGGAAGACGGCATCGCAATAACAATGCCCGTATCAATGGAATCGAAAAAGGTTATCCAAAAATAAGGTCACTGGCAAGAGAAAAACAACAACCGGGACCGGGAAAGAAAGAGAGAAAGAAGGCCACAAAGCATCCCCGCACAAGCGTCAGGGCCGTCACCACCTTCCCCGCGCAAGTCTGCTACA
Source organism: Candidatus Bilophila faecipullorum (assembly GCA_944326695.1). Taxonomy (GTDB): domain Bacteria; phylum Desulfobacterota; class Desulfovibrionia; order Desulfovibrionales; family Desulfovibrionaceae; genus Bilophila; species Bilophila faecipullorum. The sequence goes on along the minus strand of CALVEZ010000025.1, from coordinate 41,536 downwards.
TCCCCTGCCCCGCTACGAGAACACCTTCCCGGGCGGATACCTGAAGGGAACGCCTCTCCCGCGCCCCTTCCGCAAAAACTCGAGGCGTTTTCTCCGAAGCCGTACCCGAAGCAAGGAGGACGCGGGGAACAGGCCGCCTTGTACGGACACAAGCTCAACCTTTCCGCCCTCATCCGATCTATGGGAGGCTCACCGCTCCCCCGGAGGACACCAATTGGCTTGAAAGCAAGAGATGGAACGGAACCGGATTGTTTTCAGAAGAAAAAAGGAGGAAACATCACCTTCTTGCGCCCTTCAACGGCAAAAAGTGCAGGCGGCCCTTTTGAAGAGTAGCCACTCCGCAAACCGGCATCCATTGCGTTTCACGCCGGTTTCTTTTCCGAACAAGAAGGCTTTTTCCGCTAGCGGGCGCATCACTTTTCCAGCGCCTTTTCCGAAACCAGCACACGGCGGCCCGCGGGCGTACCGGGCTGCGCGTCCGTCAGGACAAGCCGATAGCCGAAAGAAACGAAAAGCGGCTGGTAACGATTCGTCCCCAGATCAAGCGTGACTTCCATAGGCAGTCCCGCTTCCCGCTTCAGGGGGCGCGGAACAAGAGTCACATCCCGGAAGGCCAGCACCCTGCCCCACTCGTCGGACACGTAGACGCTCAGGGCGATCTCGCCGTACCACGAGGCCCAGTCCGGCAGCTTGTCGATGACCGGATAGGCCTCGGCCACGATGCCAAGCTGGTTCCCTACGGGGATCACCTGATACTGGAACGCCAGATAGCGCATTTCCAGCCTCTGCGAGGCCTCGTTTTTCCACGGATTGCTGGGTAAATGCCGCACCGACAAACCGGCGCATCCCGCCAGCAGCAGGAGGCCAAGCAAAGCGAACACACGAAGTTTCATGAAGCTCCCCATCGGCAGGACATAGACCGTTTTCCACGGAGGACTGCAAGGCCTGTTTCCCGCCAGTCCCCTGCCCTCTTCTTAGCCAATAGAAGGGAGGAAGGTCAATGACAGAAGCCCTTCAGCGTCGGGCCGCCATCATTTTTCCAGCCATACGGAGAGGCGGGCCGCGTATTCTTCCGGTGAATAGGTCGGCTGTTCATACATACCGGCCAGAACGCGCTGCCGCGAGGCTTCGGCAAGGATGATCGCCGCCGCCACCGAGACGTTGAAGCTCTGAATCATACCGTACATGGGGATATACACCTCCCCATCCACAATGGGAGCCAGCTCGGAGGGCACGCCGCTGTGCTCGTTGCCCATGATGACCGCCGTAGGCCGCGTAAAGTCGTAGTCCCCTAAAGGCCGGGCCTCAGGCGTGCAACTGGTGGCCAGAATCTGATGCCCCCCCGCCTTGAGCGCCGTATGGAGTTCGTCGACGTTACGGTGCCGGACGCTCTCCACCCATTTGCGGGCCGAAGCGGAACTCTTCTTCCCAAGTTCGGGAAAAGCCGTATCCGTATAATAGAGATGCAGGGCGGCCACGCCGAAAGCGTCCGCGCTGCGATAGATGGCGGAAACATTGTGCGGATCGTGGATATTCGCCAGCACAAGGGTCAAGTCTTTCTGACGCCAGCCGAGCACCCTCTCAATCTTCGCCCGACGGCGTTCGGTAATCTCTCTGCCCACAGGCCACTCCTTCTTTCCGGCGGGAACCTACAGATCATCCGGCCCGCTGTTCATCGACAAGGCGGCGCGCTGGGCTTCCAGTTCCGCCAGCTCGCCTTCCAGTTCCTCCAGCTTTTCCAGCGCCGCCTCGCTTTCTTCCTTGAGCTCGCTGAACCGCTTGAGCAATTGGGTCGTGCGCGCGCCGTCGGCGTAGATTTCCGGGTCCGCCAGCGACGTTTCCACTTCCGATTGCTCGGACAGCAACGCCTCCAGCCGTTTTTCCAGCCGACCGTACTCTTCCTGCTTCGGCTTCATGCGCTTATAGAGCGCATTGCGCTGTTCGGCCTGCTCGCGTTTCAGCCGCTTCAACTCATCCCGGTCCAAAGCCTTGCCCGGCAGCGGGCCTTCGGGTTTGGCGGGAGCCTTGTCCTTGCCGAAGCGGGCCGCCAACGCCGCGCGACGCGCCGCATCGTACTGGGCGAAACCTTCCTTATAGACGGTGATGCCGTTCTCGTCCATCGCCCACGCTTCATCAGCCACTTCCGAGAGCAGGTAACGGTCGTGAGCCACCATAAGCAACGTGCCGTCAAAGGCATTCAAGGCTTCGACCAGCGCTTCACGGCTTTCCAGATCAAGATGGTTGGTGGGCTCGTCAAGAACCAAAAAATTCGCCCGGGCCAGAAAAAGTGACGCCAGAACCAGACGGCTGCGCTCGCCGCCCGACAAACTGCTCACCAGACGGTCGAAATAGCCCTGCCCCAGCAAGAAGAGGCCGAGGACGCTCATGAGCTCCTCTTCCGTAGTCCGGGGATCGGAGAGCCGCCGGATTTCGGCGAGCACCGTACCGGAGCCTCTGAGCAATTCGGTCTGATGCTGGCTGTAATAGCCCATGCGCACCAGCGATCCCATCGCCATCGTGCCGCCCGTACGCTCCAGCCGCCCGGCCAGAATCTTGAGCAGCGTCGACTTGCCGCAACCGTTATGGCCGACCAGCGCGATGCGCTGCCCGCGGTAGATGGTAAACGTCAAGGCGGGCCACAGGCGCACGCCGTCGGGGAAGGCAAAGGCGAGATCGGCCACGGAAAGGATCGTCTTGTCCGCCTTGGGCGGTTCCGGCCACTTGAAGCTCAGTTCCTTGCGCTTGGCTTCCGGGCGGAAGCCTTCCAGCTCCTTTTCCAGCTTCTTCGCCATCTTCTGACGCGATCCGGCCTGCCGAGCCTTGGTCGCCTTGGCCCCGAAACGGCGTACGAAATCCATCTTGCGCTCGATTTCGGCGCTCAGGCGCTGGGCTTCACGCTCCCGCTGCTCCTCAAGCTCCTCCTGCAACTCCACAAACTGGCTGAATGTGGCCTTGCGGAAAACGGGCTTGGAACCGCCCAGATAGAGAACATGCGTGCCGATGCGGTCCATGAAGACGCGATCGTGGGCGACGAAGACCAAGGCGCCCGTGTAGTCCATCAAAAAATCTTCCAGCCATTCCACGGCTTCAATGTCGAGATGGTTCGTGGGTTCGTCGAGAAGAAGGACGTCCGCCCCGGCCACCAGCACACGGGCGAGCTTGGCGCGCTCGCGCCAGCCGCCGGAAAGCTGACGAATGGGGAGATGCCATTTCTTCTCGTCAAAGCCGAGCCCCGACAACACGGCCTGCGCCTTGTGTTCCGGGTTATAACCGTACATGGCTTCCAGTTCCGCCTGACGCGCCCCCAGCCGGATCAACGCCGTTTCGTCCTTGGCGGCAGCCGCGGCTTCCCAACTGGCCCAGAAATCATGCCAGTCCGGCAGGACATCCACGACCCATTCCAGGAGAGGCGTGTCGAGGACGGCTTCGTCCAAATCCTGCTGGACGTAGCCCACCCGACAGCCGCGGGGCATGATGACGCGCCCGGCGTCGGGGGCGTCCACGTCGGCCAGCATACGGATGAGCGTGGATTTACCGCACCCGTTGGGCCCGCAGACGCACAGACGTACCCCAGAGTCGACATCCAGCGAGAAGTCGGAAAAAATGTCCCGCCCGCCGAACGATTTGGAAAGATTCTGTATCGTTATTTTCATGACTTTCCGAATATGCCCGTTGGCTAATCATCCGCCTCGCCGCACGGCGCTTCAACGTCGTCCATTCCCAGACGTTCACGGCGCGCCGCTTCCTGCTTGCGCTCGCGCGTGCCGAGCGAAGCGGTCCTGTATTCGTCCCACAGTGCGGAACGTTCCTGATGCCGCGCGAAAATGAGAAAACCGGTGTGGGCCACCATGCGATCCTCAGGGCGCAGCCGATCCGCGATAGGCTTCCAGCGGCGCACGAGGATTTCGCACACCTCAATGTCATCAAAGGGGCCCTGCTCCAGCCCGAGCAGCAGCTTGCCCACCTGATCCACCGTGGGAAGCAGGAAAGCGAGAGCCGCGCCGGGCGTCACGGCGGCGGGGATATGCTTCAAGTAGTCCCACGGAGTCCGCACATCCAGAAAAAGGGCATCCGCGCCGGTTACGTCCCCGAAACCTTCGGCAATATCCCGATGGTGCATGGTGACGTTGTGCCCGACCCCAGCCCACTCCAGATTCCGGCGGGCCAGCTTGTGGAACTCCTCGCGCGCCTCAAAAGTGTGCACATGCCCCGTCGCCCCGGAAAACCACGACAAGGCCACGGTAAGACTGCCTGATCCCGTCCCTGCTTCGATAACGGTCCGGTTGGGCCCCACGCCCAGACGCATACAGATGTATCCGATATCTTTGGGATAAAGAATTTGCGTCTGCCGCTTGACCCCTTTGACGATATCATTCAGCGTCGGCTTCTGGATACGATAGGGAACGCCCAGCGTGGTGCACACTTCCGAACCGAATGGGGCCGCAACCACATCGGCCATGCGCAAAATGCCGTCTTGGGTGTGCATATCCTGATTCTCGTCAATGCGGCGCAGGCTCCGTTTCCCCTTGGGGGTAACAATAATAGCAAGGTCTCCGTAGGCAGGCATGTATCTTCCTTAGGTTTCGTTCACGAAAAACAAAAGAGCGCGTTACTAAATCCGCCGCAGGGTACAGAGGGGATAGCGTCCCGTCAACCCCAGACCTCACGGGGAGTTTTAGTGCCTTCCCTCAGGCTCCCAGAGAGACGCCCCTCTCCGCACGTCTCCCTCCCCCAAGGAAATTCTTGACCCTCCGTGTTTTTTATCATACTAAGCCTCCGTACAAAGAAACGCGTCCGTAGCTCAGTTGGACAGAGCAGGAGCCTTCTAAGCTCTTGGCCGAGGGTTCGATTCCTTCCGGGCGCACCAGTATTAAATCAGGCAGTTATAGCTAAAAAGCTATGGCTGCCTGTTGCTATTTCTTCTCCCCCTTTGCTCCCTGTGTTCCTCTTGCAGAGGAACCATATTTTTCGCTCTGTCAGGCTGTGAGCCTGTGAGTTGTTGGGAGCTGTCACTCAAAATGAGAATTTATTGCAGCCAACTTGAGAATTTTGAACTTGTGAAAATTCTGTTTGGCATAAAGCGTGGAAATGACAAAGGCTCTATTTTTATGGAGCCTTTTGTCGTGGGTTGGAAATTTGGGATGAAGACTTCCCCGCACTTCAGATTTTTACAGTTGAGCAGTGCAGCTAACTTCCCCTTCCTTAACATTTTCTACAACATATAAATTTTTAAGCTCTTGAGACTATCTCCCCTCCCGGGAGGTTTTATTTCCATATAAAAAGGCCCCTTCTTCCGAAAGGGCCTTTTTCACGGTTTACAACCAACGCGGCTTACTTCACAGAGCGGAAGGGGGAAATCTCCCGAAGGCGCCGGATGATGGGAGGCATCTTGTCGAGGACAAAATCGATCTCCTCTTCCGTTGTGTAGCGGGAAAGGGAGAAACGAATGGAGCCGTGCGCGTAGGTGAAAGGTACGCCCATGGCACGCAGTACATGGGAAGGCTCAAGGCTGCCCGAGGTGCAGGCGGAACCGGAACTCGCGCAAATGCCATACTGGTCAAGCAGGAGCAGGATGGCTTCACCCTCGACGGACTGGAAAGCGATATTGGAGGTGTTCGGGAGGCGGTGCTCCTGATCGCCATTGACGATGGCGTCCGGGATGGCGGCCAGCAGCCCCTTTTCCAGCTTGTCCCGCAAGGCCGGAACGCGCGTGTTTTCTTCGGCCATATGGTTCATGGCCAATTCGCATGCGGTCCCGAGGCCCACGATATAAGGAGCGTTTTCGGTTCCTGCGCGGCGGCCCCGTTCCTGATGCCCGCCACGCAGGAAGGGCAGGAAGCGCGTTCCCTTGCGGACGTACAAAACGCCTATTCCCTTGGGGGCATGGAGCTTATGACCGGACAAGGCCAAAAAATCCACAGGGGCACGGGAAAGGTCGATGGGAAGTTTACCCACCGCCTGCACCGCGTCCGTATGAAAAAGAATCCCGCGCTCCTTGACCATTTCCGCGATTTTCTCAATGGGGAAGACAGTGCCCGTTTCGTTGTTCGCGTACATGATGGAGACGATGGCCGTATCCTTGCGCATGGCTTCGGAAAGCTCGTCGAGATCAAGCCGTCCCTTGGAGTCCACGCCCAGATACGTCACTTCGTAGCCTTTATGCTCCAGATGCTGCCCAAGGGAGATGAGTGCCGAATGCTCTACCCGCGTGGTCACGATGTGCTTTTTTTCGGGCTGCGACTGCAAGGCGGACATCACCGCCGTGGAATCGCTTTCCGTGCCGCAGGAGGTAAAGACGATCTCTTCGGGCTGGGCTCCCAAGAGGGCCGCGACCTTTTCCCGGGCCTCCTGAATGCTCTTGCCGACTTGCCCGCCGAAGGTATGCATACTCGAAGCGTTGCCATACTTGTCGGTAAAAAAGGGCACCATGCTCTCAAAGACTTCGGGAGCTACCCTCGTCGTGGCGTTATTGTCCAGATAGACGACGTTCATGCCTTCACCTCTTCCACAACGATTTCGGGCTCGACCTGCTCGCGGAGAATCTTTTCCACCAAATCCTTCAGCGTGACCACGCGCGAACTGCAATTGGAGCAGAGGCCGCGCAGAGCGACCACGACCCGGTGGCCGTCAACGTCCACCAGCTCGATATCGCCGCCATCCGCCGCCAGACGGGGCTTGATCTCGTCCTGCAAGACCTGCATCACCTTTTGCATACGCTGCACGTTGGTCATGGCGGGACGGGGCGCGATATTGAATTCCTTCAGGCGGGGCTTGCCCAGTTCCTCATCAAGGATATCCTGAATGGTGTTCAGGCACTCGCCGCAGCCGCCTCCGGCCTTGGTGTAGTTCGTGACCTCTTCCACCGTCTTGAGGTTGTTTTCCTCAATGGCCCGGCGTATCTGCACATCGGTGACACCAAAGCACTTGCACACGAGCTTGCCTTCGTGCTCATGCTGCTTCTCCGCTGGCTCGCCGCGCCAATTGCGGATGGCCGCCTCAAGCGCTTCCTGCCCCATTACGGAGCAATGCATCTTTTCGCGGGGCAATCCGCCCAGATAGGCGGCAATATCCTTATTGGTCAGCTTGGACGCCTCCTCCACGGTCTTGCCCTTGATAAGCTCGGTAAGGGCGGAACTGGAGGCAATAGCGCTGGCGCAGCCGAAAGTCTGGAAGGAGGCGTCTTCGATGACGCCCTGATCGTTTATTTTCAAAAAAAGCTTGAGGGCGTCGCCGCAGGCGAGGCTGCCCACTTCGCCCACCGCGTTGGCATCGGCAAGTTCACCCGCATTGCGCGGATTCAGGAAATGCTCCCGAACGGCATCCGTATATTCCCACATAGTAGTATCCTCCAAAAAATCTGATCCCATCCGGGAAAGCGACCGGAGCCACGCCCGGAGAGCAAGCCGGGCGGCGGCCCGACAGAATACCTATAAGCGCGAACCGCAGGAAAGGAAGAGGCGGCCCGATATTTTCTTGAGGTCCGACAGGGCGGAAGGCAAGACTCCCGTTAGGCGGCCCAGCAACGGCACCGTATCGGGGTGGGCCTTGACGGACTCTTTCCAGAGGCCCTCCCCTTCCGCCGAGCCGTAGCCCCTTGGCCTCGCTCCCCTCTCTTTAAGGAAGCTTCCGGGGGTCTTTCATGAGGGAGAGAGTCCCCGCCCCATCGCCCTCTCTTTGGGACATCGCTTTTTTCCAATCTTTTCTCTCTGTCCGGAAGAGCCTTTCACAAAAAAGCCCCCTCCATCTCCAAAGGGGGCTTTTCCAAAGAGCAACCAGACAGAAAGATCAGTCCGCTACCTTTTTCTGGAGCCAGTGCAGCAGCGCCTGCAAAAGTTCTGGCCTGTCTTTTCCAATGGGGAAAAAAGGTCCAGAAAGGCCGTGTTCTTCCAGCATGGCCTTGGTCCCTTCAAAATCGGCGTCGGGCAGGTCCACCTTGGTAATGGCGCAAATGACTTCCCGCTGGGCGTAAATATCGAGAAAGCCCGCAGGCAGGCGGCAGAGAGTGTCATTGGCCGGGTGGACATAGATGAGCACATCGGTATCCGCCGTCGCGCTCAACAAGGCGGGATGGTACATGGGATGGCAGAAGAACTCTCCCGGCGTGTCGACCCCTCCCTCCAAATCGTATTGCATGGCCTGCGTTTTCCGGGCCTCTTCGCACGCCAAGCCATGCAGCGCGGCATAGAGCGTGCTTTTCCCCGCGCCCACGGTTCCGAGAAGGACGTAACGCTTCATGCGATCAGCTCTTGGTGGTTTCGCAGGCGGCAAAGCCGAGCACGTTGTGAAGGGATTCCACCGTGTAGCGCAGGGCTTCCTCCACGCTGGCCACCGAACCGTGAATGACCAGGGCCCCGGTAAAACGATCCACAAAACCAATCTGGACCGCTGCGGACTTGGTGGCGAAATCGCCCGCAATCATGGCCGCCTCACGGGGGCTGAGCGTCAGAATCCCCACGGCTTCCGCACCGGGAACCCCCATCTTTTTGGCGAGGTCTTCGTCCGGGTGGGCGATAAGATGAGCAATCGTAACCTGTTTGCCCGGTACGAGTTCTTGAATGATACGTGTCTTTTCCATGTGCTCAGTTCTCCTGCGCCCGGTTTGGCGTGGGGCCTTCCGAAGGGATCAGCCGCTCACACCGTGCGAATCGGGTAACCATACGTGAAGCAGGCCCATATTTCAAGAAGAGGATGGGGAGAAGAAGCCACAAGCCCGCCTCCGGCTGAAAAACGGCAGTTCTTTACGGCATTTCGGGCCGGAAAGGGGCAAAAGGAATTGACACCTCATCCGCCCGTGCCCACAGTCAGCTACGGGTACTCCTCACGCCGAGGCACCGATGGGGGCGACCGTGGCCGCCCACCGCCGGACGCGCGGCATCCTTCCTTCCGCAAAGGCGGCCCCATGACCGAAAAAGAAAAAATGATTTCAGGCAGGCTCTATTGCGCTCAGGACGAAACCCTCCGCCGGGAGCACGCCTCGGCGCTGCGCCTGACGCGCCTTTTCAACCGAACGACCGAGGAGGAAAGCGCGCGGCGCGGCGAGCTGCTCCGGGAACTATTCGCTTCCGTGGGAAAGAACGTCACCATTGAGCCGACCTTCCGCTGCGACTACGGACGCAACATCCATATAGGAGACAATTTCTTCGCCAATTTCGACTGCATCATTCTGGATGTCTGCACGGTGACCATCGGATCGGACGTCCTTTTCGGGCCGCGCGTCTGCCTCTACACGGCGGCGCATCCGCTTGATGCCGAGGTACGACGCTCAGGGCTGGAATACGGCCAGCCCATCCATATCGGTGATACCGTATGGATAGGCGGCAATGCCGTCATTAACCCCGGGGTCAGCATCGGCGCTCGTTCCATCATCGGATCGGGTTCCGTGGTAACGAAGGATATCCCGCCGGACGTCGTCGCGGCCGGGAATCCCTGCCGCGTCATCCGCGCCATCAACGACACCGACAGGGCCTACTGGAAACGGCTGCGCCAAGACCATACGGAGGAATGACGGATCGCCTTCTTTCCTCCGCCTCCCCTGTGAGCACTGAGGAAAATGGCGACTTAGCCTTGTCACGCCGCGCGCTACTCTCCGTCCGGCACAGGGCTCATGCCAGCAGGGGGGGAAGTATGCCCCGCCCTGCTTGTCCGTTCTTATCTCCGGGGTTCAAGGCCGGTTTACGCCTTCCCAACCTGATCTCGGGCAAGCGCTTCTCAGGGAAGACCGCCTCCTACCGGGTACAGGGTACAAGCCCCCTGCTCGTTGGCATTCCCGTTCTCTTTTCTGAAGAGGGATTATATTTTTCTTGTATTTTTTCCTTAAAAAGGTATGCCTTCTCTGAAAGAATAAAAGAAAACGCCTCTTTTCGGAAACACGGCGCAACAGGATTTCACCATAAGCAGAGCGCCGGCGCGGTTGACCATCGGGAGGGAACCCTATGAGTATTGCCGACACGCTCCCTGAAAAAACTATACCGCTTTTATCTGCTGAGCCTTTGGGTAGAGATGACGCTATTCTCTGGAAACCCCAACAGCATACTTCCTTGACTTTCTCTGCCGTCGCTGTACGAAGAGGAAGATGATTCTCTGAAAAAAGAATCTGAATCTCTTCAGAATACGCATGAGCGCCTCAAAAGGAGTTCCATCATGCCGTGGTCCCGAAATACGGACTGGTCTGTCTACCATACTATTCCGGTGGGTCTGCAAGAAGCGTATCTACAGCGCTTGGATATGAAGAAAGAAGTGCCCACAAGGGCCTATCTGGATGCGCTGATACGGGTCCATCAAATCAAAATACCTTTTGAAAACCTCAACGTAACGGATTTTTGCCAGCCGGTCAGCATTGAACCGTAAAAGATGATGGATAAAATCCTTCGCGGGAGACGTGGAGGATATTGTTTCGAGCTGAACGGCCTGTTCTTCCTGCTTTTGCGCTCCCTTGGCTTCGATGCATGGATGTGCCCCTGCCGCCAGCTTCGCCACCCCGAGCCCTGCCCTGTCCCGGCGACCCATTGCGGGGTTCTTATTTATCTGGACGGCAAGACGCTGTTCTGTGACGTGGGCTACGGCGGCCCGGTTCCGCCAAGGAGCCTCGAATTCAAGGCAAATATGATCCAGCATGTGGGAACACAAATGTTCCGCTTTTGCCAAAGCCCCATCGTACCCGGCGATCCTCAATCCCGAGCGGCAGAATCCGGCTGGTACACCCTGCTGCGCAAAAGCACGGAAAAGAGCCCGGAAACGCCTTTGCTGCAAATGGCTCCTCTTCAGTTTTACCTTTCGGATTTCTACGGACAAAACCTCCTCCGATCCTGCGGGGATACGGCCTACATCCTGCGGCACGTCGCCCGCAAAACGCCGGACGGCTTCATTGATTTAACAGGCGACCGGCTAACGATACAGCACGGTGCGGTAAAGGAGGAACAAACCATTTCTCAAGACGAACTACCGGAAATACTCCTCCATTTCTTTGACATTGACGTAAAAGACTGTGTCCCCCGATGAGGCTTGAACACCCGGAAGCGCTGCAAGACAGGCTTCTCCGGGATACACTGACCGTCTCCAGCTTCCTTCTGGTTACGGGAGGCCAGTGGAGGAACCTCGCGCCAGTGTCCGGCGGGAAACGATATTCCGGCGAAACGCTGAAACGGTGAAACTCTTCCCGTAACCCGCGTAGGGCATACCCCACCGGGGAGAGAGTCCGCCGTCCTCCCTCCTTCCTGATAAAGGCTCCTTTCCAGAAAAAGGCACTTTTGCCTCCTATGCCGCGCCGGTGCTCAGTGCCGTCCGTTGCTGCACCCCTCCCTCATTCCCGCACAAGTCCACGCCGGGTTTTGATCAGCCCCTTTATCTCAAGAGGTGAGACGTCATCCCACTCCTCGCCCCCGTCCGGCTACAGCCCTTGTACTGGCAGGGAGAGGGATGGCGCTCCTTTAGACCAGCCTTTGCTGCGCCGCGCCCGCGCCGATCTGTCGTGCGCCGTCCGCCCCGCCCGGCTTCGCGGCCAAGGCGGAACACCTCTACGACAAGCTCATCCTCCGCGCACAGACCGACAACGGCACCATCCCCTTGTTCAAGCGTCAGGACGCCGTCTCACAACGCTTCGTCGCCCTGACCATCCGCATGGACGCGCTGAATCCATCATGATCGTGGCGGGGCGGCTCAGGACGCAGGCCAAGTCCGACGCCGAACGCACGCGGGACGACGTTTCCCGGCGCGTATCCGGGCTGTCGGTCCTGCTCTACGGCTTCGTTGCGCTCTCGCTCACGGCGATTGCGGCGACCTACCTCTCCCGCCGCGTCATCCGGCTCAACAACTGCATGAGGCTGCGCACGCAGGGCCTTTCGGCACGCATTCCCTACGGCGGGGCGTGGGAGAGAGGGGAAATGGCGTGTTCCTTGCCAAGCACAGCGGGGCGACCTGCGTTGACGTCCGTCTCAGCAAAAGGAACAAGGGGCTTGAGGTGGGCGTCCGGGACAACGGCGCGGGTTTTGATCCCGCCGACGCCACGGCGCAAGGGACGGGGCGCGGCCTGAAAAGCATGAAGGGACGGGTGAAACTGAGCGGAGGGACGTTGACGATAACGAGCGGCCCCAACCGGGGCACGGACATCACGGCACGCTGGAAAAAGTAAACGGACCGAAAAACGGACACTGTCCCGCAGCCTCCCTTGCGCTCAGGACGGCAGGGGGAACCGCACCGAACTTTCCCGGGCCAACGTCCGGGAGCACTTCCGGCTTTTGAACGCGATAGAAGGGCGCTCAGGATTTTCTCATCGCTCTGTTTTCTTCATAGGACATTTTCTGTCTTTTATGCGTTTCCGGGACGCTTCACCCCATCTCTTCAAGAATGGTATTGCTCCTTTTCCACCGCTCTCAGGCCTGTAGTGATAAGATGAGATAGACTCAGCCTAGATGTTTTGCAATTCATTTACACATATCCTGAGGAAGGTGTATGTAGTTTTCAACCATTTCCTATGGGAGGCAACCATCATGTTCAACTGGGCTATTCTCTTTCTTGTCATCGCTCTTATTGCGGCATGGCTTGGATTCGGCGCTCTGGCTGGAACGGCGGCATGGGCTGCCAAAATCGTCTTTATTGTGGGCCTTATCATGTTTGTGGTGAGCCTTGTCATGGGCCGACGCGCCTAGACGGTTCTCATAAAAAACATGAAAAGCTTCACGGTCAGCCGTGAAGCTTTTCCTATTTGCCCATCCGGCACCGGCTTCCCTCCCGCGTGAAAGAAAGGGCCTAGACTCTGAGGACCGATTCCAGCCGGGCGTTGATGTCTTCCAAAAAGGCGGCGTGGACCTTGTCCGCCACGCTGAAGGGACGGGCGCGCCAATCGAGGGCCCGTAATTGGGAAAGCAGGACTACCCCGTGAATCTCCAATCCTTGCGGCAGTTCGCATTCGCTCGGCAGACCTTTTTGATGCGACGTTACCGGCACGACCCAGCAGAAGCCCGTTTTTTCATTAAAAAGGGTTGTGGAGACGACCAGAGCGGGCCGATAGCCCCGCTGTTCGTGCCCCTGCGTAGGATTAAAATTCAGCTTGACGAGGTCTCCCTGTTCGGGCGCGGCTACCATAGCTCCTCCCCCTTGGGGTCTCCCCACGTCACCTCGGCGTGCGTCTCCGAGCAGGCGAAACAGTCCAGAATGTCTTCCAGCCGATAGGCGGGCCGGGAAGTTTTTTTGCGCAGAAGCACACCGTCCTCGCACAAACTGGCCTCCAGCTCATCGCCCGGTTGCAAGGCGAGCGAACGCGCCATGTCCTGCGGGATTTTCACCCCGAGGCTTTCCCCATATCGGCAGATACGCACGCATGTCATGGCCTTCCTCCCTTGCTGCCTGTGTGGGACAGGGGCTCGCGAATGTCAAGGCAACAGCCGGGGCAGGCGGTGATACTCAGCGTATCTCTCATCCGGCGCTTGTCCCGCCCTCCAGACAAGAGGAGGCCCCTTCTCCGTTTTTCTGCGCCTTCCTTTTCCGCCATGCCGCCAAGGAGAAAAATTTTCTTGTTTATTCAGTAAGTAACGGACATAACGCAGCTTATTGCGTATTGTCATTTTTCCGGTTCAGTATATGATATTGGCCCCTTGTTGTCTCACCTTTTTGCGAGAGCGGGAAAGCCATGTTCAAGAGCAATATCAACAAGTTGATGCAGGCACGCAAGATAAGCACCCAGAAGCTGGCTGACTTGTCCGGCGTCTCGCGGCAGGCGCTGTTCAAGGCCCGTCAGGATGAAGGCATTTCGCATTGCCGCCTTTCCACCCTCGCCCGCATCGCGGATGAACTGGGGGTGGATGTGAAGGACATTTTCGAGCGGGAAAACCCCAAAAAACGCTAGGCGCTTCTCCTCCTCAAGAAGCCGTCCGCCTCCCCGCACGGCCGCCCCATGCGTGCCATGAGATGATGTGATTCATACAATCAGAGGGCTATCCGGTTTTTGGGGGCCAGTACTCGGGGCCTCACTTCCAATGAAGGACGATACTGTCCCGGGCCGACCGCTCCCCGCAGGGGAAAACGTTGAGGCCGCTTTGTCCGCCTCCCGTGTGGCTTTCCTTGGTCAAAATGCGCCCCTCCTCGCATCCCGGCTTTCCGGCAAAAAGGCAGGTCCGCGAGACGATCCGGGAAGCCGGAGGAAAGGCGCGCATCCGCCTCCTTGCGCCGCCCGGCTAAGGGGCCTTGAAAGATGTCCCGATGCACCGTACAAAACATCGAACATCACGGCGGTCTTCCACTACAAAGGGGCAAGGGGATGGAAAGGCTTATTGTTCTCGGCACCGGCAACGCCAGCGCCTTGCGCTGTTACAATACCTGTTTCATCCTGCATGACGGCGCCGAGCCTGTCCTCGTGGACGCGGGCGGCGGCAACGGCGTGCTCACGCAGCTCCAGCGGGCCGGAATACGCCTCGAATCGCTGCATCATGCCTTTCTCACCCATTGCCACACCGATCACCTTTTCGGCATGATCTGGGTCCTGCGCTTCATCGCCACCCGCATGGCCTCGGGCGCGTACGAAGGTACCTTTACCCTCCGCTGCCATGAGGAACTGGCGGAAATGGTCCGTGCCGTCTCCCACATGACCCTTCCGGGCAGCATGACCCGTTTCTTCGGGGATCGTATCCATATCCTTCCCGTGCGGGACGGCGAGAAGGCTACTCTGGGGCCCTACCCGGCCACCTTTTTCGACATCGGTTCGACCAAGGCCCGGCCATTCGGCTTCACCCTGCGCCTGCACGACGGGCGCAAAGTCTCCTGCCTCGGGGACGAGCCCTGTACGCCGCGCGACCGGGCCTTTGTGACCGACAGCGACTGGCTGCTCAGCGAGGCCTTCTGCCTCTATGCGGATCGGGAACGCTTCAAGCCTTACGAAAAGCACCACAGCACCGTGCGGGAAGCCTGCCGCACCGCCGCCGAACTCGGGGCGCGCAATCTGGTCTTGTGGCATACCGAAGACAGCCGGCTTGCCGAACGCAAGGCCCTGTACACGGCGGAAGGCCGCGAGTTTTTTTCCGGCAACCTCTTTGTGCCGGACGACCTCGACGTGATCCCCCTTTAAGCCTGCCCGCGCGGTTACACGCCGTCCCCCAAAAGACGCAGCCTTTGAACCGGAGGAGCATCGCCATTCCCCCGGCAGGCGGCACCAGACCTCTCACGCACCGATAGGCTTGACGCCAAACCTCTCACGCGACGATGGGCTTGACGGAGGAGGCGAAGTGCCCCATGACAGGAGAATCCTGCAAGACTCTTTTCTCCGTCAGAGGAGGTCACAATGATTCTCACGCCTTATGCTGAAATGGAGTTCTTCGCCCGCATCCTCGTCGCGGCGCTCTGCGGGGCGTTCATCGGCTATGAACGCAACAACCGCCTCAAGGAAGCGGGCATCCGCACCCATCTTATTGTGGCGCTGGCCGCGGCGCTGATCATGGTCGTCTCCAAATACGGCTTCGGTGACGTAACCACCCATCCGGGCATCGCCCTCGACCCCTCGCGTATCGCCGCCCAGATCGTCACCGGCGTCGGCTTTCTGGGGGCGGGGATGATCTTCGTGCGCAACCAGAACATCAGCGGCCTGACCACGGCGGCGGGCGTGTGGGCCACGGCGGGCATCGGCATGGCCGTGGGCGCGGGGCTCTATTTTCTCGGCATAGGGGTGAGCCTGCTCATCATCGCGGCCCAGATGATGCTGCACCGCAATTTCGCATGGCTCCATTTTCCCATGACCGAACAAATCTCGCTGGAGATGGACACCGTCGGCGATGGGGTATCCTCCATCCGGGAAAAGCTGCTCAGCCATGAAATACACATCCTCTCGCTCAAGGCACGGCATCTGGACAACGGGCGCATGGCGCTGGACATCTTCGTCAAGGTGCCGAAAGAGTATAACCGGACGCAACTGATGAGCCTGCTCAGCGACAACCCGCACATCAAATCGCTCGACCTTTAGGCTCAGCCCAGAGGACAAGGCCGCCCGCGAAGAGCCGATTGCTTCCAAAGGGTTAGCGAGGAGAAAAACACGGCGACGCCAGCGCTCCAGCGAGATGGCCTTTTTTCCTTGTAACGCGGCAAAGGAGGAAAAGCGGTTTTGCCGCGCGCGGCTTGATGCAGGTTGAACCCAGCCCCGGCCTTGGTCGCCGCCCTTTCCGTGCCCTCGGCAAAGGCTGGCGGCGCTTTTCCGCTGGAGGCGTCCTTTTTTATGCCTCCGTGCCCGGCCATCCTCCCAGTCCGCACCGGGCCTTCGCCCCGCCCCGGCCTCCCCCTGCCAAGATATGCTTTACTATCTATTGGGAATCAAAAAGAAAAAAGGAAAATCGCGAAAAACACCCTCTGCCCGTTCTCAAAGCCGCAAAAGTAGGTAATAGTATCGCGCGAGCGTTTGACGGCGCAAGCCGAGGCCATTATTGTACCTCCTGCGGGAAAACGAACGGGAGAAACACGCGGATGACGGAACCCATCATAGAAATAGTCGATTTGGAAAAGCGATTCCAAAGCAAAAACACGGAAGTCTACGCCCTCAAGGGCATCAATCTCACCATCCGGCAGGGTGACATTTTCGGCATCATCGGCAAGAGCGGCGCGGGCAAAAGCACGCTCGTGCGCTGCATCAACATGCTGGAACGGCCCACCGGCGGCAGCGTCCTCTTTGAAGGCAAGGACATGTGCCGTCTGAGCGACCGCGAGCTTCAGATCGCCCGGCGCTCGATGGGCATGATCTTCCAGCAGTTCAACCTCCTCATGCAGCGCACCGCCGAGGAAAACGTCTGTTTCCCGCTGGAGCTTGCCGGGGTGAAGAAGGAAAGCGCGCGCGAGCGGGCCCGCGAGCTTCTCGATATGGTGGGCCTTGCCGATCGGAGCCGCTCCTACCCCTCCCAGTTGTCGGGCGGCCAAAAGCAGCGCGTGGCCATCGCCCGCGCCCTGGCCACCAATCCCAAGGTCCTGCTTTGCGATGAGGCGACCTCCGCCCTTGATCCGGCCACGACCGAATCCATTCTCGCGCTCATCAAGGACATCAACCGCAGGCTGGGGATCACGGCGGTCATCATTACGCACGAAATGAGCGTCATCGAAAAAATCTGCAATCAGGTCGCTATCATCAGCCACGGCGTCATCGCGGAAACCGGTTCCGTCGAAGAAGTCTTCTTCCACCCGCAGACGGAAGAGGCGCGCCAGCTCGTCATCCCCGAAGCCCTTCAGCCCGAGCAGATGCCGCACAGCAGGCTCTACCGGATCATCTTCAATGGCCGCTCCTCCTTCGAGCCCATCATCGGAAACATGGTGCTGGAATGCGGGAGCCCGGTGAACATCATGTTCGCGGACACCCGGGACATCGGCGGGACGGCCTTCGGCCAGATGGTCCTGCAACTGCCGGACGACGAAGAGGTGGCGCGGCGCATCCTCGCCTATGCGGACAAAAAGGGACTGATGCTGGAGGCTATGAACCATGTTTGATCAGGCCACTGTGGAAATGCTGGCGGAAGGCGTGGTGGATACGCTGTACATGACCCTCGTCTCCACCTTCTTCTCCTACGTTTTCGGCATGATGATGGGCGTCGTGCTGGTCATCTGCCGTCAGGACGGGATCAAGCCCCGCCCGCTCGTGTACAACGTGCTTGACGTGGTCGTGAACCTGACCCGCTCCTTCCCCTTCCTCATCCTCATGATCGCCGTCATTCCGGTGACGCGCCTCCTCGTGGGGACCACCATCGGCAACAACGCCACGGTGGTGCCGCTGGTCATCGCGGCCGCGCCCTTCGTGGCCCGACTGGTGGAATCCTCGCTGCTTGAGGTCGATTCCGGCGTGGTGGAGGCCGCGCAGTCCATGGGCGCGTCGACCATGCAGATCATCCTCAAGGTGCTGCTGCCCGAGGCGACGCCATCGCTCATCAACGGAAGCGCCATCGCCGCGACCACCATCCTCGGCTACAGCGCCATGTCCGGCGCGGTGGGCGGGGGCGGGCTCGGCAAGCTGGCCATCATGTACGGGTACAACAGGTACCAGACCGACATCATGTTCGCCACGGTCGTCCTGCTCATCATCATCGTTCAGATTTTCCAGAGCTTCGGCAACTGGGCCACCAAGCGGAGCGACAAGCGCATCTCGTAAGCCGCACCGCCTCTGGAAACGGACCTTCAACCCTTTTGGGAGGAACCATGCATCTCTTCCGCACCGCCGCCGTCGCTGCGCTGGCGCTCGTCCTCGGAGGCGCGCTCAGCGCTTCCGCCGCCACCAAAATCCTCGTGGGCGCGTCCCCGACCCCGCACGCCGAAATCCTCAAGGAAGCCGCCGCGATCCTCAAACCGCAGGGCTACGATCTCCAGATCGTCGAATATTCCGACTACGTGCAGCCCAACATGGCGCTGGAAGGCAAGGAACTGGACGCCAACTTCTTCCAGCACAAGCCCTACCTCGATGACTTCAACAAGGAAAAGGGCACCCGTCTCGTCTCCATCGGCGCGATCCACTACGAGCCCTTCGGCATCTACGCCGGAAAGACCAAGGCGCTGGCCGATCTGAAGGACGGCGCGCTGGTCGCCGTGCCCAACGACACCACCAACGAGGCGCGCGCCCTGCTCCTCCTGCAGGACAAGGGCTTCATCAAGCTGAAGGACGGTGCCGGGCTCACCGCCACCCGCCGCGACATCGTGGAAAATCCCAAGAAGCTCAAGATTGAGGAAATCGAGGCCGCGCAGCTCGTGCGCGCCCTGCCCGACGTGGACATCGCCATCATCAACGGCAACTACGCCATCCTCGGCGGCCTCAAGGTGAAGGACGCGCTGGCCGCCGAAGCCGCCGACTCCGTGGCCGCAACCACCTACGCCAACATCGTGGCCGTGCGCGCGGGCGAGGAACAGCGCCCCGAACTGCAGGCGCTGGTGAAGGCCCTCAAGGGCGATCAGGTCAAGGAATACATGAATAAGAAGTACGAGGGCGCCGTAGTGCCCGCCAACTAAGCCGCTTCCTCGGCAGCTCCGTATGGCCGGCCGTCCCTCCCTTTCCGGGAGCGGCGGCCGCTCTTGGTTTTTCGGGGCTGGACAGCCTTTTCCGCGCCTCTGCGCCGCCTTCCTCTCTCCCCTTCCCGCGTCCGCGCCGCCCCCCCAAACGACGAGCCTTGCGAGGCCCGGCACATGGCTGGTGCGGACCGAGACATCTCTCCATAAAAAGAAGTAAAAACAAGTGATTGTCTTTTGACGGCCTCCCTCCCCCGGGAAGGGCTTTTTATGTGTGGAGATGATTGCCCGTCCTCCTCTTTTATGTTAAAAAGGTATCTCCCATTCCAGCGTCCTCACCCTTCCCTGTAAGGCGCATCCGCGTCGCTCCCTCCCCCTCAGCTGCCCATCTTCACGGGGCCTCCTATGTTTGATTCTACGCATACGGCCATCGGCACCGAATACACCATGCTCATGAGCTCGCTCCGCGTCAGCGTGAGCAAGCATCTGCTGGACGAATATTTCACCGTCGTCTGGGCCAACGATTATTTTTATGAGAAGACCGGCTACTCCAAAGAAGAGTACGAAGCCATCTATCATAACCATTGCAGCGAATATTTTGAGCAGATTCCCACCGAGTACGCCAAAATAGCCGACACCGTGCGCCACGCCATCGCCACCGGCGAGCCCAGCTACGCCCTTGTGTGCAAGATGCCGCACAAGGACGGCAGTTTCGTATGGATAAAGGTCGTCGGCACCTTCACCAACGAAACCCTCAACGGCATCCCCGTCATCTACTCGGTATTCACCGACATCAGCGATCTCATCCAGACGCAGATGGAGCAGTCCGTCACCTATGACAACCTGCCGGGTTTCGTCGCCAAGTTCCGGGTGGACGCCTCCGCGCGTTTTCATTTCGTGGAGGGCAACGACCGCTTCATCCAGTTCTTCGGCCATCGCGGGCCCGACGATCCGCCCTACTCCCTCGTAAACGTGGACAACGAGCGTAACCGCCGGGCCCTCGCGGAAAATCGCTCGCGCCTTCTGGCGGGCCAGCGCGCCCATTTCGTGGTGCAGGTCAAGGACGGCAAGGGCGAGGACGCGTGGCTCCAGATCAACGCGGACTGCATCGACTGGGTGCGCGGCGAGCCCCTCTATCTTGTGGTCTACATCGATATTACGGACATCACGGAACAGCGCGAATTGCAGAAAAAGCTTGAGGAGCGCACGGAAATGCTGCGCAGCGCGCTGGAAATGGCCGAGCGCGCCAACCGTGCCAAATCGGATTTCCTCTCGCGCATGTCGCACGACATCCGCACGCCCATGAACGCCATCATGGGCATGATCGCCATCGCCAAGGAATCGCTGGACGATCCGAAGCGCGTGGTCGACTGTCTCAACAAGGTAGAGAACTCGGCCCATTTCCTGCTGGCGCTCATCAACGACATCCTTGACATGTCGAAAATCGAAAGCGGCAAAATGGTGTTGAAGAAAAAGGCTTTCGACTTCGCCGCCTTCATCCGCAACCTGACCACCATGTTTTACGCGCAGGCGCAAAAAAGGGACATCCGCTTTCAGGTTTCGGCGGAAGGGGCCTTGCAGGACACCTATGTGGGCGACGAGCTCAAGCTCAACCAGATTCTCATCAACCTGCTCGGCAACGCGCTCAAGTTCACCGATGCCGGGGGCTGCGTGGACTTTTCCGTCATCGCCGGGAAAAAGGCGGGAAATTCGCGCGAGCTGCTTTTCCGCGTGCGGGATACGGGCATCGGCATACATCCAGAATTTCTGGAAAAACTCTTCGTGCCCTTTGAACAGGACAACCGCCAGAGAGAGAGAGAGAGAGAGAGAGAGAGAGAGAGAGAGAGAGAGAGAGAGAGAGAGAGAGAGAGAGCCGGGGTGGTTCCGGCCTTGGCTTGGCCATCGCCGGGAACTATGCCCGAATGATGAATGGTGAAATCACTGTGCAAAGCGCCCCCGGCGCCGGAAGCACCTTTACCGTCAGGGTGTGGCTGGAATCGGCCTCCGCACCTTCCCGGCCCGTTGATCTGCGGCATCGTTTCGAGGACATGCAGGCACTGGTGGTCGACCCGGATCGCCGGACGCGCGATCATGCGGCCATGCTTCTGCGCCGCTTCGGGGTGAAAACCCGGACCGCCGCCTCGCCGGAAGAGGCGCTGGCCCTCGTGACGGAGGCCGCCGCGCACGATACGCCCTTCACCCTCATCATGGCGGACTGGAAAGTGCCGTTCATGGACGGCATCGCCCTAGCCCGGCGCGTGCGCGAACGTCTGGGCGCGGAGGCCCCTCTGATGGCCATTTCCGCCTATGACTGGAGCAGCATCCGCAGCGAGGCGGAAGAGGCGGGCGTGGGCGCTTTTCTCCAAAAGCCGCTCTTCCCTTCCACCGTCTACGACTTCCTGATCTCGACCACCCAGAACCGGCCCGTCGATGCCACGGGCGTGCAAACCTCCTTCGCCGGGGAAAGGGTTCTCCTCGTGGAGGACAACGACATCAACCTCGAAATCGCCGAGACGCTGCTTGAGTCGCGCAACCTGCGTGTGGAAAGCGCCCGCAACGGCCGCGAAGCCGTGGAATGTTTCGCCCGGGCCGAGCCGGGGCGCTACCTCGCCATCCTCATGGATATCCAGATGCCTGTCATGGACGGGCTCAGCGCCACCCGGCAGATACGGGCTCTTCCCCGGGAAGACGCCGCCACGGTGCCCATCATCGCCATGTCCGCCAACGCCTTTGACGACGACGTGGAGAAATCCCTTGAGGCCGGCATGAACGCCCACATTTCAAAACCCATCGACATCCCCTCCCTTTTCAAAACGTTGCACGATCTGTTACCAGAGAGGTGCTGACCCTGAAACGCGACCCCTGCCCCGGAGGTGACCATGCGACAATGGACTGCTTCATCACTCATCGCCCTTTCCGGCCAGTATTGGGAAAGCTGCGCCCTTCAAGCCGCCGTCCGGCTCGACGTCTTTTCCCCCTTGGCTGAAGGGCCGCTGGAAGTCGAGGAACTGGCCGCCCGGGTGGGCTGCGCGCCCGAGCCCGCCGCCCGGCTGATCACGGCCCTGTGCGCGCTGGGCCTCCTGCGGCGGGAAGGCGCAACCTGCGCGCTGGAGCCCGGCGCACGCCGCTGGCTGTGCCGCGATTCGCCGGACTATGTCGGACACATCATTGAGCACCACCGCCATCTGATGCCCGCGTGGGCCCGCCTTGACGAGGCCGTGCGCAGCGGGCTGCCCGTCCGGGCCCGTACATCCGTAGAAACCAGCGACGAAGCCGAGCGCGCCAGCTTCCTTATGGGAATGCGCAACATCGCGGACGCACAGGCGGCGCGCAGCGTCCCGCAGATCGATCTTTCAGGCCGCAGGCGCCTTCTCGATCTCGGCGGGGCCACGGGAGCCTATGCCATCCATTTCTGCCGCGCGAACCCGGGGCTGACCGCGACAGTCTTTGATCTGCCTACCACCCGTCCCTTTGCCGAAAAGGTCATCGAAGAGGAAGGCATGGCGGATCGCGTACGCTTTGTGGGCGGGGATTTCACGCGGGACGGACTGCCCGGCGAGTTTGACGTGGCGTGGCTGTCCCAGATACTGCACGGCGAGGGCATGGAGGCGTCGCGGAGACTCGTTATCAAGGCGGCCCGCGCCCTTGCCCCGGGCGGCCTGCTGCTCATTCAGGAATTCATCCTTGACGACGACCGCAACGGCCCGGTTCACCCCGCCCTTTTCGATCTCAATATGCTGGTAGGCACCCCGAAGGGCCAGTCCTTCACGGAGGCGGAACTCGCAGTGATGATGGAAGCGGCGGGGCTTGCCTCCATTCGCCGCCTTCCGGTGCAGCTCCCGCAGGGCTGCGGCATCATGGCCGGGGTCGTGCCTGAGTCGTAAATGCGGCGGACTCGTCGCCGGGTACGCGCAGCCCCAAAGGGCTGACAGGCCAACGCCGCGTTTACCCCTGTATGGACCATCGACAAAGCCGCCCCCCGGCTGACGGAGGGCGGCTGGCATCTGTAGGGAACACGGAAAGCCTAGGCGCTCTGAGGACTCTGCTGGGCTTCTTCGGCTTCCTTGTCGAGAGTGGCCCTTTCCTCAAGGGTCAGGTTCAGCGCGCGGGCCAGCCCATCGAGATAGGTCCTTTCCATGTATTGATCGGGGGTGATGATCATGCGGGAAAGGCGGTAGAGATCGCAGCCCTGTTCGTGGGAATGGACCCTTTTGGCCAAGTCGTCGGGATCGAGTGGCTTGTCCAGAAGGGCGTTGAAAACGCCGCTGACGTCCTGATTGGGGAAAAGGGATTCTATGGCCTTCGTTATGTTGGCCTTTTCCGCCTCGTCGATATGGCCGTCCGCGCGGGCGGCAAAAACCATCGCCTCAAGCAGAAGCAGCGCGGAGTCGTTCGGCTCGGCAGCCGTCGCCTTGTGAGCCGCGACCTCATCGGTACGCATGACCGGTTGAGCCACGCCGGGCCGCACCACGTCCGTGCCCGCCGCGGCAGTCGCATGAGCCTTGTTTCCGTCCACCCATTTCTGAAAGTATTTCCAGGCCATGACGCCGGCTGCGGCGGTCCCGCCCGCCATAAGCGCGCCCCCGGCCACACGCCGTCCCGTCTTCCCGGAAAGCAGCGTCCCGAGCACCCCCCCGAGCGCGGCCGAACCCAACATCCCGCCGAGCCCGCCCGACGAATGAACAAGCTGGTTCAGCTTCTGGCTCAACTGCGAGTCGTTGTTCTGCCCAAGGCCGAGGGCTTCCGAAATTTTTCCTCCCAAGCCGCTGATCTGATCCATCAATCCGCTCATTCCATACTCCTGATACTGGTTAAAACGTTGAGCCCCTGCCGGGCCGAAAAAAAGCCCTACATGGCGCTTTTGATGCCTTCGCGGATAAGCCACCAGTTCATGGGGAAAGCCGTCAGGAAGCCGCAAAGCATCCCGATCTGCATCATCAGCCAGAAGACGGGGTGCGAGGGCGACATGGGGCCGATCAGCCAGAACATGGCGATGGCCATCCAGCCGTACATGCCGATCTGCCACGCGGTCAGGGACAGGAAATCCACCCGGAGGGAGCGCCACCACAGGGAGGGGCCCCGTTCGGAAGTCATTTCCGCTTGCGCGGCATACTGGAAGAAGACCCCCGCAATGAGGGCCAGCACGTAGTCGATCAGCCATTCCCCATACATGAAATGGCCGAAGAGGGCGAAGGGCATCAGCCGGAACACCCACGGCCCGACCAGATCGGCAAGGGTGCACCCCGCGCCACAGTGCAGCGTACCCGTGGTGACGTTGCGCCACGTCGCGGGCGCGCGGCCCATCCCTTCCATCGCCCCGCCGGGCATCCCCGCCATGCCGTGCATGGCGGCCTCATGCCCCGCGTGCGTCTCGGACATGGAGGCCATGCCCCTCATCCCGTGCATGTCGTGCGGCTGCCCCACAAGCGTGGGGGCGGAGGGGACCGTTGCCGTCCTGCCCGGCATGGCTGGCTTTGCGGGCATGGCGTGCCCGCCCATACCTCCCGCCGCCCGGCCGGGGCGAGCAAGGCCCCGGTAGAGCCAAAGGGCTATGGGCCCAGCCCACAACGCCGTAATGGGCCATACCCAGAGCATGATGCGCATGGCCGGCGGCGCGTGCCTGCGTTGATCAACGATGAGTATCAGGCACGACAAAAGGCAGAGCGCGATGTACCACTCCGCAAAGAGCGTCAAAGCGTGATAGGTGTTGGGTGTGACCATCCCCGCACAACTCCGTAGAAAGGGGTCTGCGGCGCGGACCTCACGGGACGCCGCGTAAAAAAGCCCTCCCGTCCGCCAAAGGCACACGGGAGGACCTTGCCTGCAAGTGCCTCAGGGATCAGGAATCGATCTTGGAAAGGTCCATATCGGCCTTGATGTCTTCCGGCTGGGGCAGTTCCTTGTGATGCTTCAGATACGCTTCACGGTCGCTCTGCCGGGCTTCCATGAAATCCTTGCGGGCTTCGCGCACGGTGTCATGGTACTTTTTCAAATCGGCCTGACGGCGTTCCATGTAGTTGCGGGCGTCTTCCCGATCATTGCCGGTATAGCCGCCGAAGGTTTCCTTTACGCTGTCCTTGAGGTCTTCATAGCCTTCCTTCACGGACTGGGTGAAAGAATTATCGGCCACGAGACGGGCCTCGGCGGAAGCCGCATGAGCGGCGGGAAGCACGACAAAACCGGCCAGCAGCAGACCGCCGCAAAGAGTAAGTACTGTGTTTTTCATCCTCTCTCTCCTGAGTGGTAAACGTTATGGGGGAAGGGCTAGAACGTTTTCTTCGTCCGGTCCCGGGTCTCTTCATAGGTGCGGCGCGTGGAGTCCGTCCCATGATGGACCTTTTCCTTGGTCTTCTCATGGACGCGCTCGGTGCCGTCGCCGTGGTCGCGGACGGTTTCCCGCGTATGCTTCACCGTCTTGTCGCCGTCTCCATCGTAATGGACGCGGGTGCGGTCGTAATCATGATGCACGCGGTCGTCCGTATCGCGGAAGGTATCCTTTACGCTGTCCGCCATGTCATCCATGCCATCCGCAATGGAATCCTTGACGTCGCTCAGGTAATCCCCGGTCTTGTCCAGCGCGTCCTTGGCCTTGTCTCCGAAACTTTTATGGGTGGTATCTTCCATTGAAGACCTCCTGTGTTGTGTTCGCAGTGTGGGCAAAAACGCGCCGCCCGAAAACTATTTTTCACGTTAGTATCTTGATTTTAAAGATTTTTAGAAAATTCCGACAGCCCGCCTTCCCACAGCACCGACGCCGTCTCCTCCTGTTTCACGGGGCCGCGCGCAAGGAAAAGGGGATCGAGAGGCGTGTGGCCCATGCCACGCCCGGAGCGGCCCTCTCCCTTCAACGGCAAGGCGCTGAGTAAAAAGCCGCCGGCCCTCGTGAAAAGAGGACCGACGGCTTTACGGAGGACGAAACGCGTTGGGAAGGCTCCCGCCCGGCTATGAAAGGAAACCCGTTTCCGCAAGGACGCGGCAACTATACGACAGCGCCGGTTTGCCACGCCGCCGCCTTTATGCGATAAACCGGCCCCCTCCGCATCCAGACGCACCTAGCTCAGGAATCCGCATGACCAAAGACTACAAGCAACGCCGCAACGAACGCAGGGAAAGAAAGCCCTGAGTGCCGTACAAAAAACAGGCGACTGGGCTTACCGCGAATATCTGAAACCACTGCCCTGCCGAAAATGCAGGGCGGTGGTATGAAAACGGCGGGCTGGGAACGCGCTGGAAACCTTCCCGGTAAGCGAGAAGCCTCCACCTGCGGGATGCTCTTCTTGTTACAAGCTTTCCTTCATTTCCAGCAGAGTGCCGCAAAAAAAAGGCGGCAAGCCCGCAGTCCTGAGAACCGCAGCCTGCCGCCGGGACGCCATTCCGGAAATATCAGGCTGACACGGTCTTGCGCACCCGTACCGCCATCTCTATCGCCGTGTGCGGCGTCAGCTCCTTATCCGCCGCGATCAAGAAAACGGCGGCTCGGATAACGGCCTTTTCCGTTTCGGCATCTCCCAGATTCTCTTGCGCCGTCAGCCGTGCAATCTGCCGCACGTCCTCCACCAGGTCCTGCAAATCCAAATGCGGATACGCGCCACGCAAGATACAGACCCCAACCATCATTTCATCCACATTGCTTACCGTCATGTTGCTCCTCTCTTGGGATTTGGATACATCTTGCCTGACACGGGCGCGATTTTTTGTCACCGTATATTCCGGAGAGAAAAAGACCCCCTGACGTTGCTTATTCACTTGATAAAAAATAGTTTTTGGGGAAACCCCTGATCTGCCCACAGGGAGGCTGGCCCTCCACTGCCCGGCGCGGACCGCAAGGCAGGGCGCACCCCATGAACAGCCATACGCCGTTTTACGCCGTAACCCATGAAAAAATATATCATTCCACCTGTACGGCCTCTCTGCTCCAATACGCGGAACAGCCGAGACGCACAGCCAAAGGAGGCAAGCCATGTGCGGCCGTTTCAACATCGACCCGACGCCAACGAAAATGCGCGCCATCCTCGACGCTCTGGGGCCGCAAGCCTCGCTCATCAAAACCGGAGACATCTATCCGGGAGACGTCGCGCCCGTACTGGCGCTGGCAACGGAAGGGATGGAAGCCCGGGCTATGTCATGGGGTTTTCCACGCTGGGACGGACGGGGCGTCGTCTTCAACGCCCGCGCTGAAACCGCGCTCGTCAAGCCCATGTTCCGGAAGGCCCTGCGCGCCTGCCCCGTCGTGGTGCCCACCACGGGCTTTTACGAATGGAAAACCGTCCCCGGCAGCCGCAAAAAAGAAAAATACCTCTTCCGCAGGGAGGGAGAGGCTATCCTGTATCTGGCTGGTTTCGCAGAAAATCTGGAACCACCGCGCCTTGGCGTGACCCAGTGCTTTACCATCCTCACCACGGACGCCAACGAGAGCATGGCACCCTATCATGACCGGATGCCGCTCCTGCTCGCGGCGGAGGAATGTGACGCATGGCTGAGCGGTCAAGGGCGGGAAAAGTTTCTCGGGCGCATCCCCTTTGCCGTGCAAGCCAAGGCCGCCGACGTGTAGGAAAAAAAGGGGCACAAGACGGTAGCGCACGGCGGGAACGAAAACGGTCTCTCCGGCTGCACCCTCGTCCCAGGCCCGCCTCGGGCAAGGCTGCCCCCTCCGGACCTCTGGATAGGCAACGGGAGAAAGCAGAGGGATGTGCTTTCTTAAAGGAATACTTTCAAGATTGCCGGTGGAGGGCAGCTTTTCCGCCCTTTCCCCATCGCGCCCGCCGTTTTGTCGGCATTCCCGAGGCACTGGCCCCGCGCTCAGATCAAAAACACCTGCCCCGGAACAACCCCAAAAACCCGCCCCTCATCGGATAAAGCCCCAGTAGACGATGAACCCGGCGAGCGCCACGGCCAGAAGCAGAAGCTTGAGGTTGCTGCGTTTGAGATCGCGGATCAGGACGGCCTGCCGTTCCGCTTCCTGAACTTCCTCCTGCCGGGCCCCGTAGGTGCGCGCCAACTGCTCCCGCACGTAGGCCCCGGCGCTGGCGGGCGTGGTAGTGCAAAAATCGGCCACGATGTCGGCATAGGTCAGGTTGGCCGAATGCCCCAATCCCGTGACGCGGTGAGCCGCCTTGCGCGCGAGCGCCCGGACCACGCTTTCGTCCTGAAAGGTCAAGAAATCGCCCTCGTCCCCGCCCCCGCGGATCAGCACGATGACGTTTCCCGTCGCGGCCTCAATGGTGCGGGTGATGGCCGCCGGGTCCGTCATGGATACGGGCAGGGGCTCAAGGCGGACGTTCCTCCCGGCCAGCTCGTTGCTGAAATCGGCAAAGACATTGGCGCTGCGAGATTTGGAATGGATGACCGAAACCCCTTCCACCCGTTTGGGAAAGGCGATGCGGCGAAAGCCTATTTCCTTGAGGTGATTGACGGTCCCGGCGATGCTCCGGCCCGCCTCATAGCGCGGCGCGGCCGAGGCCGGAGGCGTGATGACGCACGCCGCGTGGATGTGCAGCTTGAACAGCACCACCGACTTTTTCAGATGGACCGAGGGCGTCCCAATGACATCAACGAGGCTTCCGGGGCGGATGTCCCCGCTCTGAATGACCTCATAGGGAAGGTCCACGCTGATGACGCGGCCTCCCTCGCTCAGGTCGACGCCGTAGTAGACGTTGTTCCAAAAGGTCTTTTTCTGCGTCCAGTCCCCGATGATCCCCCGTGTCCTGAACACGCAGCCGCCCTCACCCACGGCCCGGGCGATGGCATCTCCCGCCACCTCCTCAAAAAGCGCGCACAAACGGGAAAGCGGCGTCAACGGCATTGAAGGCACGGGCATACATCCTCTCCTTGGTGGGAAATCTCCGCGTGGGTATCATGAGGCAAGGCGCCCCGGGCGACTTCTCCCCGGGGGACTGCGGGATGCCTCAACAGGGGTTCAGGGCAAATCAATGCCCGCTCTCTTGGCCTGCGGGTGCTGCAAGGCCCGGGGGAGGCGGTAGAGGCGGCCATCCTTCAGAAAGCGCGCCCCGGTCTGCTTGAATGAAAAGGTCACGCCCGCCTCGGCGCACTGCCGCCGGATGTCGAGCACCCATGCGTAATCGCACAGGCGCGCCTCCGGCCCGGACTCGCCGCCCACGATCACCCCATCAATGCCCGAAGCCAGATAGGGGGCCAAGTCAATCCGCTCCAGCAAGGGTTCACAGATGATGCGGCGGTACCGCAAAGGCAGACTCAGAAAA
The DNA here is from genome assembly GCA_944326695.1 of Candidatus Bilophila faecipullorum. Classification (GTDB taxonomy): domain Bacteria; phylum Desulfobacterota; class Desulfovibrionia; order Desulfovibrionales; family Desulfovibrionaceae; genus Bilophila; species Bilophila faecipullorum. The sequence goes on along the minus strand of CALVEZ010000025.1, from coordinate 12,371 downwards.
AACGGCAGGCGGAAGTCGGCCCGCGCCTGATCCTCGCAGGTGCAGCAGAGTATGACGTTGGAATAGCCCTCGCCCCAGTCCGGAGGAAGCAGCGGGGCGATGCGATCCGCCCGTTTGGTGACGATAAAAAAGTCCGCATCCTGCCGCAGACGGATCATGCGCCATGCCTCGGGCCGCCAGCCGTCCGCTTCCGGCAGGAAAAAATCGGAGGTGAAGCAGGTATAGACCGTTTCGCCCGCAGGCAGGCGATATTCCCCGTTGCGGCGCTTGCGCAGGGGCGCGTCGAAATCGCCCGTCCGCCGCACCTGCGAGGCGTCCCTGCCGTGCGCCGCATCCATACGGAACACGTAGCAATGCCTGCAACCGGGGCTGATCTTGCGGCAGCCATGCCAAGGATTCCACTGCGACATCTCTTCTGTCCTTGCCTTTCCGCGCGGAAGGGGAAGACGCGCGCGGAGAGCTCCTCACTGCGAAACATCTACCTTCCCCGGTGCACAGGCGTGGAAGGTCTTCTCTCGGGAGAACCGATCAACGTCCCTCCCCGGAGACCGTCTGCGCCCTTCGCCGACGGAAAATCACGGCTGCGCGCGGGTTCCGTGTGCGGCTGACGCGCCTTCACGGACATTCCCTCCGTTCCGGAGCGCCCTTGACAGGAGGCCCCTCTTTCCGGAAAGGCTCCGCCCGCTCTCTTCCCCCACCGCCGCCATATGGCGAAGGAATCCCTCTTTCGCCTGTGTGCCACGGCTACGCCGAAGGGCTTCCTCCCGTCACAGCGGGGATTGTCCCGGGCCACCCTGCCCCGGGCCTCCGGGGGCCCTTCCTATATCCGCGGAACCCTTCATCTAATCCAGAGGCAGCGTTTTCGTCCTTGAGGCCCCTCTCGCATCCGCGGAAACTTCCCTGAGGCAATGTAAGCCACTTTTTCCCCAACGCAAAGGGCCTTCCCCGCCCTCGGAAAGGATGCGGAGAAGGCCCTCTTCCTGACCGGGAGGCCGCGTGGAACGCCGCCCCGAGAAGGATCAGCCAACCAGCGCCGCGTAGTCGGCGGCGGAGATGCGCCCGCCCTCGGCGGCATTGTCCGGCTTGACGCGCACGAGCCAGCCCTTGTCATAGGGGCTGTCATTGAGCAGTTCCGGCGCGTCGGCCAACGCCTCGTTCACGGCCACGATTTCCCCGGAAACAGGGATGATGGCGTCGGAGGTGACCTTGACGGATTCGATGGAGGCGCAGGAGGTGCCCTGCGCGAAATGGTCGCCCACGGCGGGCAGGTCTACAAAAATGACCCCGCCGAGCTGATCCTGCGCGAAATCGGTGATGCCGATCAGCATGGTGCCGTCCGCCTCGTCTTTGGCCCAGAGGTGTTCGGCGTGATAGGTGCGGTCGTCGGGATAGGTGAGGCTCATGGCGTGTCTCCTTGAAAAAGGCGTTGGGTTAGGCGGTCACGGCCACGCGCGGCGCACGGATGGCGGCGGGGACGATTTCGTCCAGCGTGGGATGGCCGATCATGACTTCATGGAGCTTTTCGGGGCCATAGCCCCCGATCATCAGCAGTTGCGCCACGGTGACGAGGTGGGAGACGCCGTGCCCGATGGCCGCGATGCCCGCGATGGCGTCGCCGTCCCAGACGACCTTGACGAAGCCGCCCGAACTGCCCGCCGCCTGCGCGATGGGGTTCAACGTCAGCGGAACCTGCGACACGGAGACGTTCCGGCCTTCCGCAAGAAGAGCCTTGGCGGTCTGGCCCACGCGCATGATTTCCATACCGCCGTAGATGCAGGAAGGCACCGGCCCGGGCACGTAGACGCCCTGCTCTTCGCCAAGAATACGGCGGGCCACGTAGGAGCCCTGATGATCCGCGGCATGGGCCAGCAGGGTCAGGCCGTTCACGTCGCCGATGGCATAGACGCCCTCGGCGGCCTCAAGGGAGGCGTTTACCTCCACGAAACCGCGCCGCTTCAGAGTGCAGCCCGCCTTTTCGCAGTCAAGGCCCGCCGTATTGGGCGTGCGGCCCACGGCCACCAGCGCCTTGGATGCAGTCAGCACGCGCCCGTCGCCCAGCGTCAATTCGGCCTGCCCGTCCCTGGTTACCAGAGATTTCGCCATCACGCCCGCAATACAGGTCCGGCCCGCCTTGGTCTGGGCGCGCTCCATCTCCTTGGCGATGTCCGCGTCTTCGGTGGGAGCGATGTGCGGCGCGGCTTCCACGATGGTCACCTTCGTGCCCATCGCGCCGAAAAAGTCGCCCAGTTCCAGACCGATGGCTCCCGCACCCACGATGATCAGGCTTTCCGGCACCTCGGGGAGGTTGAGGATGTCCGTGCTGTCGAGCACGGCGTCACCGTCCGGGGCAAGGCCCGGAAAGGACGCGCTCGACGAGCCGCAGGCCAGCACCAGCGTATCGGCGGTGAGGCTTTCCTCGCCGGAGTCCGTACGCACGGCCACCTGCCCCTTGCCCGTGCACACGCCGCGGCCCTCGTACAGGGTGATCCCGGCGGCGGTCAGCGACTTGGCGAGGCTCTGGCTCGATCCCTTGAGGAAACGGCCGATACGGTTCTGAAGAGCCTTGTAGTCGATCTCGATGCTGCCCTTCATGGTCCGCAGACGCTCCTGCGCCTTCAAAAGGCCGAGGGGAGCGGTCGCGCCGAGCAGCATCTTGGTGGGGATGCAGCCGCAGTTCAGGCAGGTGCCGCCCCAATGCCTGTCTTCCACAAGGGCGACCTTTTTCCCGCCCGCCGCCAGTTCCTTCGCCGCGGTCGTGCCGCCGGGCCCTCCGCCGATGATGATGACATCGTAGTGCATGGTGTGCCTCATTTGCTGTTCTCAGGAAAGGAAGAGAATGCCGTGGGAGAAGGGCTTTCCCCGCCCCCTTCCCTCACGCGGCGGAGCGTCTTCCGCCGGAGGAAAGAGGGTTGGGGAGAACGTCCCCGAAAATGGAAAGCCTGTCAAATGGCGCGCGTCCCCCGAGGCCGCCTTCCGTCCCCCTGCCGGGAGAAAGCGGAAGACGGAAAGGCGCCTCTGGACGCTGCCGCCTCTTCCCGACGCCTACTTTTGGATATCGGCCTTGAACAGGAACTCGCGGGAAGCGGAACGGTACTTGAGCAGCATGGCATCGGCCACAGGCTCAAGGCCCTGCATCCCCTGCGGCATTTCGGGCGTCACGGCGGCGACGGCGTAGGGGAGCTGATGATCCCCGCAGGCTTCGTAGACCATGCGCGCCGCCTCGCCCGCTTCGTCGCGGCTCGGCCAGCGTGCGCCATCCGCCCCGGGAATGGGCGTGGCGAGAAAACGGATGTCGTGATCAGGGAAGGCCCGCACAAGCTCGATGGTCTTGGCCAGTTCTTCCCCGGAGGGGGCCGCGCCGTAGAGGGTTTCATACACGGCGGCGGGACCGGGAATGTTGAGCTGCACCTTGGCAAGCACGCCGAGGCCGATCAGCCGTTCCAGCAGGGCGGGCTTGCGGCCGTCGGTCTGCACGCAGACGGAAAGGCCGCCCTTGGCGAGCTGCTGGACAAGTTCGACGAAATGCTCTTCCTGATCCGCAGGACACTGGGACAGGTAGAGGCCGGAAATCCAGCCGTGCAGCAGATCGCTGCGCGTCACCGCGCCTTCGAGAGCATGGCCGGACAGCAGATAGGCGATGACTTCGCCCGATCCCTGCTTGATCACTTCGCCGTCGTCAAACAGCGGGAACTCGACGCCTTCGGGATTGCGGTAGATGGCCTTGCGGTTGGCGCGGTAAAAGGTGTTGAAGGTCTGGGCGTCGCCCTTGAAATCCACGGTTCCGTAGGCAATCCCGCGTTCGGCGAGAAAGCCCTTGACGATCTTGCATCGCAGGCAGTCGGGTGCCGTGTACAGCGTAATGCTCATGATCGCGCTCCAAAGGCGGGGAGGAGCCCTCCCCGCCCGTTTTACTGGTTATTTATCGGCAGGGTCTTCCACGGACGCCACGCACAGGGCGTTGCTGCCCGCGTAGGGTGCGCAGCCTTCCACGGTCACTTCCTTGGCGCGGTCGCCGAGCGCGGCGGCCCCGGGCACGCGGAAGGTGGCCACATCAAGCGGCGCAATGGGGGTTTCCGCGGGCTTCTGGACCTGCGGCACCCATTCGTAGGGCACGCGGTAGGCGCGGTAGGTCATGTTCATGGGCACAAACTTGCCCTTGTAGGGAGAAATAAATTCCCAGACGATCTTGTGATCGGGCGTCACTTCAAAGACGCGGCCATCCGAGCCCTCGGTGATCAGGGTGTTGCCGTTGGGCAGACGCTGCATCCCGCTGATGAAGGGGCTGTAGAAACGGTTGCTGTCCATCGGAGCGAGAAAACCGGCCTCGCTGGGGGTGTACTGCCAGACGATCTTCATGGCCACGGGGTCGATTTCGAGCACGCGGGAGTAGTCGCGCAGCGCGGCCTTGACGCCGGTGGGGGCACCGGGGTTGGGCACGTCGTAGCCGCCCCAGCCGCCGTTGTCGAAAACAAGGATATTGCCGCCGCCGGGGAGGGAGGCGGGGATCATGTGGGCATGGTGCTGGCCGATGATCCAGCCGATGGCCTTGGCTTCGGGGCTGTTGTCGTAATCGGGGCCGAGCTTCCAGACGATCTTGCCGGTAGCCTTGGAGATGATGAAGATGATGTTGGCTTCGCGGCCGTCCACGATGATGTTGTCGGGATGGAAGCGCTCGTCGCCCGCGTCATACCACTTGTTCGGGCCGAGCACGGACATGGAGTTGATGTGCATCCAGTCGCCCATGCCTTCGGGCTGCGTGGGGCGGTAGTTGGGGTTGCGGGCCAGCGTGTTCTTGGGGCCTTCGCGGAAGCCCAGCTCGTCGAAATGCTCGTGGCAGTTCCATTCCCACACGATGTCGCCGTCCCAGTCCACTTCGAGGATCACGTCGTCAAGCAGCTGCTTGTCGGAAATTTTGGGGTTGCGGGCGTTGCGGTGGGCAAGGACGAGGGTGTTGCCGGAATCGGTCTTCGGCTCCATGCCCGGGGCGTAATAGCCCACGGGGTTGCCCTCGCGCTGGAAATCGTGGTGATAGCGGGCCATCCACTGCGGCTTCTCGCCCGGGTCCTCGATGTATTCATTGCGGTCGAACTTCCAGACGATGTTGCCGTCCCAGTCCACCTGAATGAGGTCAAGGCCGTCCTGCACGCTGTATTTACCGCTGCGGCGGCCGCGGCTGGTCAGCAGATAGCCTCCGGGGAAAATCTTGTTGGGCATGCCGAGAACGCCTTTCCACACGTTCACCTCACGGCCGTTCATGTCCATCAGGACGGCGCCTTCTTCCTGCGCCTGAAAAATCGTGTAGCCGTTCCAGCACCTTTCGGGATCGTAAACGGTGACGCCGGTGGGGTAGATTGTCGGGTGACCCATGTCATGCTCCTTGCGTTCGCTGAAGTAATCGGAAGGCTTTCCTTCCCGGATGTCCTGAACCTAACGCGAAAAGGGATGTCCGTGCTGTTGCCTTTGTTACATTTCGCGCAAAAAAACGGTCACTGAGCGTTTTTTCACCCGAAGGCGGAGTTCGGGTTGCGGGAACAGCGGCGGCTCTTTACCCCAAACACCCCGTTTTTGCAGGCGATACGAAAAAAAAGCGGCTTCCTAGCGCAGATGAACTTTGACTTTTTACAAAGGTCAAAGTTGGCCTTCTGCCAAAAAACGTCGTTTTTGGCAGAATCCACGTGTGTGGCGGGCCACACCTGCGTGTGACCAGAGCCGTTTCAAAATGAAACGGCTCTAGCGCAGGGCGAAGTGACGAAAACGCTCCATATCCAAAATATACACCTCGTCTCTGGAATAGGGCCCGAGCACGGCTTCCTTCTCCAGTTCACGCAGGGCCTTGTTCAGCGTGACCCGATGCACGCCCAAAAGGTTGGCCAGCTCCTGCTGGTTCAGCCCCGGCGAAACGCGCGGGTGGCGGCCTTCGCCCTCCCGCATACGCAGGTGCAGGAAGCGACAGATGCGCGCGGGCAGTTCCTCAAGGCTGAGGCTGACCGACTGATTGCAGAGCACCCGGACCTTGGAGGCCAGCGAATGCAGGAGCGCCCATGTCAGATCGGGATGGCGCGGCAGGATTTCGTGCACGACGAAATCGCGCGAAAAGGCGTACACGATGCAATCCGTGGCCGCCACCATGGAACTGCACGCCGGCAGGTCGTCGAAAAAAGGGGTTTCGCCCGCGATTGATCCCTTGTGCATGGACATGAGTATCTTTTCACGCCCGTCCAGCGTCGTGCGCATGAGGCGCACCTCGCCCTCCTCTATATAATAGCAATACTCCCCAAGCTGGCCGCCATGTATGATTTCCGCGCCTTTGGGGAAATGGAGGCGACTGCCGAGGTGGAGCACGCGCCTCCAGACGTCGGCCTCGGGGGGGATATGCGTAAATTCAAGTAATTTGGGCTCATGTAAAGACCCGTCGGCGTCGGTAGGCACAAGCGCCCTCCTTCGGTTGAACGTTTTCTTTTCCTGAAGCATCCGGAAAAATTCCGACCCTTCCGTCCTGCCCCTCTCCACCGTTTTCCCTTTTTTCGTCCTGAGGGGCAAGAAAAAAGAACGGATTGAGAAAAATGTAGCAACCGTTACATTCTCCTTTTCACAAAGCTGCTACCGTGACTCCACGTTTTCAGTATAACCCCGGAGGAAAGGAAGATGACGCTGCCCATGTCCCCCAAGAACACCACTCTCGCGCTGAAATGGTTCGTATCGTTTCTGATACCTGCCCTCGTCTACTGGCTTTTGCCCATCGACGGGAAAACGCTGACCCACGAAATGGCGCTCTTTCTGGCCATTACGACATGGGCCGTGTGCATGTGGGCTATGGATACCATGAACGAAATCGCCGTGGGCCTCGCGCTCCCGGTGCTCTATATCGTCTTCTGCGGCGTGAAGCAGCAGGTGGTATACATGCCGTGGACCTCGGAAGTGCCGATCATCGTCATCGGCGGCTTCGCCCTCGGCAAAATCCTCTCGGGGACGGGGCTCGGCAAGCGCATCGGCCTCACCTGCGTGCGCTGCATGGGCGGCAGCTTCATCGGAACGCTCATCGGCGTCACGGTGGCCGTCTCCATCGTGGCCCCGCTCGTGCCCGCCGTCACCGGCAAGGCCGCCATCTTCTGCGCCATCGGCATCAGCCTGTGCGACGCGCTGGACTTCAAGCCCAAGAGCCGCGAAGCCACGGCCGTCATCCTGACCTGCTGCCTTGCCGTGGCCTCCACCAAGCTGTGCTACCTGACCGGCGGGGCGGACCTCGTCCTCGGCATGGGGCTCCTGCACAAGGTTTCCGGCCTGTCCACCTCGTGGATGGAATACGCCATGCACAACTTCCTGCCCGGCATGATTTACACCTTCATGTCCGTAGGCCTCGTGATACTGCTCCTGCCCTCCAAGGTGGACCGGCAAACCCTGCGCGCGACGCTCCAGGTGAAGTATCAGGAACTCGGCCCGGTCACGACCGAACAGAAGCGGGCGGCAGTGCTCATGCTCGTCACCCTGCTCCTCCTCTCCACGGACAAGCTGCACGGCATCGCCGCCGGGCTCGTGATGATCCTCATCACCTTCGTGGCCTTCCTGCCGGGCGTGCGCCTGCTCGACGGCAAGCGCTTCAGCTCCATCAACTTCGCCCCGCTCTTCTTCATCATGGGCTGCATGACCATCGGCAGCGCGGGCGGCTTTTTGAAGGTCACGGCGTGGGTGGCCAACATCACCCTGCCCTACCTGCAGGGCATGTCCACCACGCTGGCCGGGTTCACCTCCTACGTGCTCGGGGCGGGCGCCAACTTCCTGCTTACCCCCCTCGCCGCGACGACGACCATGACCTCGCCGATCACGGAATTGGGCGTGCAGATGAACATCGACCCCCGCATCCTGTTCTATTCGTTCCAGTACGGCCTCGACAACTACGTTTTCCCCTATGAATACGCGGTGCTCCTCTACTTCTTCAGTTCCGGCTACATGCTCTTCAAGGACATGGTGAAGGTGCTGGCCGCGCGTATGGTGCTCACGGGCGTCTTCCTCGTGCTCATCGCCATCCCCTTCTGGAAGTTCATTCTGGCCTGAGGCGCTCCCTTTCCGCCACCAAAAACGAACGGACCGCGGCGGCCCACCGCCGCCGCTCGCCTCCAAACCCTGCGCAGGGCATGGACCGCCGGTTTTTCGCCCTGCGTCGCACCTTCAACCTGACAAGGAGTCTTGCCATGCGGACCCTGACTTCCCTGGCGGCGGCCATCCTCGGCCTTTCCCTGCTCGTTCCTTCAGCGGGCGCGTACGAAGCCGTCAATGGTCCCCTCGGCCTGCTTTCCTACGAGCGGGGCAAAACCTATGACGGCTACACCCTCTTCACGCCGCATACCAAAGTCGGTTCGTGGATTGTGGACACGGCGGAAAACCCCGGCAGCAAGATGACCTATCTTATTGATATGGAAGGCAACATCGTTCACACGTGGAAGCACGATACGCCCGCCTTCTACGCCGAACTCCTCTCGAACGGCAACCTGCTGCGCGCCGAAAAAATCGCGGGCAGCCCGGTCAATTTCGGCGGCTGGTACGGCCTGCTGCGCGAATACACCTGGGACGGCCGGGTGGTATGGGAATACAAGGTCTCCAATCCCCGCCAGATAGCCCACCACGGATTCGACCGCCTGCCCAACGGCAACACGGCCATCCTGATCTGGGAAAACAAGACCTATGACGAGGCGCTGGCCAAGGGCCGCGACCCCAACGACCCCGCCCTCAGCCGCAACGGGATGCGCGCGCCCGGACAGGGCCCGGACAACCAGCCCCTGCAGGGCATCTGGCCCGACGCCATCCTCGAAGTCACCCCCAAGGGCGAAATCGCGTGGGAATGGCATGTGTGGGACCACATCGGCACGGGGCCGGATCAAATCGACATCAACTGGCATCTGCCCTTGAGCATGGGCTATTTCGCGCGGGCGGACTGGACGCACTGGAATTCGGTGCGCTATAACCCCAAGACGGATCAATACGCCGTCAACTCGCGCGACTTCGGAGAAATCTACATCATCGACCGCAAGACCAAGAAGATCGTCTGGCGTTTCGGCAATCCCGCCACGCACGGCAAGGGCAAGGCCCCTTCCGGCTATCATGACGACGGCGATCAGATACTCTTCGGCTCGCACGACGTGGAATGGCTGCCCAACGGCAACATCTCCATCTTCAACAACGGCACCCATCGCCCGAGCGGGAACCGCAGCTCGGTCATGGAAATCAACCCCGCCACCAATCAGGTGGTCTGGGAATTCCAGACCAAGGACCGCAACAGCTTCTACTCGGACTTTCAGTCCGCCGCCCAGAAGCTGCCCAACGGCAACTGGCTCGTCACCTCGACCAACAACGGACACCTTTTCGAAGTCACCCCGGACAAGCGTATCGTGTGGGAATACGTCAACCCCATTTCCGTTGACGGCAAGGCCTATTGCGTGAAGCGCGACAACAACCCCGAAAACGAAATCCACCGCGCCTACCGCTACGGCAAGGATTTCCCCGCTTTCGCCGGAAAGAACCTGAAGCCGCAGGGCAAGCTCGCCGCCGGATGCCCGGACTGGTCCGAGCTGCTCCAGTTCAAGCCCGCCCCCGGATATAATCCCATCAAGAAGTAGCCCCAACCCGACGCCCCGGACGCTTTCCCGCATCCGGGGCGTCGCCGTAGCAAGGGAAAACCGCAGGGACGAAGAGACAACGTCCCGGACGTAAAGAACCCTGCCGCGCCTGTAAGCCTCCCTCCACCGCCTTATCCGCCTTATCTGGAAAAGCCCGGGAAGCCGGGCCACCCACATGGAATAGTTGACCCTCCAAAGTGCCCTCATACCGTCCGTATCTCCGGGGCGTACCGCGCGCATCGTCCCGTGCGTCCACGGCACGCGCCCGTCATGGGGCACGACTGCCGGGTTTCGATCTTCCTTTCCGCTTTTTTCGGCGCGTTGCGCATGAAAAGAGGGGGCCGAAGCCCCCTCCAATCCGTTGCGTTCAGGATGGACGCTGAAAACCGCCTCCCCGCCAAGCCGAGCCCTGCCCCGGCACGGAGAACGTTTCCTATCCCGCCCTTTCGGGACGGATGCTCCCAGCCGGGAGGCCTTTAGCCCCACAACACGAGGCGCGTCTCCAGCGGCGAGGCCAGCCCGTCCGTAACCGGCATGACCCGGACGCCGTACATGTGCGGCCCGCTGCGGGTGGGGCTGTAGGAACAGGCGTAGATGAGCGGCCCGCTGCCTTCGCCGTCCTTGCGGGTCAATTCCACGACATCGGGCGAGTCCGTAAAGGCCTGCCCGTTGCCCGGCCCGGCCACAAGCTGCACCAGCAACTCTTCCGGCTTCATGGCCCCGGGGGTGATGGAAACGTCCACCCGCATGGGCCGCGTGCCGATCAACTCGTCCTTCTCAAGACCCTCAATGCGGATTTCGCCCATCTTGAGGGAATTGAAGCGTCCGGTCACGTCCCGCTTCCAGGCGGCCAGACGCCGGGCCAGAGCGTCCTTGTCGGCGCGCAGTTCCTGATCCCGGCGGGCGGCGGGCAGATAATAGCCCTCCAGATAATCCCGCACCATGCGGCAGGAACTGAAGCGGGCGGTCAGGGTACGCAGAGAGCGGCGCATCCGGGCCAGCCAGTTGCGGGGGATGTCCCCGGCCTCCCTGTCGAAATACAGCGGCACCACGTTTTCTTCGAGCAGCGCGTACAGCAGCGCCGCGTCGTCATAGTCGCCCTGCTCCGCCCCAAGGAATTCGCACGTGACCACCGGGCCGATGGTCCAGCCGTTTTCGCCGTCGTAGCCCTCGCACCACCAGCCGTCGGAAACGCTCAGGTTGAGCCCGCCGTTCACGGGCACCTTCTGGCCGCTGGTGCCGCAGGCTTCATAGGGGCGGCGGGGCGTGTTCAGCCACACGTCGCAGCCCTGCACGAGCGTGCGGGAAACGGCGAGGTTGTAATCTTCGATGAAGAAAATCTTGCCGAAGAAACGCGGATCAAGCATGTGCCGGATGACTTCCTGCAACATGTCGATGCCCTGCGCGTCGGCGGGGTGGGCCTTGCCCGCGAAAATGAAGATGATGGGCCGATCCGCGTCGTCGAGGAGACGGGCCAGCCGGTCCGGGTCGGCAAAGAGCAGCGTGGCCCGCTTGTAGGGGGCGAAACGGCGCGCAAAGCCGATGACGAGGGATTCGGGCGTCAGCCGGGCGGCCATCGCCTTCTGCTTCTCGTAGGGAATGCCGTATTTCTTGAAGAAGTCCGGCAGGGAAGCGCGCACGGCTTCGAGCAGGGCCTTCTTCTGCGCCTGCTTCGCCGCCCAGAGGTCCGTATCGGGCAGGCCTTCCAGCCTGTCCCACTGCGGGGCATCCGGGGGCAGCTCCATCCAGCCCTCCCCGAGCAGGCCGTCCAGCAAGGGCTTCATGGCCGGCCCCGCGTACGAAGGCAGATGCACTCCGTTGGTGACGTGGCCGATGGGGATTTCCGCCGTGGGCACGCCCTTCCAGCCCTCCTGCCACATGTGGCGGGAAACGTAGCCGTGCAGCGCGCTGACGCCGTTGGCCCGGTAGGAATAATTCAGGGCGAGCACGGTCATCTCAAAGGTGTTGCGCTCCGTGCCCTCGAAACGGCCCATGCGGATGAAATCCTGCCAGGCAAGGCCGATGCTCTGGCAATAGGGCATGAAATAGGCTTCCATGCGGTCCAGCGCGAAACGCTCGTTCCCGGCGTCCACGGGCGTGTGGGTGGTAAAGAGGTTGCTGCCGCGCACGATCTCCGCCGCCTCGTCGAAGGCCAGCCCTTCTTCCTGCATGAGCAGGCGGATACGTTCCAGAATGAGGAAGGCGGAATGGCCCTCGTTCATATGATAGGCGGCCGGGCGCAGGCCGAGCTTGCGCAAAAGCCGTACCCCGCCCATGCCGAGCAGGATTTCCTGCCGCAGCCGGAAATCCCGGTCCGCCTCGTAAAGGCGCGCCGTGATCCGGCGGTCGTCCGCCGTGTTGCGCGGCGTATCCGTATCCATGAGATAGAGCCGGGCGCGCCCCACGCGCACCAGCCACACCTGCACATGCAGACGCCGTCCCGGAAGATCGAGCTGCACGTCCAGCGGCTCGCCCCGCCCGTCCTTCACCAGTTCCACGGGCAGGAGGGAGAAATCGTTTTCGGGATAGAGCGCGGTCTGCCGGCCCTCCTTGTCGATCTGCTGTGAGAAATAGCCGCTCTTGTAAAGCAGGCCCACGCCGACAAGAGGCAGGTTGAGATCGCTCGCCGTCTTCATATGGTCGCCCGAAAGCACGCCGAGGCCGCCGGAATAGATCGGCAGGCACTCGCTCAGGCCGTACTCCGTAGAGAAATAGGCAAGCGGACGTTCCGGCGAGAGGTGCACGAAATACTGCACGGGC
>CALVEZ010000024.1 GCA_944326695.1 Candidatus Bilophila faecipullorum | reverse complement strand
AGCGCCGCGAGAGCGCCGACCTGCGTGATGAACGGCAGGGCAAGCTTGTCCCGACAGTAGCGCCAGAACGGTGATTTATCGGTATAGAAGCTCATCGCTCGCTCACCCACTTCGCCGTCACCACCACCGATTTAAGCATGGCCAGACCGTCTGCGGGCACGGTTACGTCTCCGGAGACCAGCGAACCGCCCCAGACGATGCGCTTCACGCCGGTTAGCGTGATGACGCCAGCCGCCAGCCGGTCACGGACGACGTCATGCCCGATGCCGAAGGGTACGTGCCCGCCCGTCCGGGACGCGTCTCCGGAGAACATCGCTCTGACAAAGTTTTCCGCCGAGAGCTTCAGAGCTGCTTCGTCACCGGAGTAGAGCTCCAGCTCCAACTCAACATCGGCAAGGACGGGGACGGGGCCTTTTACCAACAAATCGTGGTTGATAACGATTTCCTCGTTGATAGCCTTCTCCACCGCTTCGATCAGATTTTCGGTTGGAAGCCCCGCCGAACCGCGCACAATGACGTCAATGGTACCCTCACCACGTGGATGCTGATCAGCTACGGCGGCTTCGATACAGCCCTTCACAGACAGTGCTGCAGCTTGATACGCGGCGGATGTCACTCCCGCGCGACTGAGCCACGCGTACATGTAGCGAATACGAAGCTGCTCGTCCGACTCGTCTGAAGCGGCCTCATCGGCCAGCCAGCCTGTGACGTTGTCGACCCGGTCGATGCCGGAGACGGGCGTCACCAGCTCACAGATTTGTCCGGCTCCGGCGTTGGTCTCAGCGCCATACGCTTCTGATTCGGCGAGCACGTCGACGAATGTCTGCCCGGCATGCACCACGGCGTCTTCGAGCGTGACGTATCTGTAGACCTCGCCTTTGCCGTCCGGAAGCGTACGGACGATGCGGCCCGCCGGGATAGGGACGTTCTGGCTTTCCGGCGTCTGCGCCGAGCGGAAGAAACGCACGTATCCATTGGCTTTCGTGGCGGCTTTCCGCTGGAGGCCCACCTGATCGCAGTGCAGATCAAGCCAGTCTCCTCCGGAGAGCAGTGGCACGGCTTGTGTCAGCAGCGCTTCGAGTAGTTGGTAGAGTTGAAAAAACATCCATGCGACCAGCTCAAGCAGGCCACGGATCACGCCCTTGTTCAAGTTCATCCTGGCGGGAAGCCAGCCTTTGGCCTGATACTCGTCCTGCACTTCTTCAACCCGGGCGAAGAGCCCGGAGCGGACTTCATCAAGCGTCTTGGATACGCGAGGCAAGGAGAGCTTCCGAAATGTGGACATCTTGAATTACCGCCGTTTGCGTTGATTTATCGATCTGCAGCACCAGATTGAGGGGATGGTCCTCGCCGATGAACGTCCAGCGCACCCGAGCTGTGAGCTGCCGCTCGTCCCACAGAAGGACAGAGCAGGACACGGAGCCGAGTTCCACCCGAGGGTCGGCCTCCACGCGCATCACAACTTCGGAACAGAACGCGGCGCGGTTGGCCTCCGTGCTCTCCTCGAGTATCCAGTCGTGGAGGAGCGAGCCGAAGTCCTCGTCGTAAAAGAGCGTCCCGAGCCGGGTGAAAAGGCGCAACCGGATGTCCTGCAGCCCGGTTTCTAGGCCGTCCGTCAGGATCAGTTCTCCGGACGCGGCGATCTTCGCCTGCCCGGACTCGTCAAGGGCGATGTCTTGCCCCCAAAGGTCTGGTGAAGTGCTCATGGGTGTACACTACCCCGTGCGCCGGAGGCTTTCTGGAATCCTCGCACGCTGTGCAAACAAAAAAAACGACGCACGAAGACGTCGTTTTTTGCAGCCAAGTTGAGAATGGCCGGGAGAAGGCTCGCCATTAATGCGGGCAGGAGCCCCCGCTGCGGCTTCCCGCATTGCTGTTGCCTGAGACGGAAGAGTTACCGTTGACGGTCAGGTTGCCGTTGACCGTCAGCGGCCCGTTGACGGTGATGCTCCCGTTTGTCGTCCGGTGTGCGTTTTCCGTTGTCTGCCCCGTGCCGCCGCTGCTGCCCGTGCAGGTCTCGTTACCCTTCTTGACGATCTGCGGCGCGTCCAGCGTCAGCGTGCCCGCCGCCGTGATGGAGGCATCGCCCCCCACCTGCACTTTCCAGTTCGCCGGGGAGAGCGTGATGACGTTATGCCCCTTGTCGATCTTGATCGACGTGCCCGGCTCCTGCTGGATGATGAGCTCGGTCAGCCCACAGGCCGGAGCGCCGTTGCCTTGCCAGCGGAAGTTCGAGATGCGCGGGTAGTTCGGGTCGCCGTCATAGTAAGAGAGATCGCAGAGCGTGCCTGCCTGTGGCGGACAGACGAGGCCCCGGTTGGGCCCTCCCCACAGAATCGGTATCTCCACATGCGGAATGATCGGCTCATTCGGGTCCGGCGTCTCGTCATTCCGGAGTGGCTGCACGTCTGCGAAGTACTGCCCGTCGCTGGCGTAGGCCGTGACAACTTTGGCTTTGCGTGTCACGCGATAGTACGAGCGCAGATCGGGACGGCACAGCTCCACGGCGCGCTTGATCATCTTCAGCATATTGGTATCGCTCATGCCCACCCCTCGTCGCTCCCATATCTAATGGTTGTGGTGTCATGCTCACTGAGGCTGTGGATGACCTCCTGCGCCCTGACAAGCTCGGAGAACTGGCGACGCGAGTCGCGGATGCGCGCGATGCGGCTGTGCGTCAGCCCGGGGATCACCGTGGCGACAACCTCGGACATGCCGGAAGGGTTCGGGCTATGCGAGATCAAGTTCTCCGCACTCTCAATGATCGGGATATCCCCGGGCTCGTCGCCGTCGGACCAGTACAGACCGGACTCGCCGAGCCACACAGCGTGCTTCGACATGTCATGCCCGAAGCTCGTCTCCAGCGTCCACGCGAGCTGCTTGACGGCCATCGCTACGGTCACCCCGGAAAAAACAATGTGGGGAAGAACTTCCGACGGGATGGCGATGTCGGCCACGGGCAGGCCCGTGGAGGCGAGAAGCCTCCGGGCGACGACATCGGCGGGCTCGCCGTGCATCGCTTCGGTAACCCGAGCATCAAGCAGCGCCTGTTCCCGGCCCACGGCGACGACCCGCACGGCATCCTCCCCGGCCATCTGGAAGTCGCTGACCGTGCCGCTCCAGTCTTGCCACGTGCCGCCTTCACCCCGATGGCCGAAGCGGATGCGCACGGGCTGCTTCTTGGCCAGCGTAGCCTGTACGGACCCGTCCGTATCCGGGATATCCAGCTCGCAACGGGAGACGATGGCCCGGCGGCGCAGCGCAAGCACGATGCGCGGTGAGCGCAGCACCTCCAGCCCGCCCACGGTACAGCGGATGTTGAAGCCCTCGATCATACCTGTGTCCCTGCTGCATCAATAATAAGGGTGTCTACTTCCGGCGTCTTTTTAGCCTTGGCCTGCTCCGCAAGCTCTTTCGGCGTCGGCGTCTTGGCCTGTGCCTTCTCGATCTTGGTCACGGGCGGGTTGTGCTCGACGAAGCCGAGCGTCACCCGTATCTCGTCGCTGCCGTTGTTCTCGGAAGACTGGAGCTTGGAAAAGACCACCTGCCGCACGCCCCGGGCCAGCAGGTGGCGATTGGTGACCGCGTAGATTTGCGGATTGGCCTTCTTGTCGATCTTGCGGAAAAGACCCGAGACCTGCTCGAGCTTCTCGTAGCACTGCGACTCGCTGTCGGTCAGCAGGAGCATAGTGACCATGACGTCCGAGTCCTCAAAGCCTTTCGGGGTCTTCTTCTTGCCCGAAGAGCCGTCCTTCTTCTGCTGGTCGAAGCGCACCTTGCCGTCCACACGCAGCTCGGTCAGGACGCCGGGAAGCTCGGTGTCGCCAAGCCTGATCAGGCCGTCTTCAAAGACGAGCAGCCTGACCCGCTTCTCCTCTTTCGTGGCCGCCGTGCCGCCAGCAGCGCCGGGGCTTGCCGTCTGTACCGTCTGACTCATCATGCTTCTCCGTACTGTGCCATCTCGCCCATCAAGCCGGACACGAAGTCGTCGGCTTCCTTCACTTCGGGCAGATGAAGCTCCTGGATGGTGATCGTCCACGACTGCTGCGGCCTTTCATCTCGCCGCGTCTCCGCGCCCAAGCGCCTCCGCTCGTCCACCGCGATATCGGGAACCGGGGCATCCCGATACGCCAAGGCGGGAGCGGAAAGCTCCGGCATCTCCGGCGGCTTGAAGGCCAGTGTGGGGGCTTGGGGCATCTCCGGCACGCCGAGGGTGATGTCGGGGGCCACATCGGGCAAGCCCGGCCACCAGCCTTCCATCGCGGCCCCGGCCCGGCCCAGCGCCTCCGATACGGACTGGATCAACGCGGGCACGCCCCGCTCCATGCCTTCGCAGAGCGTCGCCATCAGGCGCGTGCCGGACTCCACAAAATTCATGTCTGCGAAAACGGCGGTTATCCCTGACCACATGTCGGACACAGCTTCCAGCATCGGCGCGGTGAAGGAAGTTGTGTCCACCACAGGCGGGGCCACATCAGGTACGGCCATCGCAGCCGGCACCGCCGATGCTTCGGGCGCAGGCGAGCTCACCTCGGGCGCTCCCCCGGTAAGCCGCGACCACCAACCACTGATCGCGGCCCCGGCCCGGCCCAGAGCCCCGGATACGGACTGCACCAAGCCGGGCGCGCCCTGTCCCACGCCTTCGCCGAGCGTAGTCATCATGCGCGTGCCCGAGAGCGTGAGCTGCGACAGCGGCCCGGTATGCGCATCGGAGAAAGGCAGGTACTCGCGCACGCTCGAGAGCGCGTTCTCAACCGCGTCGACGAGCGATGAGACTTTACTCTTGATGCCTTCGATGAACGTATCGAGCAGCTTCGCGCCCGATTCGAAGAGATCGATGTCGGAGAAAAAGTCCATGACACCGGTCCACATCTCAGACAGCGCCGTGGAAACGCGCTGCCCGAGACCGAAAACCGAGGAAACGAGGCTGTCCCATGACTCTTGCGCCCCGAGTACGATGCTGTCCCAGAGCGCCTCAAGCCCCGACCACAGCGTCTGGCCGACGGAAAGTACCCAGTTGACGATGGACTGCCAGACCGATGTGATCTTCTCCCAAATGCCATCCCAGATCGGGCCGATGACGCCGCCTACATACGCCCAGACTTCATCCCATTTCTCGCAGACCAAATCCCAATTCTGGATGAGCAGTACGATGGCCGCGATGAGCCCGACGATGGCCACGATGATCCACACAACGGGATTCGCCGAGAGCGCCGCGTTGACTAGCCACATCGCGGCGGCCCAGACCTTCATCACGCCGCTCATCACGAGCATGACGCCTTTGGCGAGCAACAGGGCCCCTTTGAGGGCGATGACGGCACCGGCTGCGTACCCGATACACTGGCCGAGCGTCTGCCATGACCACGGATCAGCGGCGCTTGCGGCCTCCGTGGAGGCTCCCGACAAGCCCCGGAGCCAGTTGACGAGCCCGGCCACGCCGTCGATGGCCAGCGACACCGCCGCCGCAAGCCAGCCGAGCACAGTGACGACAAAGTCCAGCGCATGGGCAAGGCCCGTCACGACTCCGCCAGCGATACCGCCCAGCACTTCGCCGAAGCGCGTCCATGCGGACACGGAACTATCCACCTCGCCGCCGTCGAACGCGCCGAAGAGCTCACCGATGCGCATCATCAGCTCCGCCACGGCAATGCGCACGGGCACGAGGATGACGTCCACCTTGTGCATGGCGGCGGCAAAAGCGTCGCGGAAGCCGAGGAGCGCCGCCCGAACGCGGAAGACCACGCGGCTCACCGTTGTCACGAGCCCCGTCAGCCCGGCAGCCTTGATCTCCGTGGCCAGCTCGCCCCTGATCTCGCCCGTGCCGTCCTTGAGAGACTCAAAAACCGCCAACACGCCTTTGCCGACGAGCGTGGCCTTCCTCCACCATTCGTTCAGAGTATCGGCAATCCCGGCAAAATTTGTTTTGTAGGCGAGGTAGAGCGCCCCAATGACCGCGATGACCGCCCACATCGGAGCCGATATCCACATGAGCGCCGTCTTCAGGGGTAGGAGCTTTTTGGCCATGAGAGGCCCCACCGCCGAGAAGAACCACATCGCGGCGCTGGTCGCGGCAATCCCGACGACAAGCGCCGAGAACCCACCGATCACACCGATGAGCCACTGACCGATAGGGCTTTCGGCGGCGGAGCGCAGGGCGTCGACAAACCCGCCGAGCAGCGTCGCGCCGCCTGAAATGGCGGGCAGGAAAACGTTGCCCACGGCGATGCCCAGGTTCGTCAGCTTGTTGGACAGCAGTTGCAGCGCGTTCTCCACGGTCTTCGAGCGCGTCTCGAACTCCGCCTGCATCGAGCCTGCGTACTTGCTGGCATCCCCCACCAGCTCGAACGCCTGCGACAAGTTGCCGATGTTCTGGAGGAGCGGTGCGATGGCCCCGAGCGATTCCTGCCCGAACATCTCGGTCAGGAGCGAGGTCTGCAGCTCCTTCGGCTTGGCGGCGACGGCCTCCAGCACCTTGAAGATCGTGCCCTGCGCGTCGTTCTGCATGTCTTTGGCGAGCTGCGTCGCGGAAAAACCGAGGCTTTGGAAAGCTTCGGCCTGTGCCTTGGTCATGGCCGAGCCTTTCACCAGCGTCGTCGTGAAGCTCTTCAGGGCCGTGGACGCGATCTCCGGCGAGGCCCCGGCGGAAAGGAAGGCCGCACCGAGGGCCGCGACCTGCGTTTCCGCCAGCCCGGACACCATCGCTACCGCGCCGACGCGCTGGACGACTTCGCCGAGCGCCGGAGCCGTGGCGTTCATGTTGTTCGACAGATGGTTGACGGCGTCGGCAAGCGCGTAGGTGCGGGGCAGGGTCAAGTTCATGCCTGCCCGCCAGTCCGCCATCATCTTGCCCGCCTGCGCCCCCGTGAGGTCGAAGGCGACGCCCATTTTCGCGGCTTGCTCGGCGAACCCGGTCAAGTCCTGCTTGGCGATGCCCGACTGCCCGGCTGCCGCGACGATTGCGGCGATGCCGTCCGCCGCCATCGGTATCCGCCCGGCCATGTCCATGATCTCCTTGGACATGGCCCGAAACTCGGCCTGCGTCTCGAAGTTCACGACCTTCCCGACGTCGGCCATCGCGCTCTCGAACTTGATCGCGGCTGCCGAGGCCAGTCCGAAGGCTCCGAGCAGCAGCCCGGCCCCCACGACGACGGGCATCATGGACATGGTCAGCGCCCCCATCCGCTTGCCGAGCCCGGAGACGCTGCCGTCAACCCCCTTGAGCTTCTTGTTGATGCGCTCAAGGGGGTTGGAGAGCATGTCGACGAGGGACATGGTTGCGAAGACGCTGAAGACTTCCATTATTTCACCGCTTTTTTGCCGTGGATGATCTGCGCGAGGGCGCGGAGCGTGCGCTCTTCGATGAAGCCTGCCTGTGCAAGCTGCACGCTCCACGCCTCGATGTCGTCCGCGGGCTCATCATGGAGCCAGAAGCGGACGAGCGCGTCCCCTTTGTCGAAAGGGGACAGTGTTACTTTCCCAAGTCGGCAACGCCGACGCCTTTGATAATGGCGGATGCAAAGGCCGTCACAAGGCCGGGATAGCTGTCGAACGCTTCAAGCAACGCATCTTTCTCCTCAGGACGCACGATCTCGAGGAGCAGATTGCGGGACGCCTGCGCCGCGCTTTTCCCGGCGGTGTCCTGCATGCGTTTGATCTGCGCTTTGTTGGGCTTGGCGAAATGGAAGGTGAACGAGGTTTCCTCACCGTCACCTGCCCACGGATCGACGAAGGAGTGGGAGAATTCGGCGTACTTTCTTTCGGGAGTGGCTTGAGACATGGGATTGCTCCTGTGGGTTGCAGTTGGGCCGACCAGCGGCCATCGACGCCACCCTACCCGGAGCACAGGCGCTTTTCCGGAATCCTCGCACGCTGTGCAAACAAAAAAGGCGGCCCGAAGGCCGCCCCGTCTCAAATCATATTAGGCTGTTTTTTCCATTAACGCCGAGGTCATATCCAGCAAGTCCTGCGTGAAGTAGAACAGGCCCTCCCATGCGGGAGTATCCGAAACGTCGTTGCGTTCGCTGAAATCGCTTATGGCCAGCGTCGCCAGCGCCAAAAAGGAGAGCCGGGAGTGAAGCTGCGTCGAGATGTCGCCCGGATCGTTGCGCCGATAGTCCGTCATGACGCCGCCCCTCCTGTCTGTTCGGGACTTGTGACGGAGGCAAAGAGACTGCCCTGTATGGGCCGGGTGGCCCTGTCTGGCAACTCGCCCAAGGCTTCTGCGGCCTTGAGCAGCCGGGACACTTCCCATGCGCTCACATCCAGAAGCTTGGCGATGGCATGAATCCCCAGCCCCATTTTGCGGTACCGCACGGCGGAACGCAGGCGGCGCTTCTGTACCGGGCCAAACCGCCAGAACTGGCGGGCCGTGTCCTGCCGGGTCTCCTCCAGCATGGGTGCGACCGAGGCCCTGCCTTCGTCCAGTCCCTGCTGATACCCGGACTCGCGGGCAAGTTCGGCCCGGTTTTTCAGCACGGCGGCTTCTAATATATTGAACGCCTCAATATAACGGATTTTCCAGAGCACCGCCTCCGCTCCGGTAAAGCCCATCACCAGAAGGGAGAAAGCGTCGCGGGTGAGGAGATATGCGAGCCGTTTTTCACCCTTCGCATCCTGATAATCAACGGGCGCAAAATTGCGCCGGTAGAAAGATTCCGGGCACTTGGCACGTAATCTACGGATGTCACGCAATACATCCTTGTGATTACGATGGAAATGATAGGCCACGATGTCCGAGCGCGCTGCGGGCTGACCTTCAGCTGTCAGGCCGATTTCCATTGTGGAATTGTCATTGATGAACGATACGGCTTGAGTTAACATATTCTCAGCCATTTCACTACCTCCGGTGTAGTGTTTCAGGTTAGGCCGTTGTCTGGGGGTCGAGACCAGACAACGGCTGTTTTTATTGTTTTTCCTTATGCCGCCAGTTGGGGTATTTTTCGTCGATCAGCCGGAAAAGAAATTCCTTGATCGTTACCCCTGCCTCTGTAGCCAGAAGTTTTATTTTGCGGTGTTCCTCTGCCGAAACTTTCAGGGTAAGCGTTTTTTCATACCCTTGCTCGTTTCGAGTCATTTCACCCCCTTTTTTTTGAAATTATTTACCTAAATACTTCTTTAGGTCAAGAAGTTTTTCACCCAAGATGAGAATGACAATGAAAAAGGCCGGATATGCCCGGCCTTTTTCATTGTCACTTCATTTTCATGCCAGAAAACGGCACGCCGCTTAAGGCGTTACAGCTTCAGCCCACTGGTAGCCTTTTTTGCGGGCGTGCCATTCCACAGGATCGGGGAAAGGATAACAATCTCACAGGTGATCGCCGAAACGTTGGAATCGCCCTGCGAGCCGCCCCCGCCGTCGAACTTGGTGATCTTGCAGTCCGGCAGCGTATCCGTAACGCTGCCCATCTCGTCATTGCCGTAGTTCACGACGATGGGGAAAGGCTTGTGGTCATAGATGCCTCCGCCGCCGGACGCCGCCAGTTCCTTTTTCAGCGGCTCCCATTCGTCACGGTCGAGCACGAATGAACCCGACGCTTCATAGTTGGTGCGCCCGTAGCCACGGGGAATCGCCCCTTTGCCGTAGCGGGCTTCCGCGCCCTGCCCGTCAGTGTACTTGATCTCGGTGATGCCCACCGCGACGCCGGAAGGAAGGGCGACGCTGATGTCTTCCCAGTCGTACTGTCTGCCGTTGATAGCCATATCAGCCCTCCAGTCGGGTATCGCCCCGCGTGCCCGCGTAGGCATACGAAGCATAAAGCTTGATCTCGCGGATGATGCCGATGCCGATAAGCCGCGCTTCGACCGCAAGGCCGTTGTTGACGTAGTCCTGCTTGGACGGGATGGAGATGCTGTATCCCGCCAGTTCCTTGGGCATGGCGGCGACCATCGTGTCGAGAGCCCCGGCGATGTTGGCCTTGAGGTACCCAAGCCCAGTATCCGAATCCGGCACCACCGGGTCCAGATCGTCGTACATGGACTTCAGGGCCGCGATGCGCATCTTGCGGACGGCCTTGAAGACGACGCGCAGGACTTCTTCATAACGGAAGTCGCTGGTGGCGTCGGCCATCGTGCGGGAGTCGCCCCAGTACGCGCCGGACTGCCCGGCGTACTTCTTGGCGGTGAGGTATCCGGCCTCTTCCAGCGTAGGCTGCACCGTCTCCCATCCTTCCGGCAGCGTACCTTGTGAGATGTTACCGTCGCGCACGCGCCCAGTGGCGCGCTGGACCGGGATGGAGATGACGCGCCCTGCCTGCAGACCGCACCAGTTTCTGAGCTTGGACAGCCCTGTGGAGTCCGCGACCTCGCCGTACTGACAACAGACCTGCACGAATCTGGAGGCGAAATCCTGCCGTTCAGCAAGCAGGTAGGCGGCGAAATCGTTGAGGTCTTCACCGTCGCGGGGCAGGCGCGCCTCGCACTTAAAGTAAGTGGGCCTGTGCAGGTTCCACAGCTCGTCGGCCTTTGCGGACAGGGCCGCCCAGTCCACGGAATCCGACGGGGCCGCGATGTAGACGAACTCCACATCATGGACGGAGAGGGGCGATTCCAGCGCCGCCATGACGTCCACGATGCTCGGCTCAGGCGGAAGCAGGCGGCAGGCATAGGTTGTGCCGCCGACATAGTCGCCGGCGGGGAAGGTGATCGTCACGCCGAGATCGGTGGCCACCGTGCCGTCGACCGGGATGGTCCGGACTTTCCCGTAGTTGTCGCCGCCGTCCACGGAGAGCTGATACGTCCCCTCGTTGCGGTCGCCGCCCTTCACGATCTGGACGGACAGCTCGGCCCCGGCCAGCACATCGCCGGTGACAGTGATGAGCGGGCTCGACGCATCCCCGACACGCTCGACGGGCCCCACCGCGCAGCGCACGGCAAAGCGCAGGCGCTGCCCTTCTTCCAGAAGGGCGTTCTCAGGCAGCAGGAGCGTGGCCCCGGTCGCCTCGTCAGATACGCCGATGGGGAGCTGCGCGGCGACCGTCTCCGGAGAGCCGAAAGCCTCACCTCCATCCGTGGACACTCTCACCGTCGCCGTGCCGACCTGCCCGGCGGAGAGCACTTCGATAACAACATCCGCGTTTTTCTGGGGCACGCCGGAAACGGATGCCGCCGGATAGCTGCCGTTCCCTCCGCTCCAGATCGGAGAGGAGATGTAGCCACCCTGCTGCCCCTGCACAGGGACCGCAACCACGACGGCATCCTGCCCGGCGGTGGCCAGCACGTCGCGCAGCCTGTCTACCAGTGGCCCGACCCCGAGCATCCCGACCAGATCGGAACGGGTACCCACGAGATACGCCTTGCCGACCTGCCCCTTCGAGCAGACCCCGGCGACCATCGCCTTGCCGTCGACGCCCCCGGGCGCAAGCCCGCTGGTGCCGTCGACCAGATATTCGAACACGTCCCCCATTACAGTCTCCCCCCGCCGAGCTTGCGACCGGACAAGCGTTCAACAGCCCGCCCATATTCGTCTTCAGTCACCATCTTGCCCTTTTCCCATCCCATGAGTCGCAGCAGTGCACTCTGCATCCACGACGGCGTGCGGAACCTCAGCGCCAGCTCGTCCAGAGACGTGAGGCCGCCATTCTCATCTTGGGTGACAAGGGGCGTGGCCCCCGCAGGAGCGGTGGACGAGGAGGGCGCGGCCTCCTTTTTCGGGGCGACCTTCCTTTTTTCGGCAACGGAAGCCTGCCCGAGGTCCGCCCCTTCCTTCATTTCGTCTTGGGTTTCATTTTCAGCCATATCATTTCTCCCAATGAGGGTTGATGGTTACGTCAGTGACGAGGTTGTGCGTGATCTCTTCGGTCACCCGGCCCGTGAACGTCAGCAGAAACAGCGTGTTCAGCCGGGTGAAAACAGTAATCTCGGCATCACCCACGCGCTTGACCGGAGGCTTGCCCGGCGTGGCTTTCTGCACGCGGATGCCCACCCAGTTGCCCATCTTGTCGTTCACTCCTTTGGGGAGCGCCCTGACAAAATCAAAGCTGAACGTCGACAGCCAATTCTCGTCCTCGGCAAGGACGTTCAGCAACACCTGCTGACTGACTTCGTACAGCTCGCGTTTGGTGATGTGCTGCGTCTTCGTGCGCGTCGCACCGAGTTTTCTGCCGGTGCGCTTGTAGGTCGCTGGCTGCATCTGGACTTCAAGCCGGGGGCGCGGCAAGGTGATGTTATCCTTTGCGGACTCGGTCATGACCCGCTCCGCCGGAAGCCCGGCGGCGACCGCCGCCCGCGTGACCGCTTCCATGATGAGTTTTTCCATCAGCGTTTTCCTTTGGTATGAAGAGCAATAATGTGCGCCACCTCTTCCCTGTCCTCGTCATCTATATAAAGGTAGGGACGGGCGGGCATGGTCACTTTCGAGACCAGTTTTCCCTTTACCTTCAGAGCCTTTTTACGCTTTGGCCTGATCTCGCCCCCAAGCTGGTGGATGCGCCCATAGATGACGTTGGTGCCGACCATCACGCTGTCCGGCGTCGTTGTGTACTCGATAGACTGCCGAAGCCGCCCGGTGTCGGACAACGGTTTACCGCCGTCCCGCGCCGAGCGTTCCGAGGGTTTCCAGCCCTCGCCGTCCGGCCCCTTCCCCTCAACAAAATGTTGAACCGTGCTGCTCACCAGCGCCTCGCCGATGTCAGCGAGAATCGCTTGATGCGCAGCCAGCCCTCGCGCCGCTTCCATGAGACGCCTGTCAAAGCCGCCCCAATTCAGGCTTACGCCACTCTTCGCCATCAGAACCCCCGGAAATCAAAGAAGGGCTTGGGGCTGACAACGGCGAATGTAGGCTCTTCCCGGTCAAGGAAGGCTTCATCCAGCTCAGTGAGCTTCTGTTTGCCGTCACGGATGTCCTCAAGCAGTTCAGTGCAGTATCGCCACTGCTTCTGGAGCGGCAGCCATTCGTTGTCGACCGTCGCCTCGCTGTCCACCAGCGTCGTAATCGCCTCGACGACGCGGTAGGCGCTGATGACCCCGGCGATGTACCTGATGAGCTCGGGCACGGTCGGCCACGGCTGCGGATACCTGTACGAGAGCATGCTCATGATCTCACCGGTGACGGCTGCAATCGTGCGGTCGACGAGGCCCGGATTTTTCTCCTCGCAAGCTCTCACATAGTCGACGAGCAGGAGATCAGTGATCTGCTCGCGGGTGCAAAACAGCATGGCTTCCCTTTTGCGGGCGTTTAAGACTAGTCTAAGACTAGTCCAAAGATTTTACCCGTCTCGTTGTCCGTCCCGGCCCTTTCATGGGCCGGAAACGGCGTTTTCGGATCAGGCTACGGCGACACACAGACATGTGGCCTTCGGCGGACGGACGGGAACGGGTTTGGACTGGGCGATCAACGTGAGGCTCGAATCGTCCAGCGACTGGATGGGCACGATGTGCATGGGCAAAGCCGCGAGGTTCGCGCTGATGCTGTCGAGGGCGCAGTACCAGATCGTGCCCGGCACATCCTTGGCCACGGCCATCAGCGTTTTCGTGTTGAGCTTAGGCACCCACTGACCTTCGGGATCGGGGTAGGTCTCGTTCAGCACGTGAATGACGTACCCGCCGATTGAGATCCACCCGGCACCCAGCTCCACCTTGATCATCCGTTGGTCGGCGGTGGAGCGGTAGCCTTGCACCATGTCCATGAGCGCTTTGAACACATCCTTGCCACACCAGAAGTCCGCAGAGCCACCGACCCCGGCCATCTGGATCTTCTCTTCCATTATGATAAGCAGATCGTAGACATCGGAGATTTTGCTGTCCGCCGCCAACTTAGTGCCCAGGGTATGTGTCAGCGGATCGCCGTAATCGATGCTGTATGTTTCCCTCCGACCGCCTTCGAGCTGCTTGGGCCATGTAAGGCTGCCCGTGGTAAGCACCGTGGAGCAGAAGGCTTCCGTGGTCAGCCGGATGGTACGGCGGATCTGCTCGAGCTTTGCCGAGCGCCATGCAGCCACCGCCGTGGCGTCGTTCATGATCACCCGTAGGTCGTTCAGCTCCGAGGCCGTCACCGCAATTTTCACTTTGATCGGCAGCGGGGCGAAGAACTGCGTCTCGAAGTCTTCCCCGCCGAGCGCCACCGGCGCACCGTCACGGCGCACGACCGGCACCGTCTCGATCACCCGGTGCAGCTCAGAGAGGCCGATCACCGCCATCGGATGCGCAGGGCGGTTAGTGAAGAAGGTATCCATGACCGTAGATTTCAGAGGAGGCATGGGCTGGAGAGCCTGCGCCACCGCCGCCGGATTGAAGATTTTTTTCAGATTCGCAAGCATATTCAGTCCTATACGGCAAAGATGCCGTTGTGCGAGAGTTTGGAGAGTGCGACGACGCTCGGGGCCGTGGGGCTGGTCGCGCCGACTTTCAGCATCCGCGTCCGGACGCAGCCGTGGATGATGCAATCAGCGCTGGCGTCGCTTTCAGGGTCGAAACGGTCATCGACCACGGCGCAGGGGGCGACGGCGTCTGTCTCGACCCACGGCGCATACTTGTGCTCGACGACGGTATCGCTTTCGTCTTCGGTGCCTTTTACCTCGACTTCCTTGAGCAACACGCCGGGCTCCAGCACGGCGGTCACCACATCCGTATCGATGGGCAGGTGCTTGCGGACGAGCGGATGCTCATCAGTGCCGACCCGCTCGCCGGTGATTGTGTATCCGCCAAGCATTCCTTCGGCTGGCATGGGTTCCTCCTAAAGTTTGTTGATGATATCGGAGGGCTGCGCGGCGGCCTCTCCACTGTTGGTCGCGTGCGCGGGCGGGACCATTGCCGAAAAATCGACGTTCAGGCGGCTTGCTTCGCGGGCCTCAAGCTCGCGGAAGTACGCCTCCTCAGCCGAGAGCTTCTCGACCGTGCCGTCCGCGGCCGCAAAGTCGAAGGTCTCCCCGGACTTGGCCAGCACCGCCGCGAAGTTCAGGCAGCGGGCGCGCTCGGCGGGCTTCACCTTTCCTTCCTTGATCAGGGCGTCAATCCGGCCCTCGCGGGCCTTCACCTCGACGCCTTCCCGGTACGCCGCGAAGTCGCTGGCCAGCCGCGTGACCTTGGCCTCGGCGTCGGCGAGTTTCTCCTTCAGGCCCTCCCGCTCGATTTTGAGCGTGGACACTTCGGCCTGCAGTTCCTCAATAGTGGGCATTTTGCCGTCTCCTTGTGCAAAATTGATGGTGACCGCGTCGCCGCCCCCGGACAGAGAGACCGGGCCCAGCCCGTCGATAGCTGGCACGGCGGCCCCTAGGAGCCCCACGTGCCGGAGCGTCTTCCGGTCGGGCATCAGAGACATGGACACGTACTTGTAGCGGCCATCTTGCACGAGCTTCCGCACTTCGTCCGGAATCTGCGCAATCTGTGCAAACAATTTTTCACCTTCGCGTTTGAGGCCCTTCACCCAGCCGTAGGCGGGATCACTCACGGCGGGATGCCCGAAGACGAGCGGCGCTTCGAGCTTCCCGGGCTTGTAGCTGGCGGCGATGGCGTCGAGGTCAGCTTCGGAAAAGCTCTGCGGGCGGCCCTGCGAATCGATGAACTGGCCCGTGCGGGCGATGGCGAGGCGAAACGTATTAGCTTCGGACATCGTTGACTCCTTGAGGATTGATGGGTAAAGTTTAAACGGAACTGAGGGGCACCTCTCGTAGATGAGTAGGCGTCATCATCTGATGTGGTCCTTGCCGAGTCCTACTTGCATCGGCACCAGTCGGTTCAAAAGCGTCGGAGCTTGTTTCCGGCGCTTTTATTTTTGAAGAATGCCCCCGCCTCCCTCACGGAAAAGCAGAATACCGTTGCGCTGCTGCTCCAGATAGCCTGCTGCCCTTTCAAAATTGTCCTTGGCCTTGAAAACAGTAGCCCCCGACCAGTACCGCCCTCCACCAATCCAGTTGAACGCCGAATATCCCCCGAATCCTCCATCCTCTCCTTTGAAAAGACGAAGGAATCGCAAGGTAATATGGACTTTCCCCGACAAGCTCATGGGAACTTGCCAGACCTCGTAGGGATTCTTGATCGACTGCGCCATGAGCCGCATATAAGGGCCACGACCTGACTTGTCGGTCTTGAGCTTTCCTGTTGCCTTGGTCAGTAAAAGCTGCTTGCTGATGAGCAGCGGCGTCCGTAACCACGGCAGCCGGAACAGTGTGCTGTCATCCAGAGACTTCAGGCCGAATTCCCTGAGGAACGCGAGCGCGTAGGCTTCTTCTGACAGGCCCGTGGGCAGGATGTCCGCCTTCTTCACGGGCAGGATGTGTTCTGGGGCAAGCTCCGCGAGCGGCGGCAGGCACTCCTGACCGCGCCCGACCGTGCGCTGGGTCCGCACGTCCGCAAAGTCGGCGCTGTCCGGCTTCGGCAAGACGCACAGTGCGGATTTGACCATGTCCTCGCCCGCATCAAAGTCCACTTCTTCTGGATGGAGCCCCGCGAACCAGTCTTTGCCGGGGTTGTTGCGGAAGCCGTCATCCGCGCCGGGGCGGGCGACGTGGTACTTCATTCCCGTCTTGGGGTCAGTCCACATCATGTCGCCGGGCATTTTTTTCTGGACTGTAAGTTTCTCCCGCTTCACCTGCCGCTCTGAAAGCGTCCGTGTCCCGCAGCGGCATTTGTGTCCGTTCGGCGTATAGTTTTCATCCCAAAACGGATGATCTGCCGGATAAACCACACCGTTTAATACGGCATGCGAAGGCCGTACCCTCATGTCGCCCATAGTGAAGTACTGCAAATACGGGCGCGTTTTTTTAACCGCCTGTATTTTTGCATAACGTCCGGCGGCGTAGGCTGTCTGGAGGTTGTTGCGGAAGATGGTTTCAACGCGGTAATCCTTCCACCCCTCGGATGCGATGACCCTCCCGATACCTTCCTTGAAGGCTTCAAGCGTCGTTCCGTTCTCCAGCGCCTCCAGAATCTTCCTGTGGACAAGGTTGACCATGTCCATCTCGGCAAGCCCGGTCACATAGAAGGCTCGACTTCGGGCTCCGGCATCAAGCACCCTAGCCTGCGCGGACGTGAGCTTCGCCCTGTCCTTCCAAAAATTGATAGCCGCATCGGGCTGGACGCCCTGAAAGACGATCTCCGGATCGGGAATCTCAGGCATCGTCGGCCTCCGCTTCCGCGTTCACAGCGGCGGCACCATATCCGGAGACCCCTGACATGCAGCGGGCCATAAGGTCTTCGAATTCCGACGACTCCACCTCGCCAGACAACAGCGTGGCCAGCTCCAGTTCCAGTTCTTCAAATGTTGTGGCGCCCTCGACGATCTTCTCAAGTTGGCTGACGAACTTGCGATTGGCCTTCAGTGCCTCCGGCAGATGCTTGGCTAGGACAGCATCAAGCCGCTCTTGTGCATCTTCGGCCAGGGTGCGTCCGGAAGAGGCTGCGAAGTCAACTTCTGGGGCATCCGACTCCGGCGCTTCAGAAGAAGCCGGGGCCGCTACGGGCTCTCCCTCCCCTTCAAGCTCGAACTCTTCGGGCTTCAGGCTGTAGTCGTTCTCGAAATGGGCACGAAGCCACTTGACGCCCATGCTCTTGAGCTTGGCATCGAGATCGGCCCGGCTGTTCAGGTCTTCGGGTTCCTCGTAGCTGAATAGTGGGGCGAGGACGGATTCCTCGGCGTTCAACCGCGCATAGAGCCAGCAGATTTCGTTAAAGACGTCGGCGACCATCGCCTTGTCGGAGTCCGCGATGTCGTCCGCGACACCCTTGTGTGCTTCCGTGGCCGCGAGACTGTTCTTGCCGTCCGTCTCGATTGTCAGGGTCTGCCCCATGAGCACCTTAGAGATGGCCCGATCCTGCCGGGCAAGGAAATCCTCATGGAGCTGGCCCTGCGCCGTCCCGGAGCTGAGGAGCTTGACGTCCGCTCCGGCGGGAATGACGGCAACGCAGTCCTGTACCATCCGGGCGAGCCCCGCCGCCATGTCACGTTTGTCGCTCGCTTCGGCCTTGGCAGAGGCACTACCCACGACCCACGGCAGCCCGTGCCGCTCGACGAACTTTGCGTAGAATTGCAGTCCGCCGCGCTTGAAGGCCACGGGCCAGAGGCAGCGGGAAAGCAGGCGCAGGCCGTAGGGGTTGTCATAGGTCGGCTGGTGGACGGCGATGACGACTTTCCCCGGCTCCAGCAGCTTCGGATCGGCGCTGGCCCAGCCGTAGGCCCCCCGGAAGAGGGGGTTGTTCTTCTGGTCAAAAGCGAACCAATGGTAGGGGCGGGGCTTGATGTCCTTCAGATGCCACCAGCCCGCCGTGAAGTCCCAGATGAGTTCCAGCGGCGTCATGCCGAAAAAGGGCGCGTCGAGAATGCCTGAGATCAGCACGCGCATGTTCGTGCGCTCCAAGTCCGACATCAGACGCTCATAAACGAGGGTGGCCTTCGCATCGGGCTGCTCGCCATCCTTCGCTCCGGCGCGGAAGCTGTAGTGAGGGCAGTTCAGTACCCGATACTTGCGGGCCAACATTGCGGCGGTCACCTGATCGTCCGCCGACAGCTCCATAAGCACTTCGGCATCCTCGCCCCGCTTGCGGAGCACGGGATCAGGATCGGGTAACTGCATGAGCCATCCGCCCACGTCGCCGAGAAAAAGACCGGCGTTCTGGCGCGTGGCCAGCTCTGTTGTCAGCGATTCGATGGAAAAGGGCCGGAACGTGCCGTCGGCGAGATAAAGTCCGTCTACCATAAAAAACCTCCGATCCCCGTCATATTGACGGAAGACCGGAGGTTTTGCCGGAATCCTCGCACTCTATGCAAAGAAATTCCCATCAAAACTATGGGATATTAGGTAGTTAACGCGAGATAGAAAAACATTAAAAAAAAACTTATGGTAGAAAGAAAATATAGGATATTTTATGAAAAATATTAAATTATTCATTTATTGTGTCTTACATAAAATCAAATCAATAAAAGGATTTGGTTTTAAATCTATACTAGAATGTGGATCGCATATTGCTACAATTGTTCTTGCACTAATAGCGATTATAACATTATGGCAAAATATGGACTCTATAAAGTATTTTTTGGAAATTTCAAACAGTGAAAAGAGAATATCTGAACTAAATGATATAAATTCGAACTTAAAAAATGATATATCTACTAAAAATGCTATTATGACATTTTATGATATCGAGATTAAAAATAAGAAAAAAGATATAGAAGAAAAAATCCAAAAAATAGAAAAGCTAAATAATGATATAAAAAGTTATGAATTTATAAGAGATAAATTGATATTAAATAATACTCGTTTAGAAAAAGAAAATGTCATTTTAAATCAAAAACTAAAAGATTTAAATATAAAATTCTCTATAAACGATAAGAAATATATAGATATAATATATAAAAAAGAAAAATATATCTATGTATCCTCATTGCTCCTCGATACACTTATGGATTTTTTTGGTACAATTTCAAATATTAATAAAATAGCGAAAACTAATAATAAAGAATATACTTTAATTGAAATCAATAAAATTCCATCAGTATATGAAATAATGAAGAAAAATATACATAAATATAAAAACAATCCTCACTTCTTAGATTATTTACCTGAAGAAAGCGTTATAAAACTATCTTTAATTTATGATAAAAAGATAGAAAATATCCATTCATTAAAAAAACTATCCATTCATTTGGAATTAAAATATTTATTAATACAATTAATTAATGATGTTGAAAAAATTTACGCTGAAGATGATACTAGTAATAAAGGCACATATAGAATTGAAACATTACAAAAAGTATATACCTATATTGATAATATAGCCGAAAAGAGATTCGAACAAATTTACCTTAATTATAAAAACCAATTTCAAATGATAATTGATCAGCTTTACGATGATACTATCTAAAAAAGAAAGGCCCCTTTCGGGGCCCTTCTTTTATGGCATCATACTGCATC
Organism: Candidatus Bilophila faecipullorum; assembly: GCA_944326695.1. Classification (GTDB taxonomy): domain Bacteria; phylum Desulfobacterota; class Desulfovibrionia; order Desulfovibrionales; family Desulfovibrionaceae; genus Bilophila; species Bilophila faecipullorum. Next base: position 36,303 of record CALVEZ010000024.1, on the reverse strand, counting down.
GCTCATGCTAGAATCCTTCGAAAGAAAACCTCTGGCCAGCGAGCACATCCACGGTCTCGCAGCTCCACGGCTCGACGCCGCCCAGCTTCTCCCGGGCGTGGATGGCCATCGCCAGCGCGACGGCAGCGTCGCCGTGGCGCTTCCCCGTGGCGTCCTTGCTCCGGGTGTCCGGCACGCGGGCCACGCCCTTGACCACGCGAAGGGAGCGCAGGTCGGACAGCACATCAGCGTTCTTCGGCAGGGTGACCGTCTTGTCTTCGATGCGGCTTTTCAGCTTTGGCATAGTCTCGCGGTACCAGTTCTCAGAGATCATGACCTCTTCTACCTGCTCTGGCCCATATTCCTGCCGTGCGAACTCCGCGAGCGCAGAGCCGTTGCCCCGGGCATCGAGCGCCAGCCCGGAAAATCGAGGCAGCGCGTCTAGTATGTGGAAGAGGATGTGCTGTTGCGTGCGGTAAGGACAGTTCCGCAGCTCAACCGCAAACGGCGTGGCCAGCGTCAGATCGACCCGCTCGGTAATCGGCCAGAAAACTGAAAGGTCACTCGAGCGCCCGAAGTCGCCGCCCACAAAATGACAGCGCTCGGCGGGAAGTTCCGCCAGCAGCGGATCGACGTATTCGCGCAGCCACTGCTTTGTCACCGCTTCAGCGGCCAGCAGGGACCAGTCCACAAAGTCCTCGGCGGGAGGCGTCCATGTGATGACGGGAACGCCGTCGAACATACACGCCTCGATCATCGCCGAGGTCAGGTACGCGCCGGATGAGCGGTTCGGGATGCAGAAAAGCTCTTCATCCGCGCCTTCACCGTAGTCGGCGATAAGCCGTTCCCGCCAGCGCTCTTCCGCCTCCCTCGTCCACGGCTTTCCCTGCGACTGACATATCTTACGATACAGGCCGTCGACGAGGGCGTCGTCCAGCGTCGTTCGGTGCAGGGAGTAGTCGCGCTTCCCCACCCGGATGTCCTTGAGCAGTTCGTTGAAGGCGTTGTCCTCGCCGTTATGCGTGGAAAGGATCGAGACGGAACCGCCCCACATGAGCAGCGCCATCGCAGCTTTAACCAGCTCGGCAAGATCATCGACGAAGGCGGCTTCATCAATGATGACCCGCCCCTGCTTCGAACGCAGGGAACGTGGCTCGGACGGCAGTCCCCAGATGTCGAAGCCGGAAGCGAAGCGGATGCGGTAGACGGTGATGTCCCCATCGGGGTTCCGCAGCACCAGTTCTTCCGTGTCGCTGACTGCCGCATGGAGGATTTTTGCCCAATACGCGGCGTCCTTCACAAACTGTTGCGTCATCTCTTTATTATAGGAGAGGTAGTATGTGCTCTGCCCTCCGGCGTCGCGGTTGCGCATGGCGAAGCGCACGGACTTCAGCGCCTCTGCATAAGAAGCACCAATGCGGCGGGACTTCTCCCACACGGTGACGGTTGATTCGTCAAGCACCCACCTACGCTGATACGGCAACAACACGCCCAATTCGCTCATTTAACCAACCCCAACGCTTTATCCAGTCGTTCGGCAATATCGGCGGATACCCCGCCGTGCTTCGCCACATCGGCCTCTTCCTTGGGCAACGTAGCCTCCAGCTCCTGCACCAGCGCGAGACACTTGGCGACGTCGGTGACGCTGTCGCTCGTGACGTACTTCTTGTCCGAGAGAAGCAGGCCGAGCTTGTCTTCCACGGCCTGCTTCAGTACGGCGATGGCCTCGGCGCGACTAGACACCTTCACGGATTTTTCCGGCTTGGCGGGGTTGGCGATCTCCCCGGCGAGCAAGGCTTTCTGGTACTGCAGCTCCAGATTCCCGAGACTGGCCACGGCAAAGGCGATCTGGGAGGCAGCTTTGCCGTCCTCCGCTTCGAGCAGGTGCTTTAGAATAGCGGCGCGACTCCGGATGGTGTCGATGCGGATGTCGGCCTCGGCCTTGGCAAGCTCCTCCCGGCGCTCGCGCCACTGATAAGCATCAGCCCAGCGCCGCAGCGTGGAGTCCGCGATGCCCGTGGCCTCGGACACCTGCGCGAAGGTCAGCCTGTCCGCGCAGTACAGCTCCATCGCCCGCCAGCGGGTGTCGGCATCGTACTCAGCGCCCATTCATGAGCCCCCGCAGGGAATCGAGCTTGGCGAGTCGCTCCCGCAGCAAGTCGGAGATCGATGCGAAGGCGCTCGCCGCGTAAACCAGCTTGGCCGCGTCAACGTCCTCAACGGCATCGTTGATGTATAAGACTGTACGGATGTAGTCCTGCAGGGCCTCCGCCGTCACCCGCAGCTCGCCGATCTGCTTTTCTACAGGACGGATACGGTCAGGAATGGGCTCATCAACGACATAGACTTCCATGACATACCTCCCTAATCGCCAAGCTCGCGGTTCAGAACGGCGAGCCTCCTGTTGATGCCGGAAAGCTCCATGAGGCTCTGCCGCAACGCGAGCGCCGCATTGAAAATCCCCTCGCCATCCAGATCATCCACCTCTTCATCCAGCGGAAGCTGGCGGCGCAAAAGCCCACGCAACCCATCGCATTCCGCAGTGAGTCGCTGCCGTTCCCGCCTCAGCTCCACGCGCCGTCCCAGATTCTCGGTTCTCTCGCTCATACGCTCTCCTATTTGTGCCCCGTGGCCGCTTCGCGTGCCATTGGACAGAACATATTGACTTCGCTCATGTTTGCGATGCGTTCCATCGCCCGGGTATTGTTCACGACGACATCACAGAAATCAGCCGTCATGCGCTGATACCCCTTCACAAGTTCAACATTATCGCGGTAATATTGCGTCACCTGTGCGTGCTTTTCACCAAAGTCGCGCAGGATGGCCTGCGTATCGGCGCGGTGCTGCTCGACAAGAGCCAGCGTCTCTGCGTTACGAGCCTCCATATCCTTTCGATATTCATAGAACATGCGCTCCATGTCGGCACGGTGGCGGGCGGCTCGTGTGTCCGTGTGCCGTGTCCTGAGATGATCGAGGACAAGTATCACGATCAGCACTGCAGCGGGGCCAGCCAGCACCAGCGCTACAAGTCCCGGCACACCGAGCTGCCGCAAAATCCCGGCGATGGAAGCCAGTGCCTCAATCAACTGTGGTATCTGTTCCACGGGCATCGGAGTCCTCCTTTTTCGCCTTGTGGTAGCAGTCGACGGCGGCCTCCAACCCCTCGGCATAACGTTTTAAAATCGCATCCCGCCGCATGAGCGCCGAAACATTCTCCGGCGCATCAAACGGCAGTTCCCCATCAACCGGCGGCAAATCAGGCCGCTCCGGGGCCGGGCAATCCCGCGCTAGCATGATGCGCGGGGCGGGCGGCAGCTCCGGGAGACGCTCCGCGCATCCGGCCACAAGCAACAGGCTACCAAGCAGCGTTGAGAAGAGCAGCAGCTTTGCGGCGCGTCGCATCATCCACGACATGGTCTCGCTCCTCGGGAGTCCGGGCGCGGCTGGAAGCCTCGCGCAGGACGGACTCCTGACGCTCCACGGCGGCGCGCCAGTCCTTTTCCCGGACAAGGCAGGCTTCAGCCGTATCCCGATAGGCCGCCGCCGAGCTTTCCATCTCCTCATAAGCAGCCTTCCAGCCGATGCCCGTCGCAAGGGCGGCTTCGAGCGCCTTCTTCGTTTCCGCATGGGCATCCTTTTCCTTGGCTATCAACGCGGCGTACTCGGCGGAGGCGTCTCTGCTTCCCCGTACATAGCCCCATGTGATCAATCCACAGCAGAGGACAAACGCGGCGATCATCCCGATTTTACTCATTAGTTACACCACTGCCCCATCCGGACTTGATGTAGACTTGCTGGCGCTCGCGCATGATAAGCTGCACATATCGCTGGTTTTCCCGCTTCGCGCTGATCCTGCGGCCCGCGTTTGCCTGCTCGACGTGTCCGAACCAGATGTCCGGATCAAGGCCGGACTGCAGGGCCTTGGTGCGGTCGCGGTTCGTCCAGCCAAGGCCACCGTTGTACCCGGACAGGGTGAAGGCCATGCGGTTCCACTCGGTGAGAGACTTGCCTCGGCGCGGTGCGATGCGGTCGAAAAGGTACTTGTCGTAGGTCACGCAGGCCCGCAGCGACCAGCGTGGATCAAAGGGCGCGGGAGAGCCCGTCTCCGGGGCCGCCCGCTGGAGCCACTTCGCCGTGGACGGCATGAACTGCGCCAGCCCCTGCGCCCCCGCCGAAGACACTGTGCCGTTCTTCCACCAGCTCTCGGTGTGAATCTGCGCCGCGAAGACGGCCACAGGCGCATCCAGCCCCCAGACCATCCGCGAGGCGCGGATCAGCTCGGAGCGGTACTGGAGGGCGGCGCGGGGAATCTTGACCTCGGCGGCGTGGCTCGCGTGGCAACACAAAATAACGAGCGACAGCGCACAGATGCCGCCAAGGACAAACCAGAATCCTGCGCGGAAGTAGGGATACCCTTTGGCGCATTCGAGCAGGAGGAAGTCCGGCCAGCCCTTCAGCCATCTCCAAAGCACCGCCAGCATGGTCTTGGCGTGAGGCAACGCCAGCTCCCATATGCGGGACAGATACTGTCTGGCGCTCATGGCTACAGCCCCAGTCCCACGGCCAGCATCCCGCAGCCGATGATGATGGCACGACGAAGCATGGCGATACAAAAGACCTGCCGGTATCCCTCCACGATTGGGTAGTCCGCGTCATCCGGCCTGTCGGCATCGGGGGCCTTGCGCCAGTCGTCGACAAGGTACGAATCTGGGGATGCGAACGGGAAAAGCACGTAATCAAGCAGGTACAGGACAAGACCAGCAAGGAGGACAAGCGTCAGCTTGTAGTGGACCACGGGGGCCTGCTGCGGAGCGAAAAGGACAAGTAAAACGGACAGACAGACGGTGGCCAGCAGCGCCAGTGCGAACCAGCGGCGGGAGGAGAAAAGAGACTTCAGAAACTTCATGGCGACCTCGGCGGTTTAAACCCGCCGGGCCAATCCCGGCGGGAAGGAGGGTTACCGAGGCTGGCACACGAAAAGCCCCGGCACGGCTACACTGCCATACCGGGGCCTTTCTCTCCGGAAACGTCGCAATCTGTGCACGCTTTTTTACTCGTCAAAGACAAAATCCTCCATCATCCGCCGAACATCCCGTGAACTCACGCGTTTCGGGCCTTCTTTCAGGACGTTGAGCTTTCCCAGATCGATGTAGTCGTAGACCGTGCGCTTGGAGACGTTCAGGCAGTAGGCCGCTTCTTCGACCGTCAGAAGCGGCTTTTTCTCGACCATCTCATAGGGCGTCAGCGTATACGGCTGCCGAGGCTCGGGGTAGCGTATGGGAAGCTGCGCGGGGAAGCCCTCAGGACGGGAAAGGCTGCAGCGACGCACGCAGCCCACGCAAAGGTACAGGTCGCCCTTGACGAACCAGTACGGCTTGCCGCGCTGGGCCAGCAAGTAAGGGCAGCCGAGCCGCTCGTAGACGTAGCCTTCGGGCCTGCCGCTGTAAGGACGCCAGCCGTCGCGGGTCAGGCGCACGATATCCATGATCAGAGTCCGCGACATGGTTCCTCCTGATAGTAGTGCAAAAAATCAATCATCGCTCGAGACTCCTCAAAAGTAACAACCCGGCATCGCTGGCATTTGCGGCGACTCGCCGGGCGGCAGCGACGGCATTTCACCTGCTGGAGCACTTCGGCCAGCCGCTCCCGGGTCAGGACTACCGGCTGCGGGCCCGGGCCGTCCAGCGCCTTTCGGATGCGGGCGAGCTGCTCTTTCGCGTCGCCCGCGTAGCGCCCGGCGAGAACGGCATAGACCGTAGAACGCTTCAGATTCTCATGTTGCCTGCAAAACTGATAAATTGACGCATACCGGGCAAGGATGTCAGCTCGCAGGCGCTCCAGCTCCCCGCTCACGCCGCCCCCTTTTTGTCGAAAGCCCGCTCGCGCTTCTGGAGGTCCGTGAGCAGGGCCGTCAACTTCTCGTGATCGTGGACCCATGCGAAGGTATGTGTGCCGAACTGCCGCCGGATGCGGGTTTCAAGGCTGGCCATGCTGTAGCCGAGCTTCTTCCAGATCGCCAAAATCTGGCGCTTTAATGAAGCATGGGGCGCGTCGTCGGGCACGGAAATCCAGTCCGGGCGGGCCTTGGCGGTCACCTTGCGGCTGCTGCCCCTGCTCTCGAAAGAAGCTCCGAGCGTGGCAAGGACATGGACCAGCTTTTCGAGCTGGTACCAGTTTAAATCCTTGGCGCTTTCCTTGCCGAACTCCTTCTTCAGCAGCTCGCGATAGGCGTCTTCATCAAGATGCGGAAGCTGCTTCCGGGCGATGGCAATCTTGGCGTACAGCGGGCGTCTATTCTGTGTGGCCATTACGGTTACTCCTGATGACACTGCTTACCGGGACAAATCCGATGCCCTTGTGGGCCGTGGTGACGGCGACATACCAGCGCCCGTCGTAGCCACGGATGGGCGGCGAGACGGTCCACGCGCCGTCATGCCAGACGATGCCGTCCGTTTCCCGCCGGATGCTCACCCGCGTCTTAACAGGCAGATCGGGCTCCGGCTCCGAGGAAGGCATCCCGCCGAGGGCGACGTCGGCCACAAGCTGGCCAAGCCGATCCGGGCCCACAAAGAGCGGCCCGCCCTCCGGGGCATTGAGCCAGCGGCGGTTCACACGCACGCGAAACCCATCACCGCCGCCGTGGATGGACGCGGGGGACAGCTCAAGCTTCGTGCGTTCCGTGCCGATTCTGACACAAATCGAGCCGATAAAATGCCGATTGTCTTTCACCCTTATTCTCCTCTGATGTCTGCTTTTGCTCATCAGGCCGGAAATCATCCGGCGACGGCCCGTGTAGGGCCGTTTCGCGCTATGGTCTTGTCATGCCTTGTGCTTCGAACTCTTTCTGAAGCTCTGGAGGCAGATTGTCCCATACCTCCCGCCCCTTCTCGATCAAAAGCTCCAGAAGCCACTGAGCGGTCCATACGCCCCACGGCGGAACGGGGCCGTACGCCTCTTTCCATGCGGGGCAATCCGTCGCGGGCTTGGCCTGCGCGCTGATGGTCGTCCGCAGCCCTCCACAAAACTTGGGCATCGGCTGAAAGCGGCATCGGCCCCTGAGCCTCTCTTCACCGCGAGAGTTAAAGCCAAGCTCCCACTCCACGCCCCAACCGCAGTTTGTGCAGTCACGCTTGGGTGTCGTCTTCATCATTCTTCCTCCAGCCATGCACCTTGGCGATGCTATCGGTGTACATACTCACGGCCCCCGGCAAGTTTTGTTCTATCTTGCAGGCGATATTCTCCAAGAGTACCCCGTCAGAGAGGAAACGTACCTGCGAAGCTTCCTTTCTGATGACTCCAATCGCCACTCGAAGCCCATCGGAAAAACCGGATGCGCGCGCGGCGACGTCAAGCATTACCTCGGGAATCTCAACGGAATTTATTTTTATTTTCATGGGATGACTCTATATCTCTTCCAGATCGGCCACAGCTCCCCGCGCGGCCACCAGTTTGTCAAGGCACTCCAACTCAATAGAACCTCTCTCCATCGCCCGCAGACACTCGCGGTAGCAGGCATCAAGGGTGCGATAAGCACGGAGCAGCTTGTCCTGATGGTCTATCCGGGCGATCATGGCCGTCACGATATGAGACGGCAGCGTTATATATCTTCCCCCCGGGCCGATTGTCTCTCGCACGATAGACAAGACTTCATCCGAGATCATTTCGTTCATGCTGTTTCCTTTTTGGCTGCTCATCAGGCCCGGAGCGCCACCCCCGGACGACCGCCCCACACGGGGGCGGTTTCGCGCTATTCCTGAGCATCCGGCTCCGCAATCGCGACTTTTACCCGAAGCGTTTTTCCGCTTTGGAATTTCATCCCGACCACCATGCTCTCGGCCCCCGTCTGCTCCATGAAAAGGGCGGCTTCACGAAGCGTCAACTGCCACGGGGTGTTCATCCCCTTATCCATCAATGCTTCATCGTCCATAGCTATTCCTTTTCCTCGCCCTGTACCGGAGCAGCTTCCGGGGTATGTTCCGTCTCGTTCGCACCAATCAGGATTTCCACACACGCCAGCACGCATTTGTCGCAGATGTTTGCGCCCGAGCCCACAATGATGTGCTTGCGCTCCTCTGTAGAACACCCGCAGAAGCTGCACCGGATCAAGTCGTCTTCACTCATGGCCTTTCTCCCTAGTTCAGCAGTTCCTTAAATGTCTTGGAAGGCCGAAAGACAGCTCGCAGGTGTGCAGGGACATGGTATTTTTCTCCCGTATGGACATTCCGGTAATCGCGGCCCTTCACCCGCACGGTCGTGAGCTTTCCGAGCACAGGAAGAGACGCTTCGCCGCCCTCATAAAGCTCTGTCGCGATGACGCTGCACAGGGACTTGAGCAGGACATCAAGCTGGGCCGCCGAATACCCCTCGTTCCCATCCTCCTTCCACCGCTTGATCAATTCCGCCTTGGTCATACTAACCTCTCTTGATAACTTGGTTTATCTTTTCCACAGGAAACCCCGCATGGCGAAGCTCGCGCCGGGCATTGTCGCGGATGGCGTCGCAAACCGCCTTTCTGAGCGTGTCCGACGCCTTGGCCCATTCCTCGCTCTCAGCAAGCAGAGGCATAGCCTCGGGCGGGAGGGAAGCATCCCGGAGGACTGCCTCCGCATACTTCCGCCCAAGAGCCTCAAGTCCGGCCTTTGAAAAGGTAACCTTCGCCATCTTTTACCCCACCAGCTCTTCGGCTTTGACGTCGACGGAGATAGTATCGACCGTGCGGCGCTTCATGCCGACAGTCTCCAGCTTCGAATCAGGCCAGTCGGCCATCGCCGTCCGATCCAGCTCTTCCTTCACACGGATACCCTCGGGCAGTCCAAGTTCCCGCAGCGCCTGAAGCGCCATCTCTTCAGTCACACGATGCTGGAGCGTGATACGTGTAGACTGACGGAACGAGATGGTGCCGAACGCCAGCTCGAGGCTCCTCCGCTCCGAAAAAAGCCGGGATTTGTTCAGTGTCCCGTAGGCCTTGACCGCTTTTTCGAGTTCGTTGTACCGAGCGATCAAGGGCGCGCCCTCCTGCTGCGCCCGCGCCTTGGCGGAATCGATCTCTTCATTCATGGTCCCTTCGATCAGAGAGAGCTTACGGCTGATGGCCGACATCTCCGCCAGCGCACCTTCGGCTTGCGACATATTCTTGATGGTGAGTTTTTCCGCCATGTTCACTCTCCTTCCTTCACGGAGACCTGAATAGTACCCTCGACAGCCTGCACACGGTCGGCCAGCTCGCTGAGGTTATGCCGGGCCATCCGTACCAGCGCCCACTCTTCTTCGCCGATCTTTCCTGCAAGAACGCCCAGAGCCGCCATAATACTTCTGATTTCATCGCTATACATGGGATTCTCCTTAGCTTTCGAGATTATTCTCAACTTGACTGGAAAACTTCTGATTCAGGACGGCAAGGTGTCCACGGATTTTTTCCCGGGCGTACTCTTTGTCTAGATCGGACGTGAGCATAAGCGTACAAAGCGCCGCCGTCGCCGCCCGTTCGCGGGCATAGGCGTCAGGATTTTCAAGCGGTGGCCACGGGGTTTCCCGTTCGGCCTGTCCCTTTTGCGTCGTGCGCCACAGCGTCGCCCCTTTATCGCGTCCGATCTTTGCGACATATCCTTCCTCTTCAAGAAATTTGACATACCGCTGGACGATGGTTCCGCTAACCCGAGCCAAGGAGACGATGGTGGACTTTGACCAGCCCGGGGGCTGTATCCTGATGATTTTCCATGCGCGTATGTAGCTCTTGCCATACCGACGCGGCTCACGACCGGGGACATATCTGTAGACATACTGCCCGTCCCGTTCGACCTCGCCGCGCTCGATCAGCTCCTGAACCCTTCGGCGCACCATTCTGCGGTCTTCCGGCGTCTCGACACCGACAATTTTCTGGACCTGTGCGAGCGTGACCGTGTTTCCATTCTCGGAAAACGTCTTGATCACGTTCCGCACTTCTTCCATCTTCGCGCTGCGCATGTTTACCTCCGGATTCCAAGCGCCTGCTTCACGAGCTCGGCGGATACGTCGCGCACCCCGGCGACCCGCGCCGCGCTCTCGACGGAGAGCACGCCGTTGTGGACGCGCCGGAAAATGCCCTTTGCCTCGGCGTGGATGAGCGCGGCGGCTTCAGGCGTCAGCTTCAGGTCGGCGGCTTCGAGGGCAAAAAGCATCACGTCGGCACGCTCGACCTTGCCGAATGGTACCCGGAACTCTTGCGGGATGCGGTCGATGATGCGCGACCGGGATTCAAGCCGCGTGAGAAGCGCCTGTTCGCCGATCAGAATGATGGGGCAGCCGGTCATATCGTAGATGTCGCGCAGGTCTTCGATGCGCCGGATGTCCAGACGGTCGGCTTCATCAATGTAAATCGGCGTGTGCGTGCCTTCGAGTTCGCGGATGATCTCGGTCTTGCACCGATGCGTCCCGTGCGGGCGGGAGCCTTTTACTTCATAGCAGAGGTCTTGCATAAAAGCGCACTGTGTGATCCCTTCCATCGCCCGCAGATAGAACCCCCGTTCGGCGTAAAGCATCTGAGAAGCTTCGGTCTTGCCCGTCCCGGCCTCGCCCCACACGGCGACCATGCCCGGACGGCCCTTTTCAGTATCTACGGCCATGCCGACGACCTTGCGCAGGCGCTGGACATTTTGTGTCTCAATGAATACCTTCTTCATGCAGTCCTCTCTTTAGGGGCGTACAGGCCGCGCAACTGCTCAAATCGGCGACCTGTTGTTGTGCGATACTCCTCTGAAGTTTCGTAACGAGTCATGAACTCCATATCCTCCTGCTTCAGAGGAGTACCGTTTATTACTGAAATCTCAAAAAGATAGGCGTACTTGTCGAGTTCGGAAGCGAAGAACTCCGGCAGCGTATACGCGGGCTGCGCGGCCTCCGCCTGCTGATGTCGTTCGGCGATGGCGGCAAGTTGCGCGGCTTCTTCCTCCGAAAGCTCTGGCAACGGAAGGGCTTCAGGCTGGCGCGGGCGAAGCAGCAGGGGCTTGCGGCGCTCGGCCACTCCCTGCATGTGCTGCAGCGACATCATGACGTTGCCAGCTTCGCCACCGATTTCCTCGGCAAGCTTGCGCGTTCCGGCCCGCAGCCGCGTTGCTGCCTTCTGCATCTTCTTGACCGTGGCCACATCCAACGCCGTACCGTAGAGTTCCGCCATCGGATGCACACTTTCCACGGGCCTCGCCACCGTCACCAATCTCCCGTCATCGTAGACGTACACTTCGGAGAGATCAGAGAAGGAATAGTGCGCCGTCAGCTCTTTATTGATGCCGTACAGCTCGTCCGACTCGAACGTGAGGCCCATCATGGCAAAGCGGCAGCGGGCCGGACGAATCTTCTTGCGGTAGAGAAATCCTCGAGCAAGATCAGCCCGTTCATCTTCTGAAAAGCCTTCTCCCCGCCCTGCCGCGAACACTTCCCACGGCGTCGTTCCGGGCCGCTTCGGATGCGGCTGTATGGCCTTCCACTTGGCGTAGTCGGTGATGAGCCGCTTGGCGTCTTCCAGCGTCGGCACCCATCCGGTCTGGCGGGACTGCTGCCAGTCCTCATTCCGCATGAGATGCGCGGGCTTGTCGGCAATGCTATGGCCGATATAGCTGTCAATGGCGCATTCCGCCTGCCGATCAAAGTCCCCCCACCATCGCTCGATGATCTTGGTGCGCCCGGCATACGGTTGGGAGTGCATCACGTTGATCCCGAGCCGCAGATACAGCCCGTCCAGTTCTTCAAGGTCTGTCTGTTGCTCGAAGAACTTGTTCTTGAACGCCTTGCCGTTGTCCAAGAGGACACAGCCGGGCTTCTTCCCTAGCTGGATGATGGAGCGATAAAGTGATGAGGCGATAGCCTGCGTGTTTTCGGATGGCATCAGCTCAAACCCCAAAAACATGCGGCTGGCCCAGTCTTGCCATCCGACAAGCGTGTAGCGGGTGGGCTTGCCCGTCTCGGGATTGATGATCAGGAAGTTCAGCTTGTGACCGTCGGCCACCAACACGTCTCCGACCTTCAGCAGGCCGTCGTCGCGGTTCATGAACTTGCCGACCTTGTCTTCCAGCGCCTTGGCTCCCTCACGCATCAGCACCACGACATCGTGATTTTCCGCATCAAACCGCTTGAACATCCGCACCACGCTGCTGTAGCTGGGAATTTCCAGCCCGTGCTTTTCGAGAACGGAGCATGTGGCGAGCCATGCGAGACGCATACTAGGCTTGCGGTCATTGAGATAAGCCTTCAGAAAAGTGGATTCCGCTTCCCGTCCGACCTGCCCAAGTCCCTTCGGGCCTCCGCTCGTCCACGCTCCGCGCCTGTCGCACAACGCTTGATAGTCGTCGTTGTGGTCACGCAGCATGGCGTCCCAGCGATACAAGGTCTTGATGGAGACATCCCCAAGCTGCTTATGAATGTTGGGGAGCAACTGTCCGGAACGGTAGGCCAGCTCGAACATGGCGCTCGCCATGCTTTTCGTCTGCTTGGACTTCGCGCAGCGTTCGCGCCATTCCATAACCAGTCGAAAACGGGCCAGCCCAATGGCGTTCGCCCAGTCGGGAATCGCGATATCGCTGGGCGTAATGGGCGCGGGAACGGAGCTTTCGGCGACGGCCTTGGCGATCTGGATGCGCGTGGCTTCGGGCATGGAGGCAAGCAACCATTCCTTCCCGCCGCCGCGACCGGAGCGCGGGCGAGACTGCCAGCCTTCGCGGATTGCGCGCCTCTCAACTGACTGCCTTGTTATTCCAAGTAGGGCAGCCGCCTCCTGCGTGCTGTATGCGTCCTTCATGGCCATGCCCACTACTCCTTCAAAAAAATGGCCCGGATTGTGCCGCTCCGGGCTGGCGTCCCGTGTTGAAGAGCACGGACTTCGCCGTTGCACGCTGCTTTCGCTGGAAATGCGGCGAAAGCCTACACGGTCGCGGTAGCTGCTGCCGACGCTCGGGCCTTCCGAGACACTGGCTCGCAGGGAGTTCCGGTCTTCAGGATGCTCCGGCCTTCCGGGGTTCCGATCCGCTAAGGGGATGCTGACCCGCTGAGGCTCCGGCGTTCCGAGGCTCAAACCCTCACGGGGTTCCGGCGTTCTTGGCAGCCGGGCCGTCAGGTGCGCGGACGCTCAGGGCGTTCCGGCACGCTGCGGCTCTTTGGGTTCCTTCTCCAATCTGGTATGGTGTACCTGCAAACCTATTCACCTCAACCCCGGAACCGTTCCGGGCCAGATCGGAGAAGAAAAAAGTCTGAAAAAATCAGTGATACGCTTATGAAACAGGCTGAACTTTTTGCCGAGTTTGCTACTACGCTCCATAAGAAATTGAACGATGAAGCTTAACTGTTGCAGTGTATCTTGTCGTTGCAAGCACTCTATTAAGCACCGACGTTAACACATCGACGACATCATTCTGATCCAGCACGGCTACCACATGAAGCACAGCCTCGCGGCATTCATCCAGACTGCGGGGCTGCGCTTCGGGTGCCGGAGCTTCCTCTTCTTCTCCGCCCTTTTCCCACACGAAGATGGGAGACTTCGGATCAACCGGTTCAATCGGCAATCCGGCCCGGGCAGCCACAGTCATATTGATCATCTCCTGCGACATGCCCAATTCATCCAGAAAACGGGCAAGATCCCGAAGTTCTCTTATGAAGAACGGTGAACAAGATGTTGTGCTGGCATAGCTACTCATGCATCCTCCTTCATTTCCCGCTCCATGACTGTGGCCACAGCCGCAACAGCGCACTTGACGTCGATAAGGCTGCATACAAGACGGGCATACTTATCCCTGTCACGCTTAAGAAGGGCGGCCTTGATGACTGGCGATTCGAGATGATCGAGAGCCTCTTGAATCCGGTCCACTCCGTCCTTTAGAATCCCCACGGGAGTAAAGTCGTTCATGCTGCCGCCTCCTTCCCCACCGGAGCCATCCGGCGGGGGTCAAAAAGGTATCGTTCAGGGACGCCCGCCGACCGGAGCGCGTCCAAAACGCGCTCGGAATGGTTGCATCCCCTGACGGTGGCGCACACGGCGGATTCGGAAATGCCGAGCTCTTCGGCGACAATGCCCGCCGTGCGCCCCTTCCTTTGGAGGGCTTCATAGATGCGCTTGGCGACGCCGCAACGCTGTGCGCCGAGTTCCGCCCGGGTGAGTGGAGTTCCTGCACGACGTCGGTTCATAATCCTTCCTCCAGCCGCCGTTTACGCTTCCGCGCTTCCTTCATCTTCAGATCGGCCTCGGCATAATCCCGGAGCCGCCTGTCCTCGGGCGTCATCAAATCCATCCCCACAGCCTGCACGATGACGCGAAGCGCCTCAAAGTTTTCGCAGGCCCGGCAGAAGACCAGCACAGCCAGAACTGAAGGGGGATGGCTGGTGTCCGAAGGGGACAGCCATTTGTCCAAGGTGTCCTTGGAGATGGACGTCCCCGATCCGCCCGTGAGCCGGATTTCGGCCTCGCCCGCGATCAGATTGATCTTGTCGACCAACCCCTTACGCCCAACGCTGTCCGGAGCGCCCGCTGCTCGCCGCATCGCGGCGCGCACTGCGGGCATGACTCCGGCAAATCGGGTGTAATCGCAGTCAAAAAGGGACATCTGAGACATTTGCTTTCCTTTGCCGCTTGTCCAAACTTCACAAAAGTCAGGACGTTGATCTTCCGATTGGGGGCGGTTACAGTGGTTCAGAACTGAATTGACTACTGAACCGCTCACAAACTTGTTTTACACACTTTTAGTGTGCTATGTCAACCTATAATTTGGTTGCAGGTTTGCTTTTGGGCGTAAAAAATTTTACCGAATAAAATCAGTATATTATTTGTATATATTGATTGCATGTTCGGTTGCAGGTTACCCCCATGAAAGATGCAACCACAGGCGGCATATTAGAAAGGCTTATTATTGGCGCAGGAACAAAAAACGAGCCAGGCCTGGCTATCGCATTAGGAATATCAGCACAGTCTATCTATAACGCCAAAAAAAAGGATAAAATCCCCCCGGCATGGGGAATAGAAATCGCTAAAACTTTTGGTGTGTCATTAGATTGGATTTTTTTTGGCCTTGGCCCCATGCGCCCCGGAGAGGCGCGGCCCACAAGCACACCGCACTCTGAACAGGTGCAACCAAGCGAAACAGCAAGCACAATACCGTGTGCCCGCTGTGAAAAGCTGGAAGCCAAGTTGGAAAAGGTGGAGAACCAACGCGACGAACTGGCTGATGAAAATCGAAGGCTCTTGAAGGAAAACGGCCTGTTGCGCGAAGAAAACGCAACGCTTCGGGAGCGCCAGCGCCGGGAAGAGGCTTCCCCCTTTGACGAGCGGCAGCATATCCCGTCCAGTGATGACGTGCTGCAACGCTGCCCACCAGTCTGTAAATAATAGCATAAAAAAATGCCCCGGTTTTGTGTCAATTCCGACACACCGGGGTACTCACAATTCTCAAGTTGCCTGCACAAAACGGCCTGTTTCGGCCCAAAAATTCTCAAGTTGGTTTCGACGCTAAATCGCGGGTCAGATACCCGCTATCCCCGCGTACCGCCTACATATCGCCGACATACCGCCTACACTATCTAGCCATATGGCCTATTCTCATCTTAACTGCCCCCCTACAACCACCTACGCGGCGGATAACGAGCGGCAAGCCTTTCTCAGCTTTCCAAGGACCTTCTAAACCACCTACGCGGCGGATAACCCTAGCCCCGCACTTGCCCCGGATTCCGGGGCCTTCTAAACCACCTACGCGGCGGATAACTCACGAGTCAGCAGGAGAAAGTGCTCCGCGATCTTCTAAACCACCTACGCGGCGGATAACGGCAACGGAATGCCTGACGCACTGCCGGAAGCCTTCTAAACCACCTACGCGGCGGATAACGTAAAGCAATGGAGCATATTTCCCGCCGTTTACTTCTAAACCACCTACGCGGCGGATAACAGCAGCGCGGGCCGCGTCCGCCTTTTCAAGCACTTCTAAACCACCTACGCGGCGGATAACAGCTCGCTAAGCAAATTAGTTAAAAATGTAACCCTTCTAAACCACCTACGCGGCGGATAACGTCCCTACGCCCTGTGCTCTTCCGTACAATGACTTCTAAACCACCTACGCGGCGGATAACGCGATGGTACTCGGCGAAGTCCTGCGGTTCGACTTCTAAACCACCTACGCGGCGGATAACCTTGTGGGGGCTTCCTCGGAACGTGGCTTTCTCTTCTAAACCACCTACGCGGCGGATAACTCTTTCGGATGCCGTTGCTCTCATGGACAGTATCTTCTAAACCACCTACGCGGCGGATAACCATGGGGTCCGGGTTGGCGGCGCGGGCCTGTTCTTCTAAACCACCTACGCGGCGGATAACGTTGAAATGGATGACGAATGCGGCAGCATTGCCTTCTAAACCACCTACGCGGCGGATAACTAGAGATATTTGATAGTCTCTCCTTTCTTTTCAGCGTGTTGTATCACCATCTCTGTCAAATCCTTCATTTCCAGAGCCGCTTTCCAACTACCTTATTCCAAAAGGTTTTCCCGGACAACTTTTTTATGAAGCCTGAGGAAGCTCCGGGACAAGACATAAAAAAGCCCCCTTCCTTTCGGTTGGGGGCTATTTCGTTACACCACCTTAATGGCGTCCATCATCCACAAGATTTCATGTTTCGTAGCCCCTCCCATGAAGAGAAAGGGAAGGCGTCGCGGGTAAGGTGAAAGAACCGTTGTCGCTTTCCGGAGGGGTTGGTCTACGTGTCCAAGGTGAAGATCGTTCCCGCGCAGCCCGGCGGGAGGATGGACCGAACCCGGTCTATGTCTCGCATAAGCGTGGAGTGCTTGCGTTGCATTCCCTTGGCTGCCTCGTGGGTGGTGATGATGTCCGCCCCCTACCGTGCGTTCAACTGCCGCACGATTCCAAGCAGCGCGTAGCCGGGATTCGCATAGTCCGCGAGGTGTCTTTCTGGATAGATAAGAGCCTGTCGGAGATCAGAGAATATGGAGTGCTGGAGGAGATCAGTGAGGTTCCTTGTTGGATCCATTCCCTTGATGGAGCCGCTCCTCATGCCTGAACGCTTTCCCAACTCCAGCCCTAATTCGAGGCAAAGGTTGAAGGAGTTCGACATCAACGGTTGAAGAATATTACGTACCTCTTCATGTGCGGACTGGATTTCTTCAACAAACTTCAAGAACGGCGTTTCATCCAGATAGTCCGGGGCGGGTAAGCTCAGTTGAACCGGAGGCAGGGCCTTCTTCTCCTTCTGTTTTTCAAGAGGCTTACGGTTGGGTTTAACTGCAAAGAACGTCTCTTCCAGAAGCTCGAACACGTCCCACGCCCGATCCGAGTTCAGCATCTTTGCGTGACGTGCCGCACCGCGCTTTGTCCACAGTATCAGCACACGAACCTTGGATGAAATTTGCGAGTCGAAGTTTTCGACTCGCAAACGAAAATCCTTGAGCTCTTGACCTGATATAGAAAAAAAGTGCTTCCCTTCAATGAATCGTTCCCGGTTGTTTGCAGAGTTTTGACGTATCTGTTTAGGAGTAACGTCATACGCCTGCGCCAACATCTCAGTAGTCATGACAGGAATGTTTTTGTAAAAAAAGTTAAGATAAGACGGCAGTGAAATAGAATGATTGACGGGAAATCGAAGATCAGTGATGTTAGATAAAGCCATAGGTCTACTCCCTTAAAGTAGATTGATGGTTAGGCCCGTCTTGGTGTTGGTAGCACCTTGGCGGGCTGTTTTATTTATTGCCCTTTCGGCAATTTATGTATACGATACTTTACAGGAAGCGTCAAGTATCACTTACAAAAAAGAACCCGGGTATTAAATGTTTACAAGTAATATTAATAGATTAATTGAAGAAAAAAAAATTACCACTCAAAAACTAGCTGATTTATCTGGTGTTTCCCGACAAGCACTATTCAAAGCCCGGCAAGACAATGGCATTTCAGAATGCCGTCTTTCAACGCTTGCCCGTATCGCGGACGCACTCGGGGTAAATGTGAAGGAAACCTTTGAAAGAAAACCTTCTGAGAGCCATGAGCAAAAATATTGACTTCATACGCCAATGACGTACAGTAACACTATGGAATTTATCGAAACGCCTGTATTTACCCGCCTCGTGTTGGAACTTCTTCCTGACGATGAATACCGCGAACTCCAGTTCATGCTTGCGGATAATCCGTCTTGCGGCGACATCATCCAAGGCGGCGGGGGAATCCGTAAAGTGCGCTTTTCAGCTAAAGGAAAAGGGAAAAGCGGAGGCGTTCGCGTCATCTATTACTGGATGACGGCAAAGGGGCAAATCTACATGCTCCTGATTTATCCCAAAAACAAAAAGGATACCCTTACAGACAAGGAAACCAGCATATTACGAGAACTGGTCAAGGAGTTGGCACATGGATAAGGATTTGTTTGCCGATCTAACGGCAAGCCTCAAAGAGGCGGCAAGCATAGCCAAAGGGCAGGCCTTCCCTTCCCGCTCATTCAAGATTTCCGGTCCCGACGTGAAAAGCGTTCGTGAACAGACCGGACTCTCTCAGAGCGAGTTTGCGCTGCTCCTCCGGGTGAGCGTCAAAACCCTCCAGAACTGGGAACAGAACCGGAGGCAACCGACAGGCCCTGCAGCAGCACTGATACGGATTTTTGAAAGATCACCCGATACGGCCATTCAAGCATTACAAGCATAAAAGGTTCCCCGATTATCCGCCGTGTAGGCGGTTTAGAAGGTCTTCTCTTACTCTTGTTAAAGAGGGTATATCCGCCGCGAAGGCGGTAGAAGGCTTGCATCGGTACAAGTAAGTAGCGATGGGTTATCCGCCGTGTAGGCGGTTTAGAAGGTTCGTCCACAGGTAGACAGTCCAGTACTTGAGTTATCCGCCGCGTAGGCGGGTCTTCCCCACGCATGTGGGGGTGTTTCCGTCAACGCCACTGGCGCCAAGGCTATCCGCTAGTCTTCCCCACGCATGTGGGGGTGTTTCCAAGCTGCTTTTTTTCATCTTTTTGGTGAAATTGTCTTCCCCACGCGTGTGGGGGTGTTTCTAGTGAGCGCGCCAGTCAAAATATGCACATACAGTCTTCCCCACGCATGTGGGGGTGTTTCCGAACCAGTTTCCTCAGCTACTTTTTCTTTCATGTCTTCCCCACATATGTGGGGGTGTTTCTCTCTCATCGAGACTGCACAGTTAGTTGAGCAGGTCTTCCCCACGCATGTGGGGTTATCCGCCGCGTAGGCGGTTTAGAAAATCAAAAACATGAAAGCCCCCGGCGAATAAGCCGAGGGCTTTTATACAATTCGGAAACTCTTTTTAATTATTAAGATACTTTTCTACTTCTTTCTCAGCCTTGCGCCGCTCAAGCTCGTTCACGACTGCAACGGGAACACAGACCTTACCCATAGGGTTAAAAAACGTGGACAGAGACTTTGCATAAGGAACTGCCATCGGGATAAGGACAAGCGTACAGCACATGATGACGACCTGAACGAGTCCGGATAAGAATAAAATCACTCCTAGAGGGAAATAAAGTATTCTTATAATTACACAAAGAACTGAATACAATACATTCCCACTTTTATTTGGATGCAACTCCCGTTTATCTATCATCGCATAGCTGTACGGAGCAAGCGCGAACTTAGAATATTGAATTAAACCGAGCCCAATAGGAGCTCCAATGACTGTGATGGTTAAAATACCTCCAACTATGAAAGAAAACAACGACATCAAAAAACCGAAGCAGGGAAAATGCCAAAGAATATTACCAAGAAGTCTCATAAGTATTCCTCCTGACTTCCAAAATCACATTGTATTCAGAAAGTCAAGTAAGGAAGTAGAAAAACATGGGCAATCTATTTCTTCCAAGCGTCAAGTTGTTCTGCAATCCATGTTTTAGCCGGTTCCTTCGCTTCCACCTTTCCGCTCTGCACCGGGGCTGATCCTGTCTTTTTCGCGCTCCCTTTCAGCGTCGACGGCGACCGTCCGACACTTTGCAGCTCGACAAAATTGACCTGCTGAAACGTGATCCCGATTTCCAGCGCGCCCTTGTATGGGGCGGAGTGCGTGGGCGTCAGGCTGGTGATCACCATATTCGTATAAATAGCGTGTTCGGTGATCACCTCGACGGGTTCGCGCTTTTTCCGCATCTCCACGAAAGACTCGAACGCATCCCGCGCCGCGTCCGCCCCACCCCCGGCGTTGGTCATGGCGACAGTGACCGCCAGCGTCACGGGCTTCAGGATAACGTGATCAGTAACCGTGGCACCCGACTCCATCGCCAACTCCGTAGCCTGCGACGTGTATGTGTGCGCCTCGCTCTTTTTCACTGAAACCTGAATGCCCGCAATGGCTACGCCTTTGCGGACAATCGCGGCGGGTTCGCCGGACTGCACTGTCGAAGATGTGGATGAATCAGCCATGTGCCTATCTCCTCAATACACAGTAGGGGCATTCATGCCCGGCGTGTTTATCTGTGCAATCTCACTGAAAGAACGTGCTGCTTGCTCAGCAGCCTGGCGAGGATCGGACGGCGTTATCGTCTGGTAAACATTGTATTGTCGGTTATCAGTCACGGTCGGGCCGTTCTTGGGCTGTACTCGCATTGACATCTGCCAGCCGGGAGAAACCTTCACACCGCCGGGACGCTGCTGAGAATAGATTTTTAGTTGCTCAGTAAAGGTTTTCAGTTCGCCTGCAAAATCTTGTGGCAAGGATGGAGGGTCGTATTGCTCTTTTTCACTCGGCACAAATATTTTCTTTACTTCGTCAACAGAGATATGCAATGGCGACGCATCATGATTTCTGATTTCCCTTCTCCGAAACGGTTTCTTTTCACCTTCGCTTTTGCGTTCAGCGCTCTTCGTCTCTTTTCCAGAACTCCCATAGCTCTCAGGTGAAAGAGAAGGACCCACATACATATCACTGTAGCTCTCAAACGCTTTTTCTTGAGTCTCTTTGCGTTCTGCTTCGTCTCCATAGCCAAGAAGTTTTGCAAATTCATTCGTAAGATTTGCAACCCATTTGATACCTGATTCTATGCTGGCCCAGACTTTATCAAGATTGTCCCAAATTTCTTCAATGATGGAAGAAACAATCTCAAAGTTTTTCTTGAAGGCACCGCCTACAAGCCCGATAATATCATTTATCAGACCACGCAAAGCTGGAAATTCTGCACCGAGCCCTGTAAAGAACTTATCAACGGCATCAATAATGCGCCCGATGCCGCTGTCCTTGCCTTCAAGAAAACCAAAAAAATCTTCGACAACTGCACTAGCAAGCGTGAACCCCGCCGTGATCAAGGCGACTCCTGCGATCAAGGGGGCAAATGCTGCAAGAAGTAAGATAAGGGCTCCAGTCAACAACTTCGACCACTCTGTACCTTGATCGATCTTCTGAAAAAAATCTCCCACAGGCCCCAATGCATCCTTGACCCAATCAAGCAGCCGCTTCCCGGCCTTCCACACACGCTCGAAGGCCGTCCCCATCCCTTCGATGATTTTTCCGACGCCGAGCCGAATCCATTCTCTATTTTCAGAAATCCAGCCTTTGAACGTCGACACCAGCCTCTCCACCTGCGGCAGCGCCGCCAGCGCGATGGTCGTAGCCATTCCCCGGATCATCGTCGTGATCTGGACGACCTGCGCCTTGAAGTCCGCTGCCCGCTTCACGGTTTCCGGGGGGATGATCGCGCCGATGTCATGGGCTTCCGCCTTGAGCTTGGCGATGCCGTCGGCACCCTGCCGAAGCAGCAGCACGGTTTCCGGGGAGAGCCCATAGGCATCCCCCCAGATATTCGCCGTGGCCGCATCCATGCCCTTGAACTGGGCGGCGTAGCTCTCCAGCGTCCGGCCCGTCCAGCGCATCTGCTTTTCCATCCTGACAAGGTCGGACTGCACGGCGGAAGCGGATACGCCCATCGCATTCGCGGCGTAGGCCCACTCCTGCAGCTTGGTCGTGCTGACGCCCGTGGTGTCGGAAAGCGTCTGCAAATCCGCCGCGCCGTTTACAGCGTTGGAGAAATACAGGGCCATGCCGCCCGCAGCGGCGGTGAGCGCGACAGAAGCCTGTTTGACCCGGGTCACGACCGCATCCAGCCCCTTGTCGAACGCCTGCAGCTTTTCCTTTGCGTCCGGGGAAAGCTCCACGCCGAGCAACGTCACCAGTTCTTCAACAATCATGCTCAATCCTTTTGCGCGCGGGCGCAGGCTTCCGCGTACTCGCGCCAGTCCGCAAGCCGCAGCAGGTCGAAATAGCCGCTGATGGAAATCGTCCCGTCAACCAGATCGGAGTAGCGGCACAGCCCCGAACCCACGAGGCGGCTCAGGGCCGCGTACTCCTCCCAGCCGTCGGGAACGGAGATGGAAACGCCGTCCGCCGCTACGTCAGGGAGGGGATTTTCAACGTAGCGAGCGTTTTCGGAAAAAAATCCTTCACCAGATGCCAGACGGCGAGCAGGCCCGCGCCGTAGAGCTGATCGGGGTGCTCCATGAACCAGCGGTTGAAAACCACCTCGTCGCGCAGGGCTTCGTTCTGCGGCGTGTAGCAGCGCCGGAGGGCCTCCTCAATCAGCAGGGACACCTTGTCGTCGTCAAAGCCAGAGAGCGCGGGCGCAAGGGCCGCAAGCACACCCTCCCCCGCCGCTTCCCCGTCGTCCTTTTTTGCGGCTGCCAAAGACAACAGCGCGGGCCCGAAGACCTTGAACACCCGGTTGCCGAAGCGCACGGCCTCAAGCGGGTTCAGAGTCTCGAAACGGTACATGACGCCATCAAGGGAAAAACTCCCGAGTCCGGTATGGTTCATGGAAAGGCTCCTGTTTGTGGTGCGCTAGAACGCGGAGGAAAGGTTGGTGGTTTCGTCCTCGGCGGACGTGATGGTGAACTGCATGGACCCCTGTTTCTTGTCACCGGTGGAGAGCTGGCCGGGACGGCTGATATAGCCCTCAGTCATGGTCAAGAGGATGTCCGCGCCCGTGCGGGCCACCACGGTCACGCCCGCGCCGCCGTTCTCCTGCCGCAACCGCAGGTCGGACAGGAACTTGATCGACCGGCTCGTCTCCCGGAGCGTAAACTGCAAGGTCGCCCCCTGATTGGTGGCGATGTTGATCCCGGCGCCGTCGGTGCCCTGCGTCTTGTCCACTTCTCCGCCGTCCCACGTGTAGACGAAGGTGGCCCCTTCGTGGAAATCCTGAATGTTCACCCCGTCGATGGTCAGGGACATGTTCTTTTGATTGTAGACTTTTCTCATGGTGCTGCGCTCCTAGTTGTACACGGACACGGCGATGGCCACGCTGTGGAAGGCCCCGGCTTCGTAGGCGGTGATGGCGATGGGCGGCGCGATGCGGGCCGCGCGCTCGGACATGGTGGCCCCGGCGACGGACGCCGGAGTGATCGACGTCGCCGGCAGCGTGTCGTATCCCGTCTCCGTGGCGTCGGATTCGACGTCTCGCGGGGCGAATGTCCCGTTGTCCGTATAACGCCGGTTGATTTTGGCGGCTGCGGAAACAAGCAGGTTCTGCCCGGCCTGCGTGTAGGGCACCTTCTTGTTGCGCAGAAACACGTTGTAGACCTCGACCTGCAATTCTTCCTTGTAATTGTCGAGGTTCACGAGCGAATCCGTGAACCAGTCCGCCGCGGCCTGTACGCCCTCGCGGACAACGGAACTTGTGTTTCCGATGGAGACGTAGGTGTTGATGCGCCGGGACTCCAGCGCGGCGAGCTGCGTCTCGGTGAGCGGTACGGTACTGATGCCCGGAAGCTGCTTGAACTTCATGGTCAGCGTGGCGTTGTTCAGGGCGTAGTTCACCGAAAGGGCCAGCGCCAGATACGACATCTCCGGGTAGACCTGCGGGTTGTCGTGGTAAAACGTAAACGTGCGGCGATACCCGCTGTTCATGGCGTAGCAGCCGATGTTCGTGGTGTTCGCGGTATCGTAGGCGTTGGGCGCGTTGGTGCAGGCCCCGAAGATGGCCGGGCTCTGCCCTTCCGCCCAATCCGCAACGGCCTTCTGCTCGTCGGTGTCGCGATACTGCGCATCGATGACCCAGCCGTAGACCGCGTTTCCCGCGCACCGGGCCGCTGTCTGGATGAGGCCGATCTCCGAAACCAGATCGCCCGGCGTGTATCCGGGGATATTGCTTGCGGCCTTGGCGGACGTCAGCCCGAGCAGCGCGGAAACGTCCGTGCCGGAAGACGGGGCCGCAGCATACCCGAGGGACGCGCCGTCCCCGGCCTGCGTGGTGACGAGCCGGAGTGCGTTGCCGGAAGCCGCAACGGTAGCGCCCTTGGAGGCCAACGCCGTGTTCAGGACTTCCGCGACCTCGGCGATGGTGGGTGTGCCGTCGAAAGACAGCCCGGAGACGGACACCAGCGCGTCGTTCACCTCGATGTCGAACGCCCCGTCAGTGACGTTCGCGAGCCCGGAAAGCGCAACCTGACCGCCCGTCAGCTCGGCGGCCGTGGGCTCGGTGAAGACGCGCCCCACCGCCAGCGTCTTCGGGCGGTCGTCGCGGGAGAAGAAGGCGTTCCCGGCCCAGTAGGCCGCGCTGTTGGCGGGCACGGCAGCGGAAAGGGCCTTCATCGTGCTGAAGAACTGTACCCGCCCGTTGCCGGGGGAGAAGTCCACATCGGGGGTCACAAAGCAGATCATGGTCATATCCGTGGCGATCTCCGTGATGGGGCGGGAGATGCTTACCGAAACGTCGAGGTCGCGCGAAAGGGGTTCCTTCGGGCAGACCACAGGGCTCACAGGCATGGGGCTTCCTCCTTGGGGAGTTGCAGGGATTCGTTGTTGATGGCCCACTGCGAGGCGTCGAACCACTCCAGCGGGTAGGCCCTGCCGAACAGGGCGTAAAACGTGATGTCGAAGAAGGCGCGCTGCTGAATGCGTCCGCCGAGAGGGACGGACAGGTCCGTCACCGGGCCGCATCCGGCGAACCCGAGGACGCGCCACAGGTCGAAAAAGCGTTCCGCAGCCTCAAGGCCGTACCGCGCTTCGCTGGCGAGGCTGTAGGCGCCCGGCCCCCGGACGGACACCTGAACCGTGCAGAGCGTTTCGTTGCCGAGGTACTGGACGCCCTCGTCCTCCGGCGATTCCGGGAGGGTGAAATCACCCATCCCTTGTTGGAGCAGTTCCTGCCCTTTCCACCAGAGCGTTGCGTACACGCCGCTCGGCGGGCGGGGCCCGGTCTGCGTCTCGACGACTACCCGCCCGGCCTCCCATTGGAAAACGGAGGTCAGGTAGTCCGCCAGCAGCGTGTTGACCGTGTCCACGGTCAGCGTTTTGGTCAGGGGCCCGCTCATTCGAAATACCGGACGCAGGCGTAGATGTTGTGCAGGGTGTTCTTTTGCATGAACCCCGTCCCGACGACGCGGAAACGGTAGCCGCCGTACTCGACGTAGGATTGACGCCGTTCCAGCCCGTCCGCGTTGATGTCCGTAAAAAAGAGTTCTTCGTCCGTAGTCAGAGTGATGCCCGCGGCGGAACTGTCGCCCTCGGCGTAGAACTGGAGTTCCTCGAACGACATGGCGAGGACGATGGCGGAAACGGTGCGCGTCGTCCCCGGCCCGTCTTCAACCCATACTCCGTTGACGTGCGCCCCGGTGGTGTCCGCCACAAGGACGGGCTGGGAAAACGATTCGAGGACGGATGAAAAATCCATGGGCAACATGCTCATGCTCTGTCCCTCACCTGCCATGTCGCCGCCTGACGCATGGCATCGGTATCTATCAGCGGTTTGTCCGAACCTTTCTTGCGCTTGGTCGCCTCCGCATTCTCTTCCCAGTCCCCATCAGCGATAGCCTCTTTGACCAGATCGGCCCCGAGGCTCCCGGCGTTTTCCAGCACGTCTTCAATGGGCACCTTGCCCGCTTCCGCGTCCGGCATGGCCGTGCGCATATACCTGGGGAACCACTTGCGGATTTTTTCCGCCGCCAGTTCCATGAACGCCCGGCGCGGGACCCCCAGACCGTAATTGTTGGCTACGGCCACCAGCAGGATGCTGGCCCCGTTTTTGTAGTGCGGATTGCCGAGGCCGCTCTCGCCGCGCGGGAACCCCACGGCGACCTCTTTTCCGGCCAGCGCCTCAAGGCGTTTCGAGAAGCCTTTCAGCGCGCCGGGGTTCTTGCGGTTCAGCTTGATGGAGATCATGCTACTTCACCACATGGCCGCGCGGCATGACGAGTTCGAGCAGGGACAGCAATTCCAGCCCATAGCTGGTGCGCGCGTAGTCCGCCGGAAACGGATCGGTTCCCGTCACCATCCCGTTGTTGGCGTTGGTGACGCTCAGGCTGCTCGTGCTCGCGCTCTGGCTGTTGACCACGCCCGCCTCAGCGCCCTTCATCCCCGCTGCTTTCAAGGCTCCTGCGATGTTGAAGCGCACGGCGAGGCGATGGGCCACGGAAAGCATGACGATGCGTTCCCAGAACGTCCCGAGCCTGCCGGGACTCCACAACAGCGCCGCCGTTTCGAGCGCGCCCGCCACCGCCGCGTCGGGCACGTCGGCAAACTCGGGGAACGCCGCGCGGAAGGCTTCGACGGTGACGGACATAGCCCTACCCCTCGGACTTCACGGGAACGGTGGACGTGCCCTTGATTTCCGTCTTCACGGTCGCGGCCTTGTTGCCGGACGGCGCGGTCAGGACTTGGCTCTTTTCCGCGTCCTTCACGCGCTTCTGCATCTGCGCCACGGTGTTCACGGCTTCGGCGCCCTTTTTCGGCCTGTCCATGGCCAGCAGGCCGGAATCGACGAGCCGGGCTACGGAAGGGTTCGCGCCCACGGCCTTGGCCTCTTCATCGGTCAGGACGCGCATTTCCAGCGGTTTGAGCGTGAAGGAAAAGGCCCATCCCGGCGCTACGAAGGTCCACGGACGATCCATGCGGTTGGTGATGACGTTGCTCATGGCTTCCCCCTAGATGCCGTCGTAGTAGGCGATGGAACCGGCCTGCCGCACATGGAACGAACCGATCTTCATTTCGGCGTAGAACTCGGCGGCCAGCGGAGCCGGGACCGGAGCCTGCAGCGTGTAGGGCATCGGCATGGGCATACACTGGTTCCGGCGGTCACGGTCCCAGATGATCATGCGGTCGGCCCCGCTTGCGCCAGCGCCCGCGAGGTACCGCAGGGGGCGGATTTCCAGCGGCTTCCCGGCGATACCCGCCACGGTCGCGTTGGCGATGGTGTATTCCTTGATGCTGGTCAGCATGCCCACGCCGCCGATGACGGCGGGCTGCGACAGCAACGCGTACTGCGCCAGAGGAACATAGATGATCGTCGGCTTGAAGATGGTTCGGGAGTCCTGCCACATCTTCGTCAGCGCGTTGTTGATGTCGTTGAAGATTTCGAGCGGCGTCTTGTCCTTCCATTCCGTCTTCCCGGATTCGCCCTGCGGAACTGTGGTCGCCGTGACGCCCGCGTAATTCAGGAACGGTTGGAAGTTCATGTCCGCGTTGCCGTAGAAGAAGGACTGCTCCGTCAGGTTATCACAGGCCACGCGCATGGTTTCCCCGAGGTCCTGCGACAGGTTCCCGTTGAAGCCGAACGTGTATTCGCGGGCGTCCTCGTTGGTGATGACCGCTCCGACGGCGGCATAGGCCACGGGAACGTTCACCGCCCCCGCGGACTGCGCGACCATCGGGATATTGTTGTTCGGACCGTTGCCGACGAACGACGCCGCCCCCTGCCTGTCCCGGCTGATATAGGCGTACTGCGTCGCGCCGGGGTTGATGTCGCGCATGATCTGGTCTTCGGACAAGACGTTGTACCACTCGTGCTCGGGGTACAGGACATCGTAGAAGGCGGCATCCAAGGCGGTGTGGATGCTGAACGCGATATCGGAAGCGGTGACGTTTTCATGACTTCCGTACGTGATGGGCATTGGTGTTCCCCTTTACCTAGATGATTTCGAGAAGGCCAAGGCTGCCGGCGGAGGCGGCGGTGACCCACTGGACGTTGCTGAGGGCGACGGTGTCCCCCGTGATTTCAGCGCCAACGAACGAACCGATGGGCAAGCCGTGGGACGTGGTGTCCTTGACGACAAGATGAGCCGCCGTGTTCGCCGTGGCCGCGTTCCCGGCCGTCACCCAGATGCGGCCGCCGATGCGGGCCGTGCGCATGACGTTGCAGACGTCGCCGTCGCCCCAGCCGGACACATTGTTTTCGTCGGTGCGGCACTGCTGGTTCCTGACGGTCACGCCGTAGAGCTGCGCGGCGGTGATGTCCGCGCCGACGGGGGAAACCTTGACGGAAGTCATGCCGGGACGGGAAGCATCCGCACTATACGCGCCCACCACGCCGACGCCGACGGGAAGCACATCCCCCTCGCTTCCGGCGGGCATCGACACGACACAGGCGTCGATCAGATCGACGTCGGACGCATAGGCGAGATCGCCCGGCAGCGCCGTACCCTGCTGGTCAACGTAGGTGGCCTGCATGAAGCCGTTGTTCGATCCGGTGTAGACGCTCATTTACTTGTCCCCCTTGCGGTTCTTGAAGGCCATCATGCGGGCGAAGGGATCGCCGGTGTTCGCATTCCTCACCTTCACGGGTTCGCTTCCCGGGGCCTTGCGCGGCTTCCGGTTGCCGAGCCTGGCCTTGGCGGAAGTCGCCAGCACGGCGAACGCGGCCCCGATGCCCTCGTCTGTCCAGTTGCCGTCCACGACCAGGCCGCGCCTGTTCATGACGTGGGACACGATGACCCGCTGCCGCTCGGCGCGGAGCTTGCAGTTCTTGACCCGGTTTTCCAGTTCGTCGCGTTCGGACTCGTCCACCTCGGACTCCATGATCTCCTCTTCGGCGGCGGCCTGATCCAGCAGTTCGGCGGCAAGCTGTTCCTGCGATTCAGGATCGAGCAGCTTGTCGATTTGCTCCTTGTAGTCGCTGATCACCTGCTTTGCTTCTTCAAGCTCGGCATTCTTGACCTCGATCTCTTCCTTGAGTTCGTTGCAACGCTTCATCGCGTTTTCAACTTCTTCCGCCGAGGAAGCCCTGGCCTCCTCAGCCGCCTCGTTCGCCATGCGCTCGGCCTCATCCTTGTCCGCTTCGTTGGTGAAACGGAACGTCCGGGTCCCATTTTTAAAGTGCTGCTTCACAGTGTACTCAGCCATGTTCGTCGTCCTTTTGTTGATGATTCGTGTGTCCGGCCCCAGCCGCGCCGCGCCTTCGGGAAGGAGCAGGATGTGGTTGAACCGGAAATCCGATTGCCGGGCCTGATACGCCTCGCCGTTGAACGTTCCGTCGCCATAGGTGATTTCGCCCTCGTACCCGGCGGATACCTCGGCCAGTTCTCCACGCTTCACGGCTTCGATGGCCTCACGGTCGGAAAGGAGCAGGTCGCAGCGCAGTTCGTCCCCCTCGACCCACGGCGTCCCCGCTACGGCCCCCACCGTCAAACCGTCCTTCATGGCGTTGTCCGGCGTCCGCCATTCGTGGGCGTCGTCCTCAGCAGTCATGATGGTCGCGGGCTTGCCTTCAAGCGTTTTCATGGCTTCCGGGGTGAACTCCGACGCCGGGATGAACTCCATAACCGTGTCGCGCCCCGCCAGAGCCTCGGGAAGCCCTTCGCACTCGTCCGCGCCGTAGGGGTAAACGCCCTCTTTCAGCACGCAGACCGTGACGGTCAGCAACCCGTTTTCATCCTCGCGCCACTTGGCGATCCCCTGCCTGTTGCGGAATGCCTTCACACCAGCCTCCAGCCCGTTTGCGGCCCCGACCATTTTCCCACCTGCGCCACCTCCCGAAGCTGGCTGCGGTCCACGACACCCAACGCCACGCAGCGGCACTGGATCGGCCAGCCGGGGTGCCCGTCGTCCGGCGGCTCGTCCCACCGGAAAAGCTTCCCGTTCCGCACGTAATGGTTCCCGTGCATGGTGTTCCCCTGCGGGTACTTCCCACCCGGCGCACCCACCACGCGGCTGTCTTCGGACGTCCGCCAGATGTATTCTTGAATGCCGAGCGCGGTCTGACGGATTTGGTTGATGTTCGTATTCATCTTGCTGGTCTGGTCCCGCGCGATGACCCGCGCCCGCTCCTCTGCGAAGCCACCGATCAGGCGGATTTCTTCCGCCAGCGTCCGGCCTTCCGGGAACGGCTGTTGCCGCATGGACTGGTAGACGGCACGGGAAACGCGCCCGATGTAGTCCGTGGGGATTTTGCGGATCAGGCCTGCGGCTTCCATCGAAGCCAGCCGTACCGATACCGCGACATCCGGGGAGTCCAGAATCAGGGCCATGTCGATACCAAGGACCTTGCCCACGGCCCGCCCCAGCTTCTCCTTGGCGATGACGTCCACATCCAGCGCCCAACGCCCGGCCAGCCCTTCCGCCTTCCATGCAAACACCCGCTCCCAGACGTCCTGCGCCTCGCGCAGAGCCAAAATCACGTCGGCAATGCGGGTCATGGAATCCAGCCCGGCCAGCCGCGCCGCGACGTCCGCCAGCATCGGCGCCATCAGGGAATCAATCGCCCGGCGCGCTCGGGCTTCCACGGGCTTCGGAGAACGGACGCCAGGCAGCTTTCGGGTCCGCTTGGCGTTGAGGACAATCATGGACGGCATCAGACGGCCCTCCCCGATGCGGCCAGCTTTTCCAGTTCCGCCAGCGGGCCGGACGGGTCCACCGTTTGCATGAGGTCTGCGGCGTCCGGGGAATCCTCTTCCTCGGCAAGGAAATCCTTCACCTGCTCCCCGGTCTGGAACACGCCCCTCTGGATGAGTTCCTTGACCACGACGTCCCGTTTGATGACGCCATCGGCGTACAGCACCCGGAAAAGCTCCGCATAGGTTCGGGCGTTCTCCGCCTTGACCTGCGACGACTCGTTCCAGAGCGGCGGGAAAACGATGTCCAGCGACTTCGACGCAGCTTGCCATCTCTCGAATCCCATGAGGTGCGGCCCGATGATGGAAAGCTGTTTCAGAACAACGGGCTTGATCCGCAGACGCTGGAAGGCGTCGATCATGTTGTAGTAGTTCTGAAGGTCGCTTTCCCCGGTGGCGTTGAGGCCGCCCGGAGCCTGCCCCAGAAACCGCGTCGCCGGGATGTCGGAAGCCGCACTGAGGAGCTGCGCAAAGGACATCACCAGCTCGGGAACGCTCCCGAACGAGGCGGCATGCTGCTGCACGTCGGCGTTCGGGTTGTCGATGACGGCCCCGCGATAGAGCGAAATCTGCTTGCAAATCTCTTCCAGCTTGGCGAGGGCGGGGCTGTCCGTGGCCTGCAACGCCATGAGGTTGCTTGTCCGCACCAAGAGGACAGAAGCCATGTTGACGAGATGATAGGCCGCCTGCTGCGTCCCGACCACGCGCACCAGCAGATCGTACAGCGGCGCGAGCTTCGACTCCCCAAACCCAGCGGGATTGTAGCGGAAGTTCTGGAGGATGTTCATGGCCGCCCGGTTGATGAGCGGCGAGCCATCGAACACGACCAGCCGGGAAACGTCGGCCTCCACGCCGTTGATGACGTACCGATCCGAGCGGTCGTAGCCTGCCGAAAACGGATTCTGATCATAGTCGGGCCGGGTGATGTGCGATACGTCAACCACATTGAAGGCTTCGAGATCACCGCGCCGGATGCATTCCGGGGAAAGCCGGTCCGACAGGCTTTCATTCTCCTCCCCCTTGATCACGATGGTCTGACAGCATCCGCCATAGAGCCGTTCCTGAATCAGAGCCCGGCGGTTCTGGCGGTCGAGGTCAAAGGCTTCGTAGGCGCTGCGCAGGTCTGTGGACAGCGCGGTATCCACACCCGTGATCTCGAAAGGCAGGCGCAGGGCGTCGTCAACGGGGATGTCGATGATCTTCCGGGCCTCCCAGCTCGTCATGTACCAGCGCGTGTATTCCTGCCAGCGGTACCAGAAGTTGTTGCTGTAGTAGGGATTGCTGGTGCGCTGCGCCGCATGCTGCAAGGCCCCGCGGTCGCCGCTTCCCGACGCCCCGCCGCCGGACAACATCATGTTTCGGACAGGCTGACGCCGGACAGCCCGACGGCTGGAACGAATGGGAAAACGGCTCATACTTGCCCCCCTGCATAACGCCAAATGCTGACGGCCATCGTCAGCGTGTCCACATGGTCATCGTGTGCGTGGCTCATGTCGGGCATGAACCGCGCCGCCTCGTCCACCAGCGCTTGCGCGTGCTCGGCGCCACGGGGAAGCCTGACACGGCCGCCCGCAACCACCCACGCCGATTCCTGCACGCGGGAAACCTTGCCGTCCGGAAATCCGAAATCGGCCGGACGCCATCCGTAGGCCGGGACGCCCTGCCGCCGCAGCGTCTGCTCCAGCGGGGTGCCCGTCGCCTTGTCCTCAATGAAGAACTGGCGCAGCCCCCGCTCCTTCCACTTTTCATAGACGAGCTGGGCGGCGCGCAGCAGTTCCGGGAATTCCCACCGCCCGTAGGCGCAATCGACGCAGTCCAAAGATTTTTTCGTCCCGTGCCACACCCGGATGACCGAGGCGTCCGCCGTGGACTTTGCCTTGTACGCAGTATCCGCCGTGGCGAAGACCATCCCGTCGAAGCGGTATTGCCCATGAAGGTCGAACCACTGCCACCATTCTTTCTTGAGCATGGCCCCGCCGGGGATCATCGGCTCCTGCTGGTACTGCGCATAGAACGTCATAGGGTCCACTTCGCGCATGAGTTCCGCAGACTCGCGGCTGAACGTCTCGGGCCAGAGCATTTCCCCCGTTGCTTCATCCATTGCCGAGAGTTTCAACACGCGCCACAGTCCCGGTTCGGTCGCGAGCACATGCCCGACAAGGTCCTCGGTATGCAGACGCTGCATGATGAGCAGGATTGGAGTGCCGTCATGGTTGCGGCGGCTTTTGAGCGTCCGCGTGTACCACTCGTTGACGTGGGCGCGCCGGGTCGCGCTGCGGGACTCTTCTGCGGAGAGCGGATCGTCAATCACGATGGCCCCGCCGAACTCCCGGCGCTTCCTTCCGGCACCGAAACCCGTGAGCGTCCCGGTCATGCCCACGCCGTACAGCTCGCCCCCCGCCGTGGTGGTCACGAAGTTCTGACGGTTGCCCCTCACCTGCGTGTCCGGGAACATCCGGCGGTACCAGTCGGACACCAGCGCATCCCGTATGCGCATGGTCTGGGAAACGGCCAAATCCGCGCTGTAGGCCGTATAGAGCCAACGGCTCTCGGGAACCATGCCGAACAGCCATTCCACGGTGTCGTGTGCGGCCAGCGTCTTGCCGTGGCGGGGAGGAATCGTGATCGCCAGATTCCGCGCGCCGTCAGGCAACGTTCCGGCAGCCCATGACGTGATGGCTGCATACATCTTGCGGTGGTATGGCAGGATGACACGGGATACGCGGGTTGCCGCTCCCTTGGCGCGGGCGTACTGCTCAAGGGTGGGGAAGATCACTCTTCTCCCTCCAGTTCCTCGGCCTGCCGGATAAGCTCCTCCGCAACTTGCGCCGGGGTGAGGCGGTATGGGCTCATGGAACCGTCGGAACTGATATGATCCACACGATCAGAAGGCTTCTCACCCACGGTATCGCGGATCAGTTCAAACGCCCTCTCGCTTCCCTTCGCGGCCTTCTTGAAGAGAGCGGCGGCGAGGATTTCCGCGCCGCTGCGTTCACCGTCGCCCATCTTCCGCGTCAACAACAGATCAAGGCATTCCCGAAGAGTCGCCTTTTCGCGCCGGGACTCACCCGAAGCGATGCCACCTTTCCGGCCTCTTTCTCTTGCTTCGCTCTTGGTTCGAGCGGGTTTCAGATTCCGTTCATTCGCCATGCACACAGGATGCAACAGGACGCAAAAAAAGCGCACCCTGAACTTGTTCCCTTATGACGGCAGGACGTTGGCCGAGCTTGCCTCCTAGAAATCAGAGAGAAAAACGTGTAGTAGAAAAAAGTTCAATGAACGTTCAGCGTCTTCCCCACATGCGTGGGGGTGTTTCTATCTTGTCCGGGAGGCTCGTCGTGTTCACGTAGTCTTCCCCACATGCGTGGGGGTGTTTCTTTCCAGCGTCAAGGGTATGACGGATGCCGCCGGTCTTCCCCACGTGCGTGGGGGTGTTTCTCACGCGCCACAGAGCCCGCCCGCGAAGGTGCCGTCTTCCTCAATGTGCGTGGGACGTGCACAAAGCCCCCTTCTCCAGGTTGGGGGCTTCTTTTTTCAACTCGAAGGTTCATACCGGGCCCAGCAGCTTCATGAGCAAAGCCCCGGCGCTGCCCGCGGCTGCGGCCACACCCGCAAGGACGGCCAAACCACCCGCCCGCCTGTTCTCGGCGGCTTCAAGGGCGGCGATGCGGGCGTCCTGCGCGGCCAGCCGCTTGCCGTGGTCCTTCAGTTGCGTGATCACGATGTCGTCGAGCCGCTGGTTGGTACCCGCTACCTCGGCGGTCAGCCCGGCCAGTTCCGCCTTGACCGCACCGATCTCGCGCACAAGCTGGATGTTCTCCTCGCCGCTCATAGCCCTGCCCCCATACCAAAAATCTCCGCAGCCACGTCAATGAGGTCCTTCAACTCCGCAAGCGGTGACACGGCGAAGTGCTGCGGAAATAAAAAATGGAGCAAGGTTATGGCGGCAAAGAGGGCGAAGGCTGCGACAAGCACGTATTTGAGCAGATACTTCGGGCTGATCCTGCCCTTGGCAAAAGCCCGGGCCTCGGCCAGCTCTTTTTCGGCCTCAAGCTCGGCACGCCGCGCGCTGCCAGTAAACAAACGCTCAGTCAGCGGCTTGAGGAAAGGGAGGAGCTTAGAGAAAAAAGAGAACATCATCGGCCCTCCCGCAGCCCCTGGAGGCAGAGCGCGGATTCCGCCTGCCGACGCCGCACGAGTCCGGGAAGCTCCTTCCCCTTGGCCGTCTTGTATATCTCGGCCATGCGTTTGCAGGCGCGTTCCCACTCTCCGGCATTGGCGTACCGGGCCACGAATGACGTGCAGAAGCCATGCGGCCCGATGTTGTAGGCCATCGAGACGAAAGCCGCCCTGACCTTGTACGGCTGCTCGGCCAGCCCCGGCACGCAGCTCAGGACAGGCCCGGCGTGGGCATAGACGGCGGCATTCAGGGAGTCCACGCACTGATCAAACGTGTACCGGGCACCCGGCACCACGTCCTCGGTGTCGCCGAAACATTTGGTCCAGATACCGACCGGGTCCTGATAGGCTTCGGGCACATAGCCTTCAAAATCCGCGATCATATCCACGGACAGGGTGGCCGCCCCGACGCCGAGAAGCGCGACGAGCGCCGCACTTGCGACGATCTTTCCGGGAACCTTGCGGTATCTGATGTGCATAAAATCCTCCTGCGTCCACTTCTGCCACGGCAGGGGGAGGAGACGGCACCCTGAAATTGTTCCGGGGATATACATAAAAATGCGCATACTGCGCATAATCAACTTGACAATGATGCGCATAATGCGTATAAAAATAACATGACAGCACGGGAACTCATAAAAAAACTGGAGGAAGCGGGGTTCGTGAACAAGGGCGGGACCAACCATGACAAGATGGTCCACCCGGACGGGAGAGTCACCGTGATTCACAGGCACAAAGGAGACATCCCGTTAGGAACCCTCAAGGCCATCGCGAGGCAAACCAAAATCAAGTTACCCTAACGGAAAGGGGGAGCAATCCCCCTTTCAGGAGTAGATATATGCGGTATCCCGTTATTGTTCATAAAGATGAAGGCTCGGACTACGGCGTGACCGTGCCGGACTTTCCCGGCGTCTTCTCTGGAGGCGAAACGCTCGACGAGGCACTGGCCAATGTGCAGGACGCCATTGAAACCTTTTACGAGGGCGAAGAGGTGGAAGGTCTGCCTGATCCTTCTCCGCTGGAGGGCGTGCTTGCCTCCGAAGACGCGGAAGGCGGGGCCGTGGTGCTGGTGGACGTGAACTTCGACTTCCTCGAAAAAAAGGCCGTTCCGGTCAACATCACCGTGCCGCTCTACCTCCGCAATCGAATCGACAAGGCTGCGAAGGCCCGCGGCATGACCCGTTCGGCGTTCCTCGTCCGGGCGGCGCAAGCGTACATGTAACCCCCTTCACCACAGCCTGAGTTGCTCTTGCGGCTTGGGCTGTTTCTTTGCCTGCTGCGCGACGATGCGCACGTAGCGTTCCGTCACGCCAAGCTCAAGGGCGATGGTGCCCGGGGACTTCCCCGCGTCCAGCATACGGATGATCCGGTCCTTGTAAGGCTCCCGGCGGCGGTTGGGGACGACAATGCGCAGGCCCCCGAATGCGGCGCAAAGGCGGCCCATGCGCTCCGGCCCGAGCAACGCGGTAAGGTAGCTCCCCTGAACGGGCGCGCGGGGAACGAACATGGAGGCCCCGCCCACGGCCGCACACAAGAGGCTTGCGCCCGTATCCCCGAGAGTCTCCGCAAGCTCGGGATAACTCACCCACACCTCGCTCACAGCGCCACCCT
>CALVEZ010000023.1 GCA_944326695.1 Candidatus Bilophila faecipullorum | reverse complement strand
AGGGGAGGGGGAAACTTTCTCCAGAAAGTTTCCCCCTCCCCTCCCCAAGTTTCAACGAAACAACTTCCGCTCCACGTCCCGCCAGACGGCGTTGACGTCGATGTCGGCCATGCAGCGGTGATGCCCGCGCGGGCAACGCTGCGGGCCATGCAACCCGCAGGGGCGGCAATCGAGAGCAACCTCAAACACGCTCGCGGTTTCGCCGCGCGGGAAGAAGCCCAAGCCGCGCACCGTAGGGCCGAAAAGGGCCGTCACCGGCGTGCGCTGCGCCCAGGCGAGGTGCATGGGGCCGGAATCGTTGGTCACGTAGCAGTCGAGGGTGCCCAGATAGGCCGCCAGTTCGGGAAGGGTGAGGGCGCAGGAAAGATCGTGCAAGAGAGGGCTGCCGTCCAGCCCGGAGAGAGCGATGACCTCGCGGGCCACGCCTTCTTCGCCCGGTCCGGCGAACACCAGCACGTGCGCTCCCGCATCGGCGGCACGGCGCGCCATCTCGGCGAAACCCGAGGGAAGCCAGCGCTTCGTTCCCCAGATCGACCCCGGATGGAGGCCCAGCAGGGCGGAAGCACCGTTGACCTTTTCCAGCGAGACGCGGAATGCCTCGGCCTTCCGCACGGCGGCACGGGGAAGCACCAGTTCCGGCCAGTGCTCGCGGGGGGCCTGCGGCGGCAGGACGGGATTCGCGAGTTCAAGCAGGCGTTCGATCTCGTGCAGTTCCCCGAAACGGCGGGAAACCCGGCGGTTGTAACAGAGGGCGGAAACCGGGCTCCCGAGATACCCCACGCGCACGGGGGCATTGCTCAGACGGGCCAGAAGCGCGGAACGAGGGCTGGTGTGCGCCCCGATCCAGAGATCGTACCCCCGTCGCCTGAGTTCGCGTCCCATGAGGAGCACGGCGGAAAGGCGGTTGCTCCCGGACGTCCGCCGCTTGTCGTACTCGTAGACCGCATGGAGGAGAGGATGCGCCTCAAAAAGAGGAGCCAGCCCCTTGCGTACATAAAAATCGATCTCCGCATCGGGAAAGGCGTGGGCCAGCGTCTGAAGCAAAGGCAGCGTCAGCACCGCGTCCCCTAAAAAAGCCGTGTTCCATACCGCTATCCGCCGCATCGCCGCCCTCCTTTCATCCTTGCGGCACACGTTGCCGCGCCCCGCAAGGGCACCCTACCCCGTGTCATCCCGACGCACAAGATCGGATGCAAAACGCCCGGACAACAAGTGTCCGGGCGTCATGGCCGGGCAGGGACGCCCCGCCGAAAACGGAAGCGCCCCGCCGTATCAAAGCCTTATTGGGGCCAATCCGTTTTTCAGGACTCCGTCAAGGGCTTGAAGTTCTTTTTGGACGCGCCGCACACCGGGCAGGTCCAGTCTTCGGGCAGGTCTTCAAAACGGGTGCCGGCGGGAATCTTGCGGCGCTTGTCGCCCCGGTCAGGGTCGTAGACATAGCCGCAATTGCTCACCGGGCACCGGTACATGTCTTTGGGATCAGCCATCGGATGCCTCCGGGATTTACCAAGGGTTGTGGAGCACTTCAAAATGCGCGGTGGGATGCGCGCAGGCCGGGCACAGGGCCGGGGCCTTTTCACCGATCACGAGACAGCCGCAGTTGCGGCAACGCCACACGACCTTGCTCTCACGCACGAAGACGCGGCCTTCCTTGATGTTCGTGGCGAAGCCGAGGAAACGCTCTTCATGATACTGCTCGGCAATGGCGATGCTGCGCATGACCGCGGCGATTTCAGAAAAGCCTTCGGCGTCGGCGATCTTGGCGAAGGAAGGATACATTTCGGTGTATTCGTGATGTTCCCCGGCGGCGGCGGCGCGCAGGTTCTCTTCCGTCCCGGCAATGATGCCCGCGGGGAAGGCGGCTACGATTTCCACGTCGCCCCCTTCAAGGAACTTGAACAGGCGCTTGGCGTGCTCCTTTTCCTGAAGCGCCGTTTCGGTAAAGATGTCGGCAATCTGTACGAAGCCGTCCTTTTTGGCGGCGGCGGCGAAGAAGTCGTAGCGGTTGCGGGCCTGCGATTCGCCGGCAAAGGCGGTCAGGATATTTTTCTCGGTCTGGGTGCCTTTCAGGGACTTCATACTCTAACCTCTCTGAAAAAAAAAGGAAGAAGGGATAACGCTCCCTTCGGAAGCGCGGGACGGGAACGCCCGGCGCGGACCAAGCCGCACCCGGAAAATAACGCCAAAAAAAGGATTAGGAAAGCCCGCTTGCGCAAGGCTTTCCCGTTTTCTTCAAGGAGGCCGCGAAATCAGGAAGCCCTTTTCGCGCAGTCCTCGCAAATGCCTTCATACTCCACCCGGGCGGCGGTAATGGTAAAGCCTTCCACCGCGACGCCTTCCACGGAAGGCGAGGGAACGGGCGGCATCACGTCTCCGATTTTGCCGCACACCCGGCAGCGCACGTGCTGGTGCGGGCGGGTGTCGCCGTCGAAGCGCCGGATGGACCCGGCGGATTCCAGTTTCAGAATTTCCTGAGATTCCGTCAGAAAGTCGAGATTGCGGTAGACGGTCCCCAGGCTGATGCGCGGCATCCGCGTGCGAACCATAGCGTACAGCTCGTCTGCCGTGGGATGAGTCTTGACTTTCCTCAATTCCTCAAGAATAACCATACGTTGTCTCGTCATACGAGTCTGTGGCTGCGACATGTCTCCACCTCTTTTGAGAAGGATTACTGTTAGTTCTTGAAAATGTCAAGTCTTTCACATTGCATATTATCGGAGGAATGACTAGAAGGGACGGAGCGCGGCGGCTTCGCCCGGAGATGCCGCCACGAGCCGAGTGAAGGCCCCTTCGAGGCGGCGGTGCGGACGCACCCGAAACGGCGGCCTTGCGGGGCCGACGGGAGCGAAGCATTTTCTCGTTGCATCGCGGGGCGCAGACGCTTATGACCGGGCGAGCAGAGCAACCGTTTTTCCGACAGCGCCCCGGCGCTGCCGGTCCTTTTGTCATGACGGAAGCCCTCGGCGGCCCGCGACGCTTTCGGATGCCCGCGGCCTCTTTTCACACTCCATGACGCATCAGGGTGACAATATGGATTTGAGCATTCTTTCCCTTCTGGCGCAGGCGACGCTGATCGCAAAGGCGGTCCTTGTGCTGCTGCTTTTCATGAGCGTCGCAAGCTGGGCGCTGATGTTCCGCAAGTGGCTGAACATCCGGGCCGCCCTGAACAAGGCGGCCGACGGCATGGACCGCTTCAACCGTGCCCGCGACCTGCGCGAGGCCGTGCAGTCGCTCGGCGGCGATCCCGAATCCCCGCTCTACACCGTCGCCCACGAGGGCGTGACCGAATTCAACCGCTCGAAAGAGGCCGGGAACTCCGAGGAAGTAGTGGTGGACAACGTGCGCCGCTCCCTGCGGCAGGGCGTGGACATGGAAATGACCCGCCTGACCAGTTCCCTTTCCTTCCTCGCCACGTCCGCGAACACGGCCCCCTTTATCGGGCTCTTCGGCACGGTCTGGGGCATCATGAACACCTTCCACGCCATCGGCGCGATGAAGTCCGCTTCCCTCGCCACCGTCGCCCCCGGCATCTCCGAAGCCCTCATCGCCACGGCGATGGGCCTGCTCGTGGCTATCCCGGCGACCATCGGCTACAACACCTTCCACGGGCGCCTCAGCGTGCTTGAGACGCGCCTCGTCAACTTCGCGGGCATGTTCCTCAACCGCGTCCAGCGCGAACTGAACGCCCACCGTGCCGTCAGCCGGGCCGGGCAGACCGAATAGGAGCCGGCTATGGGAGCTTCTCTCGGAGGCAAGGGCTTCGTCTCGGAAATCAACGTGACGCCGTTCGTCGACGTCATGCTCGTGCTGCTCATTATTTTTATGGTCACCGCGCCCATGATGACCGAAGGGCTCGACGTCGACCTGCCGCAAACGCGGGCCGTGGACACGCTGCCCACCGAATCGGACAACATGGTCCTCACCATCCGCAAGGACGGGGCCATTTTCCTTGACAGCTACGAAGTCACGGTCGACGAATTGCAGGACAAAATCGACCTTCTGGTCAAACAGCAGAACAAGCAGCTTTTCCTCCAGGCCGACAAGGATGTCTCCTACGGGCTCGTCGTAGACGTCATGGGGCGCATCCGGGAAGCCGGAATCGACAAGCTCGGCGTCGTGGCCCTGCGCGAAGACGTTCCCGCGGCGGGGAAAAAGGGCAACAAATAGGAAAGCCCGCAGCGGCGGCGCACCCCGCGCCGGACATCCGGGAAAAAGGCAGACCCATTCATGTTTGGCAGTTATTTCTTTTCCATCCTCCTGCATCTGGCGCTGGTGCTGCTGGTCTTCTTCTGGCCCGCTTCGCCGCCGATCAAGCTTGATCAGCCCATGATGCAGATCAGCGTGAACATGGGCGCGCCCGGCGGCAACCGCACGGCCTCCCCCGTGCTCGGCCCGCAGGGGAAGCCCACGCCCACCAAGGCAGCGCCGCAGCCCGCCCCCGCGGAGCAGCAGTCCAGCGCCGTGCCCGTGGTCCGGGAAGACATCGTCCAGCCCAAGGCCGAGCCCAAGCGGGAATCCCGCCCGAAGCCGAAGCCGGAACCCAAGAAGGACGCCGTCGCGCTGGCCGAGAAAAAGACGCCCAAAAAGCCCGAGCCTGAGGAAGAGGAAGAAACGCCCAAGGAAAAACCCAAAGAAAAGCCGAAGGAAACGCCCAAGGAAGACGACAAGAAAGACAAGAAGGACGCTTCCAAGGACGAGAAGAAAAACGACGAGAAGGCCAAGCCCGCCAAGCCGTCCGACAAGAAGAAGGACGGAGTCGATCCGAGCAAGGCGCTGGCCGATGCCCTCGCGGACGCCAAGAAGAAGGCCGGGCCGCGCGGTTCCGGCAACAAGAGCGGCAAGTCCTCCGTGGCCGGGGCGCTGGCGGAATTCCAGAAGAACGCCGGAGGAGCCGGCGGCGGTGGCGGCGGCGAAGGCGACGGGCCCGGCGGAGGCGGCATTTACGACGTCTACATGGGGCAGGTCATCCTGGCGGTGCGTCCCAACTGGAGCATCCCGACCTATTCGGGCCGCAACCTCGCGGTGCAGGTCAACGTCAAGCTGGACTCCAGCGGCAAGGTCCTGAGCTGCACCATAGCGCGCAGTTCCGGCCGCGCCGAGGTGGACGCCTCAGCGGTCAACGCCGTCATCAGGACCAAAGTCCTGCCGCCGCCCCCCACGCCGGAGCAGCAGGAACTCCTTATTACGTTCAATACGCAGGAACTCATGTAAAGGTGAGGCGAGGCAATGTTGGAGGGGGAGGGGAAACCTTTCTGGAGAAAGGTTTCCCCTCCCCCTCCAAGCCTCCCCCACCCTTTCCCAAGACTTTCGACCTTATCGAATCCCTTTCATCATCTTTCCCGTCTTGGAAGCGTGGGGCGCGGTGGGCCTCCTGCGGAAAGAGCGGGCCAAGGGGTACTGCGTGGTTGTGGACGCGGCAAGCCCCGAGTGGAGAAGGCTCTCGGCTGTGCGCGAGGCGGACACTTTGTTGAAAAGGACTGCGTAGGGGCGGGTCCGACCGCTTTCTCCGGGCAAGTGTCCGGAGGGACGATTCCCATAGAGACGCTACGGGAAAACGGCTGCCGTCAACACGGGGCGCGGAAAGGCGGTCCGGCGTTTGGATGAGGGGAAAATGAAAGAGCGGGGAAGGGGGCGAAACGGCTTGAGGGGCAACCTTGCCCGCCGATTCCCCCTTCTAGAGGTCTGGCCTTTTGGCGAGGGCTTGGGTAAAAAGGGAAACGGACGCGTACTTATAAGCGAAACGAGGAGCGAACGATGCACAAAACGATGCTGTCCATAGCGGCTGCGGCGGGAGTGGCCCTCGGCTGCGCCCTGACGGGCATGGCCGCCGAAACGCAAGTCCCGGGGATGCCGCTCATCGCGGGGGCGGACGGCGCGGGCGGCTATGCCGCCGACGTGCTGGAAAAGCTGCTTCCGGTATGGCAGCCCCCGGCGGGCGCGTCGGGGGTGGTGACCATCTCCCTGCGCATCGGCAGCGACGGGCGGCCACTCTACTGTGAAGCCATCCGCAAGTCCGGCAATGCGGCACTCGACGAATCCCCCTGTCAGTCCGTGGTCCGTGCGGGTTCCTTCGGCACGCCGCCCTATGGGGCCATTACGGAGGTCTTCCTGACCTTCGCTACGGACCGTTCCGCCTTCGGCGGCCCCGCGCAGCCTCAGGCGGCCGCGCCGCAGCAGCGCAGCTACGCCGAGGAGATCATGTTCCGGGCCAAGCCCTATATTCAGATACCGCAGGGTGCAAACGGCGAGTACACCGTGGAACTGACCCTGCGGATCAACGCGACCGGAGGCATCGAGCAGATGGAAGTCTCGAAATCGTCGGGGAGGCCCGATGTTGACAACGCCGTCCTGACCGGAGTCATCCGGGAGGGCGTCATCCCGCCGCGTCCCGAGGGTTCGCAGCCCACGACCATGCGACTCCTCTTTACCCTCAAAAACAATTGATCTAGACTCCGCCCACGTTTGCAAGAGGTCTTCCGTGGCTTGTTCCGGGAGACCTTTTTACCGAAAAAACCGACCGCCATCCCCTTTTTCAGGAAAGGCTGTGCGGCCTTCCCGCTCACCTCAACCCCCCTGAAAGGCATCATGAAACCATTCCGACTGTTCTCCAAGGCGCTGCTCCTGCTCGGCCTCGCGGCGTTCTTCGCCGCCCTGCCCGCTCAGGCGGCCATGCAGGTCGACATTTACGGACCGGGCCAGAACATCGTCAAACTGGCCATGGCGACCCCCCTCAGCTCCGGCCAGCCCGCACAGGGGCTCGGCAAGGAGCTGGACG
Source organism: Candidatus Bilophila faecipullorum (assembly GCA_944326695.1). Lineage (GTDB taxonomy): Bacteria > Desulfobacterota > Desulfovibrionia > Desulfovibrionales > Desulfovibrionaceae > Bilophila > Bilophila faecipullorum. The sequence goes on along the minus strand of CALVEZ010000023.1, from coordinate 53,426 downwards.
CCGCCATCAACGAAAACCTCAGCTTCCTGCCCTTCATGCAGCTCACCGATCCCAAGGCGGTGCTCGGCGGCACCACGCTGGCGGGCTATCAGCCGCCGAACGTGGACTTCAAACGCTTCCAGCTCGCGGGGGCGGACCTGCTCGTGACCGCCGGATGGCCGCAGGGTGACGGCTCCGGCTCCACCGTCGAGCTGCGGGTCTACGAAACCTTTTCCGGCCAGTTCGTCTTCGGCAACGCCTACAGCGGCGTCACCAAAAACGAAGTGCAGGACGTGGCCGACCGCTTCTGCGCCGATCTCATGAAGGCGCTCACCGGGCATGGCGACTTCTTCCTCGCCACCCTCGCCTTTGTGAAAAACAGCGGCAAAAACAAGCGCGACGTCTGGATCACCAAGCCCACCGGGCGCAACCTGCGCAAGATCACCGACATCCCCGGCATCGCCATGTCGCCCTCGTGGTCGCTTGATGGCCGCTTCATCGTCTTCAGCCACATGGACGACAAAAGCCACGCCCTCGGCGTATGGGATCGCCTCACCAACCGCGTGCAGCGCATCCGCTTCCCCGGCAACACCGTCATCGGCCCCACCTTCACCCCGGGCAACAAGGTTGCGGTGAGCCTGTCCACGGGCAAGAACCCCGACATCTTCCTGCTCAACCACGCCTTCCAGAAGGAACGCACCCTTGAGGCGAACGGCACCATCAACGTCTCCCCCACCTTCGACGCGGCGGGCACCAAGATGGCCTTCACCTCCAACCGCATGGGCGGCCCGCAGATTTTCATGAAGGACCTCGCCTCCGGCGCGGTCACCCGCGTCACCAGGCAGGGCAACTACAACACCGAGCCGAGCATGAGCCCGGACGGGACGCTCATCGTGTTTTCACGCCTGACGCCCAACGGCAACCGCATTTTCGTGCAGGACCTCGCCTCCGGAGCGGAACGCCAGGTCTCCTTCGGGCCGGGCAACGACGTCCTGCCCTCCTTCGCGCCGGACAGCTACTTCATCGCCTTCACCTCCAACAGGGGCGGCCAAAACCAGATTTACCTGACCACCCGGCACGGCGGCGACCCGAAGAAGGTGCCCACCGGCAGCGGCGACGCCTCCTTCCCGCGCTGGGGAGCCATTCCGCGCTAACCTCGCCAGAGACAACGAAAACCTTGCGGCGCGGCGGCGGGATTTCCCCATCGCCGCGCCGCGCTCGTTGAGAGGCGTGAAAGATTGCTGCAAAAGGGCGAAACAGGCCCTTACCAGCTTGACAATACAGATTTGCCGGAATAACCTTCAGCCCTTGCGTGTGCGAGGATGCGCATGCAAGGAAGAAGGAATTTTATCAACCGTTTTCTGTACGGGGACTTCCCGTTCAGGAGGAAAAAGAGATGAACACTTTCAAACGCTTGACTCTCGTTTTGGCTCTCGTTGTGGCTATGGGCGCCGGTTTTGGTTGCGCGAAGAAGCAGACCGCCACTGACACGGCCCCCGTCGTCGCTACCGATGACGGCTCCGCCGCTGCCGCCGCCATCGAACGCGCCGCTCAGGCCATTTCCGACGGCGTCGTGTACTTCGACTTCGACAAGTCCGACATCAAGGCCGAATCCCGCGACATGCTCCGCCAGAAGGCCGAGCTCATGAAGGCGTATCCCAGCATCCGCGTGCGCATCGAAGGCAACTGCGACGCCCGTGGCACGCAGGAATACAACCTCGCCCTCGGCGAACGCCGCGCCCGCGCCGCTTACGAATACCTCGTCATGCTCGGCGTGAACCCCGACCAGATGGAAATGATCTCCTACGGCAAGGAACGTCCCGCCGTTGAAGGCACCGGTCCTTCCGTGTGGGCTCAGAACCGCCGCGACGACTTCCGCGTTATCGCGAAGTAATGATGTTTTCCTGATGCTCACGCCGTCTTCCCGCAAGACGGCGTGAGCCTTGCGGAGCGTGGCGCAGCTTGGTAGCGCACCTGGTTTGGGACCAGGGGGTCGCTGGTTCGAATCCAGTCGCTCCGACCAGAAAAGCGAAGGATTCCGGTTTGCCGGAGTCCTTTTTTTGCGGCCTTTTTCCGGGGGCCAACCCTTGCCCCGGCCCTCACGCCTCTCAGCGAAACAATCATTGTCTCGCCTCCCGCCCCTCCCTATGCTTCCGGTAATGACACATCAAAACCGGAGGTTACGGCCATGCGCCTGTATTCCAAAACCTTTCTCGTTCTGGCTCTTTCCGCTTCCTTCACCTGCGGGGCACTGAGCCTCGCCAAGGCGGAAAACAACGACAACGCGGACATGCCGCCCGTCAGCTCTTTCGACAACAACGCGGCCTATCGCGGCTTGTCTCCCGAAAAACGGACCAAATACAACGACATCATGAAATCCACGGAAGAGGCCATGCTGCCCCTGCGCGAAAAGATGATGGCCAAACGCCTTGAGCTGCAAAGCATGGCGGCCATGCCCAACCCGGATCAGGAAGCCATCGCCAAGCTGTCGGCGGAAATCGCTTCCCTGCACACGCAGATGATCAAGGTACATGACTCGATGGCCGACAAGCTCTCAAGCGAACTCGGCATCAACATCGGCCGGGGCACCTGCTCCGACGGCTACACCCGCTGCTCCATGCATCAGGGGATGCGCGGTCCTCGCGGCCAGCGCGACTATAACGGCAATTACGGGCCGATGGGCGGTTACGGCATGGGCGGCATGATGGGCGGCTACGGCGGCTATCACGGCATGGGCGGATACGGCCCCGGCATGATGGGCGGCTATCACCATCCCGGTATGATGATGCAACCCATGCCCATGATGCCCGGCTATTAAACCCTGCCGCGTAAGGGTTTGCTTTCCGGGGTTGTTCATCCGTGACCCGGCAAGCCCTTCGCCTCCTCGACCATACCCCTATACAACCACGCCCGGAAGGACGGCCATGCAGGACCGCCTTTCCGGGCGTCTCCGCGTTGCGGAAAATTGCCGTCCGCTGCGCCTGATGGTAGCGTCGGCGCATGAGGCTGGTGATACACAACGCGCCCAGAAAGCGCTCCTTCCTGAAGCGCCTGAAAGCCGGATGGCTTCCCCTTGGGACAAGCTGCCTCTGGGGGGCTGGCCTGCTGCTCTTCTGGACCATGGCGGGTCTCGGGGCGAAGGCCCTTCTTGCGGGGCCTTGCCACACGCCTCTTGAAGCTTTCCTCGGCACAGGGGGCTTGTGGGCGGCGGGAATGCTCTACGCTGTGATCATGCGAAACACGATCCGCTGCGCCCGGAAAGGCATCCATGCCAGCGCGCGGCGGTTCAGGGGGCCTCCCATCCATGCTTCTGTGGCGCGCGGCTTCGCCTTTCTCCTTCTTCTCGGCTTCTTCGGGCTTCTCTTCTTCCTCTTCCATGAACCCGTGTGGGCACTTCTCGAAACCATTTTCCAGTATGTCGCGGGCCTTGCCGTGCTCATCCCTCTCATCATCCTGCTGATGACGGGGATGCCTTCCTGAAGCGCTTCCCGAAAGCTTCTTCCTCACGTCAAAAGCAAAAGACAAGCCTCCGCGCTGAAGAGCTCCACCCCAGACGACAAGGAAAACGTGTATGGATTCCCCGCCGCCCCAACGTTCCTTCTTACGGCGTCTGTCCGCCGGAGAGCTTCCGCTGGGCACAAGCTGCGCGTGCGGCTTGTTCGTGGTCCTGTTCTGGACGGCTGCCCTGACTGGGCTGGGCGTCTTTCTCGCGCCCCGGAGCGTCGGCTTTCTCCATCAATCTCTCGGAACATGGGGAAGCTTCTGCGCGTTCAGCCTGCTTTTGGGAGCGATGGCTGCTTCAACGCACCTTGTCAGCCGAGGCATCGCCAGAAGCGCAAAACGCTTTTCCGGTCGGCCTTCCTACGCACTTTTGGCGCGCCTTTTTTCCTTCCTCATGTTCCCCATCCTTATTTATCAGGCCCTCTTTCTCCTTCTCGCCTTCTCTTTCGGCTTTATCCTCCTCGCTCTCATCCTCGGCGCGGTGATCTTCTTCGTAGCCCTCTAAACTCTTTTCTCCCTCCTCCCAATGGGCCACGATGCCTTCCTCCACGCTCTCCGGACTCCCGCGCAAGGAGCCTTCCCTTCCCAATGCACAACACGACCGCCCTGCCCGGACGCCCCGCCCGGCAGGGACTCCCGGCGCGCAGCCTCCCCACCAGTCGAACGTCTTTGAAGAGGGAGGGGGAGGTTTGGAGGGGGAGGGGGAAACTTTCTAGAAAGTTTCCCCCTCCCCCTCCAATGCTTCTCATCTCATCCGCTCGACGTTACTTTCCTTACCAATAAATGGTCGTGCGGCAGAACGGCGCGGTCGGGGGTGAGCAGCTCGCGGCCGCGCGCCACCAGCGCGGTGCATTCGCGTATGCCCAGATGCTTGAGCAGAAGCTTGACCGTCTTGACCTTGTGGCGGGGGATTTCGATGACCTTCTCCTCCGGCTGGAGCAGCACGGTCACGCTCGGTATTTCAAAAGGCAGAGGCTGATCCATAGGACTCCCTTTATTATGATACGCCCTGCGAGGCGGCTTTCAGCTTACGTACCTTTTCCCCAAAAGGAAAGAGCACGCATCCGGGCGGGAAACAAGGCATTCCCGCGAGAAGGCGGCCCCGCCCCCTTGACCCTCGACGCGCTTTCACTTAGCGTAATGGATCGCAACGCTCCATCTACCGGAGCGCACAAACGAATTCGCCCTGCGGGGCCCTAGAGGTACACCCCATGCTTCAAAAAATGGAATCCATCTGGTTCGACGGGAAACTGGTCCCCTGGGATCAGGCTCAGGTTCATGTTCTGACCCACGGTCTTCATTACGGCACCGGCGTCTTTGAAGGTATCCGTACCTACGCCTGTCCGGACGGCACCTCCGCGGTCTTCCGTCTGCCGGAGCATTCCAAGCGCCTCATCAACTCCGCCAAAATCCTGGGCCTCGACATCCCCTACTCTGCCGAGGAAATCTCCAAGGCCATCATTGATACGCTGGTCGCCAACAAGCTGCCGGAAGGCTACATCCGTCCCCTCGCCTTCGCGGGCGCTGGCGACATGGGCGTCTATCCGGGCAACAACCCCACCCATACGATCATCGCCGCGTGGCCGTGGGGCGCGTATCTCGGCGCGGAAGCGCTGGAACTGGGCATCCGCGTCAAGACGAGCTCCTTCGCCCGGATGCACGTCAACACCCTCATGAGCAAGTCCAAGGCCGCGGGCAACTACGTCAACTCCGTGCTGGCCAAGATGGAAGTCAAACACGACGGCTACGATGAAGCCCTCATGCTCGACACCAACGGCTATGTGTGCGAAGCGACCGGCGAAAACTTCTTCATCGTCCGCAAGGGCGTGATCAAGACCCCGCCGCTGACCGCCATCCTCGACGGCATCACCCGCGACTCGATCATCACCATCGCCCGCGACCTCGGCTACACCGTGGAAGAACAGCTCTTCACCCGCGACGAGGTCTACTACGCCGACGAAGCCTTCTTCAGCGGCACCGCCGCCGAACTGACGCCCATCCGTGAGCTCGACAACCGCGTCATCGGCGAAGGCCACGCCGGGCCCGTGACCAAGGCCCTGCAGGAAGCCTTCTTCAAGGCCGCCAAGGGCCACGATCCGCGCTACGGCCACTGGCTCACCTCCTATACGTTCTAAATTCGGCGGGGGAGGGAAACCTCCCCCCTTCCGCGCACCTTCTCCGGTGGAAAGACATGAGTCACGCATCGCTCGCCGCCCGCTACCGTCCGCAGACCTTCGCCGAAGTCACGGGACAGGAGACCGTCAAGGCCATCCTCTCCCGCGCCGCCGCCGAGGATAAGGTCGCGCCCGCCTATCTGCTCAGCGGCACGCGCGGCGTGGGCAAGACCACCATCGCGCGCATCTTCGCCAAGGCCCTCAACTGCGAACACGCACCCACCGCCGAGCCCTGCAACCAGTGCGAGCAGTGCCGCCGCATCACCCAGGGCAACCACGTGGACGTGGTGGAAATCGACGGTGCGTCCAACCGCGGCATCGACGACGCCCGCCGCCTGCGCGAAGCCATCGCCTACGCGCCGATGGAAGGCCGCTACAAGGTCTTCATCATCGACGAAGCGCATATGCTCACGCGGGAATCCTTCAACGCCCTCCTGAAAACGCTGGAAGAACCCCCGCCGCGCGCGACCTTCATCCTCGCCACCACGGAAGCCCACAAATTTCCGATCACCATCGTCAGCCGCTGCCAGCACTTCATTTTCAAGGCCATCCCCGAAAACGAACTGGTGGCCCATCTCACGCGCGTACTCGGCAAGGAGAACATCCCCTTCGAGGAAAACGCCGTGCGTCTCTTGGCGCGCCGCGCCGCCGGAAGCGTGCGCGACAGCATGTCCCTCCTCGGCCAGACGCTGGCCCTTGGCGGCGACGAACTGACCGAAGCCTCGACCCGCAGCGTACTCGGACTGGCCGGACAGGAGCTTTACGAACGCCTGCTGAACGCCCTGAAAGCGCAGGACTGCCTCGCCGTGGCCGCGCTCACGCAGGAACTGCTGGAACGGGGCGTCGATCTGGGCTTTTTCCTGCGCGAACTCACCACGCTCTGGCGCAACCTCTTCCTGATCCGTCAGGCCGGGACCGCCGCAGCCGCCGCGCTGGACATGCCGGAGGCGGAAAAACAGCGGCTCATGGACCTCGCGCCGCAGTTCGATCCGGCCTACATCCACGCCGCATGGCAGATGGTGCTTGAAAGCCAGCGGCAGGTGCTCACGAGCCTCGAACCCTCCTCCGCGCTGGAACTGCTGCTGCTGAACCTCGCTCTTTTGCCGCGCCTCGTCTCGCTCGAAACGTTGTCGCGCGCCACGGTCGCCCCTGCGGGAAGCGCGCCTTCGTCGCCCGCGCCCGCCGCGCCGCCCGCAGCTCCTGCCGCCTCATCGGGCGCGCCCGTCCCGCCGCCTTCGGCTCAGGCCGCGCCCCCGGCCCCTTCCAGCCCGGCTACGCCTCCGGCCCGGCCCGCTCCGACACCCGCCAGCGCGCCCCGGCCTTCGCTTGTACCGCCCCGCCCTGCGGCAAGCCCCACCCCGCCACCCCGTCCGTCCGCCCCGCAGCGGGAAACGGCCTCCGCCGCGCCTCCGCCGTGGGAAACGCCCGCGCCTTCCGTGGCCCCCGCCGACGCGCCTCATCCGCTCGACGGAGCGCCTGTGGCCCCGCAGACGGCGACCAAGAGCCCGGAACCGCAGGAAAATAGCGATGAATGGGCGCGCTTCGTGGAATTCTGCCGCAAAGAGCAGCAAGGCGGCGTGCTTTCCCTGCCCGCCCTCACGCAGGCTTCCGGCGTTTTTACGGAAGAAAGCCTGACCCTTGCCACAAGCAGCGCCATCCAGTATGAACAGCTCGTCGCGCCTTCCCGCCGCGCCGAACTGGAACGGCTGGCGGGCGCGTATGCGGGCAAACGCGTTTCCGTGCGGATTTCGCCGCCGGAAAAGCCGCACAAGACCGAGGCGGAATTGAAAAAAGAATTTGCCTCCCACCCCGTAATCCGCTCCCTTGCCGAGGCCTTCGACGCCTCCCTTTTGCGATGCATCCCATTGGAGCAACCACGGGGCCGCGGAACGCCCGATTCCCGGTAAATCCCGATACACCATCCTTTCAAGGAGACACGAATGCGCAACATGAACGATCTCGTCCGCCAAGCTGGCGTGATGCAAAACAAAATCGCTAAAATGCAGCAGGAAATGGGCGAACGGACCGTAGAAACCTCCAGCGGGGGCGGCATGGTCAAGGTCGTCGCCACCTGCAAGCAGGAAGTCAAGTCCATCACCATCGATCCCAAAGCGCTGGAAGGCGGGGACGTGGAAATGCTGCAAGACCTCGTCCTGACCGCCGTCAACGAGGCCCTGCGCGTGGGCCGCGCCACGATGGAACGCGAAATCAACGCCATTACCGGCGGCATCAAGCTGCCGGGCATCGTCTAGAGCCGCCGCCTCGACGCAAGGGGCAAAAGCCTTACCGATGGGGCCGTAAACCGGGCCTTCGTCGGGGTGGCCTGTGCCTCTTCCCCCCGTTTCCCTGCGGCGAAAAGGAAAAACGGGGCGAACTGCCTCTTTTGTGCGCCCGTTGTTCATCCTGTGAACGACGGGTGCCCTTTATTAGGCAAGGGCCGCGTCTGAAGGCAAGGATACGGCGCGTGCCTTGGCACGGTTCGGAAAAGGGCACTCCGGTACAGGCCGTGGTCGCCCGGACAAAGCCTGCGTCCAAAGCGGGCTCCTCCTTCCCGGCGACGTTCCCGCCCGTGGCCCGACTAAGGAACCGCACGTCGATTCGTCCGCCCTTGCAGGATAATCCTTGGCCTTCAAGGGAAAAAGGCTTACGTGAAAAGAGCCTTTTCCTCGCAGGTGGGGCGATCCGGGATGGCCTTTCCGGTGTGGCCCGGTTCCCCCCCTCCCCCAAAAGCATCCGGACACGCGGAGGCCCGCCCCGAGGCCGCCCCGGCCTGCCGTATGGCCTCCGTTTCCGGCAACGAGGAAGTATGGATCAGAGAATACCCGAACCGCTGAAGGCACTGGTAGAGCAACTGGCGCGCCTGCCCGGCCTCGGGCCGAAATCGGCCATGCGCGTGGCCATGACCCTGCTCAAGTGGCCGGAAGCCGAAACCCGGCGGCTCGGCAAGGGCATCCACGATCTGCGGGACAATCTGCGCCTGTGTTCGCGCTGCGGGGCGCTGACCGAAAGCGACCCCTGCGCCGTCTGCGCCGATCCGGACCGCCATGAAGAGGAACTCTGCGTCGTGGCGGAGTGGGACAGTATGCTGACGATGGAGGAAGGCGCGTTTTATAAGGGGCGCTACCTCATCCTCGGCGGGCTGCTGGCCCCCCTCGACAACCTGAGCGCGGAGAGCCTTGAGCTTGACCGCCTGACCCGCCGCCTTGAAGAAGGCCGGGTCCGGGAAGTCATCCTCGCCCTCGGCGCGACCGTGGAGGCGGAAACCACGGGTGCGCTCATCAGAAGCATGATCAACCGCCGTTTTCCCGGAGTGATGGTCACACGGCTCGCACAGGGCATCCCGCTCGGCGCGGAAGTAAAATTCATGGACCGCGAAACCTTGCGGCAGTCGCTCCAGTATCGGCAGGAAATCCGCTGATCCGCCTTCCCCTCTCCCACCTTGCGTCGCCGCGATTTAATGACTATTCTTTAAGACGGATTTCAAGGAACACCCAACCCCCTTTTTGCTCGGAGGTTTACGTCAATGGAAAGTTTACGCGATACCACACGGGCGGCCAGCCTGAGCGTCGCATCCGTTTTTATGCGCCATGTATACCAGTGGATGACCGTCGGTCTTCTGGTGACTGCGGCCACGGCCTTTTTTGTGGCCTCCTCCCCGGCCATCCTGAGCATGCTGTTCGGCAACACGATCAGCCTCGTCATCCTCGCCATCGCCGTCTTCGCCATGCCGCTGGTGCTCATGGGCGCGATTTCCCGCCTGTCCTCCTTTGCCGCCACGTCCATCTTTATCGTCTACAGCGCGCTGATGGGCGCCTTCCTGTCCTCGGTGCTCATCGTGTACACGGGCACCTCGGTCATGTCGACCTTCATCACCTGCGCGGCCATGTTCGGCGGCATGAGCATTTACGGTACCGTGACCAAGCGTGACCTTACGGGTATGGGCACGTTCATGATGATGGGGCTTTTCGGCCTCATTATCGCCATGATCGTCAACCTCTTCCTGCAAAGCTCCGCCATGGCCTTCGTCATCAGCGCCATCGGCGTGATCATCTTCACGGGCCTCACCGCCTATGACACCCAGAAGATTCGGGCCTTTGGCGAAAACGCGCCTCTCGACGACGCGACGGCCATCCGCCGGGGCGCGCTGCTCGGCGCGCTGACGCTCTATCTTGACTTCATCAACCTTTTCCTGATGCTGCTCCGCATCATGGGCGACCGCCGCTAACATTTCGGGGAGGCCCACGGCCTCCCCTTCTTGTCCGGACCGACCAAGCCTTTCATGACCGCCCCGGTCCGTGAGAGGCTTTTTTCAGTGGAGGGCACGGCGGCCTTGCGTTCCCCGGCAGGGTGGATCGGACCACCGCACTTTCACGACGGCCCCGATCCTTCCGGCGACCGGGACCGCCTTTTGACCGGAAGACAGCCTGTGCCAAAGGAAAAACGGCCTGCTCCCCGCGTGCATCCCTGCCTATCATAGGGAAGGGGTAAGCCGTGGTATGCCGCCTGTGGGAAGGCTGCCTGTATACGGAAGGAGCCTTCCGCGTTTCGGCTGTCGAAGGGACGGCTTTTCGGGTCGCGTGGTATCCCCCACATTTGACGGTGGACGCAAGAGAGAGAGAGAGAGAGAGAGAGAGAGAGAGAGAGAGAGAGAAGCTTTCTCCGGGACGCCGCAAGGCCGGATGCGGCCCGCTCTGCCCCTCTCGTAGCGGCGGCGCTTTGCCCTCTCTACGTAACCCCGTTGAACTGTTAACGTAAATCTTATGGATTTCTCCTTCGAATAGTGACCTTCCTTATGGTATAACCCCTCCATCCTTTCAACGGAAGCAACGTTTCTCCCTGAGGAGGCTCCATGTATCTGCCCTTTTGCACCTTCCCGGGCTCTGCGGCCACGGGGGGCTTCCGGAAAGAGTCCGGACGGCCTCACGCCCGGCGAAGCGGCATTCCTTTTCTGCTAGCCGCCGTGGGGCTCCTCTTCCTCGCGGGCCGCGCCGACTTCGCCAAAGCCGCCACCCTTGCCAACCATATGGACGCGTGGGAATCGGCCTCCCTCTGGTGTCAGAACCAGCGCCAGCAATGGGCCGAACACAGGCTGTCCGGGCCTTTGGACCCCGAGCAGCAGGTGGGCTTCACTCTGCCTTCCGAGCCCTGTTTTTTCCTCGAAGTCGGACTCAAAAAAACACTTTTGAGCTTTGCCATCCCACAGGAGCTGCGGGACGGCGATGCCCTTGAGGTAAACTATTCACCCTACGGCGACCTCAGCCTTGACGTCTCGCGTCAGGGCGAGCCGCTGTTCAGCGCCGAGGGAACCGAAAAAGACCGTGGGCTGGCGCGCGACCCGGACCGCAACCCGCCCGATCCCGTGGAAGCGGGCCCCCTTTTGACTCTTTTGGGCATGGACCTTCCCAAAACAAGAGGGCTGACTCTCGGGCTTCCCTACCTGACCGTGGACGAATCGCTCGAAGTGCGGACAGCCCTTCTGAGCGACGGTGTCCTCTGGAAAGGCAGCTTGTACTTTTATGAGGACAAGTTGAGCATCGCCGCGCTGACGGCCTCCCTGACGCTGGATTCCCTTGAAAAATGGTACGCTGAACTTGCCTCCCAAGGCTATCGCCATGCGGAGGAAAACGAGGAATCCCTCTCCTTGACGGAGGACCCCGCGCTCAGCTCCGATGCGACGGTACGGAAAGCCGCGCTCGAAAAGCTTCTCGGCGACCTCGCCGCCCCGGAAGCCGAACCCTATGAGGTCATGTTCCTTCCCTCCCCCGATGGAAAGGAACCACCGGCTGCCGACAAGGAAACCATGCAGATTCAAATGCGCATCGCGCCAGGCACGTCCCGTATTGAAATCACGCTCAGCAGCTATGAAGCCGCCGCAGAATAGGAGCCATGTGATTCTATAGACCGTGCCCGTCTTTTTCCGCTGTGCAACAGGGAAAAGCTACGAAAGATTGCTTTCGTAGCTTTTTTTATTTGACCGACATCGAATGTATATTTCAATCATCTCATCCTTCATGGTCATAGAAATTATTATAGATAGACTCTAAGCGTTCTTTCCCTTCTTTACATTTCAAAAAATCGTGATGTCGTTAGAGTCCATCCAGTAGAGAGAAGCACAGGTTTTATCATGAGAATAGCCTCTTTAATCATTCACCTCTCAGAGCACGACATGTCTTATAAATTCCACACTTTTATTTATGAGGCAGCCCATGATATACCGAATCTTGATTGTCTTAGCTCTTCTCCTTTTTCCCACTGAGGCGCTTTCTTCCTTTTCCGTGCAGCCTACCATCGGTACCCTGGGCACGGGAGCGGAACTTGGATGGAGATATGGCGACACATGGGGGCTGAGGATCGGCGCCGCCGTGTATCCCTTTGAAAATAGCATCAAGCTGAAGGGTATAAAATACAAGGCCGACAATTCCAGCTACAACGTGAGCCTTTTGGCCGATGTCTATCCCTTTGAAAACGGCCTGAGGTTCACGGCTGGAGCGTATTACTTCAAAATGAAGGCCAAAATCACCACTTCCATCGACGCCGTGAACCCCCTCTATGAAGAGCTTATCAATCAGTCGAAAGGCACGGCCTTATGGCAGCGTGTCGCCCCCTATGCCGGCCTCGGCTGGCAAAGCGACGCCAAAGAAAGCGGTTTGGGCTGGCATTTTTCACTGGGGGCGCTGTATATGGGAAAAGCCCACGTTTCTTTTCAGCTTCCCGACGTCTACATCCCGCAGCGCTACGTCTCGCGGATAGAAAAGAAAAAGGAGTCCATACGCGACAAGGTCCATGACTATACATGGTACCCTGTGCTCACGGCGGGTTTTACATGGCGTTTCTAAACGAGATAAAAAAGTATGGCGTCCGTTTCACGCTCTGGCTTTGCCGCAGGGCAGGGGTTCTGCGCTGGATGAGAAGAACGGACCGGGAATGGAAAGATTTGTTGTAGCCAACCCTTTTGACGGCGGATGTCGAAGGCGCTCCCCTTGCGCAGAGGGCAGCCTCTCCAGTCGAGAACAAGCGGACTATCCCCCCGGGCAGAAAAAGGCCAATCGGCCCTGTACAGGGCCCTCCCGCCACGCCGGGCGTGCGGCGGGAGGGCCTTTATGCGCCGCAAGGCTGCGGGGAGTGAGGCGCGGGTGTAGCCAAAGGCGCGTGGGGTAGGCCCCCCCGCGTTTTCCGCGTCCCCCAGTTCAGGCATCGACAAGGCGGGCGGGAGAGGTCCTACTCTTCCTCCGATCCTTCAGTGCCTGCGTCTTCCGACAAGAGCCTCGCCCCACGCAGCAAGTCCCGGATGACGCTTTGGTACGCCTCGGGCAGGAAGGAGGGCAGAGGACTGCGGCACGGCCCCCCGTAGTAGCCGAGGCAGTCGAGGGCGTATTTAAGTCCCGCTACGCCATAGGCCGTCGTCACAGCGGCATTAAGATGAAGCACAGACATCTGGAGCCGCCGGGCCTCCTCATGATCCCCCGCCCGGAAGGTGCGCAGAATGCCCGCGCACAGGTCCGGCGCGATGTTCGCGCAGGCCAGCGTGCCCCCGCAGCCGCCGAGATACAGCGTGGGCAGCAGAAAGCTGGCCGAACCCGCGAACACGGCGAAGTCGGGCTCGCTGTCATGGATGATCGAGGCGATCTGAGCGATGTCGCCCCCGCTGTCCTTGATGCCTACGATGTTCCCGTGCGCCGACAGATCGCTGATAACCTCGGCGGGGATGTTGAGCGCCGTATTCCGGGGCATGTTGTAGATAAGGACCGGCAGAGGCGAGGCATCCGCCACCTGCCGGAAGTAGTCGCGCATGACGTCCGGTTTGCCGACCACAGTCCGGTAATAGGCAGGGTTGATGACGACCACGGCGTCGGCCCCGCAGCGCGCCGCTTCCCGGCACAGGGCCAGCGTCGCTTGCAGCGACTCGCAGCCGACCCCGGCCAGTACCGGCTTGCGGGCGGGGAAGCGTTCCCGGGCCGTTTCGATGAGGCGTATCTTTTCCCGTTCCCGCAAGGCCACGGCCTCACCGTTGGAGCCAAGGACCAGAATGCCGTCCAGCGGCGTTTCACCGAATCGTTCGATGTTCCGGCCGAAATGCTCCCATGCGACCTCGCCGTCGTTGTCAAACGCCGTGGGCACCGGCGCGAAGATTCCCTTCAAATGGCATGTTCCCATGATTTCCTCTCCGTTTTAAGGTGGAAAAGGAAAGCCTACCGCAAAAGGAAAGGCTCAGACACGGGATGATTCCGCTTTTCGGACGGGGAGGAGGCGGTCCCTCCTTTCCTCGTAGCGCGCCGCAAGGCCGAGGCTCGGGAAGCCCATCGGCCTTGCGGCGTCGGAGGTCGGGACCAGGACGCAGAGGAGGCTAGAGCCCCAGAAAACGCGGCAGGAAGGTGGAAAGCTGCGGGAAGAGTACGATGACCACCAGCGCAAGAAGCGAGGCGAAGATGAGCGGCAGGGCGGACTTGCTGATCTGCTCCATCGTCAGGCCGCTGATGTTCGCGCCCACGTAAAGGTTGACGGCCACGGGCGGCGTTACCTGCCCCACCGCAAGGTTGACGGTCATCATGATGCCGAACCAGATGGGGTCCCAGCCGAAATGGGCCATGATGGGCAGCATGAAGGGCAGGAAGACGTAATAGATGGAAATGGCATCGAGCAGCATCCCGGCGAAAAGCAGGATGATGTTGATCATCAGCAGGACGATCCACGGATTGTCGGACACCGAAAGCAGGATGGCCGATCCCTTTTCCACAAGGCCCACGGTGGACGCGACCCACGAGTAGAGCCCGGCGCAGGTCACCACCACCATGACCACGGCGGTGGCCCGCATGGTGCTCGAAAGGATGTCGAAGAGTATCCCCACGCTGTTGATGGTGCGGTAGATGAAGACGCCCACGAAAAGGCCGTAGAACACCGCCACCGCCGCGGCCTCGGTGGGCGTGAACACGCCGCCGTAGATGCCGCCCAAAATGACCACAGGCGTCAATACGCCCCAAAAGGCGTCTCTGAATGCCTTCCCTACGGAAACCGTAGCCTTCATGCCCCGGTAACCGCGCCGATGCGAAATGATCAGCACGGCGCCCATGATGAAGAGGGCCACGATGATGCCGGGGATGAAGCCCGCCGCGAACAGCGCTGGAACGGAAACGTCCGCCACGCCGCCGTAGACGATGAAGGCGATGCTGGGGGGAATGACGATGGCGAGCCCCGACGTCACGGAAACGGTGGCCGCCGCAAAGGGCTTGTCATAGCCCGCCTTCGTCATGCCGGGGATGAGGATGAGCCCGAGCGCGGCCACGGTCGCCGGTCCCGAGCCGCTCACCGCGCCCCAGAAGGTGGCCACGGCCACGGTCGCCACGGCAAGGCCACCCGTCATGGTGCCGACAAGCGCCTCCATGAGCGCCACGATGCGCGCGGCGATACCCGCCCGTTCCATGATGTACCCGGCCAGAATGAAGAAGGGGATGGCGAGCAGCGGGAATTTGGCGATGCCCGCGTAAAAATTGTAGGAGAGCATCTCAAGGCCCATATCCCACTTCCACACGACGATGAGAGCGGCAAGGCCGAGGGAAAGCGCGATGGGCACGCGCACCAGCAGCGGGATGACGAAAAGGACGAGCATCCAGAAGGCGGGGTCCTGAAAAACGGCCGTATCCATATCCGCCTCCTAATAGTTGCCTGACCGCAGGTCGGCAAAGGCGCGTTGCACCATGCGCCAGATGATGAGCAGCGAGAACAGCGGCGTGGCGATGGTGTACCACCAGACCGGAATGCCGAGCGATTCGGAAATGGCCTCCAGCTCGTATTCGTCAAGCACCTCCAGCGTGCCCGTCCAGCACAGCGCGCCGAAAAAGACGATGCCTATGCCGATGCCGAGCCAGTAGCAGGCGCAGCGCACCCCGCGCGGCAGCGTTTCATACAACAGCGTCATCCCCAGATGCCCGCCGTCCCGAAAGGCGCGCGCCGTGCCGAGCAGAACGACCCACACAAAAAAATTGACCGTCAGCTCTTCCGTCCACGCGAACGAAAACGACGTGCAATAGCGGACAATGACGTTGACGAAGGCTATCGTCACCATCACCGCCAGCAGCACCGAGCCCAGCATCTCCTCAAACCGCGTATCCAGATATCGCCACATGTATCCTTCCTTCATGGCGCGCCGCCCCAACGGGACGGCCGCCTCTTTCCGGGCCGCTCTCTCGGCTTCCCCCGGCACAAGGCGGGACGGGGCCGACCCACGGCGGCAAAGCGCGCAGGCCCCGTCCTCAAGACCACAAAGGGGCCTTCCCCGGGAGAAAGGCCCCCTTTCCGCTACCGTACGGAGGCCATGTCCTCTTCGGCGGCCTTGACGAGATCGGCCCCGATTTTGGGAATCCATGCCTCACGCACGCCCTTGGTGGCGTCGTAGAAGGCGGCGATCTGTTCCTGATTCAGCTTGGTGACGGTCATGCCCTGCTGTTCAAGGAAGGTGTAGGGATCGGCCACCTCGGGCACCATGTTGATGCTCTTGAGATAGGCGAGGGAGGCCCCGTCGTCCATGCCGAGGCGGGAAAGCGCCTTGCCGTACTTTTCGGTTTCCACGGCGCACTCGACGAGCAGCTTCTGATCTTCGGGGGTGAAGCCCTGCCAGACCTTGGGGTTCACGCCCATGAGCAGGGGATCGATGATGTA
The DNA here is from genome assembly GCA_944326695.1 of Candidatus Bilophila faecipullorum. Classification (GTDB taxonomy): domain Bacteria; phylum Desulfobacterota; class Desulfovibrionia; order Desulfovibrionales; family Desulfovibrionaceae; genus Bilophila; species Bilophila faecipullorum. Next base: position 37,119 of record CALVEZ010000023.1, on the reverse strand, counting down.
GTGCCAGTCGCACTGGTGCTTGTGGTAGTTCCAGATTTTAACGGTCACGTTGATGCCGTTGGTGGGGTTTTCCTGTCCGTCGACCACGCCCTGCTGGAAGCCGGTGGTGGCTTCGGACCAGTTCATGTTGACCGGGTTCGCGCCGAGCGCGCGGAAGGTTTCAATGAAGATGGGGCTGCCCACCACGCGGATTTTCAGGCCGTTGAGATCGGCGGGCGTGGTGATCGGCCCCTTGCTGGTGGTCAGCTCGCGGAAGCCGTTTTCGGCCCAGCCGATGATCTTGACGCCCTTCTTTTCCACGGCGTCGATCATCATCTGGCCGGACTTGCCCGCGAGGATGGCGTCCATCGCCTTGTAGCGGTCGGGCTGCGCGGCGATGAAGAAGGGCAGGGCCGGAAGGTTCAGTTCCTTGACCTGCGGCGACCAGTTGATGGTGGAAGCCAGCGCGAAATCGATGGAACCGTTGCGCAGCATCAGGAATTCGGAGGTCTGCTTGCCCGCGAGGAGCTGGCTGGAGGCGTAGACCTTGATGTTGATGCGGCCCTGCGAGCGTTCGCGCACGAGGTCCGCGAAATAGGTGGCGGTCAGGCCCCAGCCCGAGGTCGCCCCGGGCACGACGCTCAGTTTGTACTCCTGTTTGTACGGCGCGGCCACGGCGGGCAGGGCCAGCAGACAGGCGCACAGCGCGATGCAGGCCGAACGGAAACAATTTTTCATAACTCCTCCCAACAATGATGTTTTTCGGTGCGGCACGAGGCGCGCACCCTCTGATCCACGCGGGCCGGCGAGCGGCGCGCGTTTCCGAGCGGTGCCCTATAGGAGCGGCAGGATAATGAGAAGCGCGGGCAGGACGACGATGAGCCCCGCCGTGGAGAAAACCCAGCAGGCGTTGGCGAGATCGAGGTCCAGATTGAACAGGGACGGCGGCACGAGCGCCGTCATGGCCACGGGCATGGCCGACAGGATGGCGACCACACGCAGCGGAAGCCCGCCGTCGATGTCACCGTAGCCGATGGCCGCGGCCAGCCCCGTGATCAGCAGGGGCACGCCCACGAACTTGATCGCGGACACGGCAAGGCACTGCCGCGCGTAGCAGGCCATGCGCGAAGGGCGCAGGCTCATGCCGATGGCGAAGAGAAAGAGCACCGTCGCCACGATCATGAGCCCGGCGGCGAGGTGCCCGAAGGCTTCGGGCCGCGGCACCCCGAGCAGGTTCAGCCCGATCCCCAGCAGCAGGGCGCAGACGACCACGCGCAGGATGGGATCGAAACGGAGATTGCGGAAAGAAAGGGGACCATCCTCCATCCCATACCAGCGCGAAATGGGAAAGGAGACGCTGAAGTAGAAAAGCTCCTCGCAAAGCCGATACAGGGCCACCAGCGCAATGGCGCTTTCGCCGTAGAAAATCACGGCCACCAGCGACCCCACCGCGCCGATGTTGGTAAAAGTGCCGCAGCAGTAGAGCGAACCCGTTTGGGCGCGGTCGAGCCGCAGCCATTTGGCCAAGAGGATGGACAGCAAGCCGCCCCAAATCCAGGCGCAAAGCCCCAGAACGGGCAAGGCGAGCAGGCGGGTGTCCGGCGAGGGCAGCCCCCACAGCGAAAGCATGGCGGACAGGGGGATGAGGACGAAGAGGGCCACACGCTGCATCCGCTGCCGCAGGGAAACCATCCGCTCCTCGGAAAGCCGCCATTGCCCGGCGTTCACACCCCGCTGGAACAGATAGCCCGCCACAAGGCTGACAAAGATGATTCCAAGGGTGAGCAGCAACCTGTCCATGCGGAGTCCCGATGTTCCTCAAAAATACGCCAGCCGGCTTCCCGTGAAGGACGAAAAACGCGCAGGCCTTGCGCGCACGCGGTTTGTCCACGTTATAGCGTTCACCACATCTTGTCAAAGCCGCACGGCGGAAAGGGAAGGGAAGCGGCAGGGATGCGGCGAGTCGGCGTCCCCTTCCTCCCTATGGTGCGGAAAGGCGATTCCGGCTGGCCTCATTTCCGGCAAGGCCCCCGTCCGGGGCGAGGAGAAAGAACGGAGCGCTTCGGCTCCATACCCGGCACTTATCCCTTTGAAAGGGAGTTAACTATTTAGACATACTGGTAATAATTAAATTTTTATCTTTTAATAAATCCAATAATTACAAGACAATATATATTTCCCCTCTATTGTTCCATAAAGCGTCTTGACATACATCTATTTATGCTGCAAAAATATTTTTGTTGTCTCTCAATAATATTTTAATACATCTGAGAAAAGACATGTTTATACATTCTGACATTTCTTCTTCTTCTTCTTCGAGAGAGAGAGAGAGAGAGAGAGAGAGAGAGAGAGAGAGAGAGAGAGAGTAAATTCTCGTGGTTATATGTGATAAAAGAGCAGCGCCCTAATGTTTTGGACATAGGTGCGTTGCTTTTATGTTTATTACCTTTCCGTATGTCCTCTTTTTCATTTTTTTGTCCGCGTCCTTCTTCTCCTTCGGTAATGGAACTCTCCCATGTTATCCTGTGCCGCAAGAAGGTTGGTATCTCTTCCCCGTCAATCTCCTCCAAAGAAATGTGGTCCAAAGCAGGCCGCCATGCAGCGCCGCCTTTAGATTCACATTATTTTTTTCGCAGCTTTTTAGCCGTATTGTTGTCATAAGCCATAAAGTGGGCTATATAAATCCATTATTATATCGTTGATAAAGGCATCACGAGCAAATGAAGAGGCCATCAATGGCTTCTTTTTACTATAAAAAGGCTATCTTTCCCTCGAGTATGAATCCAGTACAAATATAATATGAATAATCATATCTTCTTTTCTTTCTTCTGTTGTAAGGAATAATCAATCACAGGATGATACATCACGAGTATCGCTCCCGATGAAATGAGAGAAAGAGAGAAAAGGTTCAGTCCTGCCCGGGAAAGGGCAAGGCAAAATAAGGTCGATCCCCTTGGAGGAACCGTAATATCCAATGGCATTTCTTGAGACGTTCCGCCGTTTTTTACGGTCCGACAATCTGGCTCTGGTCGAGCGCGCCGCTTTGGACGGCCTGCATCAGGAACTGGAACGCCTCCGCCACGAGGTGGGAAGCGCGGAGGCGCTGGGTGAGATACAGCGGCAGTTGAGCGGGCTTTCGGACCGCACGGACACGCTGCTTTCCCGGGTAGCCGCGCTGGAGAGCGCCGACGAAAACACGCTTCGTGCGTTCCTTGAGGGCCAGAAAAGAGGCGAGGAGGACCAGCTTGCCTTTCGCGGGCTGGAAAAGGGCCTCTCCGGTCTCCAGTCGTCGCTCGAAGGGCTCGCCGCCGCGTCCGAGGCGCGAAAAAACGACTTCGAGGCCAAGGCGGGAGAGCGGCATCGCGCCACGCTCGAATACCTGATGTTCCTGCGCTGGCAGCTTATGGACAGGCTGGAGGAGATAAGCCCCTTTCCTCTTCCCGACCGCTGTCCCCTCTGCGGAGGGGCGCTGTCCGGCCAGCTGCGGCGCTACGAAACCGAGTGCATCTTCCACGGAGGCCGTCTGCTGCGTCACCAGTGCCCGCATTGCGACGTCATTTTCGGGCCTCAAAAGATGCTGCGGCTTTCCGAAGCCGATCTCGCGGAAGAATACCGCTGGCATTACACGTTTTCCAACGAAAGCAATACGCTGGAAAAAGAACTGCGGGCCTTTGAGCAGCTTCGGCCGCGCAAGGACGGCGTTTATCTCAACTACGGCGCGGGCCGCTGGTCGCATACCGGCGAGCACCTGCGCGCGCAGGGCTGGAACGTCTACGACTACGAGCCCTACTCGCAGCCGGAGGGCGAATTCGTCATCACGGATCGGCATCGGCTGTCCGGCATGGCCTTTGACGGCCTTTTCTCTCAGGACGTGGTGGAACATCTGCGCCACCCCGCCGAGGAGATGCGCTTCATGAGCTCCCTCGTCAAAGAGGGCGGCAGGATGGTCCACGTTACGGGCTGCTGGGAATACATGTACGAATACACCCGTTTCCACCTTTTCTTTTTCCTTGGCCGCTCCAAAGAGGTGCTCGCCCGGGAATCCGGCCTGCGGCTGATGGAATACGTCCGCGACGACGCCAATCCCGCGCTCCCCTATTACTCGTGCACCTTTCAAAAACTCGAAGGAAAGTGAGCTGATCATGCTGTATCCCGTCATTCTCTGCGGCGGCAGCGGCACCCGCCTCTGGCCCCTCTCGCGCGACATGTACCCCAAGCAGTTTGTCGACCTCGGCGGGGGCCGCACCCTGTTCAAGGATACGGTGCAAAGGCTGACCGCCCTGAAGGGAGCCGAAGAGCCGCTCGTCGTGTGCAACCGGGAACACCGCTTTTACGTGGGAGCGAGCCTCCTTGAGTGCGGAGCAAGGGGCCGGGCCGTGCTTGAGCCCGCCCCGCGCAACACGGCCCCCGCCGTGGCCCTTGCCGCCTTCGCCGTCCGCGAGGCGGCCAAGGGAGAAGACGACGATCCCCTCATGCTGGTCCTCCCCGCCGATCATCGCCTGCAAAGCCCGGAAGCCTTCGCCGAGGGCGTGGAGGCCGCCTCCCGGCTCGCCGAGGCAGGGCACATCGTCACCTTCGGCATCGCGCCGAGCGGCCCGGAAACGGGCTTCGGCTACATCCGTCAGGGCGAGGCGCTGGGCGAGGGGGGCTACCGGGTGGAGCGCTTCGTGGAAAAGCCGAGCGAGGAAAAGGCCCGGGCCATGCTCGAAGCGGGCGGCCACTCGTGGAACAGCGGCATGTTCCTCTTCCGCGCCTCGGCCTATCTCGACGAGCTGCGGGCCTTCGCGCCCGACATCTACGCCTGCTGCGAACGCGCCTGGCAGGGCCGACGCGAAGAGGACCTCTTCGTCTACCCCGACCCCAAGGCCTTCCTTGCCTCTCCCTCCGACTCCATCGACTACGCGGTGATGGAGCGCACCCGCCGGGCCGCCGTCCGCCCCCTTGAGGCCGAATGGAACGATCTCGGCTCGTGGGAAGCCTTCTATCAGGTGGGGGAAAAGGACGAATCCGGCAACGTCTGCCAGGGGGACGTCGTGCAGGAAAACGCGCACGGCTGCTACCTGCACGGCACGCACCGCCTTGTGGCTGCCCTCAACGTCTCCGATCTGGCCATCGTCGAAACGCAGGATTCGGTGCTCGTGGCCCCGCGCTCCTCCATTCAGGACGTCAAGCGCATCGTCGGCACGCTCAAAGCGTCCCACCGCCCGGAATGCAAGCTCCATCCCCTCGTCTACCGCCCGTGGGGAAGCTACGAGTGCCTCGTGCGGGGCGCGCGCTTTCAGGTCAAACGCATCACGGTCAATCCCGGCGCGCAGCTTTCGCTGCAAATGCACTACCACCGCGCCGAACACTGGGTCGTCGTCAGCGGCACCGCGGAAATCACCAATGGGGACAGCGTCCGGCTCTACACGGAAAACCAGTCCACCTACATCCCTCTGGGCACGGTGCACCGCCTGAAGAACCCCGGCAACATCCCTCTGGTCATCATCGAAATCCAGTCCGGCTCCTATCTGGGGGAAGACGACATCCTCCGGCTGGAAGACGTCTACGGACGCGACGGCAACAAACAAACGGCATAAAGGAGAGGTTATGAAGCGGGCCTTGATTACGGGCATTACGGGACAGGACGGGGCATACCTCGCAGAGCTGCTGCTGGAAAAGGGCTACGACGTCTACGGGGCCTACAGACGGACGAGCGCGCTCAACCTGTGGCGCATCGAAGAACTCGGCCTTTCCGGGCATCCCCGCCTGCATCTGGTGGAATACGATCTGACCGATCTGGGCAGCAGCATCCGTATTCTTGAAACGACCAAACCCGACGAGGTGTATAACCTCGCCGCCCAGAGTTTCGTGGGCGTCTCCTTCGACCAGCCCGAAACGACGGCCCAGATCACGGGACTCGGGGCCCTGCGGCTCCTTGAAGCCATCCGCATGGTCAATCCGGGCATTCGCTACTATCAGGCCAGCACCTCGGAAATGTTCGGCAAGGTGCAGGAAATCCCCCAACGGGAAAGCACGCCCTTCTATCCCCGCAGTCCCTACGGCGTCGCCAAGCTCTACGCCCACTGGCTCACGCTGAATTACCGGGAAAGCTACGGCATCTACGGGTGCAGCGGCATCCTCTTCAACCACGAATCCCCCCTGCGCGGGATCGAATTCGTCACCCGCAAGATCACCGACGCCTTCGCCAAGATGCGCCTCGGCAAACAGGACCATGTGGAGCTCGGGAACCTCGACGCCAAGCGCGACTGGGGCTATGCCAAGGATTACGTGGAAGGCATGTGGCGCATGTTGCAGCAGGACGAGCCCGACACCTACATCCTCGCCACGGGCAGGACGACCAGCATCCGCGATTTCGTTGACATGACGGCGCGCCATGCCGGAATGGAACTCGAATGGAACGGGAGCGGCAAGGACGAGGTGGGCGTGGAACGCGGCACGGGCACGGTCCGCGTCCGGGTGAATCCCGCCTTCTACCGCCCCGCTGAAGTGGACCTGCTCATCGGCAACCCTGAAAAGGCCGAAAAGAAGCTGGGCTGGAAGGCGCAGACCTCGCTTGAAGAGCTCTGCGGCATGATGTTTGAGGCCGACATGCGGCGCAACGGCTGAACCGGCGCATTCCGTCCTCGGACGCCTTGCGAAAAACACCTATCGAAAGCGGGAAGCTATGGCTACGGCATTGATCACCGGCGCGGGCGGCTTTACGGGATACCATCTGATCCGGGAACTGGCCGATCACGGCTATGAACCTGTGGGTATGGGCAGGGGCCCGTGCCCTTCCGCCCTGTCCGGCATCCGCTATGAGCAAATCGATCTGCTGGACGCGGACAGGCTCGGCGGCGTGATCCGGACCATCAGGCCCTCCGCGGTCTTTCACCTTGCGGGCATGAGCCACGTGACGCAGGGCACGCCCGAGGCCGTCTACACGGCCAACATCGTAGCCAGCCGCAACCTCCTCGCCGCGCTCGCGGACGGGGACGCCGCGCCGGACTTCGTGCTCCTCGCGAGTACGGCCAACCTCTACGGCAACAAGGGGGGCACGCTCGACGAGTCCACGCCCCCCGAACCGCTCAACGATTACGCGGTCAGCAAGCTGGCCATGGAATACATGGCCGCGATCTGGAAGGGCCGCCTGCCGCTTACCGTGGTCAGGCCCTTCAATTACACGGGGGCCGGACAAAGCGAAGCCTTCCTCATCCCCAAGCTGGTGCGCCATTTCAAGGAGCGCCTGCCGGTCATCGAGCTCGGGAATACGCATGTAGTGCGGGACTTTTCGGATGTGCGCGACGTGGTTTCGCTCTACGTCCGCCTTGCGGAGGTCCGCGCTCCGTGGGGGCCCTACAACGTCTGTTCCGGGACGGGCCATGCCCTGAGCGGCATCCTGCACATGCTCACGGAACTCACGGGCCATGAGCTGGAGGTCCGCGTCAATCCCGCCTTCGTGCGGCGCAACGAGGTGCACACGCTGATCGGTTCGCGCGCCCGGTTGGAAAGCCGGACCGGGCCTTTCGAGCCCATCCCTCTCAGGGAGACGCTGCGCTGGATGCTGGAGGCGTAAACCCTCCGCCGCAAAGACACAACGCTTTCCCCGGCGCGACCGCGCCGATCCGCAGGCACGGTGCCCGTCGCGCGGGCCCCGTGCCTGGGAGTTGGATGCTATGAAAAAAGTGAAGAACAGCCTCAAGGCCGTGGTGCGGATGCCTTCCGTCTTCCTCCACCGTACGGCGGGCCGCCTCTGCCCGGCCCTGAAATGCTATTTCGTGCGCAGCGTGCACCGCCACGTGGGTCTCAGCAACCTCCTGCACAAGCTCGTGGGAAAGCCGCCCCTCGACGCCCCACGCTACGAGGAGTGCAGCCCCCTTTTCGCCTGCCTCGCCGCGGATTGCCGCCTGAACGCGAAGCGCGCGATCAAATTCGCCATCAACACGGCGAAAAGGCATCCCGCCCTCTATGGCCGGGTGAAGGGCTTTTTGCAGCGTTTTCCGGGCCTTTCCAACAGGATACGTCGGACCTACCATCAGGTCCCGCAGGCCCCCCAATACGCGCCCCAGCCCGAAGCCTCTGCGGGCGAAGGGCCGGCCCTCCCGAAACACCTCGACACGTCCTATGAGGAAACCCTGTTTTTGCAGCTCAAGGCACTCATGCAGGATCGGAGAAAATAGATGCGCATCGTCATAGACCTCCAGGGATGCCAGGCTGCGGGCCGCTTGCGCGGCGTGGGCCGCTATACCGTGGCTCTCGCCAAACATATCATCAACAACCGGGGCGACCATGAGGTGCTGCTCGCGGCCAACGGCCATTTCCGCGACACGCTCGACGACATCCGCGACTGCTTTTACGGCTGCATCGACGGTTCGGCTCTCAAGATATGGGACTGCTGCCGCGCCAACGGAGAAAACGAGGCGCTGGACGGGCTGCTCTACGAATACTTCATACGGTCCCTGGAACCGGACATCCTGCTCATCACCGGGCTTTTCGAGCGCGACGCCGTCCTCTCCGTGCGCGCCTACGCCAATACGCCGGTAGCCGCCATCTTCTACGACGCCATCCCCTGTCTCTACAAGGACTATTACCTCGCTGACGATGAGGACTACGTCCGCTACGCCCGGCGGCTGCACATGCTCAAAAAGGCCGACGTCGTCTTCGCCCCATCCCGCTGCGCCGCGGAAGATTACCGCCGTTGCGTGGACGCCCGCCCCGACCGCGTCGTCACCCTCCCCCCCGCCGCTGATCCCGACTTCACCGCTTCGGCGGCCTCGCTCGACGAAGGTACCATCCGGGGGATATGCCGCCGCAACGCCATCACCAAGCCCTTTGTCCTCGGCATCGGAGGCGACCGGCGCAAGAACGCCGAAGGGCTCCTCACCGCCTTTTCCCTCCTGCCTCCGGCCCTGCGCGAACGCTATCAGCTGGTCATCGCGGGAGTGTCCGATCCCCGGGAAAAAGCCTCCCTGCGCCGCCATGCCGAAAACTGGGGCCTGAAGGAACATGAGACGCGCCTGCTCGGGCCTATGCCGGATACCGATCTTCAGGCGCTGTACCGGGCCTGCCATCTTTTCGTTTTCCCCTCCCTCTACGAGGGCTTCGGCCTGCCCCTGCTGGAGGCGATGGCCTGCGGCGCTCCGGCCATTTCCTCGTCCTCGTCTTCCCTGCCCGAAATCATGGATTGCGACGAGGCGCTCTTTGAAGCGGAGAATCCGCGCTCGCTGGTGGACAAGCTGCTGCGCGCGCTGACCGACGAGGCGTTCCGCGCTCGCCTCATCCGCCACGGCACGCGGCGGATGAAGACCTTCTCGTGGGACAAGACGGCACAAAAGGCTCTCCGGGCACTGGAGGAAACCGTGGCCGGACGGCCCCAAAAACGCCTGAAGCTGGCCTACGTTTCCCCCTTTCTGCCGGAGAAGTCCGGCATCTCCTTCTACAGTGCCGAACTTGTGCCGGAACTGGAAAAGCACTACGACGTGACCTGCGTGGTCCTTGACGACAAGGCGGCCCTGCGGGAAAACATCCGCCTTTCCTTCCGTCCGGTGAGCTGGTTTGAGGAACATTTCCGCGATTTCGACCGCGTCCTCTACCATTTCGGCAATTCCGAGTTCCACATCCACATGTTCGACCTCCTCCGCCGTTTTCCGGGCGTGGTCGTCCTCCATGACTTTTTCCTTTCCGGCGCCCATCTGGCCCGGGAAGCCTTCGCAGGCATTCCCGCCGCCTTCTCGCGCGAACTGTTCCACGCGCACGGGTATGACGCCATCCGCACCCAGTACGATCACGGCACCCACGAGGCCATGATGCGCTATCCCGTCAGCGCCTCGGTCATGGAGCAGTCCCTCGGCGTCATTTCGCACTCGCGCTATTCCAGGCAGCTCGCCGAAACATGGTACGGGGAAGCGTATACGCGGCAATGGCGGGTCATCCCGCTCCTTCAGCGCGAAAACGCCCGGTCCGCAAACGACCGCGCCCTGCGGGAAAGCCTCGGCATCGGGAAGGACACCTTCGTCATCTGCAGTTTCGGTTTTCTTACTTCCACAAAGAAGAATTGCGACCTCATCGAAGGCTGGCTGGCTTCGGAACTGGCGGGCCATAAGGATATGCTCCTCGTCTTCGTGGGCGAGCACGGTGATCCGAACAACAAGAAACGGATGGAGAAGCTGCTTTCAAACCGCAGGGACAAGGAACGCGTCCGCGTGACGGGATGGGCTTCAGAGGAAGATTTTGAAACCTACATGAAGGTATGCGACGTGGCCGTCCAACTGCGGACGTCCTCCCGGGGCGAGACGTCCGCCGCCATCCTCACCGCCCTGTCCTATGGTATCCCGACCATCACCAACAAGAACGGCTCGTTTGCCGAACTGCCCGAAGGCACGGTGGTCATGCTGGAGGACGATTTCCAGACCAAAGAGCTGGCACAGGCCCTGAACGGGCTCTGGAAGGACCCCGCCAAGAGGAAAAACCTCGGCGAACGGGGCCTCAGCTACATCCGCGAAAGGCATTCCCCGGCCTTCTGTGCGGCGGAATACAGCAAGGCGCTGGAAGCCTTTTATGAAACCTTCCGGCCCCTGCACGAGTGCCTGCCGCGCCTGTGCGAGACCTCGTCGGACTGCTCGGAAGGGCAACTCAGGTGCCTGTCGCGCACCCTGAGCCGCCTTTTCCCACAACCCCGGCGCCAAAAACGGCTTTTTGTGGACATCAGCGCCCTCGTCGTCACCGATCTGCGTACCGGCATTCAACGAGTTACCCGCAGCATCCTTGCCGAATGGCTGAAAACGCCGCCGCCCGGCTGGATCGTCTGTCCCGTCTACGCCAACGGCGAAAGCCTCGGCTACCGCCACGCCCACGCCTGGATGCGGGACAGCTTCGGCTACTGGAACCCTTTCCCGCAGGACGACTTCATCGATTACGCCGAGGGTGACCTCTTCCTCGGCCTCGATCTGCATCAGTACGTGGTGCCTGCCCAGCTCGAGGCCCTCAAGTCTATGCACAATGCCGGAGTCAAAATCCATTTCGTGCTCTATGATCTGCTGCCCATGCTCTTCCCCCAGCATTTCCCGCAGGGAATGAACGATGTGCATGAGGAGTGGCTCAAGATTATCTGCAACTTCGACGGTGTCTTGTGTATCTCCCGGAGCGTCCTTCAGGAACTGCGCGTCTGGCACGAAAAAAGGGAACCGCGCCGCCGTCCGCTGGCGGCAGACTGGTTCCACATCGGCTGCGACATCGAGAATTCCCAACCGACCCGGGGGCTTCCGCCGGATGGGGAGGCCACGCTCAAAATCGTCGGCAAGGCGCCCACCGTCTTGATGGTCAGCACCATCGAGCCCAGAAAGGGCTACGGGCAGACACTGGACGCCTTCGAGCTGCTCTGGTCACAGGGGCAGAACGTTCATCTTGTCGTGGTGGGCAAGCGCGGCTGGAACGTCGATCCGCTCATCAAACGTCTGGCTGCCCACAAGGAACGGGGCAAGCGCCTTTTCTGGCTGGAGGGCATCAGCGACGAATACCTCGACAGGCTGTACGCCGCCGCCAACGTGGTGCTGATGGCTTCCGAGGGCGAAGGCTTCGGACTGGCCATCGTGGAAGGCGCGCGCCACGGCAAGCCGCTTATCCTGCGGGATATTCCGGTCTTTCGGGAAATAGCCGGAAAGCACGCCTTCTATTTCCGCGGCGACACCCCGGAAGAACTGGCGAAGGCCCTCCGCGAGTGGTTTTCCCTGCGCGCCGCCCGGCGGACGCCTTCCTCGCAGGGCATCAAGGCCCTGACATGGAAGGAAAGCGCGGACATGCTACGGGAACGTCTGGCCTTGTGAGCCTCCTCCGGGCGAAGGCCCCTTTGCCGCACCATCCCGGTAAAGGCATCTTCGCCCGGAAAAGAAAGCTTGAGGAAGGTCAGCAATTCAAAGTCCTGCACGAAGGCGTCTTCGCCCCGGGGGAGAAAGCCGTATCCCTGCAACGCCCGTGTCAGGATGGGGAAAGCGTCTCCTCCAAACCCGGTCAGCACCGCCGTCTCTTTCTCCGTCTTCGGATGCGTTGCCCGCCCCGTTGCGGGGGCAGGACAAAGGGATGGGAACGTGCCGGAACACAAAGCGGCCGCTGGCTAGCAGGACGTCCCTCTCGAGGAAAGACAAACGCCCGGGGCCTAGCCGCGCCTTGCGAAACTGAAATAGCGATGCCCTAAAAAATTGAAGATGAAGCCCACGACGATGCCCACCGCATGACAGGCCCCCTCCACAAGGGTGGGCAGCCACGGAGCCACCGCCAGCGGCAGGCCAACCAGCGCCAGATAGCGTTCCGGGGGAAGGGGAAAAAACGTCTTCCCGGCGAGGCGGGCGGCGTAGAGGGCAAGCAGCGCGGCGGCCCAGACGACGACCAGCCCCACATGAGCCACCGTGACGAAACGCAACACCATGCCCCCGGTGGCCTTTTCCATGCCGAAGGCTCGGCGGTATGAGAGCAGAAAGACAACGGCCATCCCCACGTAATTGGCGAGGATAAGGCTCGCGCCGAAGCCCACGAAGGGGGCAAAGGCGAAACGGGAAAAGAAATTCGCCAGCGTGCCCACAATCGATGCCTGCAGGTAGCGCCTCGCCTGCCAAGACGCCTCAGCGCGCGGCGTCGGCGCGGCCTGCGGTCTCATGAGCCTCGAATCCCACTGTATCACGGACAATGTAGAGGGGGCGTCCCTTGGTTTCCTCAAAGATGCGACCGATATATTCCCCACTCACACCGAGCGAGATGAGGATAAGGCCGCCGAGCACCAGCATGACCACCATCATGGACGCATAGCCCGGCACGTCCACGCCCCAGAAAAGCGTGCGCACGATGAGAAATGCCGCATAGAGGAAGCCCAGCACGGCGACGGCGAAGCCGAGGTAGCTCCATATACGCAGAGGCAGGGTACTGAAGCTCGTAAAGCCGTCGAGGGCAAAATTCCACAGTTTCCACGCGTTCCACTTGGTATTCCCCGCCGCCCGCGAGGGACGATCATATTCCACCGTAGCCTGATGGAACCCCGTCCACGCGTACAGCCCCTTGGTGAAACGCACACGCTCGGGCAGGCTGTTCAAGGCATCGAGCGCGGCCCGGTTCATGAGGCGGTAGTCCCCGGCGTTTGGTACCAGCCGCTTCCCGCACAAGTGATTAAAAAAGCGATAGAAAAGTCCAGCGGACAGGCGCTTGAAGCACGTATCCGCCGTTCTCTTCCGGCGTACTCCGAACCACGTCATAGCCCTCCTCCCAACGCCTCAGAAAGGAGGAAATGAGCTCGGGCGGGTCCTGCAGGTCTACGTCCATAGGGATGACGGCATCGCCGGAAGCCGCGTGAAAGCCTGCGGCCATAGCGTGTTCTTTTCCGAAGTTACGGGAAAGATTGATGATTTTTACACGGCGATCCTTGGCGTGTTCGGCCCGGAGGACCTCGGGTGTAGCATCCGAGCTGCCGTCGTTGATGAAAATGAACTCGAAACGGTAAGGCTCCCGATCCGCGATGGGGCGTATGGTTTCAAGAAAGAGGGGGATGGATTCCTCCTCATTATAGCAGGGAATGATGAGCGAAACGCTTTGAACGAACATGGTTCAGCTCTCTTTTTTGATCGTAAGGCCATGCACGGCGAGCGAGCCTTTCCCATTGATGAACGTCCGGATTTCCAGATCAGGAACGGGCTGCTCCAGTTCCACACGGCAGTAAAAAACGGTCTCGGAGGGAGAGGGGGTGTATTGTGTATAAAGGGAGGGATGACGATTGGAAAACACGTCGAAGAAGACTTCGCTTCCTTCCGTTGCCGAATAGCTCACCTTGATGAGATACATCCCCGGCGGGACGTTTAGATAGGGGCCGAAGGTAACGATGCCGCCCTGTTCGCCTGACACGACGGAATTTCCCTGACGCCGCACGTTCTCGGGGGAAAAGGCCAGTTCTGCTCCGGTGAAGCTTATGGCAGGCTCGATCTCCGCGGCGCGCCTGGCACCTTCAAGAGGGGAGGACGAAGCCACTAAATAGCCGGGGATTTCAACCACAAACGCCTCGCCGGGAAGGGCGAAAAGGTTCCGGCGGGGCACTAGGCACATGCCGCCCGCCACCAACGAATCCTTGCACGACAATCTGAGAGCGTCCTTTTTCTCCCGAGCCGCGTACAGGCCCGTGACAGGAATTTTCCGGTCCGCAAGATAGAGCAAATCCACGTAAAAAGGAGTGGAAATGTATTCGGAGTACAACAATAGGGACGTATTGACATGCGTAGGCCTGCCGCTCTGCCGTTCCATAACGGCTGCTAGACGAGATGCAGGAAAAGGAACGTCCTGAGGATACCGGGACAGGCGCACGTCGTAGAACTGGACGCCAAGGCACAAGGCCACGGCCACAGCCACGAGCCCTCCCTTTTGCCCTGCGAAAACCTTCTTGAAGGCAAGGAGCATCAAGCCATAGCCGACGCCCCAGAAAAAGCGCCCAGAGGCGCGCAGCGTATCCCCTACGTACTGAAGGACGCGAGGGAGAGGCACCTTGAAAAGGAGCCTGTCCCCCCAATACACGCTGTTGGACAACGAAAGCAGAGTCAAGGGAAGAAAAAAACAGAGCAGCAAGGCCCAGAACTGACGGCGCAAAAGGACATGGCGGGGCGTAAGAAGGCTCCATACGAGAAAAAGCATCCATCCCAGACCGAGATACTGGTAGCCCTCATATTGCCCGTCCGTGCCCAGAGGAAGGGTCGGCAAAAGCCGGGACAGCCCGAGTGGATTAATAAGGGCGTTAAGGTTCATGGAAAAAAGGCCGAAGCCTCCCACCTCCCCCTTATAGCCCCAGTAGCCCAGCAGCGTCATCATGACCAGGGCGCAAAAGATATTAATCCCCAACCAGAGGAAGGCGCTGCTCACGCTCCCACGATTGAAACCTCGCTCGTAAAAAAGCTTCGTAGGCGTAGTGAGTAAGGCAAAAAGCAGGAAATAGAAGTGAATGCTTACGGTCAAGGCGCAAAGGGCCGCGATAGCCGGGTAGGTATATCTCTTTTCGTCCTTGAATATGAAATAGAGCAGGAGGTTGATAAGGAAGTGCGCGGTGAGCGTATCGTGCACGTCCCGGAAAAAGAGGGGAGGGAAAATGGAGATGAGGGTTGCCCCCAAAAGGCACAGCGACCGCGAGGAGGAAAAGAGCCGCAAGGTCCTGTATAGGACAAGATAATTCAAAAAGAGCCCCAGCAGATACCATAGGCCCACAAATTGAAAATGCGGAGGAAGAAAGGAACGGAACACCTTGAAAAAAAGAGAAAACAGGGGATTTGAATCCGTGAAGACGGCTGACATGGAGGCCGGATAGCCCGCCAGCGCCTGTTCCATAAGGGGAAAGCGCCACTCGTCCATACGGAATTGGTGCCATCCCGTCAAATGCTGCCCCGGATCGCCCGTAAGAAGCCATGCGATGTTGGTGGGATCAAGGATAAAGAGGGGCTTCCAGAGGATGAAGAGGAAGAAGGGGACACCTATCAGAAATGGCCACGCAGTGTACTTCCGCCACAATTCTCGTTGTTCCATCACCGTTCCTCCCTTGTGCGCCCATAGAGTGTGCCCTCCATCGTCCCTTCCCACCCCGGAAGAAAGGGCCCAGCGGACGATTCTCATGCCTCCGTCTATGATCATCCCTTAGCAAGGTATATTATAGTAAGCCACTTATAATGTCCAGAACAAAGGGGATCGCTTGGATAGGGCAAGGCCGTCGTCACCCCGCAGCAGAGGCCATCCGGCCACAACAGGTACGGACGGAAAGGGCTCTCGGGCTATCAGACGGGCGTGCGGGACAAGGCGGTGGAGAGAGAGAGAGAGAGAGAGAGAGAGAGAGAGAGAGAGAGAGAGACGGATGGAGGGCCCATTCCTTCCTTGTGCGCCGTCCTCCGTCCCCAACAGGGGGAACGGAGGACGGCTCGGCAAGGCATTTCCCATCCCCGCCCCGCTGCGAGAGCAGCCACAGGAAGGGGAACACTGGAGGAAGCCCCTCACACCGGGGCGAATCTCCTAGCCGGAAGCGTAAAATCCCTCTTAGCGCCGAGGCGCAGGGGCGAATTCGCGGGCGGCCAGCAGGGCCGTGAGGGCGATGAGCTTGCAACGGGGGACGAGGGTCGAGGGGATCATGAACTCGTCCACGGAATGGATGTTATCCCCCTCCGGCCCCATGCAGCAAATGGTCGGGATGCCGAGCTCGCTGGAGCAAAAGCCCGATTCCGCCGCGCTTTCGTAATGCTGCCCGGCAATGTCCATGCCGAGCGTGCGGCCCGCCTCCTGCACGAGCTCGAAAAGCCGATCGCCCTGCGGGGTCCGTTCGAGGGGATAGAGGCGCAGGCCCCCGCTGATCGCGGCGGACGTGCCGGATACGGTCGATTGGGCCACGATGTCGCGGATGCCCTTGACCACCCGCTTGCCGTCCTCCAGCGTGCGGTAGGTCAGATGGATACGCGATTCCGCCCACGGCGCGACGGAGTTGGCCGACGTGCCGCCGGCGATAAGCCCGGTATTCACGGTCAGCCCGCGCGAGAGGTCCAGCAGGTCATTGATGGCGAGCGTCTTGTGGGCCAGTTCAAGGATGGCCGAGGCCCCGTCCGCGTAGCAGCGCCCGGCGTGCGCGGCCTTGCCCTGCACCTTCAGGTGCATGTGGCCCGAGCCCTTGCGCGAGACCGTCACTACGTTGCCGACGCCGCCCGGTTCCGAGCAGATGACCGCCCGTGCGCCGGGAAGCTGCGCGGCGAGGGCTTTCGAGGCCGTGGGCGAGCCCAACTCCTCATCCGGCGAGAACATGAGGGTCATGGGGCAGTCCAAGAGGCCGGAACGCTTGAGCGCCCGGGCCGCAAAGAGGTTGGCGACCAGCCCGGCCTTCATGTCGGCCACACCCGGCCCGGTCACGCGGTCGGCGGCGCGGTCCAGCCGGAAGGGACGGGAAGCCGCCGTACCCACGGGAAAAACCGTGTCCATATGGCCGATGAAGCCGATGCCCGGCCCGGCGGAAGGCTCATGCGTGCAGGCCATGAAGACGTCGGCGAGATCGGCCTGCCACGGCTCATCCTCGGGGATGGGCGGCTTGGGCAGACGGCTGACGGCGAAGCCCTCCCCCGCCAGCCATCCCGTGAGGGTTTCCCCCACGCGGTTGACGCCCGCCGCGTGCTGCGTGGGCGAATCAATGGCGACGAGGCGTTCCAGCAGGGCCAGCATTTCGCCTTCCTGATCGTCGAGAAGCCCGTCAAGCGCGCGTTTCCATTGCATCAGGAACATACAAAACCTCCGGGAAAAGTCGGGCTCCCCCGGCGGGCGGGCAGGAAGAACGTCTCTGGGCTCAGTGCCCGGAGAGCCCTTCCCGAAGCGACGGCTCCGCCGCGGGAGCCGGGACGGAGCCTTAGGGGTTACTTCATGCTTTTGCGGACGGCCTTGAGATAGACGTCCGTCACTTCATTGAGCCGCTCAAGGCGCTGCCGCTCGGAGGGGCGGATGGTGCCGACGCCGGTGTAGAAATCCGCGATGTTGAGCAGCCAGTTCTGGAGCTGGCTCCGTCCATTGGAGGTATCGAAGAGGGCAAGCTGCTCGTCAAGGCTGAACACGGGATGGCTCTTCAGGTCCTGCACGGCTTCTTCCGTGGTGAGCGTGCGCTTGGTCCATTCTTCATAGAAACGGACGTAATCCGGCGCCAGCTCTTCCGGCGCGGTTTCATGGATGACCTTGAGGGCGCGCAGGTACATCTTGAGGAAGGCTTCAATCTGATGGGGGTTCTTCTGGGCGAACTCGCGGTTGGCCACGAGCACGACGGGCTGGGACACGCCGCAGTCGCTCGAAAGCGCGGCGGGCTTGAAGCCCTTGTTGGCGGCCTCATAGGTCAGGGGCGCCCAGAGCGCCACCACGTCGCCAAGGCCCGAGACAAAGCCGCCGAGCGCGGGGGTGGGCTCCATGTACTTGATCTTGACGTCCTTCTCGGTGAGGCCGAGGACCTTGAGCCACGAGGCCATGAGGTAGTGCGCCGAGGTGCCCTTGGTGCAGACGATGGTCTTGCCGCGCACGCTGTCCGCGTCGCCGTAGACCTCGGGATAGCCCGGCATCGCACCCTTGACCTTGAGGATGGGGCTGTCCGGACGGACGTAAAGGGCATTGGCTGCGGACTCGTCGTTGGCCACGGCAATGATGTCGAGGCGGTCGCTCAGGGCGGCGGTCAGGGCAGGAACGGCCCCGCATCCGGCCACGGCCCACTTGTAGGCCAGCATCCCTTCGACCACGGACTTCCCGGAATCGAAATGAAGCAGGATCAGATCAAGGCCCTCCTCCTTGTCCCAGCCCTTTTGCTTCGCGTACCACACGGCGAACGTTTCATGTTCCCCGAGCCATGCCGTACGCATGGGCACGGGTTCGGCGGCCACGGCGGGCAGGCACCATGTCAGCGCGGCCAGCAGCAGCCCGGCCAACACTTGTTTGCAACGCATAGTTTCCTCCAAGGGTTGATGTGCAAAAGCCCGGAGCCGCGGGCACGGCTCCGGGTCGGCCTCTCTGCGGAAGCACGATTAGTTGAGCTTGTTTTCCTTCACGATGGTTCCCATCATCGCCCACATGTCGTTCAGCACCTTCTGGAATTCGTCGGCGGGAAGGTAGTCGGTGGTGAGCCCGGCCTTGGCGAACTTGGCCTGCACGTCAGGATCGGCGAGGGCTTCCTTGACGAGGTTCTGCATCTTTTCCACCCGGTCGTTGGGAACACGCTTGGGCGCGAGCAGGCCATGCGAGGAAGCAAAGGTATACTCGGGTCCGACCTGTTCGGCGAAGGTGGGCACGTCCGGGAACTCGGCGAGGCGCTCGGGACTGGATACCCCAATCATGGTGAAATCGCCAGACAAAACATAGGGCTTCTGGTTGGTGGTCACGCCGAAACCGCTGGTGACATGGCCGCCGAGCACGGCGGTGGAAACGTCATGGCCGCTCGTGTAGGCGATGTGCGGCAGTTCGACGCCGGGGTAGGCCTTCATGAGACGAAGCATGAACAGGCGCTGCGTGGACAGCGCGCCGTGGGTGGCGAAATTGTACTTGCCGGGGTTGGCCTTGGCCGCTTCCATAAGCTCGTTGATGGTCTTGATGCCGGAATCGGACTTGACCGCGAGGCTCAGCCACATGTTGGTGATCTGCACAACGGCGCGGAAGTCGTTGAGCGTGTAGCCGGTCTTTTTGACCTGCGGCGTGGTCGAGAAGGTCGCAAGGGCCGGGAAGCCGAAGGTGTAGCCGTCGGGCCGGGCCTTGGCCACATCGAGCATGGCGGGCGCGCCCGCGCCGCCGCCCTTGCAGATGATGTTCAGCGTGATGTTATGTTTCGTGGAAAAATATTCCGCGAGGATGCGGGCGGCGATGTCGACCGCCCCGCCGGGCCCGAAGGGAATGATGATGTTCACGGGACGGTCGGGATAGGCGGCGAACGCCGGAGCGGGCAGCCCGGACAGCAGCATGGCGCAGGCGAGAACGGCGGACAACAGAACTCTCTTCATGATTCCTTCCTCATACAGGACAAAGGTTACATCCCGATAATCGGGTTTTAGGGACAGATTTCCGCTTTTCCCCAGCCGGGAGAGCCCTCTGCGGGCTGCGCGCGAGGCCGGGAAAAGCCGTTTCCCCGCAGGGCTACAGGGCCACCTTCGGGGACGCCTTGAAGACGCGGGCGGCCTGAAGAGCGGTCAGCGCCACCATCTTGGCCCGGGGCAGGAGCGTGGACGGGACCATATACTCGTCCACAGCGTGCAACCCGCCGCCTTCCGGCCCCATGCTGCAAATGGCGGGCAATTTGAGGACGCTGCAACAGTAGCCGGATTCCGCCGCCCCGTCCGAACGCACTTCACGGATCGGGCAGCCCGCGGCCTCGCCCGCCTTGCAAGCCAGATCGAAGAGGGCCATGACCTGCGGCGTCTTGGTCAGCGGATAGAGCCGGATGCCTCCGCTCAGGCGGGAGACGGTGCGCGGAACCCACGTGCGGGCCGCGTCCGCGCGGATGGCCTCCACGAGCCTGCGCCCGGCCTCCAGCGTGCGGAAGGTCAGGTGGACGCGCGCCGTGGCGTTGGGGGCCACGGAATTGGCCGAAGCGCCGCCGCTGATGAGCCCGGTGTTGACGGTCGTGCCGTTGGCGAGGTCCAGATGCTCGTTGAAGGCCAAAACCTTATGGGCCAGCTCAAGGATGGCCGAGGCACCGTCCGCGTAACAGCGGCCCGCGTGGGCGGACACGCCTTCGATTTCCAGCAGCAGGTGGCCGGAGCCCTTGCGCTCCACGGAAACCCCGCCCCCGGCGTAGCCCGGCTCGGTGCAGATGACGGCGTGCGCGCCGTTGAGCTGTTCCCCAAGGAGCGGCGTGGTGGAGGGCGAGCCGAGCTCCTCGTCCGGGGAGAAGGTCAGCGTCATGGGCACGTCCATCAAACCCAGTTCCTTGAGGGCGCGGGCCACGAACATGTTGACCACAAGGCCGGACTTCATGTCCACGATGCCCGGCCCGGTGGCACGGTCGGCGGCGCGGTCCAGCCGGAAGGGACGGGAAGCCGCTGTCCCGGCGGGGAAAACCGTGTCCATGTGCCCGATGAGGGCCACGCCCGGCCCGGCCTCCACGGGATGGGTACGCGCGGTGAAGACGTTGCCGAGCGACGCCATCCACGGCTCGTCGGCGGGAGCGGGGCGCTTCGGGAGCATCTCGGTGCGGAATCCCGCTTCGGCCATCCAGCCGGTAATGACCTCACCGAGCCGGTTCACGTCCGCCGCGTCGTGGGAAAAGGAATCCATATTCACCACGCGCTCCACCATCGTGAGCATGTCCTGCTTGTGCGCGTCGAACCATACGTCAAGCGACTGTTTCCAGACGGAAAGTTCCATGATGCGCTTCTCCTCGGAAGGCTAAACGTTACGCCGCCTTGCGGTGGGCGCGGAAATCGTCGTAGAAGGGCTTGAGCAGCACGAGGAGGCTCACGCCAAAAATGATGCAGGCCACGGGGCTCGTGTAGAAGACGCTGTAGTCGTTCTGGGAAATGCTGAGCGCACGGCGGAAATTCGCTTCCGCGATGGGTTCGAGGATCATGGCGAGCAGAAGCGGAGGCTGCGGGAAGTCGCACTTGATCATGAGGTAGCCCACGGTCCCGAAGACGGCCACGATGAGCAGGTCAAACGTGGAGTTGTTGACCGCGTAGCCGCCCACCACGCAGAGGGTGATCACGATGGGCATGAGCACGCCGCCGGGAATGGCGATGATCTTGCCCGCGCCGCGCACGGCTATGAGCCCGCAGACCAGCATCAGCACGTTGGCGATGATGAAGGCGGCGAAAATGCCGTAGACCGTCACGGGATGCTCGACAAAGAGCAGGGGGCCGGGGGTGAGGCCCTGAATCATGAGCGCGCCGAGCATGATGGCAGTGATGATGTCCCCGGGCACGCCGAGGGTCAGCAGGGGGATGAGCGCGCCGCCGCAGACGGCGTTGTTGGAGGATTCCGTCGCCGCGATGCCTTCCAGACAGCCCTTGCCGTACTGCTCGGGCGTCTTCGAGGCGCGCTTGGCTTCCGAGTAGGCGAAGAAGGAGGCCGCGCTCACGCCCGTGGCCGGGATGATGCCCACCAGCGTGCCGATGACCGACGAGCGGATGAAGTTGACCGTATTGTCCTTCAAATCCTTCCACGAGAGGCCGCGCTTCGACACCGTGCCCTCCTTGAGGGAGACGCCGCGCACCACGTCCTCCACGGTCACGAGCACCTGCGACACGGCGAAAAGCCCGACCAGCACCGGCACCAGCGCCAGCCCGCTGAAGAGGTTGGGGTTATCGAAGGTGTTGCGCATGTCGCCGGTCACGGGGTCGATGCCGATGGTGGCGAGGAAGAGGCCGAGCATGGCGGAAATGAGCCCCTTGACGACGTTGCCCGAGGCGAGGGAGGCCACCACGGTCAGGCCGAAGACGGCCACGGCGAAGTATTCCACCGCGCCGAAAGACATGGCCGCCCGCGCCAGCAGCGGGGCGACGGAGATGAGCGCCAGCGCGCTCAGCGTCCCCCCGACGAAGGACGCCACCGTCGCCATGTCGAGCGCCCGGCGCGACTCGCCCCGCGCGGTCAGGGCCGGACCTTCGAGCATGGTGGCCGCCGCGGACACCGTGCCGGGCGTACCCACGAGGATGGCCGTGATGCAGCCGCCGTAGATCGCGCCCACGTACATGCCGAGCAGGGCGGAAAAGGCTTCCACCGGGGCCATGCCGAAGGTCAGGGGGATGAGCAGGGCCACGCCCATGGCCGCCGTCAGGCCGGGAAGCGCGCCGAAGATGATCCCGAGCACCACGCCCATCAGGTTGGCGAGCAGGGAGCTCATCGAAAGGGCGTTCATCACGCCGTCAAGGATGTTCGCAAGCATGTCTTCCTCCAAAAATCATGATGATGAAGGCTTCCGGCGGGCGCAAGCCGCCGCTACCGCATCCGTGCCGCAAGGCAGCCCCTCGGATACGCAAAGCCGCCCTCCGGCCTTTTTGCGGCACTGGAGCGTCAGGGAAGCAGCACCTGAAAGAACCAGCTGAAAACGAAAACCAGTATGGCCGTGGTCAAAACGGCTACGGAAAGTATCTCGACGGGCCGACGCCTGCCGAGCAGCGGGAGCGCGATGAGGAGGAAGAGGAAGGTACTGACGGAGAAGCCGCCGTTCGCTTCAAAGGGCGGGTTGTCCATGCCGGCGAAGAAATCGCCGAGTTCGACAAGGGTGAGGAGGTAAAGATAGAAGAGGCCGATGAAAAGGAGTATCTTGCGGAAGGTCTTCGCTTCCGGCCAGTAGCGCTTCAGGGGAGCGCGCAAAAAGCCCTGCACGAGCAGCACGCAGCTCAACACGGCAAGACAGATCAGGATCATGCGGGGAAACGCGCCGGGGCCGATCTGGTCGAGCCCCCCTTCCTCGGGGAGCATCCCCACGCTGTACGCGCCGAGCGCGCACAGGCCGAGCAGGACAACGCCGCTGGCGACATCGGTAACACTCTTCATTCTCCTCCCTCCTTTGGGTTGAAAAACGGGGTTCCTGTCCGTGACGGGCGTCCGGCATCCTCTCGGAAAGGGAGGAGACGCGCGACGCCCTCACGCCGCCGCGCCTCCCCCACACCGTCAGAACAAGGCTTTATAGAGCATCCGCACACCCACCACGATGAGCAGGACGGCGAAGCATTTCTTGAGCTGGGGCACCGGCAGGGTCTGGGCGATGCGCGCGCCGATGGGCGCGGTGAACATGCTCACGGCCACAAGGCCGAACAGCGCCGGAAGGTAAACGTAGCCGAAGGAATAGTCGGGCCGATGGGCCGCGCCGATGCCGTTGACAATGTAGCCGAGGGACCCGGCCAGCGCGATGGGAAAGCCGATGGCCGCCGAGGTGCCGATGGCCTTGCGCATCTCCACGTTATGCCAGAGCAGGAACGGCACCGAGAGCGTGCCCCCGCCGATCCCCACGAGGCTCGATACGACGCCGATGATCCCGCCCGCCGCGCTCAGGCCCGCAAAACCGGGAATCTGGCGGGACGGCTTGGGCTTCTTGCCGGAAAGCATCTGCGACACCACGAAAAAGAGGAAGCACACGAAGAAAATCTGGAGGTAGCGGGCCGGAATCTGCGCGGCCACG
The DNA here is from genome assembly GCA_944326695.1 of Candidatus Bilophila faecipullorum. Classification (GTDB taxonomy): domain Bacteria; phylum Desulfobacterota; class Desulfovibrionia; order Desulfovibrionales; family Desulfovibrionaceae; genus Bilophila; species Bilophila faecipullorum. The sequence goes on along the minus strand of CALVEZ010000023.1, from coordinate 13,541 downwards.
AAGGAACCGCAGAAGGTCCCCACGAGGATGCCGGGGGTGATGCCCTTCGCCACCCCCCACGCGACGTTGCCGTTGCGCCCGTGGGCCAGCGAGCTGGAAACGGAGGTGAACATGATGCTGCTCATGGACGTGCCGAGTGCGAGGAGCATGATGGTCTCGGGAGGGAACCCCTGCCAGCCGAAGGCGAAAACCAGCATGGGCACGATGACGATGCCCCCGCCGACGCCGAGCAGCCCGGCGAGAATGCCGGCAAAGGCCCCCAATGCACAGTAAACTGCTATGGAAAGAAGCATATCAATCCCTCGTCGTCGAAAAAATATGTTTATGGATGATGGTATCAAGATGCCCGTCAAGCTCCTTGCGGGCATCCTCGGGGGACTGCCGCTCCAGAGCGTCGATGATGCGCAGATGGGAGGAAAGCGAGAATTCGCGCCACTGGGCGTCGCGCAGATCGGGGGTGCGGCCCCCGGCATACAGATCGTTCAAACGCGAGATGGCGTCGATGAACATGCGGTTGCCCGTGCATTCGGCCAGCGCCAGATGAAATTGGGCGTCGAGATCGCCGTCGCTTTCTCCGACCATGAGGCGGCGCTGCTGATCACAGGCGATGATTTTCAGCTTTCCAAGCTGCTCGGGCGTGCGGCGCAAGGCCGCCAGTTCCGCGATGGAGGGTTCCACGAGCTTGCGGTATTCCATCACCTCGTCAAAAAGCAGCCCCTCGGAGTCCACGGCCTCAAGGATGGCCGTCTTCAGCGGTTCCATGTCCGGTACCCGGACATAGGTCCCGTCCCCGTGGCGGCTTTCCAAAAGCCCCTTCTCCGCCAGCGCGCGGATGGCCTCGCGCACGCTGCTGCGCGATACGCCGAACGATTCGGCCAGCGCGCGTTCCGGGGGGAGCTTGTCCCCGTCGCGGAAATTCCCGTCCTCCATAAACTGCCGGAGGCGTTCCGAAAGCTTGCTGTAGCTTCGGCGCGGGCGACCGATGGGGAGGGAATCGACTGTCTTGGTCATGAGGAAATCCTTGGAGGCGAATTGGTAGGACCATTTATGCCTGATTGTTCTTTTTGTGTCAACCAATATCATACCATTTTCACCCATTTCTTAGGGCACCTCAAAGCGCCCAGCATACCATCGTATATGATCAAAGTAGTTTATATCTCCACATATCCGCGAAGATACGCAGCCCGAAAAAAGCCTTCCCACGTTCGGGAAGGCTCTTGCAAAGACAATGCCCCATTGGGCCATGCGACCGCCCACTAAAGAAAACAAGAGGCTATCCATACTAAAAAATCCTTTTATAAAAACGAGATAAACAAAAAACCTTTTCAAGAAGTGGGCCATATTGGTATGATTTTTCTCACAAGCATTTTCTTTTACTCTGAATAAAGCCCCACAACGGTTCGCCGCAACCCCGTAAAATCCCTTTTCGTACCACAGAGGATGAAGGTTTACATAGAGGTTTGGCAAAGGTCTGTAAAGGTCAACCACTACCTGCCGCGTCAGGCCCTTTTCCGCCCACCGCAGCCCGGTAGAACAGGGCAGGGAGCTATCCCTTTGGAAAAAGGCTCTCTCCTGCGTCACCTCTGGGGACGACGGGGCTGAGGCCGTAAAAAAAGCCCCCTCCGAGCGAGGCCGGAGAGGGCGAAAGGGCGTCTGCCGCCCCTACCAAGGGAGAAGGGCTCTCCCCGTCAACTGAATTTCAGGACGGTCATGCCGCCGATCAAGAGGGCCATGCCGAGCCATGCGCAGGGCTTGAGGCGCTGCCCAAGGAAAAGCGAGCCGCCAAGAGAGGTTCCGAGGATGCCGAAGCCCCCCCACAGAGCGTAGGCCACGGCAAGGTCCATATCCCGCACGGCGAGGGACAGGGCATAGAAGGCCAGCCCGACCATGACCAGCGAGGCCACGCCGAGTACGCGGCGGCGGAAGCCCTCGGATTTGGCCAAAAGGATATTGGCGGCGATGTCCAGCAGCGCGGCCACGATGACAGCAAGAAGGGAAAGCGAAAAAAAGGAGGTCATGACGCCGCCCCTTTACGCTCGGGCGCGGCGGGCGCTCCCGCCGTGGTCCCGTGATGGATGAGCAGGGCCCCCGCGAGGATGGCGGCCAGCGCCAGAAAACGTCGCAGGTTCATGGCTTCACCGAGCAGAAAAACGCTGACGAGCGTGATGAGCGTCAGTCCGAGCCCTTCCCAGAAAGCGTAGGCCACGCCGATGGGCAAGCCCATAGCCGCAAGCGAGAGGCAGTAATACGACAAGGCAATCAACGCGAACATCAGAACCAGCCCCGCCCCGGGTCCCAGCCATCCAGTGCCGTTCTGCGAGATTTTCATGACCGACGTTCCGGCCACTTCAAGCGCGATGGCGCAAAAAAGGAAAAACCAATATTTCAAATGAGATACAGTCATAGCTATTCACTCCGTCGCCATGCGGCGGCCACGCGCTTGCACACGCGGCGCCGTGTGAACACAAAGAAAACACAAAAGGACGTACGGAGAGAAGACCTAGAGGAAGCTGATCCAGGTCCGTTCGGCGGAAGAGAGGCCGCACTGCATCCAGTGCGGATGGAGAGAAAAGACGATCATGCGTAAAAAGTAAGCCATTCCATTCAAAAAGCAACCGATGAGCCCCGGCGCGGGACAGCCGCACAGCCTCCCGCTTCACCCGTTTCTCCCTTGCCGCCCCTCCCGGAAAGGGAAACCGGGCTCAGCCCTAGCGGATGGAGACAAACGGCCCCTCCCTCGGCCTCATTCCGGCCCGCCCGCCAAACAGGCTTTTCCGGGCGAACCGGCAAAGCCCGTTCGAGATACCGCTTTCCCCTTGGCGGCAAACCGCCGGGAAAAGGCGGCGCTGTGGCGAGCACTGAGGAGGGGCGCTTTCCTCCAAACCGGCCTGCCTTGAGGACAGGGCCCTCCCCCGCTCTTCCGGCCCAAAGAGAACACCTTCTCAGCGCCAAGGGTTCGCCGTTATACGAACCTCTTCAGGCGGCGCGCCGCCCGTCAGCGCCCGACGCCGGTTCCTATTCCCCGACGCGGCGCGCAATCCATGCGGCGTGATTGGGCGGCCCTGAACCGAGGCCCGGCGCGTAGCCTTCGCGCAGGCAGTGGTTCAAAAACCTTTGGGCGTGCTCCACGGCCTCGCGCGTGGACAACCCCAAGCCCATATACGTGGCGATGGCTGCCGAAAGGGTACAGCCCGTGCCGTGGTTGTTGGAGGTCTTCACGCCGGGCTGCGTCAGCGCCACGAGCGGCTCGCCGGGCAGGGCCAGCCAGTCCGTAAACGTGCCGTCCTTCCCCGATCCGAAATGGCCGCCCTTGATGAGCACGGCCTTGGAGCCCATGTCGAGCAGCTTGCGGGCGGCCGTGTCCACGTCCTTTTCGCTTTCAATCTTCATGTCCGCCAGCAATTCCGCCTCGGGGCGGTTGGGCGTCAGCAGATCGGCCCCGGGCAGGATATGCCAGCGCAGGGCGTTGACGGCGTCCTCGCGCAGGAGGCGTTGCCCGCTTTGGCTGACGCAGACAGGATCGACGACCAGAGGGAATTCCCGGCCCCGCAATCCGGCTTCCACAGCCTCGATGATTTCCGTGGAAAACAGCATCCCCGTCTTGGCCGCGGCAATGGGGAATCCGTCCCGTACGGCCTTGAGCTGGAGCCCCACAAAGCCGGGCTCGGGGGCATGGATGCCGAGCACGCCGAGGCCGTTCTGGGCCGTCAGCGCGGTGATGACGCTCATGCCGAAACCGCCGATGACGGTCATGGTTTTGAGGTCGGCCTGAATCCCCGCTCCGCCGCCCGAGTCGGAACCGGCGATGGTCAAAATGCACGGAGGCGTAGGCATGGCAAGGGCTCCTTTGGCTGATTATCGGTAAAGGTCTTTTCCATCCGGGAAGACGGGGCCACCATAGCTCCCCCGGCTTCGGCGGACAAGGGCCAGACGGTTATTGTCACGCGTGAGGGCCAGTCCGAACATGTCCAGCGTTTCGGACAAAGGCCGCCCCAAAAGAAACGGCAAAAAGCCCTCGGGGATATGGCCGCGCTCCACGCACAGTTTGCGGAAGGCGATGTCGTAGCGCACCGTTTCGAGCAGAGCCTCGGTCGCTTCCTTTTCGGCGGGCGTGCCGGGATTGATGGGCGGCATGACCAGTTTCGCCAGCGGTGCGATCCGGGCATAGGCGCACGTTTCCTCATACGCAGGGAAGAGCGCCAGCCATTCCTCGGGCGCGCCCACGGCCCGCATCACATCCGTGCGGGAGGCCCGGTCATGGCCGTACAAGGCCGCGATCCCGCGGGTATCGCCGCAGTCGAGGGCGCGGCACTGGGCGGGCCGCCGTTCATACACGGCGCAGCCCGCATCCCGGCCCGGGACCGCGCCCGGGACGCGCAGCAAAAAGCGGCATTGCCAGTCGGCCCGGCCCGGTGCGGGGGCGATTTTCACGCATTCCGCTTCCAGCGGCGTCAAGGTGCCGATCACGTCGTCGCGCACCAATTCGCCCTGACGCAGCGTCACCAGATCGGCCAGCCCGAAGGCCGTCCCTTCTCCGGCGGGCGCTTCAAAAGAATCCAGCAGGCCCAGATCGCCCCTGTGCAGGACGGGACCTCCAAGGCGGCAGCACTGGCCGCAACGTTTACAGGAAGGCATCGCAAGCAGTCCTTGGTTGAAAGTCTTCCCCGATGGTACGGGACTCCGCGTCTGGCCGCAAGCGCCCGGCGGGGAGAAGCCTCCGGCGGCAAGGGGGCTACCGCCCCCCTTGACCCCCTGTTTGGGGGGCATCGCGTTGCGTGCGATGCCCGTAAGGCTCGCAAGCTCGCCTAACGGTCACGGCTTCGCCGCCCTTCGGGTCGAATACCCCCCAACCCCCCTCGATTATGGCATCATCAAGGGCGGAGGGATACTCAGGGGACAAAACCTTCTTTTAAGCTTACAGGGCGGAAGCGCGCTTCCGCCCTGTTTTTTCTTCGCCGGAACGAACTTCCTGCGCGCCGCCTCCCCACCACTCGAAAGTCTTTGGGGAGGATGGGGGAGGTTTGGAGGGGGAAGGAGGGCCTTTCTTCAGAAAGGCCCTCCTTCCCCCTCCAATCTTTTTCCTTTTCCTCACTTCCCAAGTTCGTCGGCGTGCCTGCCGTACCAGCAGACGTCACGCCAGACGCGCGGCGAAGTATCGCCTTCGGTGCTGATGAGCAGCACGCGCGAACCGGGCCCGAGAGAAAGTGCCCCGCGCAGGGAAGCCAGCGACGGGGAACGCATAACGCCGTCCAGCGCGCCAAGGGATGCCGCGCCCGATTCACCGGAGACGATGGGAGCGTCGCCACCGCGCGGGGCGGCGTAGAGACGCATCCCGTTCGCGGCCATGTAGTCGGGACAGGAAAGATAGGCCGAGGCGTAATCACGCAGAATGGGCCAACCCACCGTGCACGGCTCGCCGCAGGCAAGCCCGGCCATGAGCGTCGCCAGATCGCCCGTTACCGCGTGGGGCTGGCCGTCGCCCGCACGAGCCGAACGGTAGATGCAATCCGCCGCGTGCGGCTCCACGATGACCGTAACGGGCAGGGCGGAACCCAACGCGGAGGCCATATAGCCGAGCACGCCCGCCGCGAAGGAGCCTACCCCGGCCTGAAGGAAAAGATGCGTCGGAGGCCCGCCCTCCTCCGCTCTCCACTGTTCCAAGGCCTCAACCGCCAAGGCCGCGTAGCCCTGCATGATCCACGTGGGGATGGCTTCGTAGTTCTCCCACGCCGTATCCTGCACCATGATCCAGCCGTTTTCCTGCGCCATGCGCCACGCGAGGCGCACCGCGTCGTCATAGTTGAGATCGGTGATGGACGCTTCCGCGCCGTGGCTGCGGATGTTCTCCAGCCGGACGGGATCGGAGCCCTTCGGCATGTAGATGACCGCCTTCTTGCCAAGCTGTTGCGCCGTCCACGCCACGGCCCGGCCATGATTGCCGTCCGTGGCGGAAACAAAGGTGATCGGCCCGAGAAGCTGGCTCATGGCTGGAGAGCAAAGCTCGGTGGGCGTCACCTCGTCAATGGACCTGCCGAGGCGTTCCGCCAAATAACGGCCCATCGCGTAGGACGCGCCGAGGACCTTGAAAGCGTTGAGCCCGAAACGCTTGGACTCGTCCTTGACCCGGATAGTCCCGAGCCCCAGCGAAGCCGCCAGATGCGGCAGCGAAACCAGCGGCGTGGGCGCGTACTGCGCGAATCCGGCGTGAAAACGCCGCGCACGCCCGGCTTCCGCAGGACCAAGCACGTCAAGACCCGCTCCCTCGCCGGGGTACAGGCGCGTGGGATTCAGATGATAGCGGAGTGGCCCTTCCATAGATTCCTCCCGAAAACAGAATGTCTCCCTGCCGGGCCTTTCCCGGCGGCAGGCCTCTTCCAGCAAGGATGAGGCCACTTTTTCATGTTCCTATGAGACCGGATTCATGGCGCTTTCTTGGCGGGGCAGGCGGAAGGACGTTCCCGGATTGAGAATTCTCCCGGATTGGGAGGCATATTTCTCGAAATGAGAAGGAGAAAACGCAAAAAAGCGCGGGTTCCGCCGGGAACCCGCGCTTCAGGTCAAAGGCCCGGGAGCCTGTCGGGAGAAAGGGTCTATTCGAGCGAGGGGGCCGTCTTCGGGTCCATCTGGCTCAGGTCAAGCGGGTAGGCCACGACCACGGTCTTGCGGTTCTGGAGCCCGAGCGCGCCGGGGTGCGTATTGAGGCAGACCACGAGGTCCTGCACGCCGTCGTTGTTGGGGTCGGACAACGCGAAGTCCACCACCGACCCCTTGATGCGCCGGGTCTTCCACTGGAGGCTCAGGCCCACGCCGTCCCAGTACAGGGACTGCACCTCGCCCTCAGGGAAGAAGCGGTAGTTCTCGAAGAACTGCGCGGAAACGGAAATGGGCTTGTTGACCAAAAGTTCCCACGTTCCGTCGCGCTCAAGGTCCATGGGGATCATACGCAGCGGCACGAAGTACTGCGAGGGGATGAGGACGTTGCTCTTGCCCATGCCGGGCATATGGGTCTGCTCGGCGATGCCGATAGCCGAGCCGGAGAACTTTTCGTCTGTCTGGTTGAGCTGCGAGCCCTGCGGCGAGAAGACGCGCAGGCGTTCCTCGTCGGTGAGCACCACGAGCTTGTCGGTTTCCTTGCCTTCCGTGCCGGGGAGCCACGCGAAGTTCATGACGTTGACGCCTTCGGGCAGGTCGAGTTTCTTGGACTGCACCAGCGTGTCGCCCTGCTTCAGCATTTCATACACGCCGCCCCGCGAGAAGATGCGGGAGGGATCGCCCTTCTGCCCCACGAGCACGGGGGTAAAGTCGGGGGCGGTGCGCACCACGTTGAGATAATAGGGCGCGCGCGTGACCAGTTCCCGGAAATTGTTGCCCTTGAAGCTCAGGATGTAGGAGTAGGGCTGCGTGTATTCTTCTTCGTAGGCGGTGAGGACGATTTCGTCGGCGCGGTCGCGGTCCAGATCGATGCTGCGGATGGTCAAAGGCATCATGCGGGTCGGAATCGCGTATTCCCCGAGGGGCATAAGGCGCTCGCTCTGCCACTGGTAGACGTAGAGACGCTTTTCGCTGAGGACCACCACCTCGTTCTTGCCGTCGCCGTTGACGTCGGCCACGAGCATCCCCACCGAGGCGTAGGGCAGGGTCTGGCTGCGGTAACGGGTACCGTCGCTGCCCTGATAGCGGAACTGCGGGTTCAGGTAGACCTGACGCTGGGTGGCCTCCTTCTGCACGAGATTGGGATTGAAGGGCGCGGCGGCGACCGGTGCGGACGCAGCCGATTTGCCCATGCCGCCCCGTCCGAAGACCTCGGCGTTGATGGCGTCGGAAAGGCCCTGCAGGGCGGCGATGAGATCGTTGACCGGGGTTTGCGTGCCCTTGCGCCATTCCTTGCCCGCCTTGTCGCGCACCAGCACGTCAAGGCTCGCGTCGTTGCCCATGACCGTGACGTCGCCCCAGATCACGTAATCCGCGCCTGTGGAGGCCAGCGCCTTGGCAGCTCCGGCGGCGTCGGAAACGCGGCCCGCCTTGGCGAGGGCGGCGTCGGAAACGGGCTGAAAGTGCCCCTGCCAGTACAGACGGGACGTCAGCATGGAGGGGATGGCCTTTTCAAGATACGTGAACCCGCTGGAACCGTTCACTTTAAAAGGCAGCACCGCGTAGCTGCGCACGTCGGCGGCCAGGGCTTGCGCCGCAAAAACCAGCATTGTACACAGCACGAAGGCCGTACGGAATATCAGATGCATTATGAAATCTCCTTGAAGGATTCGCCGGTTGGTCCGGCCGACTTTTTTGACCATACTATAGACACCTACGACTCCGCAAGCCGAGAGACGCGCCAAAGGCGCGCGCCAACAACTCTTATCGTGTTTTTTTATAATGGGATACCATGAACGAAACCGCCCCTCTCCGCCGTTCTTTCCGCCTTGTCTGCACCCCCGAGCAAACGCCCCTCGTCGAGGAACTGCTTACGGCGCAAGGCTTCGCCTTCGAACCCGAGCCCTTCTCGCCGCTTGTCCGGCGGCTTGTCCGCGAGCCCTTCCCTCTCGGGCGCAGCCTCGCCGCCTTCTGGGGATACATATACATTCAGGATCGTTCGTCCATGCTGCCCCCGCTGGCGCTCAATCCACGGCCCGGCGACCGCGTGCTCGACGTCTGCGCCAGCCCGGGCAGCAAGACGGGTCTTCTCGCGCAGCTTGTCGGTCCCACGGGCCTCGTGCTCGGCAACGAGCCGACCCGCCCCCGTCTGGCCAACCTGCGCCGCAATCTGGCCGGGCTCAACCTCCTTCAGGCCGCCACCTGTTCGTGGCCCGGGGAAGGGCTTCCCCTGCCCGACGCCTCGTGGGACGCCATCCAGCTTGATCCGCCCTGCTCCGGCTGGGGCACCACGGACAAGAACCCGCAGGCGGTCAAAATGTGGCAGGGCGACAAGCTGAAGCCGCTGATCGACCTGCAACGCAAGCTTCTGGCCAAGTCCGCCCGGCTCCTGCGCCCGGGCGGGCGGCTCGTCTATTCGACCTGCACCACCAACGTGAACGAAAACGAAGAACAGGTCCTTTTTGCGGTCAACGAGCTCGGCCTTGAGGTCGTGCCCCTGCCGCCCTTCCCGGGCTTCGTCTTCGCGGAACCGGAACGCCCGGGCTGCGGCGGTACGCTGCGCGTGGACGAGGACGCCTCCAACGCGCAGGGCTTTTACATCGCCCTCCTGCACAAGCCCGGCGCGCCCAAAACGGCACCCACCCTTTCCGAAAACATCCGCTCCACAGCCTCCTATCGCCCTTTGCCTCCGGCCTTCCTCAAAGATTTCGGCATGTCCCCCGAACTCCTGCCGCCCGGCGAACTGGGGATTTTCGAGGGGTCGCTGCGTTTCCTCCCCGCCGCCGCGCTTTCTTTCCTGCCCGCCTCTCTGCGCTGGCAGGGGATGTCCCTCGGCAAGGCCTCCGCGCAGGGGGCCATACCCTCGCCCCGTTTGCGGGTCCTGCTTGATCCCGCGCCCTCCCGCATCCCCCGCCTCGATCTTGACGATACGGCCCAGCTTGAACGCCTCCTGCAAGGCGTCAGCTTCGATACCGGGCTCGCAGGCAAGGAAGCCTCGCTCTTCTGGCATGGCCTGCCCCTCGGACGCCTGCGCCTCAAGAATGGCCGGGCTTTGTGGAGCGAAAAATAGGAGCGGAAAGGGAATGCCGGGCCGGGTCAACAGATTCAGGGTGTTCCCCCTACCGCCGGAATCTTCGGGGCCCGGCAAAAGAGAAGAGCCTTGCCCCAAAAGAGCCCGCGTCTTATTCTAGGAACGATGACCTCCCTTTCCCGGGAGCGCCAGCCTTTACGGAAATGAAACCCATGCTTCCCTTTTCATGCTGAACATGCAGGAAACAGAGGGGAAAACGCCGGAAAGACGCCTCCCGCCGGGCGGCCCGTTCCGGCCTTACCGCAGCGAGGCCGCCATGTTTGCGGAACGGTACAAGCGAAACTGCCTCTTGAGCGAAACCGAACAGATGCGGCTGGCCGAAGGCCGGGTACTCATCGTGGGCTTGGGCGGCCTCGGCGGACACGTGCTGGACATGCTCGCCCGCATGGGCGTGGGCCGGATCGTCGGGGCGGACGGAGACGTCTTCGAGCCTTCCAATCTCAACCGGCAGTTGTTGTGCACGGAAAAACGCCTCGGCATGAACAAGGCCGAAGCCGCGCGCCTGCATGTGGCGGAGGTCAACAGCGAAATCGCCTTCACCGCCATCCCCCGCTTTGTACGCGGCCCGGAGCTTGAAGCTCTCGCGCAGGAGGCCGACGTGATCGTGGACGCCCTCGGCGGCTTGCGGGACCGGGCCGCCTTGCAGTCCGCCGCCGCGCGCGCCGGGGCTCCTCTGGTCAGCGCGGGCATTTCCGGCCTGACCGGATGGATGGCCGTGGTCCTCCCCGGCGAGGAAGGCCCAGCCGCCTATCTCGGTGCGGGCGACGAAGGCGGCGGAGGCGTCGAGGAAAAGGAAGGCAATCTCGCGCCCACGGCGGCCCTCGCCGCCGCCCTGCAAGCCGCGGAAGTCCTTAAGCTGCTCACCGGAAAACCGCACCAAAAAGGACTGCTTCTCTTCGACCTTGCGGAAAACGTGTTTGCTCCGCTAGAATGGAACTGATAAAGGAGCGTCTTATGCAAATAGAAGTTCGCTGCTTCGCTACGTTGGCCGTCCATGCCCCGGCGGACAAACGTCTGGACCTGCCCGAAGGCGCGACCGCGGGCGAAGCCATGCGCGTCCTCAACATCCGGCCCGAAGACCTCAAGCTCATCTTCGTCAACGGCGTCCATGCCGAGCCGGATCGCATTCTGAACGACGGAGACCGCGTCGCCTTCGTCCCTGCCGTCGGAGGCGGTTAAAGCCCATGAATACCCCCCTGTCCTATTCCGTCACCCGCTGGAAAAGCGGGGAATGGCAGCACATCGACGATTCCGTGAGCCCCGAGGAATGCGTCTACGTCTCATGGCCGGGCAGCAGTTGCCGCCTCTGGGCATGGCCGGACGATCTTGAACCGCTCTGCGTGGGGCACGCGCTGCTCGACTACCTGCATCTCGGCCCCGAGGCCGGGCCGTCGCCCTACCGCATGTCCGGCTCGGTGCGCTCCATTTCCATTCCACCCGGCATCGAAGCCCGGCACGCCTTCGCCGTGGAGCTGCGGCGCGAGGAGCGGCGCGGACATGACGAAACGCCCTCCATCGTCATGACGCCCAAAGACATCGTACGGCACATGGACGCCTTCCTCTCTCTGGAAGGCTCCTGCCCCCTGCTGTGGGAATCCACGGGCTGCTTTCACCGGGCGGGCATGTTCGATCCGCGTTCGGGGGTCTTTCTGCGCCTTGCCGAGGACATCGGACGCCACAACTGCATCGACCGGCTGGCGGGCTGGGCCTGTCTGAACGGCATCAATCCCGCCTCCACCGTGCTTTTCGTCTCGGCGCGCATCACGTCGAGCCTTTACGCCAAGGCGCGGCGGGCTGGCTTTTCTTTCCTCATCAGCCGCAGCGCGGTCACGTCCATGCCCGTGGAAATGGCCCGCGAGCAGAACCGCCGCCATCCCGCCCATCCCGTCACGCTGCTCGGCTTCTGCCGCCCGCGCGAGGAACGTTTTACCGTCTTCGCCGGAGAAGGCAGGATCGCATGATCGGCGCGGTGCTGGCCGGAGGCCGCTCCACCCGGCTCGGGCGGGACAAGACCCGCCTGCGTCTGCCGGGAGACGGGCGGGACATGCTGGCCCGCACCGCCGACCTGCTCGCCGCCTGCACCGACGAGGTGCTTGTTTCCTGCCGCGCCGACGCCGTACCTCCGGGCCTTCCCTATCGGGCCGTCCCCGATTTTGAGGAGGGCCTCGGCCCCTTCGGGGGCGTCTGGTCGCTCCTGCGTGCCGTGCGGGAACCCGTCCTCGTCCTTTCCTGCGATCTGCCCTTCATGGACGCCGCCACCCTGCGCCGCCTCGTCAAAACCCGCGACGCCCGGCCCGCCGACGCCCTCATGACCACCTACCAGCAGGCGGAAACGGGCTATATCGAGGCGCTCACGGCCATCTACGAACCGGCCTGCCTGCCCTTTTTCGAGGCGGCCCGGGCTCAGGGCATCCGGCAAATCAACCTTGTCGTCCCCGAAGCGCGTCAGGCCCGCATCGTCTACACGCGCGGTGAGGCGCGCCCCTTTTTCAACATCAATTTCCCGGCTGATCTCGAACGCGCCCTGTCGCTGGCCGCCGGGCCGCAAGCCACTTCTCCCGCCGATTTTCCCGAAAATCCCCCTGTCCCGCCCCGCGCGGACAAGGGTCAACCTGCAACAGACAGACGCTGATGAACGAAATCCCTCCCTTCGCCTCCCTGTGCGCGCCCATCGGCCCGCTGGAGGACGGCCACGGTCGCACCGTGCGTTATATCCGCCTTTCGGTCACGGATCGCTGCAATCTGCGCTGCGCCTACTGCCGCAGCGGGATGGAGACGTTCATCCCGCACGAGTCCGTTCTGCGCTACGAGGAAATGGAGCAGCTTGTCGACATGGCCATCGACATGGGCGTGGAAAAGGTCCGGCTCACCGGCGGGGAACCCTTCGCCCGCAAGGGCTTCGTGGACTTTCTCGAACGGCTGCGGGCGGCGCATCCCGCGCTGGACATCCGCGTGACCACCAACGGCACGCTGCTCGGCCCGCACATCCCCGCCCTCAAGTCCATCGGCCTCAACGCCGTCAATCTTTCGCTGGACACCTTCGACCGCGCCAAGTTCGAGCGCATCACGGGCCGCGATCTCTTCCCCCGGGTCCGCGAGAGCATGGACGCCCTGCTTGAGGCGGGCATCCCTCTCAAGCTCAACGCCGTCGCCATGCGCGGCTTCAACGACGACGAGCTGTCCGCCTTCATAGGCTATGCCCTCGCTCATCCCGTAGACGTGCGCTTCATCGAGTTCATGCCTATGGGCGAAGGTACCCGCTGGACCGACGCCTGTTTCTGGTCGGCTACCGACATCCTCGCCGCCGTCAGGGAAGTGGTGGACATACGCCCCCTGAGCGAAGAGCAGCGCAACGGCGGTCCGGCGCGTCTCTACGCCCTCACAGGGCCGGACGGACCGGGCCTTGGGCGTCTCGGGCTCATCACGCCGCTCTCCAACCATTTCTGCGCGGCCTGCAACCGCCTGCGCATCACCTCGGACGGAGCCCTGCGTACCTGTCTCTTCGATGACCGCGAATACCGCCTGCGCAACGCCCTGCGTCACCCCAGGCTCGGCATCAGGGCCGTCCGCCGCATCGTCTCCCTCGCCACACTCAACAAGCCCATCGGAGCACGGCTCCTCGAAAGCCGCAAAAACGCCGTGGCCCAGCGTCGTATGACGGCTATCGGGGGGTAGAAGGGAAGATTGGGGAGGGGGAGGGGAAACTTTCTAAAGAAAGTTTCCCCTCCCCCTCCCCAAACCCCACCCCTTCCTCTTCAAAGACTTTCAAGTGGTGGGGAGGTAGCGCGAAAGGAGTTCGTTCCTGCGGTAGGAGGAGTAAAAAAGGGTGAAAGGGGACGTTTTGGCGTGTTTCTGAGGC
>CALVEZ010000022.1 GCA_944326695.1 Candidatus Bilophila faecipullorum | reverse complement strand
CTTATGCACAAGATTGGAAATCGTGTGTACTCAAAAGGTACCGGGAGTTCGAATCTCCCCCTCTCCGCCATAAATTTCAAGGGCTTACTGTAAAAGGTAAGCCCTTTTTTCATTGGTGGAGCTTTTGCCATTGGTGATTTCATTGGTGATTGACTCAAAAATGCCCGCCGCTTTCCTGTCCACGCCAAGGTCATGCAGATAGATTTCAGTGGTCCGCAGGTTCTTGTGTCCGAGCACCTTTTGTGCCCGGTGCGGGTCGTCAAAGTGCGTGGCCATGAAGTGGCGCAGGCTGTGGGCTGAAAAAGGAGCAACCCCCGCCCGGGCGCAGAGGTTGCTCATGAAGAATTTGATCCTGTTGCAGGTGCGAGTGTACGCCGTCCCCGTCTTGGGGTCCGTAAAGACATGGGTCTCGGCGGCGGTACGTTGTCCGTTCAGCCTTTCCAGTACTTCGTACAGGGTTTGCGACATCGCAATCTTGCGCGGCTCGCTGTTGCCGCCTCTCCGCTTGCTGGTCCAGAGCGTCACCGTCCTGTGGGACAGGTCAACGTCTTCCCATGCCAGATTGCGGATTTCCGATATGCGGGCGGCAGTATGAAGCAGGCATAGAAGAAAGTCCTTCTCGAAGCCTTCATCGGCACTGTTCAGCAGCTTCGCTATGTCGACGGATGGAGGAACGTACTTTACCGTTTTTTTGACGGCGTATGCATCAATCTGTTGCGGGGGGTTCCCCTGAACAAGGCCTTCCTTATTGGCCCATGTCCAGAGCGAGGACAGTTCGGTCTTATGCTTGTTGGCTGTTTTTTTACTTATAATCCGCGAAAGTTCGGTAACGAATGTGTCTATGACATGCCTTGTAATGCTTCTGAAGGGCGTATCCCCACCAACAAAAGCAATGAACCTTCTGTATGCGGTGGTCTTGTAGGACAGCGTGTTCGGTTTCAGCCGGTTTTCACAGTAGAGAAGATGACGCGTGCAGACATCACGCAAGACCGAATCGACGGGCTTCGGCGGAGAGGTCAATATCGTTTCCTCCCATGCCGTTGCCGCCCGCTTGCTTGTGAAGCCTGCTTTCCTGCCGATGCGCACACCGTCCTGCCAGACGTCCGCCGCCCACCTGATTCCGCTTTTTGTCCTGTACTTCGATACGGCCATTGTAGCCCTCTGTCTTGATCGGCCCATCACACCAGTAGAAGCGCATGGAGCGCAGGTCGTACCCTGCGCCTACGCGCTCGTGTTTCCATCTCCGCCAGGAACGCCTGAAGGTCTCCTTGTTGACTCCAAGCCGCCTGCACATTTCTTCGGCGTCTATCAGCAGAGTTTCCATAACTTTTTCTCCGTGTAACGGTGTAAATATCCTCAGCTTTGCACCGTAAGGTATATTTCCGTTCCCAGTTCCGCCGCTTCGGGAATGGTGGCCTCAAGTCCTTCCGCGAGGCGCTCGACGACCGCATAAAGATAGCGCCACGGGTAGCGGCTGGTGATGACGCCCGCGTCGTTTCTCCGGCGGATGGCCCTGCCGTACCACGCGGGGCAGGTGGCCCGGACGTCCACAAGCAGGATATGGGCGCAGAAGATGGCAGCACCCCAATGGGTGTACTGTTCACGCGGGGATTTGTGCGGCCCGCAGTCGATGCACGAAAGGACGATCTCCAGCTTCTGGATGACCTCGGAATCGGTGCAGTTGGACACCGGCCGCCGTTCCAGCATCTCTTCACATTCACCGAGCCAGCGCCGGATTTTGTCCATGAGGTCGTCGAAGCGGCGGTCGCGGGTTTTGCCCATGACGTCGACGTAGGCCCGCAGGAGTCGCAGCGCCAGATAACAGCGGGCGCGCTGTACGACTTCCGGTGGAGGTGGGAAGCGTTTCTTCATCATGATTGAGGCTCCTGATACGTAAAAAGCCCGGGCATCGTTCCGGGCTTCCTTTGGCTTCAGAAAAAAGTTGTCGGAAAAAGAGATTGGGAATAAGGTAGTTGGAGCTCAGAGACCAAAACGAAGTCTCCAGAGGCTTTTTGAAGATAATTCCTTGAAAAGCAGGGAGATTTTGGTAAGGGGCTCTAGTTATCCACCGCGTAGGTGGTTTAGAAGTCTTTCGGATGCCGTTGCTCTCATGGACAGTAGTTATCCACCGCGTAGGTGGTTTAGAAGATACTGGCAGGGTAGGGCTCGCGCAGCCCACGGTTATCCACCGCGTAGGTGGTTTAGAAGATGTAGGGAATCATCTCATGTACCAGCGCGTCGTTATCCACCGCGTAGGTGGTTTAGAAGATTGCGGCGCTCGTGTCAATGAAACGGACTACGTTATCCACCGCGTAGGTGGTTTAGAAGGATCAAATAACGGGGTGGTACTGGATGGTGAAGTTATCCACCGCGTAGGTGGTTTAGAAGTTCTACGCAATTCCATCGCGCTTATGGACTTCGTTATCCACCGCGTAGGTGGTTTAGAAGTCATTGTACGGAAGAGCACAGGGCGTAGGGACGTTATCCACCGCGTAGGTGGTTTAGAAGTTACATGGACATGAAAGCCTTTGGCGAGTCCCGTTATCCACCGCGTAGGTGGTTTAGAAGCTGTGGAATGCCGACGGGCAGGGGGCGATAAAGTTATCCACCGCGTAGGTGGTTTAGAAGTGACAAGTTTGACATCAAGGGAACAGGCGCAAGTTATCCACCGCGTAGGTGGTTTAGAAGGAGTATCGACCAGAAATCGGCAAAGGCTGACTGTTATCCACCGCGT
The DNA here is from genome assembly GCA_944326695.1 of Candidatus Bilophila faecipullorum. GTDB lineage: Bacteria > Desulfobacterota > Desulfovibrionia > Desulfovibrionales > Desulfovibrionaceae > Bilophila > Bilophila faecipullorum. The sequence continues at coordinate 57,545 of CALVEZ010000022.1, read as the reverse complement.
AGGTGGTTTAGAAGTTCCCCGTTCGTCGTGGGTAAATAGTCTCTAAGTTATCCACCGCGTAGGTGGTTTAGAAGACATGGCAGGGATTCAAAGACATCTTTGACGGGTTATCCACCGCGTAGGTGGTTTAGAAGTCACCGCCGTTGCCCCGGCGGGGACGGTCTGGGTTATCCACCGCGTAGGTGGTTTAGAAGATGATTGCGGCAACCATACTGGCATGGTAGGGGTTATCCACCGCGTAGGTGGTTTAGAAGGCCCCGGAATCCGGGGCAAGTGCGGGGCTAGGGTTATCCACCGCGTAGGTGGTTTAGAAGGCACACGGTCATGACCACGCTCAGGGCGGTGAGTTATCCACCGCGTAGGTGGTTTAGAAGATTCGGCATCGTCATCATCCCAAGGTTCAGCCGTTATCCACCGCGTAGGTGGTTTAGAAGGCGCCCGGAAGAAACGAAGGCCGAGGCCAAGCGTTATCCACCGCGTAGGTGGTTTAGAAGTGTAGTACGCCGTCAAAGATGTCTTTGAATCCGTTATCCACCGCGTAGGTGGTTTAGAAGTTGATCCAGTCGGGAAGCAAATTGTAGAGCTTGTTATCCACCGCGTAGGTGGTTTAGAAGCATTTGAGCGTTTTGCGGCCCGTTGCCGTACAGTTATCCACCGCGTAGGTGGTTTAGAAGTGTCAATCCTCCTTGGAGCATGATACCGGGTCGTTATCCACCGCGTAGGTGGTTTAGAAGCTTCACACCGCCGGGACGCTGCTGAGAATAGATGTTATCCACCGCGTAGGTGGTTTAGAAGTTCCTCTACCATCCTAGCCGTGATCTTCATTTGTTATCCACCGCGTAGGTGGTTTAGAAGACGCCGGGACGGGCACGACGAAGAACACCATCGTTATCCACCGCGTAGGTGGTTTAGAAGTCATAAGTTTTTGAAGCAATGTCAGTTCTTCGGACATGTTTTTTTCAGATACTTTGCGAGATCGGATGGGGAAACGCCGGGACACCCCCATAGCCTTTTTCCTGATTTGTTGGGAGCAAGGAGGCCTTGTTCATCTCCCTTCATCCCCGGCGTTGCTCAGGCAGCCACGCCCTTGTCTTCAATCATCTGGTCGGACGCATTACGCCGCTTCATCGGCATCACCCCCTTCCGGGGCCAGCTGACCACAACACCCAAAGAAAAAAGGCGACCCACATCAGTGTGAGCCGCCTTTCGTTTGGCGTCATTCGTCGCCTTCGTAGGGTTTTACGTCCAGCACGTTATAGGCGTATCTGTGCCGCCGCGATGGTTTGCCCCCATCCGTGATGGGGAGCACTCGCAGGTCGTAGTAGGGGTAGGAAGGGACGAAAAGGATTTTATCGATCTTCCCCGGACTGGTGCCGTCGCGGTCCCACCCGGAGACAAGGTCACCTTCCCTGTAGGGGCAGGCGGCGATGGCGGCGTCACGTTTGGCGACTTCGAGGGCATTTTTCGCCTGCTGCAAGGCACGTTCGCACCTTCTGACTTCATCAACGAGTTCTTCGATTTCAGCGTCGTTCATTCCGGTTCCGCATGATGCGTGTTGAGGTTATGCGTTCATCTTTTGCCTGAGTTCATCCGCAAGCTGGGGAATCACGCCGAGCAGGGCCACTCGGAGTATGGGCTCAAGGCGCGATGTAACCTGTTGCTCGGACAAGAGCGGTGCCTCAGGCTGTGCATCCGTTCCCGCCACGTATTGCGGGCCTTCGCCGGTGCGTATCCATATGGGGTTGAGCCCTTTTTTGCTGAAAAGGGTCATGAGCCACGGATCGGGGATGTGTTTGCGCTGTTTCGCATCCGAGATGCTGCTCTGCTTTACGCCGAGCAGAGCGGTTACTTCGCTTTGCGTGCGCAGACCCGTGGCCTGAAGGATTCGTTCATAGGCATCTTGGAAGGGCATGGCAAGTTCTCCTCATTAAAGCCCCCGGACTGGGAGACTATCGTTTCGGTCGCCGGTATCCGCATACGAGGCAGGCCGCGAACTTGTGGCTTGTGCCGCACTTGGGGGCAATCCGTCGGTGGTTGACAGCCCGCAGACGCGCACATCCTGCGACCCCGCGTCGCCCGGGGTGAGGCCGCTGTCTTTCCACGCCCGGTGCAGAATGTCGCAAGCGATTGTTTTGGATCGTGGAGGTTCCTTTGTCGGTGCTCCCCCCGGCGGGGCTCTAGGGGGGCGGCGCGTGAGGTGGGCGCCGGGTATCAGTCGAGAAACCCGGGGACTTCGTATTTGAAGAAAATGGCGCTGTTGAGGCTTTGGGGCGTGTTTCCGAGCAGGAAGAGGGGGCCTCGCGATCAGGCCGGACAGGACAAGAACGGTCGCGGGATGGGCGGCGGGGGATTCGTCGGTCCTGCCTTCGTAGTAGGCGCGGCCCTTGCCGTGATCGGTGATGACCGCGACATGGCCGTGTGCCCCAATGCCGAAGGTGACGCAGGGCGGGCACTCGTTCTACGGTCTGCGTCATGGCTGTATCCTGTTTTTACTAAAAAGGCATATCGCCCATGCCGGAACATTCGGACGGGAAGGCGGGGCCGAGGTCTTCATAGTCCGCCGGGGGATGGCCTTGCCGTTGTCCCTGCTGGCGTCCGCCGCTCTGTCCGCCGGACGGCCCGTTGGTGTCGCCCTTGCGGTCGAGGAAATTGACGCGCTGCGCCTTGATTTCGGTCATGTAGCGATCCTGCCCCTGCTGGTCCTGCCACTTGCGGGTCTGGAGGCTGCCTTCCACGAAAACGAGGCTGCCTTTGGTCAGATACTGGGCGCAGTTTTCCGCCGCCTTCTGGAACACGACGACGCGGTGCCATTCCGCGCGGTCCACGCGGTTGCCGTCGCGGTCGGTGTAGGATTCGTCCGTGGCCACGTTGAGCGTGCAGACGGGCGCGCCGGACTGGGTGTATTTGAGTTCCGGGTCGCGCCCGAGCCTTCCGATGATCATGACTTTATTGAGGCTGCTCATGGAATCTCCTCTTGGGAAAGAAAGCCCCGCTCGATGGTCCGGGCGGGGCAGGGGCTAGGCGGCGTGTTCGGCGTTCCGTTCTTCGAGCCGCCGTTGGCGTTCCCGGTAGGCGGCATGGATGGCTTCGCCGTCCGGGTGGTTTTCCGGGATGTTCAGGCGCTTCGCCGTCTCCTGTAGGGTGGTCACGGTTTCGGCGGCTTCAAAGGCGGCGGTCACCTCGTCCAGCGGCACGAAGCCGGGCGGGGCGGCCTCGGCCCGGGCCTCGATTTCCTTCCGCTTCCTGCCGAACATGTTCTTGACGGCCTCATAATCCGGGTGCCCTTCAAGAATGCGGTGACGGTTCCAGCAGGCGACGTACCCGGCGCTGTCCCGTACTTCGCTCAGGTCCGCGGCGAGGGCGGCGAGGTCCACGCGTTCGGGCCGTGGCTGTGGCGGGGCGGGACGAATGGAAGGCTCGGCCCCGCTTTCCAGCCATTCCAGAAGGGCGCGTCCCGTCTCTTCCGAAGGGACGAAGCGTTCCCCATCGAACAGGCTGGTCCTGTCCTTGCTGGCGCTGGCAACATGCTTGTCTATGTCGATATCCAGCACCACGGTGAACTCGTATTCCAGCCCGTCGCGCTGCACCGGAGCAAGGCCGACCTTGACGGGCTTCGTCTTGCCGGTGCGTTCATCCTTGACGATTTCATAGGCCGTCTTCGTGCGCATGGTGGCTATGATATGGCAGGACGACTGGAGCATGGCGTCCACGAGCGCGTTGTGCATGGGGGTGATGTCGCGCCATGCCGTGAAGTCGTTCCCGCGCCCCTTGCGCTTGTCCACTTCTTCGAGAAGCCCGCCCTGACCGGCCCAGGCATGGGACAGGCTGTCAATGATGATGGTCGAGTATCCGGCGCGCTCGGCTTCGTGGATGGCCTCCACATACTTCCTGGGCGTATAGGGCGGCTCCAGCTGGCACACGTCGTATTCGCACAGGTGGCTGTACAGTTCGCCGCTTCCCCGTTCCGTATCGATCATGGCGATGCGTCCGCCAAGCCCCTGCGCGATGAGCAGTGCGCTATAGGTCTTTCCCGCGCCGGAGGGGGCGCACAGGGCCAGACGCAGCCTGGCCTTCTTTCTTTCGGCACGCTTAAACATCGTCTTCCTCCTCTTCCGTGTTTCTGCGCCGCTTCCGCGCAAGGGCGGCGTTGCCGGCGGCGATTATCAGTTCCTCTTCCGTCCAGTCTTCCCGAGCATCGATGTCGGGGTAGGCGTCATCTTCCCATCGGTATGGCATGGCTACCTCCCCAAGAGGGCCAGAAGTTCCGGCGCGTACAGGAGCGCCATGAAGGGCAGGAGGAGCAACGCGCCTAAAAAGCAGGCCATGACGCAGCCCTCTACGATGTCCCACTCCACAGGGTTGCGCCGCAGGTGGCGGGGCTTCATGCCGCCTCCAGCGCGTCGAGCACGGCGTCGATGCCGCCCTCGATCTCGTCCACGCGGTTGCAGTCGGTGATAAGGCCAAGGGGAGTGAGTTCCCCATCGTCCCATGAGGCCCGGTGGAGGGTTCCCCATCCTTCCCCCCTGCATCCCGTCTTGATGAAATGGCGGACGGCCTGAAGGGAGTTGAAATAGTGCAGCCGCACGATGCCGCGGTATTCCGTTTCGACGCAGAAGAGCATGTTCATGCGGCCCTCCCCTGGGCAAGCGTGGCGATGAAGGCGTCGACGGTCGGGGCGTCGGCAGGGCAGGTGGCCTTCACGTATTCGTAGGTATCGAGCAGTTCTTCGGCGTCGCAGACGGCCTCGCATTCCGGGCAGGTAAAGAGCCCGTCCGCATAGGCCAGCTCGCGGCGTTCGCCTTGCCCGAGGCAGTTGGGGCACAGGAGGCGGGCCTCGGCAAAGAGAGCGTCCCGTCTTTGCTGCGCGGCGAAGTGCTCCTCTTCGCCCATCGCCATGTCGCGCAGGATGCAGTTCAGAGGATTGGAGCATGTCCCCATAGCGCCTTCCCGTCCGCAGTTCATTCCGTAACACATGGAAATATCCTCGTTTTGATGTTTGTTCCGGCGTCCCGGAATCAATAAAAAAGCCCGGCGCATGTCCGGGCTTTGATGATTCAAGGTACGAAAAAAGGCTCCTCGTTTCCGGGGAGCCTTTTGGGTTCTGGCTTTGGAGTTGGTCAGGCGACCTTAATGGGGGTTCTCGTCAGGTCTCCCTGCCCGGCAAGGAGTCCCTCCACGGAAATATCTTCATCAAGGTGTTCCCAGTGAATGCCGAACGCACTCAGTTCAAACCGTTCGCGTTCCGCAGCCGTCGCGTTGAGCAGACGGGGGAACCATGCGAGAGGAACGCCAATGACGCGGGCGTCATTGAGCCCCACCCACAGGGAATCCTCGTCGAACCAAACCTTTTTAGGCGAAATAGTCATGATACGCCCCTTTCAGAATATCCCGTTTTTCCTGAACGAGCTTGCAGACTTTGCGAAGCTCCTGCGCGGAAAAACCGGCATTGAGCAGAACCCCGAACGGTTCAACAAGCGAGATTTTCGCTTCGCCGTCCTGACTTCTGACATGAATGTGAGGGGCCTTCACGGGGTTTCCTTCGTTGGAATAGAAGAAAAAGCGATATGGCCCGATGATAAGGATAACAGGCATTAGTCCCTCATTTTTCAGAAAGAATAGCGGGTTTCACGGTCTCTGTCCATACGCTTCGACCGCGTTCCGTTTCGGCTCATAATGCGGGGTTGTGTTCAACGTTCCAGTCCGGCGCATGTCCGGGCTTCGATGATTCAAGGTACGAAAAAAGGCTCCTCGTTTCCGGGGAGCCTTTTCGCCATCTATGTAAATAAATTATTTGATAAAAGCCAGAACTGAGAGGATCATGGCGGTTTGGGCAATGAGCATCCCCATCATCCACTTAAGGATTTCATGCTTGCTGGATTCAATTTTTTCCGCAAGTTCCGCCTTGATTTTCATCTCCGCCTCAACCACGTCGATTTTTGTGGCGAGTTCCTTTCGGGCCGCCTCATCCTGCATGGCAAGAATATCCCGCAAGATGCTGGCCTGCGCTTCGGCCTGTGGGCGGGTGAATCCCGCTTCCTCAAGTTTCTTGGCATAGCCAAGCGTATCAAAAGTCGTGGTGGTCATGTGCGGCCTCCTTGTGATCTCCTTAAAAGAATAACTATTTCGTTCGAAGTTGTCGACTCTTTTGCGGGTTGTCACCCCGTGGCCTTCGCCAGCAGCCCAGAGCCTTCAACTCCTTTGATCTGCCTCCCGAACTTGTTTCCCGTTCGTTGAAAACAAATTAACTTTCAGCGTTAATCATGTCAACAAAAATAACGCCTATCGTGAAAAGAAAAATCACAATAGGCGCAGCAATGTCCCGGAAAGGAGGTTTTTCAGCTAAATCTTTGTTTCTTTAAAATTTTGTAGGATTGCGGTAAGAGTATGCCCCGGATCAAGACCAAGAGCTTTGGTCAATTCGACGTATTCCCCAAGGTCCATTTTGCGGGGGGGCTTGTCGCCTTGAGGAGCCCGGAGGCGTTGAATCATCATTCTTGCAGCGGGGAGATTTTTCTCGGGATAAAGAAGTCGTGCAAGGTCATCTATAGTTAATCCTTGGCTTTTTCTCTTTTCGTCAATGACGCGCATGGCCTCTCGTTCGATCATGTTGCGCAGTTCCTCTGGCATAGGCCCTCCAAATATTTTTGGGGGCATACTACCATGTTATTGGATTAATCATGAGCGTGAAAATACGTTGACATGATTAACGCTGATAGTATATCTCCAAAGAAAACACAAGGGCTGCATTTCGAGAATATCCGTGGTGCGTAGCCCCGTGTGTGACCATCTGCTCTTCGACAACCAGCCCCGACGAACCCGCTCCTGACGCCGCGCCCGGACGTGAACAACGCCGCCCGCCGCCGGGGGAACAGGGGGAGGGATGCCGCATAGGATGCGGTCGCGCTTGTGACGCCGTTTTGAGCGGGGCGCGAAACCTCAAATCGCAAAAAGGATTTTGATGCTTTTTTGAATTCTTGCGCAACCTGTAAAAAAGAATGTGATTGCACCGTGAAAGCGGTTCAATACCCGGCGGGGCCAATCCCCACCGGGCAGGCACAACCCCCATGTAGCCGTGGCCGCATGGTTCGGCGCAACGCCTGTCGCGCCGTTGCGCCTCTCATACGTTCACTCGGCGGGGACGACTTTGCAACCCAGTTCATTCGCCATGATTTCGAGGGGACGGAGGTTGCCCGTGCACTTCATGATGTCCACGAAGGTATCCACGCCCAGCTTGGCAAGGCGGTCGTGAGGGTTCAGCTCGCGCATGAGCGTGGAGTAGGGCTTGCCGATGGTCTTCGCGATGTCCCTGGACGGCGTTTTGCCTTCGAGGACGAGCTCGTGCACGGCCTTGTAGACTTTGGTCATACGTTTTCCCCTGGTCATAAGATGTTGTCTCCTGTGGTTATTGGACGGTATCGCGCAGGGCCACCGTGGTTTCCCAACCCCAGACACCGACGCGCGCCGATGCCGCTGGTTCCCGCCGACCCGGTGCGGCTTGTGAGGACGAGGAGGAGTGGTTCCCCGGTCGTCGTGAAGTGATAATATGCAAATGTAGAATCATGTGTCAACATAATTTTACAAAAGCATAAAATTGGGATAAAAAAACGCCGACACCGGGAGGGCATCGGCGGACACGCCCGGTAGGGCACAAAAAGCCCCTCACGAGGAGGGACGGAGAGGACTCTTTTATGAAGTTGCGAGAATTCGTAGGACTTGAATGAAAGAACTTGAAGGCATTGTACCTGTTGGAGATGCCATACATTTTACCGTTCGTGTGTATGGCGAGGAAGACAAGGAAGGCAGAAAGTATGCTGAGTTATTTACTCATTCCGCACAAGATAATGTTATTCAATTTTCTTGTATTCAGGAGAACAGTGGAGGAGCGAAGGTGAAATGATAATTTCTATTCTTTTGTTTGCGGCATTGGCGGTAACCCTCTGTCTGCTTTTTTTTGCCTGTCTCAGGCTGCCAAAGCTTTCTTACGATCCAGAAGAAGACCTTTCAATGTTTAAAGAGTTTGTAGGGAAACGTAGCAGGCAGAAGCGAAAAAACAAAATGATGCAAGCCCACATACGGTGCAGGCGTAGAAAAATATATTCTCTTTACGGAAAGGATGAGCTGCATAATCGCCAATAGCATATTTCCATGAATCAGCAACATTGCGCTGGTAAAAGTATGCGAGAAGATTAAGAACAATTGCCAGTGCAACCCCAATAATAAACAGTAGAAGAGAAAGACGGAAAGCAGCAGGTTCTTTCATCGTGAGGATTACAGTTATCCCCATTCCATTAATTAAAAATAATCCTTTTATTGCATCGCGAACCAGAACAACACATGACGCTATATGGTCACGGTAAATAGAAATTCGGCCTTCCGCCTTCTTGCATTCAAGATCGTTCATCGGAATCCTTTTTCCTTCCCCGCTTCAGCGGGTATTTTCATTTGCAGCTTACATCGCTCCATGCCCACACCACGCGCCCGACGACGGCCTTGGTCCAGTCGCCCTGGAAATCCTCCATGAGGCTGTAGACCTCGGGCGGATTTTCCACGGCATTGTCGGAGTAGTAGGTGATGCGGTAGTCGCGTTTTCTTGGCTGGTGCTCACTGGCTACGCGTTTGATTTTGCCGCAGCCGTCCGGGTCCATGACCAGCATGATGCGGCCGGTGAAGTTCTGCACATCCGTATCCTGTCGGTCCACGAGGACGATGTCTTGCGGCCGGAGGGTAGGGATCATGGATGTGGAGTGCTTGCCGATACGCACGGCGATGAGATCACGCTTGTGCTGGATGGCCCGCTGGTGCCGCCAGACCAAAAACCATGCGATGAGCTGGCCCTGCGGGATAAGCCCGGGGCCCGCGCCCACTTCCTCGACCAGGGGTACCGCAAGGTATTCCTCCATGTCCGGGGATTCCAGATGTTCCCCGGCGGGGACGGTCCTTGCCTCTACGAAGCAGACGTCGCGTGCAGTCCCCTGCCTTTCGTCCGGGCTGACGATGTAGGCCCCGATCTTTTCGAGCAGGGGGGCCATCTTGCTGAAGCTCGGGATGCGGGTTCCCTTCATCCACGTATGCAGTGTGGGGACACTGATGTCCAGCTCCCGGGCTGCGGACGCAACGTTCCCGTCATGTTTTTTTTCGATGTAGCTCCTGAGAGCTGACAGAGCGGAATCGAGTAGGGATTTCATAGTGTTATCTCAAACATGATTTTTATACATTTGTCAAATATACATAAGCAGAAAATGGCTTGCTTTTAAGTTTACTATTGTATAAGAAGAAAAAATGAACACGCTTAAAAAAGCTTTAGAGAAACGCGGCCTGACGTGCCTCACTGCCTCACGGCTCGGGGCCCCCTACCAGACTCTCTACAAGCAGTATCGGGGAGAGCGGAACATAGGTGTCCAGTCGGCTCTTTTGTACGAGCGGCTTCTTGGCATTCCACGCCACGAGCTCAGGCCTGATCTATGGCCTCCAGCATTCCCCAACACTCCCACCGAACCCGAAGAGGTGAATCATGGAAATGGCTGATGCAATCGTGGTGGTCGCCTTTTTTGCCCTCATTGGCTTTCTCTTCTGGCTTGTCCTTCGCTAACCCCGCCGCGCACCCGCCAGACCGGGCCGCGCAGGGTGAGGAGCAGGTGAATGAACGGGGCAGGCATGGTTCCGAACCTTTTTCAGTCATCTTACCGGAACGCAACAGGCCGTAAAGTTGAAAACTTCAGAGGAAAAGCAGGATGGCCGACTACAAAAACATGACTGCTATTGAGGCGCTCCGCGAGGCAAAGGACGCCAGTGGCATGACCGCCGAGGCCATAGCGCGCGGGGCCGGACTGTCGGCCACGCATCTGCGCCGGTACTTGGACCCAGGCGACAACTACGCCCCGAGCTTGTCTATCATTCCGGCGTTGTGCCGGGTGATGCGGAACACGATCCTTCTCCAGTGGTTGGAAGCGCAAATACAGATGACGCCTGATGACGCCTTGGTGACGCCTGCCGCGACGCGGGCGGACGTGCTGACGGCGGTGGCCCGGGCCGGGTGCGCGCTGGGCGAAGTGCAGCGCATAGTGGCCGAGGCGCGGGTGCTTTATCCCAGCACGGCGCGGGAAATCCGCTCCGGGCTCGGGGATGTCATCGCGGCGTGCCGGAACGCGCAGGCAGGCTTGCAGCCGCTTGCGGAACAACGGGACAGCCGCGCGGCGCTGGCAAGTCTGGGGGAAGGGGCGCAGGAGCCGCCGGGGGCGCTGCCCGAACCGATGGAGGGGGAAACGCGCAGGCCGTGGTGGAAGGTGTGGAGGTAGCGATGAATGGGATGCAGATTTTTCAGAACGCGGAATTCGGTCCCGTCCGCATTATCGAAAGAGATGGCGGCGAACTCCGTTTCGTGGCGCGGGACGTGTGCGCCTGTCTTGGCATCGGTAACACGGGCGACGTGATCGCCGCTCTGGATGACGATGAAAAGGGGATCGACAGTATCGATACCCCTGGCGGCAGGCAGGAGATGTCCACGGTTACCGAACCGGGCCTGTATTCGCTCGTCCTTCGGTCGCGCAAGTCGGAGGCAAGGCGGTTCAAGCGATGGATCACTCATGAGGTTATCCCCTCCATCCGCAAGACCGGTTCTTACGGTATCCCGGTGCTTCCGAACTTCAGGAACCCGGCGGAGGCGGCGCGGGCGTGGGCGGACAAGGAGGAGCAGCGGTTTCTTGAAGAGCAGAAGCGCCTCGCGCTGGAGCAGAAGATGGAGGAGGTGCGGCCCAAGGTCGTCTTTGCCGAGTCTATTGAGGTCGCCCAGACCAGTATCCTCGTGGGGGAAATGGCGAAGCTCATCAAGCAGGCTACGGGCTACGACATCGGGCAGAACCGCTTCTTTGAATGGCTCAGGAACAGGGGCTACCTGCACAAATCCGGCTCGCAGACGAACATGCCCACGCAACGCTGCATCGACAACGGCTGGATGGAGATCAAGGAAGGGACGCGCATCGGAAGCAGCGGGGAAAGCCATATCACGCGCACGCCGAAGATCACGGGCAAAGGGCAGATTTACTTCATCAATCTGTTCAAGAAGCTGGTGGAAGCGTGAACATCCGTTGCCGCCACCGTATCCCCTCGCCCGAGGCCGCGGGATACGCCACGGTGGAAGAACTTAAGGAGGCCGCCGCGCGCTATCCGCACCTGCGGCCCTGCAAGAAACACGGGTGGAGCTGGCTATACCGGACGTCCTGCGCGAAGTGCCCGGACAGGCTTGAAGTATCACTTGAAGGTTCCAGATACGAAAAAGCCCGGTAGGGAAGTACCGGGCCAAGGGGGAAAGGATGAAGCATCTTCATCAAATTGTTGAAATTAGTATGCCCTTAAACGTACGTGCCGTCAAGGGAAAGGTGGCGTGATGGAATGGTTCCGCGTGTACCACGGTATGGTGAGCGACGACAAGTGGTCGCTCATCGCCAGAAAGAGCGGCCAGCCTCGGGCGTTTGTCGTCGCGGTATGGGCCATGCTGCTTGAAATTGCGTCACAGAATGAGGATCGCGGCAGCGTCGAAGCCTTTGACCCGGAAGTGGCCGACGCCCTGTTCGACATGCCGGACGGTGCGGCGCAGGCCATCTATGACGCGCTGTGCTCCGGGAAGAATCCGCGCATCGCGGACGGCTGTATTCTCTCATGGGAGAAACGCCAGCCGCAAAGGGAACGGGATGACCACGGCTCGGCGGAACGTGTGCGGCGGTACCGCGACCGGAAACGCCTTGAAACGGCGGGAAACGCAAGTGAAACGCCAGCTTGTAACGATGTAACGCCATGTAACGCCCCCAGAACAGAGAAGAACAGAGAAGAGAAGAAAGAAGAGAGAAAGACAGATGCTTCGCATCTTGCGCCGAGCGATGCTGGCGCATCCTCCGCGCATCCTCCGGCGGAGCGGGAGAGGCCCGTCGCATTCATCCCGCTTGCCGACGGGACGGAGTTTGCCGTTCTTGAGTCGCTGGCCCGGGAATACCGCATGGCCTATCCGGGGGTGGACGTTGCCGGGGAACTCGGAAAAGCCCGGGCATGGTGCCTGAGCAATCCCCGCAAGCGCAAGACGAGGAACGGCATCCGGCGGTTTCTCAACGGCTGGATGGACAAGGCGCAGAACAACGCCAGCCGTGCCAGCCCCGCATCTTTTGGGCCGCCTCTGACGGCAAGGCAGGCGGAAGCGAAGGAACGCGGCGATTGGGCAAAACATATTCTGGCTTTTGACGAGGCGGTGCGAAATGGCGACGTTGAAGATTTTGGCTTTGGAACTGAGCAAGGCGTTTGTGCTTTATCGGCAGCCGATGCCGGAGCGGGAAGAGTTTGAGTTGCTGGTCAGGACTTGGGGCGACGTGCTGGCTGACGTGAGCGATGCGGAGTTTATCGAGGGCATACGCCGGGTTGAGGCCAAATTAAGTTTCTTTCCCGTTCCGGCCGACGTGATGCGGCAGGTGGAAGAGTCCCGGAAGCGGACGCCAGCCGTGGACCGTGAAGCCTTGCCGGAAAATGGGTTGACGCTTGATGAGCGATGCGAACTCGGTACTGACTGGTGCGTGAAGATTCTCACCAACCTGCGGGGAAAGATGGACGTCCGCAGGCAGGGGAGGCCGGACACGCCGCCCGATGAGCAGCGCAGAGCACTTTGCGAATGGGGGATCGCGCAATGAGAGTCTGCCCTACGGAATCGCAGGAGCAGAAGGCCCTCTTCGACTGGTGGAGGGTCTACGCCCGGAACACGCCGCTGCTTATGCTGCATATCCCGAACGGCGGGGCGCGCAATGCGATCACGGGGGCCCGGCTGAAGGCCGAGGGCGTGGTCGCGGGTGTGCCCGATATTTTCCTTGCCGCATCCCGGCAGGGATTCCACGGGCTGTACATCGAGCTGAAGCGGCGGCAGGGCGGACGGGTGTCGGAAGCGCAGGAGCGCGTCATCGCCCGGCTGCGTGAGGCGGGCTACCGCGTCGAGGTCTGCAAGGGCTGGTGTGAGGCGCGGGCCGTCATCGAGAATTATCTGACCGGGGCATTGCCCCGGGCAAGCGGAGACGGAGCATGAGAGAACGGATAGCCGAGGTGGTCGTCCCCATCACCGGGGGCAGGCTTGATATGCTGGCAAAGGCCACGGCGACGCTGCACCGGGCGATTGACGTACAGGCGTATGTGTGGGGCGTGGCCCCGAAGCGGATAGCGATCTACGGCCCCAGGAGGCGGACGGTAAGCGGCGTGGGGATGCTGATCTACAGGCTGAAGCGGCTGAAGGTGGAGAAGGGCATTGATGTGGACGAGCGCCGGGCCGGAGGGAAGGGGATTTGGGATGGTCCGGCCCCGGCGGTGGACATGTGACGGGCGCGGCGGAATGGACGCCTGTGGGGGATAGTGTGAATCAGCTTGAAATGGAAGTGATCATCGGGAATGGAAGCGCGGCGGCAGGGCACAGGCTTCTTGAGGCCATTGCCCGGCGCGTATCAGAAGCGCGGCGAAAGCATCCCGTCTTTGCGGAGGGCAAATACCACGCGCTCGGCGTTATCGGCGAGGAGTATCAGGAGGTCGTGCAGGCCGTGGAAAAGGAGACGTGCGAGCGCATGTATCAGGAACTTCTTGATCTGATCACTACGTCCATCCGCGCGGCGAACGGAGAGCATGAGGTGGGGCATGGCCCGGTTGACGCCTGAACAGTGGGAGCAGGCGCGCGCGGAATATGAAGTCCGGGGTGTGTCGCTGGGGGAAGTCGCCAGACGTTTCGGCGTATCACAGCAGGCCGCATCGAAGCGCGCCCGTAAAGAAGATTGGAAGCAGGGAAAAAGTTGTGGGGTTGTGGAGAAAAAGATCAGTGCGATTAAGGCGCTATACGAAGTTGAGCGGGAAAGTTGTGACCTGCCCACAACTTTTCGCGCCACGATCGACGATGTGGTGCGCGAACGTCTTGAAGCCGACCATCTCTTTGCCCAATTCGACAAGGCCCTCATACTCAAGGCCCATGCCGTACTCTCCAAGGTCGAACTCCCCGAAGAGTGGGAAACCATGACCCGTGGCCGCCGGAACCTCGCCCCGCAGCAGGAGCGGGGAACCACGGTGAACGTCAGCCAGCAGGCCAGCGCGCAGGCGGCAGCCCTTGCGGGGGCTTCGGCGCTCAGTCCGCGTGACGCGCTCAACGAAATTCTGGAGCAGGAACGCCGTGAAGCTCCCAACGCTTGAGGAGTTCTTTGTCGCCCACGGCATTCTGACGCGCCAGCCCCGCGTTGTGCGCCCGTTTCACCGTCGTATTTTTCAGGCCGTGACCCGGTGGGTGTCCGGCACCTTGCCCGGAGGGGCCCGGAACCTCGCCATCTGCATCCCGCCGCGCCACGGCAAGACCTACATCGCCCGTGACCTTGTGGCATGGGGCCTGATGTGCTTCCCTGATTCAGAGTGGATATACACCGCCAGTTCCGCCACCCTCGCCATTGCCCAGACGCTGGCAATCAAGGAGTGCTGCGCCTCGGACTGGTATCGACGCATCGCTCCCTACGTCGGCGTGCAGCCCGGGAAGGGGCGGCAGGATTACTTCCGTACCACGGCGGGCGGGGCCGTGTACGGCGTGGGTGCGGAGGGGGCCCTGACGGGCTTCGGGGCGGGCAAGAAGCGGCCGGAGTTCGGCGGCGGCATCCTCATCGACGACCCCATTCAGGCGCTGGACGCGCTGACCGTGCGCCGCGAGAAGTGCAACCTGTGGTACTCGCAAGCCCTGTACTCGCGCCGAAACGCCGCGCACACGCCCATCCTGCTCATCATGCAGCGGCTGCATGAAAAAGACCTCGTGGGCTATGTGCGGGCGACCGAGGGCGACCAGTGGCGTATCCTCTCCATTCCCGTGGTGGACGACGACGGGGCGATGCTCTGGCCCGAGACCTTCGACCACGGGGCGATGGAACGTTTGAAAACACTCGACCCCTTCGCCTTTTCCGCGCAGTACATGCAGGCTCCCACGCCTCCCGGCGGGGCGATGATCAAGACGGACTGGATACGGCGCTTTGAGGCGAGGCCGGGGGGCATCACGACCGTGGGGATATTCGCGGACACGGCCCAGAAGACGGGCCAGCACAACGACTTCACGGTCTTCATCCTTGCCGGGGCGGACGGGCGGAACGTCTACATCCTCGACCTCATGCGCGACAGGCTGGAGGCCCCGGACCTCATCAGCGCGGCGAAGGCCTTCTATGAGCGGCATCGTCCCAACCGCATCACCAATCCCGTGCGCTTCGCCGGTTTCTTCGTCGAGGACAAGGTGTCCGGCACGGGACTCATCCAGACCTTGCGCCGGGAGACGGACATTCCGGTCATCCCCATACAACGGGACCGCGACAAGGTATCCCGCGTCAATGACGTCCTCCCGTACATCCGGGCAGGGCGTCTTTTCGTGCCGGAGAGCGCGCCGTGGGCGAACGCCTACATCGGGGAACTGGCGGCGTTCAGCCCGGCCATGACCCATGAGCATGATGATCAGGTCGATCCAACCTGTGACGCTCTTTCCGAACTGCTATCCCCCGGCGGGAACCTCATTGCCGGGGCCGACTGGAGCTGACATGCCGTACATCCGCATCCTGCGCGACGCCATGACGCGGGAAACCTTCTTTCTGGAAAACCGTACCGGGCGGCAGTTCTCGCGCATCGTCGCGGCGCTGGCATGGCCGCACGGCATGGCCCGGGGCTGCGTCATCGTGCTCGGGGAGATACGCGGGCGGCCCGCCGTGCTGAACGTCCGTAACCACGTCCATGTGCTCAGCGAGTACCGCTCGGGCGACGTGGCCGACCTCGTGGACATGGCGGTCAGGCTCTACGATGACTGGTCGGCGTCGTGCGTCATTACGCCGGGGGACGACCGCCGCGTGGTCTTCCTTGACGCGGCCAACGACGACCTGCGCCGGGAACGCCGCCGGAGGATACGGATGACCGACCCGCAGGCGTGGAACGGGAGCGGGGAGCGGATACTACCTTTCTATCTCGGCCTCCTGCAACAGCGGATCGTGGGGGAGAAGACGCTGTTTTTCGGGCCGGACTGCACGGCGGCGTCCGAGACGCAACGGCTTGGGAGCGAGGACGTGGACCGGCGGATGACGGATTACCCCGGAGCTGCGGCGCTGCTGTGGGCTGTGGCCGAGATGGGCTTGAACCAACGGCGCGGGGAAGCGAGGGAACACCCTGGCCCGGCGGACAGGCTCGGAGGGTACTGAAATGGCGGAACGGGAAGTCGTGGTCGTCTACGCGCCGAAGATTTTACGCAGCCTTGCGGAGATCAAGGAAGCCTTCGGGGTGGGAGAGAGACAGATCAAGCTATGGGTGCGGCAGGGTGCACCCATAGCCGTGGAAGGAGAGGGGAGAAGGATGCGGTACAGCGCGGAGGCGGTCAGGTTGCAGGTGTGGCGTGAGAGTCTTTCTCGGTCAGAATTCTGAGTATCAAGATCAAGTCGGCACGGTCCATCGCACTATCGGCTCCGTATATGGCAAGTCTGCTTCGTATGCAGGCCCCATCGGGGGAGTCTTCGAGAGCCATAGCTGCTGCACGGGGAGATAAATCGACAAGCTCTTTAAATTCTTCCAAAATTTCTTCCCCAATAAGCGCATTGGGATTTAAAGGCACAACATTTTGTTTTTTTTGATTATCGACTATTGTTACAGCCGCGTTAATATTTTCCACTGTATTTGGGGGAGGCTGCTTACAGCCATTAACATAATCTTTAGATATAAAGGACTTACAATAATGGCAATATGAGCTCGACTTGAGAATATCCCTTCCACATTCAGGGCATTTAATAGCCTGTTCTGGTGGAATATAGAAAATATCTTGTGATGATTCTGTGTTAGAAACCTGTTTGGCTGGGTTGCTCTCTTTTTTTTCTAGTCTTTTCCATGTCTTAATGACACACCCTGCACATATGCCTACGAAGATCGCCATAGGAATGGCGCCTCCTCCATGTTTCCATCCCATTGGTATATCAATAAAAAGATATTTCAAAACATGGAGGGCTATCACCACGACTACACAGGCTAGAACTCTTCCTAATCCGGACATATCCCCTCTCCTGGTGGTTCTTTAGAAATAAGTCTATTTTTCAGTTAGCAGAAAAAGTTGTCAACCCCCCACCAGCCCCTCACCAGCCCCCTGCCAGCCCCCCACCAGTCTGACACGCTCAAAACCCCGTGCTACGCTCCTGACCAAACTCAGGAGCGTTTTTTGTATGGGAAGCATCAGATACCGCAAGGTACCCGGAAAGCTTGTCGCAAGCGCGGCGCTCGTCGCGCTTCTCGGCGTCGGGGCGGCCACCCTGTCCGTGGATACGATCGCGGACTTTGAAGGCTATGTGCCCGAAGCCTATCAGGACCCGGTTGGTATCTGGACCAAGTGCTTTGGGGACACCAAAGATGTGGTGCCGGGAGCTGCATATACTTTTGATCAGTGTGTGGACTCCCTGAATGCCGCCGTCTATGCCCACGCCGGGCCTGTCCTGAGCTGCGTGCGGGGGCTGGCCGAGCAGCCGTACAAGGTCAGGGCGGCTTTCGTCTCAATGGCCTACAACATAGGGCCGCATGGCTTTTGCACGTCATCCGTGGCCCGGTACGCCAATGCTGGAGAGTGGGAACGCGCCTGCACGCGTATGGCCGAGATATACAAGACGGCCAAGGGGAAGGAGCTTCCCGGACTTGTGCGGCGTCGGCAGGCGGAATCCGCGCTTTGCCTCCAAGGGCTGCGAGAGGGCCGATGATGTTCTCTTTTTTCTCTAAGCTCCTCCCTTTCCTTAAGCCCCTGACCGAGCGTTTGTTTACTGATAGCGCGCGGCGTGCCGAGCTTGAGGCTGAAAAAGAGCTGGCCGAGGCCAGGGCTTTTGCCAAGGGCAGGATCAGCCCGAAGTATCTGCTCAAATACGTGCTTGTCGCGGCCTTTGCCGTCTTTGCCGCCGTAACTCTTCTTCACTTTTTCTTTCCTCGCCATTTTGCCGTGTCGCCGCTGGCGGAACTCAGGGAACTTATCGGCGTGGCGGCGGACATCTTCGGTCTGGGGGTGGGGTTCTGATGCAAGAGCGGGCCCTTGACCACGAATCGCGGCTTTCCCGCATCGAAGCGTTGCTCGAAGCGCTCAACAAGCGGCTGGATGACGCCATTCTCACGCAGCTTCGCGACCACGGGAAGCGCATCCGGGAGCTGGAGGACCATATCTCCACCATGGCCGAGACGTGCGCGCGGGAACGCGGGCAGCAGGCCGGGAGCCGGGCCACGCTGGTTTTCATCATGACCGTCATTTCCAGTCTGGGCGGCTGCATCGGGGCCGCCGTGGGGAGGCTGTTCTGAAATGAGCCAGATACCGCCTGAAGCCGAAAACGACTTTTACGCCGCGATGGAGCATGAAGACGCGGAACAGCTGGAGCGCGAGGCCCGAGCTGCTGCGTCCGCCCGGCTTAACGCGCTGGCCTTGCAGCTCAGGCGCGAGTTTTCGACCGCCGAGTCTGCCCGCAGGCTCATTGAGGAGCGGTGGCTGGAAGACCTCATGCAGTACCGGGGGCAGTACCCCGACGACGTGATGGAACGGCTGAAGAAGGCCAGGCGGTCGCAGGTCTACTATCGGATGACCACCAACAAGGTGGACACGATGGTGGCCCGGCTCATGGACCTGCTTTTTCCGGCGCGCTCGAAGAATTGGGCCATCCAGCCCACGCCGGACCCGGAAATCCCGGGTGAGCTTGTCGAACGGTCCCCGGAGTTCATGCAGGCCGTGCAGGAAGTCATGGCGGAACAGATGCAGCTTTTGCAGTCGCAGAACGCGGTTCCCGACGACCTTGCCATGCAGAAGATGCAGCAGATGGCCATGCAGGAGGCCATGCGGCGCATCGACCTTGATACGGTGAAGCTTCGCATCGCCAAGGCCTGCGCCGACAAGATGGAGCAGGTTATCGACGACCAGCTCAAGGAGTCCTCCGTAGGCGGCGAATTCCGCCCGTCGTGGCAGCAGCATTGCAAGGCCGTCATCTTCTCCTCGTGCCTGTTCGGGATGGGCGTGCTCAAGGGACCGCTGGTCGAACGCCGCGAGCTCAGGAAGCGGCGTCCCGTCTCCGATGCACACGGCAGGCTTGTCTGGGACGAACAGGTCATCGGCGAGGAAATCCGGCCCTATTACGAGTCCGTCCCCGTCTGGGAGGTCTATCCCGATCCCGGCGCGCTGGAACCGCGCCAGCTTCGCTACGTCTGGCAGGTGCATCTCAAGACGGACAAGGACTTGTGGGACCTGATGACGTTCCCGGGTTTCGATGCGGCGGCCATTGAGGGCTACCTCAGGGAACACGACAACGGCGACGCGGAGTTGACGGGCTACGAGTCCCGGAAGCGGAATCTGAATGACGCCAATGGGAACCTCGGCGCGGTCATGGACAGGCGCTTCCGCGTCTACGAGCGGTGGGGCTACCTCACCGGGCAGGAACTGCGGGATGCCGGATGCGAGGTGGCGGACGCCGACCTCTGCCGCGTGTTCCCGTCGTGCGTGTGGATGCTTGGCGACAGCATCATCAAGGCATCCGTGAATCCGCTTGAAGGCGTGGACATCCCTTTCTTTTTCTATCCTTATCAGCGCGACGACACGTCTTTCTGGCCCGAGGGCATCGCCTACCGGCTGCGCTCCCCGCAGGCGGGCATCAACGCCGCCGTGCGCGCCGCGCAGGACAACACGGCGTGGAGTTCCGGTCCCCTGTTCGGCGTGAACATGCAGGCATTGGCCGAGGGCGAGGACCCGCTGGACATCGCGTCGAGCCGCGTCCTGCTGTTCGACAAGGCTGGTGTGACCATCAACGAGGCCCTGAGCGTCGCCGTGGTGCCGTCCTGCATTCAGGAGAACCTGACGCAGGTGAAGTTCTGGCAGGAGTGCGCCGACGAGATCAGCACGCCGCGCTTCAACGCCGGAGACGGGCGCGTATCCGGCGCGGGCGAAACGGCTTCCGGCCTGTCCATGCTCATGGGCGCGTCGAACATCCTGCTCAAGGACCGGGTGAAGGACTTTGACGAGTACGTGTCCGCGCCCTTCATCCGGGCCATGTACCGCTTCAACATGCAGTGGAACCCGCGCGAGGAGATCAAGGGCGACTACGAGGTCGTCGCCACGGGCTCGCAGTCGCTCATCGCCAAGGAAGTCAGGGCGCAACAGGTGCCCGGCATCATTTCGCTTATGGCGAATCCCCTGTTCGCCAGCCGCATGAGGGAAGACGAACTCCTTAAAGTGACGCTTGAACAAACGGACCTGCCCGCCGAGCGCATCCTGCGAACCGAGAAGGAAGCGCAGGAACATCAGCGTCAGCAGATGCTCATGCAGGCGCTGGCGCAGGCCGAGGCCAACGTGCAGGCCCTGACCGCCGAGCTGGGCAGGCAGGGGCTTTCTCCGGAGCAGGTGCAGCAACAGATCGTGCTGGCGCTGGCGCAGTCGCAACGGCAGGCGGCGCAGGCTGAAGAGCCGACGGAAGGGGCACTCGCATGATGAAGCAACAGAGCAGGGCCGTGCTCGAAATCCGGGCGGCATTCGGGACAGGGGTTTTCCTCGCGCTGGAGGAACTCCTTGAAGAGGAAATCGAGGAGCAGCGCCAGGTGCTGGAGGCCGCGTCGGACGAGGCAGCTATCAGAAAGGCGCAGGGAGCCATCGCGGAACTGCGCTCCATCATCAATAAAATCAGGCCGAAAGAGTGAATGCCATGCAGGAAGACCAGAATGGGGAACTGATGGATCAGGAAGGTACGGACGCCTTTGCCGCCGGTTTCGACGACGAGCCGGGGCAGGCCGCCGGGCAGCCGGAACAGGAGTCTGAACAGGTAGCCGTGGAGGACACGCCTCCGGGCCCTGAGGAGCCCTCCGCAGGACAGGCCGCGCCGCAGCCGGAAGAGCCGCCCCTGTCGGCACAGCCCGCCGCGCCTGCCGCGCCCGTACCGCAGCCGCACGAGGAGCCGCAGCCGCCGAAGACGGTCGAGATACCCGAGGCGATCCGGGCGGAATTCGCGGAACTGGAACAGCTTTCGCCGGAGGCGGCCGCCATCGCCCGCGAGGATTCCCCGGAGGGCGACACGCTTCGCAGGCGGCTGGCGGAATACGGCGCTGACAACGCGATGGATCGGGCGGAACTCTTCATGGCCCGGCGCGAGCGGGAGGCCGTGGCCGCAGAGCGGCAGGCGGGCATGGTGGAGGCCGCGAACCGGCATTTCGTGACGGTCGTCCGGCAGGCCCATCCCGATCTTTTTGAGGCATCCCGCAGCAAGGCGGACAACGAACGCTTTCAGGCGGACATGCGGGCGTGGATTGAGCACAAGCCCTATGCCGAGGCTGCGCCACTCATGGATGTGTTCCTGCACGGGCGTGATCCGCACGCCGTCGCCGAGCTGATCACCCGCTTCAAGAACGAACGTCAGACGCCGCAGAAGGCGCGGACGAATCCCGACGGTGCGTTCGCCGTCCCGAGGCGCGGCGCTCCCGGAGTGCCGCAGGGCGTCGGATCGAAAGATGATTTCGATGCCGGATGGAACATCTAACCGAGGTGAAAACGTATGCCTCCCATGACGACCACAGGAGACATCTCCTACCGCACCGCAGGGTATTTCTCGAAGCAGCTCCTTGAGCGTTCGCAGCCCCTGCTCGTGCTCGACAAGTTCGGGCAGCCGAAACCGCTGCCCGCCCACAGCACGCGGACAATCAAGTTCCGTGGCTATGAGCATCTTCCCAACCAGCCCAAGGCGCTCATCGAAGGCGTGACGCCGCAGGCCAGCAAGCCGACGTTCAAGGACATCGAGGCCACCATCAACCAGTACGGCGACTGGATCGAACTGACCGACGTGCTGGCCGATACCCATGAGGACCCGCTCATTGTCGAATTCTCGGCCATTCTGGGCGAACAGGCGGCCATCATGCGCGAACGCATCACGGCGGGCGTGGTGCTCGGCGGGACCAACGTGTTCTTTTCCGGCGAGACGGCCGGGGCGCAGGCGACCAACCGCAACGGCGTGAACAAGCCGCTGACGCTGGAACTCCAGCGCCGGGTGACCCGTATGCTCAAGCGTCAGCTTGCCATGCCCATCACCTCGTTCGTCAGCGCGTCCCCGAACTTCAAGACCGAGAGCGTGCTGCCTTCGTATGTCGCCATCTGCCACACCGATTGCGAGGCGGACATCCGCGAAATGCGCGGTTTCCTTGACGTAAAGGACTACGGCGGGGGGTATAAGCCCATGCCCGGCGAAATCGGCTCCGTGGAAGGCGTGCGCTACATGTGCACCACCGTCTTCGAGCCGTGGGCCGACGCGGGGGCCGCCGGGAGCGGCGTTTTGTCCTCTGCCGGAGCGTGCGCCGACGTCTATCCCGTCCTCTACCTCGCCAAGAACGCCTTCGGGAGCATCCCCTTCAACCGGTCCGCAGGCGGCAAGTCGCCCATCGTGCCGATGGTCCTTAATCCCAACGTCCCGCGTGGCGGCGATCCCCTTGGTCAGCGCGGCAGCATCGCCTGGAAGATGTGGCACGGTGCCATCATCCTCTACGATCTGCACATGATCCGGGCCGAAGTCGCCGTGTCTTCGCTGTAGGAGCCGCCCATGTCCCAAATGAAGGAAGAAAAGGCGAAGGAAAAGGAATCCGGCAGCAAACCGCCCCTGACCACGGAGGAGAGCGAACGCCTGAACCAGTCCGTTCAGAAGAGCGAGGCGCAGGCCGTGGCGCAGCTCAGGCAGCAGCGCAAGGTGCGGATCGTCATTCCGTCCGGGCGCGGCGAGCACGAGAAATGCCCCGTGACGCTCGGCGTCAATGGCCAGTCCTATCTCATCGAGCGGGACAAGGAGGTGGAAGTCCCGGAAGCGGTGATCCACGCCCTCGAACTCGCCGTGGAGAAGCAGCCTCTTGTCAGTGTGGACCCGGTGACGCGCGAGCGGACCATGTCGTTCGTCGCCGTGCCCCGCTTCCCGTACCGCCGGATCGGCGAGGCGGTGTAGTCATGCAGGCGGCGGAAATCCTGCGCCTCGTGTCCGGCGCGTTGCAGGACCTTGAACCGGAAACCGACGCGCGCTGGAAATGGACCGGCGGCGCCAGCGATGCCGTCGGCCTGCTCGATTTTCTGAATGCGGCGATCAGGACCATCGTCATGCTGCGTCCCGATGCAACGGCCATCACGGAAAGCATCCGTCTGGAATCGGGCATGAGGCAAAGGATTCCGAACCGCACCCTGCATCAGGCGAGCCACGACGCGCTGACGCTCATCGACATCACGCGCAATATGGGGAGTGACGGGAAGACGCCCGGAGGCGGGATTCTTCCCATCACTCCCGAAATGATCCGCGGCATGGGGTGCAATGGGATCAGTACGGCAAGGTGCATCGACAACTACGGTTATGACCGGCTCGTGGATCGTCTGGTCTACTATATCTTTCCCGCCGTCGAGCCCGGCGCTTCGGTGTGGGTGGAAGCCACCTACAGCGCGACGCCGCCGCAGGTAAGCGGAGAGAAGGATTCTCTGCCCATCCCCGATACCTTCCAGAGCGCGCTGGTGCACGGCGTGCTGTACGGCGTGTTTTCGGGCGACAACGAAGCCAGCAACCTGCAACGGGCCACGCATCATTACGAGGCCATGCTCAAGGAACTGGAAATGAAGACCGCGACGGACCGGGGCTGGCCGGTCAACGCGCCTCAGGTGCGCAAGGGGGCCATGTCATGAACCCGCGCCCCAACGAATACGCCTACTTTCTGCCCATCGTCATGCCTCTGGTGCAGCCCTGTCCCAAGTACCTCGTGATGGACGCCATCCGGCACGCGGCGGTGGATTTCTTCACCCGGACCCGCGTGTGGAGGGAACGGCATGTCGGCGCGCTGACCGAAGGGGCGAACGACATCCCGCTCCCCCCGGCCTCTTCGCTGGTGCGCGTCGAATACGTCGGCGTCAACGGCCAACGGCTGATCCTCGGCATTGATTACGTGGTGCGCGACGCCACGGTCGACGTGAAGTTCCCGAAGGGCGTCGAAGGGCCCTGCTGTACGGAATTGTGCGTCTCGCTGTGCCCTTCCCGGGATGCCGAGGCATTGCCCGACGAGCAGGCCCGTGACTGGGGCGACGCCGTCGTCTATGGGGCGCTGGCGAAGATAAAGGCCATGTCCGGCAACAGCGTCGGGTGGATCGACGCGGAGGGGGCCAAGGTGCATTTCGATTTGTACGAGAGCGAGATCGCGCGGGCGCAGAGGCTGGTGACGCGGGATCGCGCGGGCTGGAACATCCTGACTGTGGCAAGCTGATGACGGCGCGCGACATCATACCCCATGTCCTCTGGGCGGTTCAGAATGCCGACGGCAACGAGGCCCTGCGCGAGAGCCGGGACACGATTACGGTGACGCTCTTCGATTTTCTGAATGCGGCCGTGCGTGAAGTGATCGTCTGCCGCCCCGAGGCCAACGCCGTTACGGAGAGCATCCTGCTTGAGCCCGGCCTGCGGCAGAGGATTCCCCGCCGCAGGCTTCACCGCAGCAGTGCCGACGCCATCACCCTCATCGAGCTCGTCCGCAATATGGGCGAGGACGGCTGCACGCCGGGGAGCCACATCATCCCCGCCGCCCCGGAGATACTCTTGTCTCTGGGGGCCTTTGGCGGAGGAATGCGTTGCCCCATAGACAATTACGGCTATGACCGGCTGACGGACAACGACACCTATATCGTCTATCCGCCCGTGCCGGGCGGCGGGGACGTGTGGGTCGAGGCGACCTACAGCGCGGAACCGGCGCGCATCGTCGGCATCGACGACGAGGTGAGCCTGTCGGAATCCTACAAGCAGGCCATTCAGCATCACATGCTGTATGAAATCCTGTCCGGCTACGGGGATCAGGCCAGCGTGACCCGGGCCCTGCACCACAAGCAGGAATTTTTGAACGAGCTGGACATGAAGCAGAAGGTGGACATGACGTGGCCCAGGAGCGCGTCATCCGTGCGGGGAGAAGGCTGATGCGTATGCTTTCGTATGAAACGCTGACGCGGCGGGCCGTTCCTTTCGTGCAGCCCTGTCCCGCCGTCGTCGTTCTGGATGCCGTTCAGATGCTTGCCGTCGATTTCTTCAGGCGCACGGAAGCGTGGCGGGCAACCTTTGCGGAAACGCTTTTCAGGGGAGATCGCCTTGTCGAGCTGGCCCCGGAACGGGAAGCCTCCGTGTGTCGGCTGCTTGAACTGACGCTCGACGGCCTTCCCCTTGTGGACGGGGAGGATTTCCACGCGGAACAGGCCGGGGCGGGCTTGTGCGTCGCCTTCCGAAATCCCGCGGATTCGGACCGGGCCGTCCGCGCCCGTTGCGTCCTCGCGCCGCGCCGTCTGAGCGAGCGTGCGCCCGAGGTTTTTCTTGAAGAATACGGGGATACTCTGCTTTTCGGCGTTCTTGCCAAGATCAAATCCATGAGCGGCCGCCATGTCGGCTGGTCTGATCCGCAGGCCGCCCAGATGAATCTGTCGCTCTACGAACAGGGCGTGGCGCAGGCCCGCATCCGGCTTGCAAGACGTGCGGACGGACGGCGGCTGACGGCGTGTCCGCGCAACCGAGGTGACCTATGAGCACTCTTCCGACCGTCAATGTGACGGCGCGCGTCTACGATCAGAACGGCAAAGCGGTCCACGGGGCCGTGATCACGATGCGCCTGACCACCGTCGAGCGCTACTCCGGCTACATCGTGCCGCGCGAGGCGCGGGCCGAAACCGACGCTACGGGCAAGGCCGTCCTTGCCGTCTGGCCCAACGAAGTCGGTACGGAATCCTCCGAATACCGTGTGCACATCAAGTATCCGCACGGCGGCTGCGAGTCTTCGTGTTTCGGCGGCGGTTCCGGGTCCGTAAGCGGCTATGCCGTGGTCCCGAACCATGACTGCGACTTGCAGGACATCATGGAACTCTCGCCCTATGACCAGCGCGGCGCGGGGCAGGTCATCACGTCCGAGGTCGCCCTGTACGCGGGGCAGGCGTCCGCCGCCCGGGACGCGGCGCAGAGCTACGCACAGGCCGCCCAGTCCGGCGTCGGGCAGGCGAGCGCGGCCGCGCAAAAGGCCGAAGCTGCGAAAACCTCCGCCCAGATCGCGGCGGAGTTGGCGACGGCCAAGGCGGAGGATGCCGGGGCGTTGGTGGAGCGCGCCGAGGAGCGCATCGTTTTCTTCGAGAACGAGGTGACGGGGCGCGTGGAAAACGAAGCCAAACGGCTGACCACGGCGGCGACGGCCGTCATCACGGAGAGCCGGAACGACGCCCTGAACCGGATTGAGGCGCGGGCGGCGCAGGCCGTGACGGAAGTGACGGGCACTGCCGCCGCTCTGAAGGCCGATGCCGTGGAAGCCGTAACCCGCGCGGAGGCGCGGGCCGTGGACGCGCTCGACAAGGGCGTCGAGGACGGGCTGCGGCAATTCCATGAGGAAGGCGAGCTGTTCAAGGAGGACTTCGAGCAGCTCACCGAGCGCGCGGAAGCCGCCGCGAAGAAGGCGGGCTGCGCCTCGCTGTCGGCCCAGAGCCATGCGAACCGGGCCTGCGAGTGCGCCAGGGCGTCCGAGCTGGCGGCTGAAACCTCAGAAGCGGCCGTGGGGACTGTGCTGGAGGCGGCGCGGGCCGCCGAGCTCTCCCAAACCTGCGCCGAGGCCGCCGCCGCGCGCGCCGACGCAAAGGCGCAGGAAATCGCCAACCGGGTTCACGACGCCGAAGACGCGGCGCGGACGGCGGAAAAGGCCGCCTCCGCCGCGAGGCTGGACGCTTTTTCGGCGGCGCAGTCGAATCAGGCGGCGGCGTCCGCCCGCGACATGGCTGCGCGGTCGGCTGAAGAGGCGGCCCGATCCGCGGCTTCGTCCAGGGCCGACGCCGACCGGGCCGAGGCCAGCGCCGGGAACGTGGAGGAAGCCATTAAACAGACGGCCCTCGATATCCTGACGCCGCAGATTGTGGCCGGGGCCGTGGAACAGGCCACGACCGAAGCCGTGGAAGCCGCCGATACGGCCCGGTTGCATGCTGAGGGAGCACAGGCCGCCGCACAGGAGGCACAGGAGGCCGTCGCGGATTGTCGGGACAGCGCGGACAGGGCGGCGGAGGCACGGGACGCCTGTGAAGACCTCGCGGCGCGCTTTCTGCACGACTACCAGGTGGAAGCGGGCATGGTGGAACTGTCCGCCCAGATGGTGCGGCTGGCGGATCGCATGACCCGTGTCGAGCTTGATCACGTCACTGTGCCCCACGGTGGAGGCGGCAACCTGTCTCCCGGCGGCTATGAGCTGGCCCCTGGCGTGAAGATCGTGCCGCTGACCCTTGTTGACGACGCCGAGAACCTCCCCGTTGCTGGAGCGGCCATCACCGCAGTCGTCGATGATTTTTCCCAGAACCCTTAAACATGAAAGAGGATTGTCATGGCCAAGAAACTCCTTTCCCAATTCCTTGACGAAAACGGCAACGAAATCCTGTATTCCGGCGCGCTCGTCGTTGACGCCGCGAGCGGCGTGTCCTTCGAGAGCCATGTGGCCGACGCTTCCGTCCACCTGACTCAGGCCGCCGTCGACGCGGCCGTCAACGCTCTGAAGGACGGCGACATCAAGACGGTTCAGGACAGTCTGGCCGCCCTTCAGACGGCCGTCGATACGTTTTTGAAGGGGGAGGCCGACGGCGGCACGATTGACCGCCTTGTGGAGCTGGTCGCCGCCATCAATGAGAACAAAGGCAGCATTGACGCTCTGGTCTCCGATCACGTCGCCAAAGACGACATTGTCAATGATCTCACGACCGGCGGCGTCGACAAGGTCCTTTCCGCCGAGCAGGGGAAGGCTCTCAAGGCTCTCCTGGACGGGCTGTCGGGCAGTTCCCATGCCCATGCCAACAAGACCGTTCTCGACGGCGTGGGCGAGGACGGCTCCGGCGACCTGACCTACAACGGCAAGACCCTGGGCGAAACCGGCATGGCCTTCGTGACTTCCGCCGAAGAGAGTCCCGTGTTTACCGGCAAGGTGCGGATGGTTCTGGCGGATTACGAGTCCCCGGCTGAAGTCTGATTTTTAACCGTCAACGGACCGGGGTTTCGGCCCCGGTCGGGACACGAGCATGACGCAGACAGCACTTTGTCAGGTTCTGACGACCACGCTTGAGCGCCCCTTGACGCTGGCGGGCGGGAAAACCCTGCCTGCCGGGACGGAGGTCGTCCTTTTGCCGCAGACCACGGCGCACAGCGTGCTGGTGTCCAGGGACCGGACCCTTGCCGAAGCGTGGGACGGGCTTTCCAAAGTCGGCCATGTCCATGAGGACGATCAGGCCAATCTTGTACACTACGCCGCCGAACTGGTCCGCTATGCGGATCGGCTGGCGGCCATCGAGACGTGGGCGGCCGCCAACGGCTTCACGCCGCCGACGCAGGGAGCATAATATGAGCCAGACTACGGAAACGCAGCCGACCAATGCCGAGCTTGCCGGAAAGGTCGTCGGCGCGGTGACGGCGGTGCAGGATGCCGAGGCCGTCCTGGTGGAAGGGGCCAAAAGATTGGCGGCGCATATCGCGGACCCCAACGCGCACGGCACGGACGTGACCGCCTGCGTCGCGCAGGCCGTTGCGGATCATGACGGGAACGAGGGCGCCCATGACGGGACGTTCGTCAAGGCCGGTGACGCGCGGCTTTCCGATGCCCGCACCCCGAAGCCGCACAAGGCCACGCATCAGAGCGGCGGCGCGGACGCATTGGCCCCGGCGGACATTGGAGCCGCGCCCGCCTCGCACACGAGCGTGGCGGCCTCGGCTTCCGCACTTGGTCACGTCAAGTACGGTACGGCGGCGGGCACGGCCTGTCAGGGCAACGATTCACGCTTGTCCAACGCCCGCACGCCCACCGCACATAAGGAAAGCCACAAGAGTGGCGGCGCGGACGCGCTGGCACCGGAGGATATTGGAGCCGCGTCCGTCTCGCACAAGGAGAGTCACAAGACGGGCGGCGCGGACGCATTGACTCCCGCGGACATCGGGGCGGCGCCCGCCTCGCACGCGAACGTGGCGGCCTCGGCTTCCGCGCTCGGCCACGTGAAGTACGGCACGGCGGCGGGCACGGCTACTCAGAGGACCGAGGGCGGTTCGCGCTCCGCGCCCGCCGCTCTTGCGCATAAGGAAAGCCACAAGAGTGGCGGCGCGGACGCGCTGGCACCGGAGGATATTGGGGCCGTGCCCGCCTCGCACACGAATGTAGCGGCCTCGGCTTCCGCGCTTGGCCACGTCAAGTACGGTACGGCGGCGGGCACGGCCTGCCAGGGCAACGATTCCCGCTTGTCCAATGCCCGCACGCCTACCGCACACGCTTCAACGGCCACGACCTACGGTGCCGCCAGCGCTACGCAGTACGGCCATGCCAAGGCATCCGGCACGACGCCCAAAGCAGCCGGGACGGCAGCGGTCGGCGCAGAGACGGACGCCTTTGCCCGCGGCGATCACGTGCACCCCGTGCAGACGACCGTTTCCGGGAATGCTGGCAGCGCCACAAAGCTGGCGACGGCCCGTACTATTGATGGGGTTAGTTTCAACGGCTCCGCCAACATTACCCATTATGGCAGTTGCGCCACCGAAGCCGCAACCGCAGCCAAGGTTGTCGCCTGCACGGGATTTGTTCTTGCCGCCGGTTCCCGCATCACCGTGCGCTTCACTGTCACCAACACGGCCGCCAGCCCGACGCTGAACGTGAACAGCACGGGGGCCAAGGCCATCCGTTATCGGAACGCCGCCATCTCTGCGGGCTATCTTGCCGCCAACCGTACCTACGACTTCGTCTATGACGGCACGTATTACCAGCTTGTGGGCGACGTTGACAGCAACACAACATACACCCCCGCCGCCGCAGCGCCGAAAGCCGCCGGGACCGCCGCCGTGGGCACGTCCGCGAAATACGCCCGTGAGGATCATGTCCACCCCGCGCAGACGACTGTTTCGGGAAATGCGGGCACGGCCACGAAACTTGCTACGGCGCGGACTGTGAGGACGAACCTTGCCAGCACGTCGACCGCTTCCTTCGACGGTTCCGCCAACATCACGCCCGGTGTGACCGGGGTGCTTCCCGTGGCCAACGGGGGCACCGGCAACACGACGAACACCGCCGCCGACTCCACAAAGTGGAACGGCGCGGCAAAGACCGTCTCCACGGCCAACCCCTCCGGCGGGGCGAATGGCGACATCTGGTTCAAATACTAGGAGAACATATGACCGACTATCTTATTCTTACCTTTGCCGACGGCGAAACGGTGGTCATTCACGATGATCTGCGCTTCGATACCAATCTCAAGCCAGAACTTTCCTTTGCCTTTGACGCGCTTTATTTCGAGCCGCCGAGCGGCCATTGCGTGAAAAGGGCAGACGGAGAGTCCATCCCCCTGTCCGAAGCCGAGATGGAAGAATGCGCCGCCTACTGTCGGGGCTACGCGGAAACCGCGGACTATCCCGTCTACGCGTGGAACCGGGACAATATCTGCGTGGGCCGCATTCTGAAATCGGAAGCGGAGGCCAAGGGGTACGGTTTTACGGTGCTGGACGTGCCTCCCTATCCGGTGTCCCGTCGCAATGAGGGAAGCTGGGAAGAGATCGTGGCCATCATCCGGGATGACGGGAGCCTTGTGGAGCGTCCGGAAGGCTTTTGCGAAAGGTGCGTCCTTTTTCTTTCCCGGGAGGAGTGGGACGCCTTCCCCAAACGGCCTACGTCCGCGCACGTGTACGATCTGGAGAATGGCGAATGGGTCGATCCGCGTCCTTTCCCCAAACTTTTGCATGAAGTCCAGCTCGAAATCCGAAACTGTTTCGAGATTCGCCGCTGGAAGGTGTGGGGGAAGTTCATTCCCCAATACGAGCAGCTTACATGGGCGGCGCAGGTCGACGAGGCCACAGGGGTTCTGAACGACGAGGCCCGCGCCACGCCGTACATCGACGCCTTTCTCGCCGCGCGCACGGACGAGGGCAAGCCGGACAAGGAAAGCCTGTGCCGCGACATCCTCGCCAACCACGCCGCCTACCTGCGGGGCATGGCCGAAGTCAACGCCGGGCAGTGGACCTACCTGAAGCGTGCGGAGGCTTGCGTGTCCAACGCAGAACTTGATGCACTTTCCAAAGAAGTGGCGGAACTGCAAGGAACTTTCCTCGGAAAGTAAGGAGCTCGCATGTCTTGTGCAGTCAATGTCTCGGGAACGTGGAAATACGCGAAGCAGGCCTACGCCAATGTGAATGGTACGTGGAAGGCTTGCCAAAACCTCTACGTCAACGTCTCGGGCACGTGGAAGCCGCTCTATACCTATTCCTATGTCACAGGGAACTGGGGGGCTTGTTCAGCAGACTGCGGCGGAGGGACGCAGACCCGCACGGTGACGTGCCAACGGCGTGACGCAACGACGGCGACGCTGGACAAGCAGACCGTGGCGGACAGCTTTTGTACGGCGCATGGGCTGACGAAGCCCGCTACGAGTCAGAAATGCAATACGCAGTCGTGCGTCGAGTGTAAAGGTCAGGGGACGTATGACAGCGAGTGCCGAGGTGCCGGAGCTGAATACGGTATTGGTCATCACCACGAACAAATAGCTATGGCCTCTACGGATTTCTACTCAACAAGCGTCTATTGGAACAGCGTTGTGGTCGCTTCGAATAGTGCACAATTAGTGGATAGCCTCACATCCGACGGCTATGTATACACGAAGAACGGATCATCTCGGGTAGATTACTGTTTTTCAGGAGAGCCTACAGCCGTATGGCGTGAGGAAACCTTGTACCCTGTATGCAGGACACCCGTATGACCTACATCGAAGGTGTGCTCATCGCCCTTGACCAGTTCATTAATGCCCTTTTCGGCGGCTGGCCTGACGAGACGCTTTCATCCCGTTGCTGGCGGTGGAGCCGGGACGGGGTGCGGGACTGGCCCCGGCGGATCATCGACGGGTTGCCTTTCTGGAAGGCGGGACACTGCCTGCGCGCCTACGAGGGGGAGTGCAGGCGGCTGCAATGCCCGCCGGAGGTGCGGAAGCCTTCGGCATAACACCGGCCCGGCCCAGGGCAAGGATGTGGGCCGGGCCGCTTTTGAGGAGCGGCGATGTTTTACGGACTCCAGTTCAACACGAGCGCAGGCGAAAGTATGCAGGTTGTGATCAATACGTCCAATTTGCAGGTCTACGCCCGGGCGACCTCCGGGGGCGTCTTTGGAGAATGGGAGCCTATTTGCGGCCCGAGCGGAGGCGGAGGCGCGCTCGAAGCTGAAAAGGCTGCGGTGGCAGAGAAAGCCTATCGGCTGGCCTCTCCGATGGCGATCACCTTCACGGGTGATGTACAGGGCTCGGTGAGTTTTGACGGTTCTCGGAACGTGAATGCGGCGCTTTCGCTCAGAAACGGGTCCGCAGATGTTACGGATGTCATCGACGAGGCCGTCGCTGCGCTCATCAGGGACAATACCAGCGCTCTGAATAGCGTTTTGGTGGACTGGGTGCGGACCATGATAGACAATGCGATAGACTATCACGTGAGGAAAAGCGGCTGGCACATCAGTCAGGACCGGGGGAACAACTGATGCCGACGGTGCTGATGCCCGGATTCGGGGGTGAGGTTCCCCATGTCGAGCCGCGGACGCTGGAAGCGCATCAGGCCGCGTTTGCGCTCAACTGCGACCTGCGGCGCGGCAGCCTGCGCCCCCTGCGCGGCGTCCGCCGGGTTGCGGAGGTTTCAGCGTCGGCGCGGACGATCTTCAAGCATGACATCGACGGCTGGCTGGTATGGGATAAGGATGTGTCCGTTGTAAAGTCGGCGGTCATCGACGTGATTGGGGAAGCCCCGCTCGGGCATCTGTTGATCACCGGTGACCGGGAGTATCCAACACAGCGGTTTGCCGGGGGCGAGACGTACCGTCTCGGCATTCCGCGCCCCGAGACGGCCCCCACCGTCACAGTCAAAGCCGGAGCGGGCATCGGCGACGTCTCCGTTCATGGGTTCATTGCCGGGTCTGGGGGCGACATGCCCACAAAGGACAGTCAACTTGCCCCTGTCGAGGGACAGGGCGTCGCCGTCGCTCCCATCGTGTTTTCCAGCATTGATGGCATCCCTCCCTCAACTGAAGCGGAGAAGATTTCCCGCAGTTCGTCGTACTGCTACACCTATGTGCAGAGCCTGCAAAACGGCGTGTATCAACAGGAATCAGCCCCGTCCCCGCCTTCCGAACTCGTCGACGTGAAGGTGGGGGACGGCGTCGTGGTCGGCGGTTTTCGTCTGCCGTCGCTGCCGGGACTGAATGTCACGCATATCCGCATCTACCGCACGGTTGCGGGGAATGAAACGGGAGAATTCCGTTTCGTTGTCGAGATTCCTGTTTCGCAGGCGGAGTATATGGATACGGCGCACGACAAGGACGTTCCCACGGATGTGCTCCAGACGACGCTTTGGGACAGAATACCGGACGACGCGCAGGGGCTCATCAAGACCGACAACGGCATCTACGCCTGTTTTCGCGGCAACGAACTTCTGGTTTCCGAGCTGTTTATTCCCTATGCCTTTCCAGAGTCCTATCGGCTGACCGTGGAGGATCGTATTGTCGCGCTCGGGCATGTGGACAGCACCATCGTGATCCTGACCACGGGGCGGCCTTATCTGGCGCAGGGCGCGGCTCCGGAATCCCTTCAGCTTCTCCATCTCCCCATTGAGCAGCCGTGCCTGTCCGCACGTTCCGTCGGCCATCTGCCCGGCGGCGTGGTGTACGCCTGCCCGGACGGTCTGATGCTGTTCACCTCGGCTGAACAGAGTCTGCTCACCTCCGGCGTGTTCACCCGGGAACAGTGGCAGGAACTCGGCCCGGAAAAACTCGTCGGTTCCGTGCTCGACGGGCGCTACATCGGTTTTTTCAGCGGTACGAACCAAGGATTCATCCTTGACCTCGGGCGCAGGGATATTGTGCGCGTGGACTTGCCCGGGACCGCTGTCCATGCCCTCTACCATCATGTCAACGACGACTGCATCTATCTGGCGCTCGGGACGGACATTGGTGTGTTCGAGGGTGGGGAGCCTCTGCCCTATACATGGCGGTCGAAGCCCTTTTTTACGTCCGTCCTCACTGCCATGTCCGCGCTGCGCATTGAAGGCGAGCAGAGCAGGACCGACCCGGTGACGGCCCGGCTTTTCGGACCGGACGAGACGCCGCGTCAGATATTGCGCGTGCGCGATACGCGGACGGTGCGGCTGCGGACGACGCGCGGCGAAAAGCTGTGGGCGCTGGAGCTGTCCGGGACGGCTCCGGTCTACGAAGCCCGGATGGGGGCAAGCGTGGAGGATATTGAACATGGCGGCGCCTGATCGCGGCTTGCAGGCCGTCCCGCGTGGACTGGACCGGAACCTCACCACCTATTTGCAGGCCATTCGGACGGAACTGCTCCGACTTTCGGGCCTCGTGCGCGGTTCGGACCAGTCGCGCGCGGTTCGGGCATCCGAGGCGTCCGTAGCCTTTGGGGGCGGTACGGTTTCCACGGCTTCCGGCAGCGTGGACATGGGAGCCATCGCCTCGCAGATATTTCGGGACGGTTCCGTCACCGAACGCAAACTTGCCGATCGGGCCGTTGCAGGCGGAAAGCTGGCGGACAACGCTGTCACCTCCCGAACGATTGCGCCCGGCGAGGTGGGCAACAATGCGCTGGCGGAACAGGCCGTGACCGCAGGGAAACTGGCCGACGGCGCGGTGACCGCCGGGGCGCTGGCGATGCGGTGCGTCACCCGGGACAAGCTGGCCGAGGACGCGGTGGGTACCCCAAACCTCCTGGACGGGGCCGTGACCTCGGACAAGCTCGGAAAAGGGGCTGTGACGGCGGAAGCGCTCGGGGACTGGGCCGTGACGTTCTACAAGATTTCCCCCGGCGCGGTCGAGACGGAAAGCATCCGGGACGCAAGCGTCACGGCGAAGAAGCTGGCGGAAGACGTGCGCCCGCCCACGTGGGTTTCCGGGGACGCGAAGGACGGGGAAAACGTCGTCATTCCGGGGAAGTGGGACGGTCAGCCCGCCGTGTTTCTGACGGGATGGAGCTGCGCCGTTCCCGAGCCGGACCCCGAAACCGGATTACAGGGGCTACGCGTCGGGCCGGAGCGTTTCACCGAGGCTCTGGACGCCGACGGCGCGGGGACGGGGGTGTGGAGCTTTGCCGCCACAGGGGATTTTTCATGGATGGCGATGGGCAGGGCAAGAGAGGAGGCCGCGACATGAGCCGTGTCGAGCTTGTGTATTTCAGGGGCAGCGAGGATGAGCGAAAGCTGATGCGCTGCGCCTACGCCTTGTTGGAACGGGAAGGGAGCGCCCGGCGCGTGTTTATGGACGGCACCGTGCGCTGCGCCGAAGACTTCGAGAAGGACCTGTTTCGGCCCGGTTCCTTGCCCTTTCTCGTGCTGTACGACGGGCAACCCTGTGGGGTGAGCTGGCTGAATACGCTTGAGGGGCGCGCGGCGCGGGGGCATTACGCCGTGTTCCGTCGCTATTGGGGACGGAACATGTCCGTGGCCATCGGCAGGAGTATTTTCGAGCACTATCTCGGGCTCAGGGATGGGGACGGCTACCTCTTCGACGTGCTGATCGGGGTCGCGCCGGTGAGCAACCCGCTCGCCTGGGGGCTGGCGCTGCGGTGCGGCGCGAAGAAGCAATGCGTGCTTCCCCACTTCGCCTACAACGCGTTTACGGGGAAGACGGAAGATGCCGTTTTGACGACGACCACGAGGGAATCTCTGGAGGAAAGCCGATGGGCCGAATGATCTATACGAAAGTCGTCATCGATATGGTGACGGGAAAGACGCTGGTGCAGGAGGGCTACCGCTACGACGGCGAGGTCGCGGAGTGCAAGGGCGGCGGGGGGAGCGTGAACTCCGTGGACTACGAGTACAACGACCGCATGGCGACCATTGCCGAAGAGCAACAGGCATGGGCGAAAGATTACTACAAGATGTGGGAGACGTACTTCAAGCCGTATGAAATCCAGCAGGCGCAGACCAACCTTCAGAACCTGCCGCTTGAGAACAGCGTATACCGGGGCCAGCTTGAGGCCGCGCGCGATCTCCTGCCGCTGGAAAGCGGCCTGTACAAGCAGCAACTGAAAGCCGAGGCCGAACTTTTGCCGCAGCAGACGGAGGCGACGAAGAACTTTTTGAGCGCCTCGGCAAAGGGCGTCGATGTGGCCGAGCGCATGGGACTGGCCAAGGCGGACGTTTCTTCCGCGTGGAAGAACGTAGCCGACGCCACGGCGCGTTCCAACGCGCGTATGGGCGTTAATCCGAACTCGGGCCGCTATCAGGGCACGCAGGCGGCCCTGGCTACCCAGCAGGCCGCGCAGACCGCGCAGGCCGTGACCGGGGCCCGCGTGGGGGCGGAACAGGAGAATTATGACCGGCTCATGAAGGCCGCCAGCGTCTCGCAGAACAAACTTTCCGGTTCTCCTACGAACACCATTTTTCAGGGACTCAGTTTCCTTGGAGGGTAATGGATAATGGCGCTTTACAAGGTACAGAGCCCGATGAATTCCGCGTTGCAGGGGATGCAGAACGCCTCCGCGACCACGGCGGGCATGACGAAGAAGCAGGAAGTGAAGGAACCGAAGAAGAGCTTCGGCGGCGCGCTCGGCAGCATGATCGCGGGCGGCAGCTACGGTCTGGGCATGGCCGACATGTTCACGGGAGGCGAGGCCACCGACGCCATGTGGAGCGGGGTGAAGGGCGCGCTCAGTGGCGGGGCGAAAACGGGGGCTGCAACCACAGCCGCCAACGGGGTTGCAAACGCCCTTGCTCCTGTTTCCACCGCCGCAGGCTCTACGGCTGTTCCGGCGGGCGTGGCGTCCATGAATCTCGGCAACATGGGAACCATCGCGGGCGGGGCGGAGGCGATGGCGTCGGCAGGCTCCGCATTGGAGGGTGTTGCCGGAGGCACGTTGGCTTCTACCGCCCCCGAAGCGGCTGGCGCTGCTTCCGCCGCCGGGCCCGTGGGGTGGGGACTTCTGGCGGCCGGAGCTCTGGCCGGCCTCACAAGCTACTTGCTATAGGAACGAACTGGTATGGCAAATAATTACAGTACGGATGATCCGTGGCGCAACGCGATGGTGGGGATGAACTTTCTCGGCAATGCCATGCGGACAGGCCAGCAGATCGGGGAAGCGCGGTACGAGAAGAACGAGCGGGATGCCGTGGACAAGGCGTATGAGTACATCGCCGGAAAGGTAGGCACGGGAGACCTGTCGGCTTTGGGGAATGATCCGATTCTGTTTACCCGGCACGGGTCGCAGGCCACGAGCAAGTTTATGGAGGATCGGCTCAAGACGGAATCTTCGCGTCTTCTGATGCTGAAAAACAAGGATGAGGCGAACGATCATCTTTATCGTAACACTCTTCGCCCGCTGGCTTTTGCGGCGCAGGAAGCCTTCAAGAAAAACGACATGGAGCTCTTCGGGCAGATAACCGGCGAGCTTTCGGCAAAGTTTCCCTTCCCTTACAGGTATAACCGTGGTCAAGACGGTAATTTTATTGAGGAGTTCCGTTCTTCAAAAGCCGGGAAATTCATCGATACTGGTACGCGCATGACTCCTCAGCAGGTGATGGACAGCATCAACCGTATGCTGGCTGGCGAACAGCGGATATTGCGCGGCGCGAACATGGAGATGCAGTACGTCAATCCTGACTTTCTCGCGGCAGCCGCAAGATACAATCTTGCTACGATTGCGGACAATGCGGCGGCGTTGGGCGATCCCAACCGTCAGATCACGCTCACCAAAAACGGACATACGATTCATGTGGTGCCGCAGAACCGTCATGACGATTACTCGGCAGCCCCTGCGTATCTTGTCCTCGACGACAGCGGAAAGATGGGCGGGATGTACGGAAGCCTCGAAGATTTGTACAGCCAAGGATACAGACCTCTCGAAGTGCAGGCCAAGGATGCGCAGTTGCGGCGCACCATCGCCGGGCGGCAGGGAGGAAACAATGCTCCGGGCAACTCGGCAATGACGGACGCCCTGTTACGAGCTGGCTATACCTATGACAAAACCTACAAGCGGTGGTTCAAGACCGTTCCTGACGAAAATGGCAAGCTGGTCCCTGATATGACGAAACCGCTCACTGAAGCCGAATACCGCGAGATAGCATCAGGGCTGGGGGGCGATGACCCTCTGGGAATTTTACCGCCCAAAACGAAGCCTAACGTAAAAACGGGGAGCGGCAAGGGCAATGGGAAGGAGAAAGCCGATAAACCCAAGGAACCGTGGGGCGTGCCGAAAGTCTTTGTGGGGCCACCGGATGAACGAAATTGGGTTGATAAGATGGCTGGCCGCCAACGGGAGTGGCTACGGGATTGGTGGCATCAAGTGCCTGACCCGGAGCCGGAAGAGTACGATCCCTTGTTTGACTTGAGATACTAACCAACTGTGTTCTTTGACAAGCGAATAGAGAAAGGAGAGAAGAGCGGGCCGGGGTCCTTACGGTTCCCGGCCCGTAGTGATAGGCTCTTTAGAAGCCGAGCCAGCCGAAGCCCTTGTCCATGATGGCGACGAGGGCTACCCAGTTATCCCATCATCAGCCTATTCGCCGCCTTCACTGCGCGGATGGCGTAGCGCATTTCCTCAAGGGCGTCATTGAGCAGATTCATGGCGTTGTAGCGCGGGGCCGTCAGGGGCTGGATCAGAGAGTCTATGACGATGTTCCGCTTCGTACACCCACGCTGGAGCAGTTCCGGGAACGTACCTTCGCCAATGGCCTGTAATTCCCTTTCCAGCTTCCGGGCGCGCTGGCGGGACTCGGAGGCGAAGTCCAGCCATTCCGCCTCCAGCCTGTCGAGGGCCTTGATCCGGTCCCGGTACAGCCCCGCGCGGGCGGGCAGGGCGGAGCGGTTCCGCCTGGCGAGTTCGGCCTCCATACGGTTGAAGGCTTCGATGTAGGCGAGCTTGAACCGCATGGCTTCCGGGCCTGTGTAGCCCATCGCCAAGAGGGTAAAGCCGTCACGGAAGATGATGTACATGGCTAGCGATCGCCCAGTATTGTCCATATAGTTACTCACCACAAAATTGTGGGCAGTAAACTCTTCCGGGCAGTTAGCAATAATATTTCGGATATCTCTCAATACGGCATCATGCCGCTTCCTGAAAAACTTGGAGACATCAAGAGAAGTCGTAGCAGGACGGCCATCATGTAGGGAAACGGAGGGAGATGGGGAGGAAAGAAGCAGAGCCTGTGACATAATAAACCTCGTGTAGTTTTCGATTAGCCCTGCAAAATAGCAAGGGCCGGGAGCTCGAAACTGTACACGAACAGCCAGGCCTATTTCCCCGAAGGGTATTGTATTAGCCTACTCCCGACCCGTGAAGATCGTATGATACACCTCTCCCAAGGCATCAAACATGTCTTGGCAGGGCACAAAAATAGCCACTCTCACGGGTTGGCTTCCGTCGTGTAAAGGAGTTTCGAGGCTCCGTGAAAGGAAGTTCATCATGAAAGTGACTGAAAGTCAAGGATAAACAGCACTCTAGAGGAACCTGTTTCTTATAAGAAAAATAAATAGAAAACAGTCAACTATCTGTTCTTTGCATTCATTAGATTTCTTGGTTATGTTAAGCGATATTATACAGAATGTAGATGAATAGGTGGTATATTATGCCTTCTTTCCAAAAAGTATCTCTTTTATCTGATTTTTTACAGGGAAATAAGAAATTTTCCGTAGCTGTTGTCATTTGCTGGCTATCTTTTTTCAGTGCACGGCCTATGAGTGATGAGTGCAGGCGTTTATTGCTTTTCCATGTCACAGACAAAGAAATCGATAAGATACAGTTATCAGTAAAAGATAATGATGTTGCTTCGTTGCAATTTGCATTTGAAGACATCAAGATGGATGCATCACAAGATTTTTTGGATAACCTAATAAAATTGATGATAGCCGTAGCGGTGGACGACGGGTTTTTGACTTTTGCGGAACAAGAATTCTTATTATTCATGGTAGATTTATTCGCTATGCCCCGCAGTCGCTTTGAAGTAATATATTTAGAGGTAGCTGGCGGGAAATTTCCTCCCATAGGCGATCCCAGTTCCTTAGTGTGGTGGGAGGGCAAGGAAAAGAAAAGGTATTCTCAAGAAAGAACTACTCAGGACAAGGCAAGCCGGCCTAGAGGATATGGAGCAATAAAGGGTAAGCTCCATGCACTTGGAATTCTTGGACTCGATGAAGATGCTACACAGGAGGATATTCGAAAGGCCTACTTACGTTTGGTTAAAGTGCATCACCCAGATAGATATCAACATTTGGGAGAGGAAGATTTTAGGGAAGCAGAAAAGGCCTTTGCTCTTATTCAACAAGCTTACGAGTATCTGAGCCATGCGTAATTTTTATAAAACTCTTCAGATTCCTTTTTTTTCGACTACTGAAGCTATTCGGAATAAGGTGAAATCGTCAACCTTTTCACCTGAGATAGAAGCAATTTTGCTGAATGCGAATCGCAGACGTGTTTATGATAGGGCATGGAACTGCCTGTCAGTTATTGGTCAACTGCGCGGAAATTTTGATCTTAATGAATCCGTGCACTGGAAGAGGAATCACAGTGATTTTTCTGTCGATAGTGACGGGTATCCTCTTTTGATGACACAATTGATAAATTCTGTAAAACAGGAACAAGAAAAAAGCGAAGAACCAACGGGAACTGCAAAAAAAGAGGGTTCTAGAACAAGAAAAGGGTGTTTCATTTGGTTTATATTTTTAGCTTTTATCATATGGATGATATCTACCAATACACCCAAAAAATCTTATGTTTCCCCAACCGTACAGAGTTTTTCGGAGTCGAATATTCAAAGTAATGTAATTCCTCCGACTATAAAAGAAGATAAACCTGTTCCAAATTCACAGCTTAAACCTAAAAAACGCCCCAAAACTGGTTGTTTGACAAGTAAAGGTAATAATGTAGCTCCATTTTCTGTCGTAACTCAATATGGAATGGATTATTACATAAAATTAGAAAAAACGGATACAAAAAAAACCGTTATGACGGCATATATTCGTGGTGGAGATACACTTGATATAAAAGTTCCTCTTGGTAACTATATATTGAAATATGCTTCAGGAACACAATGGTATGGTCAGAAATATTATTTTGGTGATGAAACCGTTTTTTCTAAAGCAGACGAAATATTCTTTTTTAGGCGTATCCAAAGTGGATACGAAGGATACACTGTTGAGCTGGTATTGCAGAAAAATGGAAATTTACATACTTCAGAAATTTCAAAGAACAATTTTTAATCTCTTTTATCTCTGAAATGTTAAATAAGAAAAGGCGGCTCCAAGAACCGCCTTTCTTCCTTCTAACCCTTCACGTCCGGCGACTTGGGATCGTCAGCCCTGCACCTACACGAGGGACTGAGCGTTCCGTCGCAGCACTCGACCCGTCCTCCGCTGGAGCAGCCGCACACGCCGCCATGCCAGGAGCAACACCCCCGGCGTTGCTCGATGAGGTCCATCACGTCCGGAGAGAGCCCGGCAATTTGTCCGCAGGCGTCCAGTGTAACCGTGGGCGGTGTGTCCTGAGCGACCGCGAACGGGGGCGCCATGACGAGGAAAGACATCAGCAGCAAGCATTTCACGAGATGGTTCATTGTCGCCTCCTTTTTATGGAGACTATATAAAATTATCTATATAGAGTGAACCGATAATTTTTCTTCTCTCCTTTCTCCTTCGGTCAAAAGCTTGAAATGACAAAGGAGAAAAAATGCTGAGCCTTGCAAAAATTCGCGAATTTTATCCTCAATACGCGCCGTTCACGGATTATGAACTGACCAGGGCCGTTCACGCCAAGACTGCCCCCGACGTGCCCTTCGAGCACTTCGCACAGCAGTTCGGGGGACCGACAGAGGAGAATGAAGAAACTGTTCAGGTGCGGGACTACAACAAGCGCCATCCTGACGCTCCCATCCGCCCCGAGGAAATCGGGGAGGGAAGTTATCTGAACGACATGGGCCATGCCTTTGCCGCGGGTATCAACGATACGGCCTCGTTACCGTTCTGGCTTGCGGAAAAGGGAAGTGAGCTTGTTGGGTTGGATTGGCTTGCTGAACGGGCGGGCGCGGCCCGTAAGTATTTCCAGAACAGTGCCGAGGAGAAGAGAAAGGGCTTTTCCGCCGACATGAAACTGGCGCAGGATACGGAGTTTTTCAAAGAGAATGCGGATGGCAGTTATTCTGCGGGAGATGCTTGGGGGTATCTGCCGCGCAAGGTGGGTGGATTCGTAGCGGAATCCATACCGTCGACGGTGGCGGGGATGGGCGGCGGCGGTGCCATTGCCGGGCTTCTTGGCAGGATGGGCTTATCGCGGGCATTGTCTTGGAGGGTGGGCGGCGCGATTGGCGAAGGTGCAGTGAGCGGGGCGCAGAATTCGCGCGACGCCTACGATGCCGTGATGACGTTGCCGGAAGACAAGCTGGAACAGTCGCCGGAGTATGGGCTTTACCTGCAAAGCCTTGGCGATCCGGTCACGGCGCGCAAAGCGTTAGCAAACGATATTGCCTTTGCCGTAGGTTGGGAGACGGGAGCGGCGACAGGCATCTTGTCGGCTGGACCATCGGCCATGTTTGGGAAGCTGCTGGGAGGCGAAGGCGGAAAGAGCCTTGGGCGTACTATGGCAAAGCAGGCGCTCGCGGAAGGGCTTTTTGAGGAAGCCCCACAAAGCGCGGCGGAGCAATATTTGAGTCAGTCGCAACTGCGACGGGCTGATCCGGCCATTGATCCCATGCAGGGGCTTGGTGAGGCTGCTATGGGCGGTGGGCTTTCCGGCGGGGTGATGGGCGCTGGCATGGGAGGGATCGGACATACGGCAGGACGGCGGAAGCCGCGAGTGACCCCAGCCGACCGTTTGCTTCCCGAAGAGGCATTGCAGTCTTCCGGGCGTCCTGTTCCTGCCGCGCCCTACGTCTTTGATCAATCCCCTGAGAACATGCCCGTTCCGACGGGGCAAGGCGTCCACGAAGGACGCGCGGTTGATCCCGACGAAGTCCTTTACGACGAAGGTTTCGTCAACGGGACCGTCGTATCTCCGCAGGGAAGAAACGATTCTCGTCCCCGCATTTCCGGTGGGAATACTGTCGATCTCATGGCGTTGCCGGAAGCGCAACGCGGTCTGCCCGAAGGAGTGGGTATCATCCGTATGGGAAGCGAGTCCACGGGGCGCGGGCCCATCGCGCCGCCCACGGATTTCTCCACTCCGGTGGAGCAGCCCGCAGCGCCGGAACGCCTCGGGCTTCCGGTTCAGCCTCTGACGGGCGTGAATCCTGGTCTGTGGTCCGGCGGGAAATCCCAGCTTGCCTATGGCCAGCCTTCGTCTCCTGTCGTGAATATGCCTTCTACCGCTCCGGTACAGGGCGTGGTGGGCGGTTTGTCCACGTCCGCCGCGCAGCCTGCAGGGGGCGTTCCCATGCAGGCCCCGCGCGGGGATACGACGGCGCAGGCCAGACAGGTCGGGATGCCTGTTCCAGAATCCCTTCCTCAGGGCTCCGCACTACCACGGATGAGCGTTCCTTCTCTGGCTCGTCAGCCGATGGAACGTCCCGCGTCCGTAGCTCAGGCCGTAATGCCTGCCCAGAATACGCCCGAGGTCCGGCCTGTGGCCGTGAGGGATGCGCGTTCGGCCATGCCGTCGGAACAGGAGGCCGTGCGCAAGGCGCTTTTGGCGAAGCCCCGTCCTCGTTTGCTGGCCGAGTTGCCTGAAGGCGCTCCGGTGACCTTGAGAAACGCAAGCAAAGAAAAGATCGTCGACTGGTTGCAGGAACACGCGGACACTCGTCAGTCCGGTCAGGAA
Source organism: Candidatus Bilophila faecipullorum (assembly GCA_944326695.1). GTDB lineage: Bacteria > Desulfobacterota > Desulfovibrionia > Desulfovibrionales > Desulfovibrionaceae > Bilophila > Bilophila faecipullorum. The sequence goes on along the minus strand of CALVEZ010000022.1, from coordinate 13,759 downwards.
CAGGCTGAAAGCGTACCGGAAACGTCTCCTAGTCTGGTGGAAAGCGGCGCTCAAGACAGGATGGAGACGCAGGAGCAGGTTGCTTCCAGAGGGGAAGCAGCCGGTCATACATCAAAAACAATCAGACAGGAGGGATCGTATGCGGAACGCGAAACAGTACGGAACGCCGGAAGAGATGGTAACGAAGGAAGCACTCATGCAGGTGGATTTCTCCAGGGCGAGCGGGGAGGAGATGGCGCGGCTGCTGACCTCGTGGGCGACAGAGGACGAGGAGGAGATGGAGGACGCGCTGCACAGTCTGCCCCGCAAGGACGGGAAGGCGGACGGACACGACAGCCTGTAGCGATCAAGATTCCGAACAGGGCGGACGAGCCCGCACATTACGAGTTGCTGGAAGCGGACGATGTGCGGGCGTCCCATCTGCCTGCGAGAGGCTTTCAGAAGAATCCCGCCTACGAGCTGGAGAACGAGCGGCGCTACCATGACGAGCCGGGCAGTCGGGCCAAGGTCATGGAGAATGCGGCCAAACTCGATCCGGCTTTCCTCATGGAGTCCGTGGACGCAAACCACGGGGCTCCGGTCATCGATCAGGACAACAACGTCCTCGGCGGCAACGGGCGGGCCATGTCCATCGCCCGGGCCTACGATTCCTTCCCCGAACGCGGCAAACAGTACCGCGAGGCGTTGAAAGCCAATGCCGACAGGCTCGGCATCGATCCCGCGCAGGTAGACGCCATGCGCTCACCCGTACTCGTACGTCGTCTTGAGCGCGGCATGTCGTCGGAGGAGCGCCAGCAGCTTGTCACGGCCATGAACGATGACTTCAAGGACGCCAGGGAGAAACGGGCGTCCGGGAAGTCTCGCGGCGACAGGTTCGGCAGACGGACGCTGGAGATGCTGGCAAGCGGCCTGAAGAACGCCGACAGTTTGCGTCAATACTTTGATGCACCCGAGTCTGTATCCATCGTCGAGCGGATGATGGAGGACGGCGTGATCCAGCGTTCCGAGCGCAACGCCTACGTCGGCGCGGACGGCCTGCTCAATCCCGATGGCAAGAAGGTCGTGGAGGAGGCGCTGCGCGGGCGAGTGGTGCGGAGCTACGAAACGCTGGCGAAACTCCCTGCCGATGTCGTCGGCAAGCTCGATGCCGTCATCCCCCACATTCTGGTGGCCGAAGGCATCGGCAAGCCGTGGAACATCACCGGGCACGTCAGGGATTCCGTGGACCTGCTGGTCGGCTTCAGGTCCAGCGGCATCAAGGACGCGGAAGTTTATCTGAAGCAACTGGACATGCGCACGGGCCGGGCTCCCATACAGGATTTCTCGAAGCAGGCCATAGCCCTGTTCCGCATGGCGCTGGACGCGAAGAAGGGCGAGTACGTCAAGGCGTTCGAGAGTTACCTCAAAAATGCCCGATTATCCCCGGAAGCGGGTAATATTCCCGGCGTAGCGAAACCGCAGGACAGGGCCTTCCGCGATGCCTTCGGGATGGAAGAAGAGGTCGTCCCGATCAAGCCGGAAAAGCGGGAGGGAGGAAAGCCGCAGGCGAAGGAGAAAGCGGAGGAGCAACCACCGAAAAAGGCCGGTGGGGATGTATTCGGAACGGCTTTCCCCGCATTCAGCGGGAAGCCGAAAGAGGCCATCGAACACCTGATCAAGACGAAGGAAGGCCATGTTCCCGCCGCGTTCCACAAGGAAGGGCTGGGGGATATTGATTTGCCGTGGGGCAAGATGGGCAAGGGAGGATTTGGACTGGCCCACATCATTGAGCGCAGGGATCAGAGCGGTGACGATGGAGTCGCCTTTGTCCGAAAATTGCCAACCATCATTTCTGAGGGGAAGACTGAACAAAGGGAAGGTTTCCCCGGAAGAGTGTATGTCGTAGCAAACGATGGCAATGCGGAAGCCGTTGTAAGCCTTTCGTACCTTGGCAAGGAACGTATGTGGCTGTTGACAGGCTATGAATACAAAAAGACTCCAGCGGAGCGGCAGTCGGACGATAGACCTGTAACTGCTACGTTAGGCGACGAACAGCGCATTCCTTCGTCGCACTCCGGTGGAGCCAGTATGCCCGCCGAAAATTCCGGCGGTGCTTCTTCTACTATAGTTACTCAAAAGCAGTCAGTCAATTCGGAATCTCCTGAGTCCAGGATTGACCGTCACCGGAATCTCTACAAATCCCTTCTGACCGGAAAGGCCACTCTTGAGGAATACCGCCGCGGCTTTTCCGACTTGCTGGAGAATGAGGAGGCCGTTCGCGCCGAATTGTCCGGCATGACCGTCAAGGAACTGCTGGAACGTGGCGGCTCCATGTTTGCGTGGCGTCATAAGGGGGACAGGAAGGCCGATATTGTTGATGCCCTGTATCGGGACATGCTGTCGGACTTCACGCTTGGGCAGTCCTATTCCGTCAGCGGGATGATGGGCATGGATGCAGAAGCGTATCGGAAGGCCACCGAAGCCAGCATCCGCAGGATTGTGGATGCCCAGAGCGAGCAGACGCTGGTGGATTTTGCCAAGAGCATGGCTGAACAACGTGAAGAGTATGCCAGCCGCCGCAAGGCCGAGAGAGAAGCCGTCGAGAACCCGAAAACGCTGGATGATTTCCGGTCTTTCATGCGTTTCCATATGGAAGGCAAGACGGCTGCCGAGGCCCGCGAGCTGCTTTCGTTCGAGCAGCGGGAACGGTTTGACCGTCTTGCGGCGGAAGCAAGCAGAAGCAGCCGGAAGACGAAGGCGGAGCCTGCCCTCTCCTCTGCTTCCCAGACCACGGACGGGGAAATCATTGCCACCAGGCACACGCAGAAAGGGCATGATCTGTTCGTAGTTCGCCTTGAAGACAGGGTAAGCCGGGAGGATTACCTTGTGCTGTTGTCCAGTGCCAAGCGGCTTGGTGGGTATTATTCCAAGTTCCGTGGCAACGGGGCCGTGCCGGGCTTCCAGTTCACCGAACGTCAGCAGGCGGAAGCCTTCTTGAAGCTGGCGCAGGGGGACAAGGCCGAGGCTCAGGAAGCGGCGAAGGCGCGGCGTGACGCCTTTGAGGATGACCGTTCTCAGACCGCCGTACAGCGTCTCAATGAAATGGCTGACAGGCTGGATGAGGACGCTGATGCCAGTCTGAACGCGGCGCGCAAGGTGAACACGGCGAAGCGCGTTCAGCAGGCGGCGACCGCCGACGCTGCGGCCTATGCCAATAAAGCATTGGCGAAGACCATGAGGAACATCGCCCGGGCCATCAAGGACGGAAGCGCAACGTTTCTCGACCGGGTGCGGGAGAAAAAGCAGGTCGAGCTGCTTCGTGACGATCTGCGAATGGCGAAAGGGGAAGAGGACAAGACGAAATATCCCGAATGGGATCAGCGCGAGAAGCACAGCGGAGAACCGGCGACGGCCCACACCGTGGAGTTTGCAGCGTTCCCGCACTACAGGCTTTATCGTTCCGGTTGGGCCGAGCTTGGGCGCAAACTCATGGAGAAGGACGGCACCAGGAACCTCGGCAAAAAGATTCTTTCCGTGGCCGACGATGTGACCGAAAGCTATCTGGAGTTTGCCCGTTCGCATCTGGAGGAGGTTTCCACCTATGCGACACAGGACGGCAAGCCCGCCGTATTCAAATCCCGCGAAGATGCGGAAAAGGCCATTGCCCGCAGCGGCTATCGCGGCAGGGCCGTGGTGCTGCCCGTGAAGCGCGGGGAGAACCGCATCATTCTCTCCCCGTCGGCGGCTCAGGAACGCGGCGTGTGGAAGGGCGACGATGACAGGATGCTCTCCCTGCGTCCCGAACTGGTCGATGAACTGTTCGACAAGCTGGGAAGCGCTTCCCACGACATTCCGTGGCAGCTTTCCGGCATTCGGGAGAAGAGGAAGGCCCTTGCCCGGATGGGGATTGAGACGCCCGCCGAATACCGGATGGCTCTGCGGGAATTCGTTGGTCTTCAGGAAGAGGCTGGACAGGACAAGGTGCGGGAGCTTGAACGCACTGTCATGCGTGACGCTGCAAAGACTCGCGGATGGCTGGACTTTTTCCCGACGCCTGCGGCGGTGACGGAAGCAATGCTGGCGGCTGCGGACATCAGGCCGGGCATGGCCGTTCTGGAACCTTCGGCCGGGATGGGACATATCGCTGACCGTATCCGGGAGAAGGGCGTTGAGCCCGTGGTGGCCGAGCTGGAGCCGCAAAAGCGCGAACTGCTTGAAGCCAAGGGTTACGAGGTCGTCGGAAAGGATTTCATGGAGCTTGTCCCGGCGGATGGGGGCTATGACCGCATCCTGATGAATCCGCCTTTCTCCAAACGTCAGGATAACGAACATGTACGCCGGGCCTATGACATGCTGAATCCCGGTGGGCGGCTGGTTGCCATCGTCAGTGAGGGGTCCTTCTTCGGAAAGGACAGGAAGGCCGCCGAATTCCGTGACTGGCTGGAAGAGGTGGGAGGGACTTCGGAGAAGCTGGCCGAAGGCTCGTTCAACGATCCGGCACTGCCGGTGACCACGGGCGTCAATACGCGCATGGTCATCATCGAGAAGCCCGATACGGCGAAACTTCTTGCCTCATTGAAGGAGGACACCGCCCGGCCATCCGATTCGACGCCCGTTACGGTGGTGGAAGTCGATCCGGGGATTGTGCCCGAGTTCAAGAAGGCCCGTGATTTGGCAAAGTGGCTCAAGGATTACTTTGCTGACAAGCGGGAAGAAACGATTCTTTCCACCGGAAAGAAGGTCAGGTTCGGCAACGGCAATCTGGAAGCGTCCATCAAGCGCGTGCGGGAAGAGGCGCATAACCAGGCGTACGCCGGATTGAACGAATTGGTCAGACGAGCGGAGTTCGATTCTTTCGAGGCGAAGGATGCGCGGCATCCCAACCTGGGGGGGCAGGAAGTCTATTACTCGGCTCTGCGGATTGGGGATGCGCTGTACGCCGTAAAAATGAAATTTGATGTCCCTTCTGGTGTGGAAATTCACTATAGAAAGGAGACGTTGAAAGAAGGAGCTATTGAAGACTTACGCTACAAAGATCACGCTTTGCGGGAAATAGAAATAGCTCCGGTTCTGTACCGTGGGGTGGTCCCCAATAATGGGGTGCCCACGCAGGCAACCGGAGCTGAGAAAACAACCCCGATCCTGTACCGTGAACCAGCCCACAACAAGGTGGGATTCACGCAGGCAACCGAGGCTGAGGAAGTAGCCTCTATCACTGAACACTATGGATTCGAAGTCCATACAGCAATCGAAGCTATCCGTAAAATCAGTTTAGGCGTGCTCCGGGACGCCGTCAAGCCCTCACGCCTTGAGAACGGCGTGCTTTCCTCCGTCAAGCCCGGCGAATTCCTCAACGAGGCCCCGGCCTCTCGGCGCCGCGTGCGCAAGGCCGCCGTGCAGTCCGTGGCGGATGCGCTGGGGAAACGGGCGGCCAACGCCGCCGAGACACGGGTGGTCCAGTCGTTCGAGGAACTGCCCAGGGCGGTCCGCGATGCCTACGGCCACATGGCCTCGCAGGTGGAGGGGGTTTACGATACCGAGACGGGTACGGTCTATCTGGTAGCGGATAACCTGCGGAACCCGGAGCGCGCGGCGGAAGTGTGGATGCACGAGAACATGGTGCATCACGGTTTGCGCGGACTCTTCGGCGTGGCAGGAACGCGCCGACTGCTCAATCGGCTGTGGCAGGGCATGGGGGGCATGGGCAACGCGGGCATTGCGGCCATTGCCCGGCGCTACGGCGTGGACCCGCGTTCGGATACGGAGGGCCGGGCGCTGGTCATGGAGGAATACCTCGCCAGCCTCGCCGAGAAGCGGGCGGCGGACAAGCTCTCCGGGCAGGACAAAACGTACTGGCGGCGCGTCGTCGATGCCGTGCTGCGGGCGTGGCACGCGCTGGTAGATGCCGTGACCGGGCGCACCGGCTCCATGAAATACGAGAACGTGGACAGGTTGTTGTCCGCTCTGGATCGGTATGTCTTTGAAGGCAGGCCGGAAGGCAGCGGCGAGGGCGGCATGGTTCCGGCTATGGCGTCGGTGGACAAGTCGGGTTCGGATATGGAGGCTTCCCGCAAGGTATGGGAACAGCTTCAGCAGGATACGGCCGAGTGGGGGCGGCAGGTGGACGCCTTCCGCCCTCATCAGGGTATAGGAGGAAGGCAACCGCGACTCATGACGGTTTGCCATACCCCTGATGTGCTGCAAAAGCTGGGCGCGCCGGATTTGCCGATGACCATGACTGCGGACAATCTGGGCAAGGTGCTTTCCGACAAGGTGGACCACGGGCTTCCCAAGGAACTGGTGAAGCAGCTTCCCGGTGCGCTGGCCGAGCCGATTATGGTCTTCGAGTCGGCGTCGCAGGCGGATTCCTTCGTCGTTCTCACGGAACTCAAGCATGAGGGCCGTTCGGTTATGGCGGCCGTTCATCTGGATACTGAAAAACAGCGCGTCAGGGTCAACGACATTGCCAGCGCCTACAAGCGAAGCAACGAGGCGTGGTATGCGCGGCAGATGGAAGAGGGGCGGCTCCTTTATCAGGACAAAAAGAAAAGTCTCGCATGGGCGCGGACAAACAGGCTACAATTGCCCAGAGTGCGCAAACTCCCAGCGAGACTTCGTGAAAACAGAATACTCACCGAAGATGATGTCGTCAAGCCGATTGCGCCTTCACAGGGTGTGGAGCCGTTGGCATCCAAGCGCAATGACCCCAATAATGCCCGTTTCTCGCCGGATATGGGGAAGAAGACGGACTTCGTCACCTTGCCGGATGGAAGCGTAGATTTCGCGCAGTTCCCGGCGACTCGCCTGAAGGACATGCGTTTGTTGCGGGCGGCCCCGATTCGGCTTCCGCGTGGAATCCACTCCTTATCGGGGGGATACGGCCTGACGCATATTGAAGCCAACCACGGCAATGAAATTCGGGCCGCAGGATATGGCAGCGTGCAGGAATTCGTATGGGATTTGGTGAATGGCTACAATGAAATATGGGAAGGTGAAAAAAGGAGTCTTCTTATCCTGAAAAACAATGGGAAGACGTCAAGACCGGCAGGGTTCATCGAGCTGGAGAAAGATGGTAGCCACTACATAGTAAAAAACGCGTACCCCGTGGATATGAATTATCCTACGGCGGCTACGCGTAAGCAGCTTTGGAAGAGTGCACCCCCCTCTTCGTCTACATCTGGTGAGCAGACCCCCTCTAATCCTTTTACTCCCGGAATCCCTTCCAAAGACCAGACGGGAAACCTACAAGGCCAACGGGGGCAAAGCAGTAAGGAAAATATACAGCAGGGAAGGGAGGAAGGCAAGCCGCTGGCCTCCCTGCGGGACATCAAAGATGTACGAGACATCACCGGCATGAGCGCCAAGGATGCCTTGAATCTCGCCAAGAACGATCCGTGGATTGGAAGCATCTTTGGAAAGTCCGGTGACGTGACGCTCATGCAGCGGATTTTCATGTTGCCGCACTGGATGGCGAAGCGGTTCCCCGGCTTCAAAGCCGTGTATGACCGTCAGCTCAAGCGTCAGGATGAACGGGCGGCGGAACGCGCCCGGAGCCTTCAGGAAATCCCTTCTTTGTTCGGAGAGAACAAGCTGTCCGGCAAGGACATGGACGAGCTGAAAAAGCTGGTCTGGGATAATGACGGCAAGCAGATTGCCGAGTTGGAAGGCGTCGACAAGTTTCTGACTGACGAAGAGCTGGAGAGCGGGCGCACCACCATCAAGGCCAATCCAGAATGGTATGAGGGCTACGACAAATGGCTTTCCAGACAGCCCGGGTCCGACGCCGTGAAAAAGGCCATGCGCGAAATCCGGGTGAGCCTCGACAACGACCTCATGCGCGCCCACAACCGTCTTGCCCGGATGAGCGAGATGGGAGACGTGGCCATTCAGGAGTTCCGTACCCAGATTGGGCACATCCACAACTACTTCCCACACCATCGATATGGGGACTACTTCATTCAGGGGAAGGACAAGAAGGGCGAGGTCGTCTACCGTGAACACTTCGACGCGCTGCACAAGCGGTATGCCCGGCGGTACTTTGAGAACCGGCTTGAGGCGCTGAAGAAGGAATATCCCGACACTGTCTTTGACCTCGACGAAAACACGAAGCTTCCCGACGAGGCTTTCGGGCGTGTCCTTGACCCTGAGGCGATGGAGCAGGTGATCAAGGCGGCTTTGTCCAAAGTTTCGGACAAGGAGCAGGCGGAGCGGATAGCCGAGGTGCTGCACGAGTCCGTGGCTGACGTGATGAAGTCTGCGGGATGGGGCTCTCATGCCATCGGACGGAAGAACATACCCGGCTTCGAGAAGGACGACCTCTTCCGGGTGCTCTACGACTACAAGAGCGGGCTTACCGGCTGGCTGACCAAGATGGAAGCATCCAGAGATTTTGCCGAAGCACTCGGCAGGATCAACGCAAAGGCTCATCCGCAGGAATGGAGCTACACCTCGCAATACGTCAAGGACATGCTGCAAAACAGCGACCGCGTGGACCGTACCGTGGGTACTATCAAATCGGCGGCCTTCGCGTGGTATCTCGGCGGGAACATCAAGACCGCCGTGCTGAACCTCACCCAGAACGTCATCGTCGGCGTGCCGCGTCTGCAAATGGACGTGGAGGGCGGGGCGCGCGCCTACACCGACGGCGCCCAGAAGCAGATCGTCAACCAGTACGCCAGACGGTTTACCGCCGACAAGGGCAAGGGGCTCTCGGAAGAGGAGGCCCGGCTCATTCAGGACCTGTACGGCGACGCACTGATCACCGACGCCTACATGGAAGAGGTGCGCGGGCAGGTGACGGGCGGTCCGGCAAGCCGCGTCTGGAACAAATTCATGAAGGTCATGGGCTATCCCATGAGCGTGGCGGAACGCTTCAACCGCGGTTCCCTCGCGCTTGCGGCTTTCCGGGCGGCCCGTGACGGGAAGCTGAAGGCGGCCGCCCGGGAACGGTACGGCGTGAAGGGAGAAAAGGCCACCTATGAACAGGCCAGGGCCTTTGCCGAGGAGATTGTGCGCGATTCCCATTTTGTCTACGGCAAGACGAATGCCCCGGAACTGCTCCGTTCCTCCACGGCCGGGCGCGGGCTCGGCGCGGCGTTCACGTTCAAGACCTTCACCGCCAACCTGCTTGGCTTGTGGTCGTGGGCGCTCAGGACGCAGGGCAGGGAAGGGGCGATCATGGTTGCCAAGGGGTTGGGGGCCACCACCGCGCTGGGCGGCCTCGTTTCCCTGCCGTTCTACGCGACGCTCATGGCCTTGTTCCAAGCCGCTACGGGAGATGACGACGACTGGACGGAGGCTATCCGCAAGCAGCTTCCTCCGAACACAACGTTGCGGGACATCGTGTGCTACGGCCTTCCCGCCGGGGCGGGCGTCAATCTGGGCGGCTCGTTGAAGATGGAGCTTGCCCTGACCGGGGGTATGCAGAAGGGGAGCACTCCCAAGGAAGTGCTGACGGAAGGAATAGGGGACATCATCGGTATCCCGTGGGACATGTTCGTGGAGCGGCCTTCCAAAGTCATGGAGTCCATGCGTGCGGACAATTATTGGCGAGCCGTGGAGGAAGTTGTGCCCACTGCCGTCAGCAACGGCATGAAGGCATGGCGTCTTGCCACGGAAGGGCAGAAAACCCTGAAGGGGCGGGACATCAACGATCCGGGAGAGCGAGGGGCGCGCAGGCTGTCATCCGGCGAGGCCTTGGGCAAGCTGCTCGGCTTCCAGCCGGTTTCCGCAACCAGAAGCTACGACGCCTACGCCGCATCGAGACATTCCGACGGGGTGCGGGCTGACAAGGCGGATGAGGTGGCCACCATCATGGTCAAGGCGCTGGACGCCGGAGACAGCGCGGAAATGGTGCGGGCCCGGAAGGTACTGAAGGACTGGAACGCGAAGATGGAGGAAGAAGGGAAGCCGTACATGCGTATCCTGATGAAGGATGTCCAGAAGCGGGTGACGCAGCGCAGGAGGCAGGCACGCATGACGCCGAAGGCCCGGCAGAAGGGCGAGGCGTTCCAGAGCGTGTGGGGGTAATGTTGAAGGCCGGGGACATTCTCTTGGTTCCCGGCCATGACTTTTCAGGCAATGTTCCCCATTTCAATTTGGCGGAAAAAATTTTCCAGTATACTGGTAAAACTACCATTTTTTATCTCGCATTCCCAGATGACCAACACATGCCAACCCGAGGTTCTGAGCTGTTCCATGACGTTGATGTCCCGTATGCGATTTTTTTCAAACTTTGCTATCCACCACTCAGTCCGGGTCGCGGGGGTATAAGCATAGCGACAGCCCTCATGATGGTGCCAGAAACATCCGTGAACAAAAATCAGTGTCTGGTGGCGAGGGAGAACAACGTCGGGCGTTCCCGGAATATCTTTTCTATGAAGTCGAAATCTATATCCATGGCGATGGAGCCATTGCCGTACTAGTATTTCCGGTTTTGTATTTTTTGAACGAATACCTGCCATCATGCGGTGTCTTGTTTCGGTAGATACGATATCTGTCATTATGATGGCCTTTTGTTCAAGCCTGCTTTCGTGCCGCCATGCACTGGATCATGTGTTTTGCAACAGATTCAATCAGAGGAACAGCAACGGCATTTCCAAATTGACGATAGGCCTGTGTATCACTCACGACGGGTTTCCACCATGGTTCAGGGAATCCCTGCAGGCGGGCACACTCGGCCGGGGTCAGTCTTCGGGGATTTCTGCCCGGCTGAGGAATGAGAATTTCGGAGCCGTCTTTGTGATAGCGGGCCGAGAGTGTTCTGGTAACCCCGTCAAGGTCCGCCAGGCCAAAGCCGAATCCATTGCCTTTGGCTTTGTGTTTGGCTGCATAATCCTGAAGATATTTCCAAAGATGATCTGTAAGAGTATACTTGGGATCAACAGGTTGTGTTTCCAGAATGTCGCGCAGTTTCGGATGACGGGGTGGAATTTCGGGAAAATCGAAAGGAACGTTCAGATCGCTCCGGAAGCCGACAATAAATATGCGCTCCCTGTGTTGTGGTACTGCCAGTTGCGCGTCAAAAATTCGTGAGTACACATCATACCCCAGCTCTCTGAGAGTCGCTTCAATGATCTTCCATGTTTTTCCCTTGTCATGTGATTTGAGGTTTTTGACGTTTTCAAGGAAAAAGGCCTTTGGTCTATGATGAGCAAGTATTCGTGCAATATCAAAGAAAAGCGTTCCCTTGGTAGGATGCTGAAACCCATGTTGCCAGCCCAGGGAACCGTATTTGCTGACCCCTGCTATGGAAAAAGGTTGACAGGGGAACCCGGCACAGAGAATATCATGAAAGGGAATTTCCAGTTCATCAATCTTCGTAATATCACCAGCCGGTTCATGTTCCTGACGATCTCGAAACATATGCCTGTAGGTTTTTATGGCATATTTGTCGATTTCAGAAGAAAACAGGCAGGTCCCTCCGGCAGCTTCAAATCCAAGCCGGATTCCTCCGATGCCTGCAAAAAGATCAATGAATGTGAACACTGGTAATTCCTTGCAAGTTTCCATGATTGTGTGACACGAGTGCCGGTATCTGTAGTACAGGTGTGTGTTGATTGTTCGTTGAGTGAAATAATGATAGCCAGTCACTCTGTCGGTTCGATCAGGCCTGATATCTCCCGAATCAATTCGACGGAGAAGCGTTGCCTTGCTGATGCCCAGTAGTGCGGCGGCTTCGGAAGTGGTATAGTACCCATTTTTCATCGGTAATTTTCTCCCCAGAAACTGTTTCATCTGTATCACGGGTTCCCAAAACAGGCAAGATTGTTCACGTGAAAAAAAGGAGTTTTATATGCCCTTTGCATCTCTTGAAGGTTTGCGGCAGGAGATGATTCGTCTGGGAGTTGTTCGATTGCTGTTCAAGGTCCTGTCCACGAACGACAACAGCAAGCAACAGATTTACCTTGGTAGCGGATATGATTCGTTGAAAATGATCCCGGGGGGAGAGCTTCATGCCGAACCGGGACTCAGCCGAAAGCATGGTGCATCGCCTCGGCAGATAATCAAGTCAGCGCTTGATTTCTGGTGGCTGAACGATGATGGGGAATCTGTCAGAGCACCATATGCCCAGCTGATTCTGTATCCGCAGTATCCTGAAGTACGCATGTCGGGCTTCCTGAAAGGGTGTGCTGCCAGTCCCGGCGCACTGATGAGCAGTCGGACGGCCGGACGGATTCTGTTTCTTGGCATCACAGAGAGCGGACGCATTTTCGGATGGCTGGAAGATGCTGGCAGTGCCATTGCCAATGAAGCGATGCAGTGGCTAGAAACAGGAGAGGTACACCGCCTTTCTCCTGTTTTTGTAGAAATTCCTCTTCAACCAGCCGCTTCTTCCTCCCGGGATATTCTGTGTCACAAGCTGCTGGAAATATGCCAGACTGGCTGGATTGCCTCTTTCAGACTGGGAGCACATGGGGAATATATACCCTATGGTGCCGTCAATGGTGCAGGCTATACCCTCGAGGGCTGTTCGGAATTACGCCAAACGGGATTCCGTTGCCTGACTTTCTGGACTGGGAGTTGAAGGCCTGTACAACCAGCCGCTGGCCACGGCTCAATGAAAGTGCGCGTATTACCCTGATGACACCAGAACCGACGACCGGTCTCTATACACGCGATTTGGAGCAGTTCAGGGAGAGATATGCCATATCAAAGGGTGAGGGCGTCTTCTATTTTACCGGAACGCGGCGTGCGGGCGAACACAGGGAGGATGACAGGCTTTTTCTGGAAGTGAGAGGGATAGTCGGAGGCAAGATTGTCGACCCGGCAGGTGCAGGTATTTTTCTTATAGACGAGCAGAATGGGGAGATTGCTGCGGGCTGGACGGCAACTGGCCTTCTGGAGCACTGGAAACACAAGCATGGCCATACGGCGTATGTACCGTGTGAGAAGAAAAATGAAGATGGAAATACCTTCTATCGGTACAGCCATGTGGTCCGACTTGGGGAAGGCGCTGATTTTTCATTGATTCTTCAGGCAATTGCCAGTGGGAACATATATCATGATCCTGGAGTAAAATTTACACGGCGCCTGAATGGTACTTGGCAAACCCACAGGAGAAATCAGTTTCGAACAACCGCGGGAAAGATATGCGATCTTTATAAGCACTGTGAAGATGTTGACTTGCTTGCTTCTAGTGGATGATATACGCGGGTACTGCAAACTAGACGATGGCTGAGAGCCCAAATGCCATTGGTGATTTCATTGGTGAAATCATTGGTGATGAGGCCAATTTTCCCCTGTTTTTACCTGTTCCCTAGGGCCGGTTTCAGGAGAAGTTATGGGAAGATATGTTGTTTAACGTATTGAAATTAATTTAAGTATGGGTTTAAAGCCATCCGCGTGCGCTGAGAAAGGGTATTATATCAACTCTGAATAAGCACGATTGGAAATCGTGTGTACTCAAAAGGTACCGGGAGTTCGAATCTCCCCCTCTCCGCCATAAATTTTGAACCCACTGGAAACAGTGGGTTTTTTGTTTTTGGCATGAGCTTTATTCCTGCGGATACAGTTCAGGGATACATTTGGAGCTCATCATGCCATCCGTCGGGGTATCTTCTCATTCCCGGTACCGTTCCTACCTGACGACCCATCGCGGTATTCTTTACTTCCGCATTCTTGTACCTAATCATCTGCAATCACTGATTGGCCAACGCGAGATCAGATGTTCTTTGAATGGTCTGGACAGCCGTACCGCCCGTACTAGGAGCTGTCTCCAAATAAGTTCTAGACTTTTTGTCCTTCTGTTGGTTTGCTGTTTTGCATGAGCAGACACGAC
>CALVEZ010000021.1 GCA_944326695.1 Candidatus Bilophila faecipullorum | reverse complement strand
CGCCCGAAAGCACGCCGAGGCCGCCGGAATAGATCGGCAGGCACTCGCTCAGGCCGTACTCCGTAGAGAAATAGGCCAGCGGACGTTCCGGCGAGAGGACGCCGAAATCCTGCACGGGCGCGGCCATATAGGTATCAAAGGCTTCCATCGTGGCCTTGTAGAGGCGCAAATACGCCTGCTCGTGCGCGAGGATGATCAGGCGCGAGGGCGTGGCGGTTTCGATGGTGGAAACCGGGTTGTGACGGCTGCGCTCCCACTCCTCGGGATGGAGGGCGGAGAAAAGCGCATGGCATTCGGGATGCCAGACCCACCACAGGTTGCGGGCCAGTTCGCGCAGGCGTCCAATGGGCTCGGGAAGCGCGGCCACGGCGGTAAAGCTATGCAGCGTGGGCGTGGTGGACATGGTAGCTTCCAGAACGCGTGTCAGCGAGGCGCTGCTCGGCGCGGCCCCCAGAGCCCCACGCGCCACGGCCTTGTCGAGCGCCTGATCGTAAGCCTGTAAATAATAGGGATAAAAATGCTCCCACGAGCACGCGCCGGACAGAGAACGCACGGAAACCCGGCGCTGCGCGAGCTGGCCCGACTCAAGGGAGGCGTAGCCGAGAAGGACGCCGCGCAGGGCGGAAACCGTGTCGGCGTAGGAAGTCTGGCGGCGAGGAAGGACCGTCACGCCGCTTTCGTGCCCCTGCACCTCGCGCACCCAGAGGCCGAAGCCGGACAAGTCGGTGGTCACCGTAGGCACGCAATGGGCGGCGCTCTCCTGCGGCGTATAGCCCCACGGCTCGTACCACGAGGGGAAGACCCCGAGATCGCAGGCCGCGAGCACTTCCTCGTATTTCATATTCAGGAAGCCGTCCCGCCCGTTGAGCAGGGCCGGAACAAAGACCACCTGCACGTGGTTTTCCGGACGGTTGTCCAGCCCGAGACGCTGGCAGGCGTTGAGGATGGGGTCCTGCGGCTGGTTGTAGACGTGGTGGCTGCTGATCCAGTAGGGGCCCTGATCCGAGGGCCGGGACGGATCACCGCTCACGGCGTCGGGGTTCACGCCGCTGTGCCCGCCCATGACCGCACACAGCGCGAGGACGTTGGTCTGGGACTGGCGCAGGGCCTCGTTGACGCCCGCCAGCGCTTCCAGAAAAACGTCGATACCCTTGTTGTGGTGTTCATAGCGTCCGGAAATGATGAAAATCCGCGTGTCCGGGGCCAGTTCGCGGCGCAGGAGCCTTTCCGCCGCGTCCAGAATCTTCGCCCGGAAGCCCTCGGGAACCGAACGGTCCTTGGCGTAGTCGGGGACGACGCGCATGTCGAGGCCGTTGGGCGTGACCACGTCGGGCGAGCGGCCCAGAAACACCGTGGCCTCGTCCGCCGTGATCCGGCTGACCGTGGTGAAGCAGTCGGCTTCCCGCGCCGAGGCGGTTTCCATCGAGCACTTGGCCGTGATGTTGTACGCGCCCGCCTCGTGCTTCGGGTTGATCTGCGCCATCTGCTTGTAGATGTCGAAGCCCGATCCGGCCATTGAGCGCCCGAGCATGGTGGCGTGCGTAGTGAAGATCGTGCCGACGAAGGGCGCGCGCTGCTTGAGGGCGAGGAGCCCGCCCCCGCACATCCATTCGTGGAAGTGCGCGAGCACCGGGCCGTCCGCGGGATCGGCCAGCGTCTGGCAGGCCGCCTCAATGACCTCCCCGCAGGCGGTGCTGAACATGACCGGCTCCACGTAATCCCAGCCGCCGGAAATGGAATCCACGCCGTAGCGGTTCCACAGCTCGAAGAGAAGCTGCCCCTGATTGTAGCGGTCCCGGAAGTCCACCAGAATGACCTTCGGCCTTCCCGGAATGGCCCAGCGCCCGAAACGGCAGGCCAGATTGCGCTGGGCGGTGATTTCGCGCAGGGCTTTCCAGCAGGGTTCGTCCGTTTCCTCAAATTCGGCGTTGTCCCCGAGATCGGGGCCGAGCAGGTAATAATTCTCGCCGTAATGCTCCACGGCTTCAAGGGCCTTGCTGCTGACGACGGCGTAAATGCCGCCCACCTTGTTGCAGACTTCCCAGCTTACTTCAAAGAGAGTCGTATGAGCCTGATCATGCTGCATGAAGATTCCTTTTCCCGTCGCCCGGAATGGCCCGCGAGGAATGCCCCCGCGGGCGGACGCCCTCAGACGCCCGGGGCGGCGACGGCCTTGTCAGATTGTCCGACCGGGAGCGCGGCGTCAAGCGTCAGCTCAAAGTCCGCGATCACGTTCATATAATTGATATAGGCGTCGTAAGGCGTACCGTAGGGGTTGAAATAGCTGTGCACGTCGCCGTCGGAAAACCACTTGGTGCACATGTAATAGAAATGGTCAGAGGTCTGGAGACGCCGCCACACCCGCAACAACCCGGGATCGCCCGTGGCCTTGACCCGCCCCTCAAGACGGTAGACCGCTTCGATGGCGTCGTGCTGCATGTCGTTGCCGAGCCATGCCGTCAGGTCGCGTTCGGCGTCGGCCCATGACATGAAGTGGGGCACGTCGAGGCTCGCCACCGGCTCGAAACGGGCCGCGGCCTCGGAAGGCGTCAGGAAGGAAAAGCCCGGCGTGGCGAGGAGCGCCTCGGGCAGCGCCTCCATAAAGGCGAAAATGCCCGTGGACTCCCACTGATGCTCGCCGAACGTCTCATAATCCATAAAGAGGTTGATGAGATCGCCGGAGGCGTTGGCGGCCTGCGCCCAGCGTGCGAACTTGTCCGCCGTGAGCGGGAACTCCGGCCATTCGTGGTTGGAGAAACGGAAGGCGATGTCGTCCGAAAGGCGATAATTCTTGAGCATGAGCTTGAGGCGGCCGCACCCCTCGGGCCGATACAGGAAATTGGGGCTACGCCAGCCGAGCACGTGATCCGCGCCTTCGGCCAGAACCGCGTCATAGCCCATGTCCTCCACGGCCTTGGCGAGCGCGTTGTTGTAGATAAGCTCGGTATTGCGGAAGACGCGTGGCCGCACGCCGAAAAGGGCCTCGACGCGCTCGTCGTGCAGGGCCACCTGTTCGCGGAATTCTTCGGGGGAATAGAGGAAGGACAGCGAATGGTTATAGGTTTCGGAAAGCAGCTCCACGCAGCCCGTTTCCACCAGTTCCCTGAAGCTCTGGATGACCTCGGGCGCGTAGCTCTCGAACTGGTCGAGCGCGGTGCCGGAAATGGAGAAGCTCACCTTGAAGCTGCCCTCGTAGCGACGGATCAGCTTGAGCAAAAGAGCATTCATGGGCAGGTAGCACTTGCGGGCCACCTTGAGGAGGATGCCGCAGTTGGCGTCCTCATCCTCGTAAAAGGAATCCCGCCCGATGTCGAAAAAGGTGTAATGCCTCAGACGGTAGGGCTGATGGACCTGAAAGTAAAAGCAAATCGCTGACATATCAATTCCCCCCCGGAACAAGTTGCGCATAGACGGCGTTCAGGCGATCCGCCGCGTTTTCCCACCGGATGCTTTTCAGCTCCTCGCGGCAGTTCTTCACGACCTCTGCGGCCAAGGGCGGATACGAAAGCATGGCGCAGATTTTGTTCGCCATTTCCCGGACATCCCAAAAATCCACCTTGATGGCGTTGTGCACCACCTCGGCCACGCCGGACTGCCGCGAAATGAGCACGGGCACGTCGTAGGCCATCGCCTCCAGCGGGGCGATGCCGAAGGGCTCGGAGACGCTCGGCATGACATAGAGATCGCTCAGGGCATACATGCGGTCCACCTCCTCGCCCTTGAGGAAGCCCGTAAAATGGAAACGGCTGCCGATGCGCAGTTGCGCCACCCGCCGCACCATGTTGGGGAGCATGTCCCCGCTGCCCGCCATGATGAAACGGGTACGCGGCAGGCGATCCAGCACGAGCTTGGCGGCCTCCACAAAATAATCGGGCCCTTTCTGGAACGTTACCCGCCCCATGAACAGAACCCGCTTCTCGTCGTCGCCCCGGGCGGGCGCGGCATAGACACGGTCCGCTTCGCTGCGGGAAACCGCGTTGTGCACCACGTCGATCTTCTCGCCCGGAATCCCGTACTGCTGCATGACCAGACGCTTGGTGTAGTGGCTGACCGCAATGACCCTGTCGGCGGCCTCCAGCCCGGCGCGCTCGATGCGGGCCACCTCGGGGTTCATGTTGTCGCCGCTGCGGTCGTGCTCAAGGGCGTGGATGTGGGCGATGAGCGGCTTGCCGGTCATCTCGCGCACGATCATGCCCGCCGGATAGGTCATCCAGTCGTGCACGTGGATGACGTCGAAGCGGGCCTTTTGCGCGATGGCCGCCGCCGCGCAGCCGTAGCGGTAGACCTCGCTCATGAGGTCCGGGCCGTAGCCGCCGTGCAGGTGCAGGACGGTTTCACGGGTGGAAACCGACGTTTCCTCATGCCGCCCGCGCGCTTCGCGGCGCTCCACCTCGCGGCGGCGCACCTCGTAGCTTTCCGGCGTGTCGTAGGGAAAAAGGAGGGAATCGACATGCTCGACGTGCAGGCGTTCCCGCCACAGCTCGCGCACGTCCTCGCGCAGGCGGACGTTGCGCGATGTGCGCGCCACCCGCGTGCCCGAAGCCGAACACAGCGAAAGCCGCTTTTCCAGCCGCACGCCCTTGCCCGGGTCCATGCGCGGGAGGACGAAAAGGATTTCGGTCCCCTTGCGGGCCAGAGCCTGCGTCATCCCGTAGCAGGCCGTCCCCAGCCCGCCGCTCTTGTAGGGAGGGAACTCCCAGCCGAACATGAGCACGCGCATCACTTGCCTCCTTTGCGGGCATCCGCTTCCCACTCGGCGTAGACCTCCGGGGCGGCCTCCTTGAGCAGGCGCAGGAGGCGCAGGCACTCGGCCACGCTCCACGCCTGCGCGATGCAGCCGTTGGGCAGGTGCGGCGGGTCGCCGTCAAAAATCTCGGAAACGGACCCCATGCCCGCATCGCCAAGATGCTGGGCGAAGAGCGGACGCACGGTGCGCAGCAGTTCCCGCACCGATCCCGGCACGTCCCATGCCGCGCGCAGCACGGTTTCGGCATAGGCACCAAGCAGCCACGGCCATACCGTGCCCTGATGGTAGGCCTCGTCGCGCTGGGCCGGGCCGCCCTCGTAGAGGGAGTGGTAGTCGGGCGCGCTCGGGGCAAGGGTGCGCAAGCCGTAGGGGGTCAGAAGGCAGCGGCGCACCCGCGAGAGCACGTTGGCGTAGTATTCCTCTTCCAAAATAGGGTACGGGAGGGATACGGCAAAAAGCTGGTTGGGACGCACCCGGCGATCCGGGCCTTCCTCCCGCCAGACGTCCGCGAGGTAGTCGCCCTGCACGTCCGTAACCCAGTACCGTTTGGCGAAAACGGCGCGCATCCGGTCCAGACGTTCCGTCTGCCGCCATTCCGGTTCCTCAAAGAGCCTCGCCAGCTTGTCGGCAAAGGCCAGCGCGTTGTACCACAAGGCCGCGATTTCCACGGGCTGACCGTTGCGGGGCGTGACCGGGCGGCCGTTGACCTTGGCGTCCATCCACGTGAGCTGCGTTTCGGACGTGCCCACGGAAAGGAAACCTTCCGCGTCCGGGGTCACACAGGGAACCTTCCCATTCCGGTACGCGCTGACGATGGCCTTGATTCTGGGCCAGCAGTCCTCGCGCAGGAAATCCCGGCGCTCCGGCAGGGCGCGGAACATCTCCTGCACGGCCCAGACGTACCAGAGGGAGGAATCCACACAGTTATAGGCATGGTGGCCGTCCGCCGAGAAGCAGTTTGGGATGAGGCCGTCCTTCATCGTGGCGCCGATATGCGCGAGCAGCTCCACGCCGAGTTCGTCCCGGCCCGCATGGAAGGTCAGCCCGGGCAGGGCGATGAGCGTGTCGCGCCCCCATGCCCCGAACCACGGGTAGCCCGCCACCACCGCCGGTTCGCCGTTCGAGCGGCGCACAAGGAATTTTTCCCCTTCGTGGGCAAGGTGGCCCTCCAGCGTTTCGGCCTCCCGCGCCGCTTCCGTGCGGCGTTCGGCCTCTTCCTGCCAGAGGGATTCCACGAGCTTGCGCTGACGGTGCGAGATGTCAAGCGCCTCCGTGGAAGCCGTGAGGAACACGGGTTTGCCGGGGGAGAGGCGGATTTCAAAGATGCCGGGCTGGAAGAGGTCTTCCTGATAGTCGAAGCCGCGTTCCTGCTCGACCATGTACTCCACGTTGCGGTACCAGTCGGGCTCGGGATTGAAGACCGCATCGCCCTGCGTCTGCATGTACAGGGAGGGCAAGGCGTCGTAGGGTTTCACGCTGAAGCCGTAGGGGGCGGAAAAGGTTTCGGGGCGCAAAACGGGGTTGGCGCGCGTCAGCCGGTCCGCGTGGCGGAAGGCCAGCAGCGGCTTGATGCGCAGGATCATGGGCGGGGTGTCCGCCCCCACGCCGCGCACTTCGTAGCGCAGGATGAGCAGCCGCCGTCCCGGGATGAGCATGAGTTCGCGGCTCAGCGTGATCTCGCCGAAACGGTAGCGGAACACCGGCCATTCACCGATCTCCATCTCCTGCAGATATTCGTGGCCGCGCGGGTAGTAGACCCCGGGATGCTTGCGGCAGGAAAAGAAAAACTCCCGCTCGCCCATGAGCAGCGATTCCTCGACGGTGGAGAGCAGGACGTGGCGGCCTACGGGCCGTTCGAGATCGGCCACGAGCAGGCCGTGGTACTTGCGCGTGTTGCATCCGAGGAGCGAACTGGAAGCGTAATCCCCCAATCCGTTGGTTTCAATCCACTCTTTGCGGAGCGATTTTCGGATATTCTGGCAGGTAGGTTTATCGAAACGGAACTTCATGCTCACTCCTTCCAAAGAAAAGAGGGGGAAAAGGACGACCGCGCGAATGAAGGCGGCGGGCCGCCTGTCGGGACAGGCGGGACGAAGGAAGGACAGGGGACTCCAACAGGCATGAGGGAAGCGCCCCGAGAAAGAGCGTAACGCTACCGGACGCATCGCTCTGCCACGACCGGTGCCTTCTTCTTGCTTTAGATATAGGCTTATCTCCCCATAAAGTCAAAAAGCAAGAAGAGTTCTTTTATTCGAGCCATTTTACCGAAGAAAAACGGCACAGCCCTTCCTTTCCCGCAAAAATGGCGCTTCAAGGCCGTAACGTTCCCCTTGCAACGCCGTTGCTTTGCGGACATGCCGCGTTCGGGCGCAAAGAGCCCTTTCGCTGTGGCGGGGCGTGGTCCGCGCCCCTGCCGCCGCCCTTTCCCAACCATTGCCTATTGCCGGGGCGCGGGTTCGGCTGGCCGGCCCTTTCCCATGCAGGAAGGCTGCCCGCGCCGCGCCCACGAAAAAGGCCGTTCCCGCCGGGAAACAGCCTCTTTTCCGGAGCGCGACACAGGGGGTAGCAGCAAACAGGCGTGGCTGTATACTATAAGTGATGGCGGGACCGCCCCGAGGCTCCCGGCGGGGTAAAGAAGATGATGACCGGTTCATGATGAGTGCAAACGCGGCCCGAAGTCTCCGGGGGCGGCAAAGGAAGGCAGGATACGGCCAGTTCTGAGACCGGCATATCGGTGAGGCCCCACGTGCGGGGAAGGAGAGCACCCGCTCTTTCTCGGGGAAGAAGGTTGCCAGACCAGCCCCGCGTACAGGGAAGGAAACGTGGGCCATGCAGGACAAGAATGGGGACCTCGGGCGAGGCCCCGTGTGCGGGGAAGGAGATTCATTCAGGAATGGGAAAAGCTGTCCCGGCTCGGCGAGGCCCGCGTGCGGGGAGGGAGATGCGGCGAGAGAGGTCTTAAAGGGCGGATAAGGTGAGGCCCCCGCGGAGAAGGCGTCCGCCACGTCAACGATGTTTTGAGAGAGATTTGTTAGGCGAGGCCCGGGATGTGGAGAAGGAGTCGCTGGTGGAAGCCGACATCGTGGACTGTCAGGGGCGAGGCCCGGCGCGTGGAGAAGAAGTCAGGTGCGGGCCAAGGGCGGTCACGGCTGCGCCGGCGAGGCCCGGCGCGTAGAGAAGAAGTGCCCGGGGCCTTCTCGGGCGCACACAAAGACGGGGCACCACCCGGAGAATGGAGGAAGGCTTCCCCCACGCTGGCCGCCGTCCAGTCCCTGACCTTTCCGGTTTACCAGCCTTTGCCTTTCCTCCCCCGCTGCCGGACCGTTACCGAAGGCCGTTCCTTGTGCGTGGTGGCGCGGCTTTCTCCAAGGCCCGGCGCTGGCCCGGATCAGGCTGCGCCGCGCCGCTTGTTCCCGTACATATCAAGGTCCGCCTTCCGCAAAAGCTCGCTCACGGAAGCCGCGTCGGAGGGATAGAAGGCAAGGCCCATGCTGGCCATGACCATGATGTCGCGTCCGTCCAGACGGTAGGGGCGTTCCATTGCCTGCCGCACCATCGCCTCGCAGCGGCGGCGGGCTGCGTCCCGATCCGCCGCGCCGTAGAGGATGACGACGAATTCGTCCCCGCCGAGCCGGACCGCGCTCCCGGCGTCGGGAAGGAAGGCGCGCAGCCGCCCGGCGAACTGGGAAAGAAGGCGGTCCCCGCAGTCGTGGCCGTAGGTGTCGTTGATGGCCTTGAACTTGTTCAGGTCCATATAACAAAGGGCAAAGGATCGGCCCGCCGCCATCGCTTCCTCAAGCTCGCGGAACAGCGCGCGCCGATTGGGCAGCCCGGTGAGCATATCCTGCTCGGACATGCGCTCAAGCCGCTTCTTTTTGCTGGCCAGGTCCGTAGCCAGCCCCACCACGCAGGAGAAAAGGATGCTCATGAAGAGGGCCACGCCCCAGAAAAACGAGCGCAGGCCCCAATCCTTCCAGCCGCCATCGGGACGGACGCGCAGCAGCCAGTCCGCATTGGGGAGGGCAATACGGTACTCCATTGCCTCATCAAGGGCTTCCGGCGTGCCGAGCAGGATCGTCTCGTTCCCCGTGTCCGGGTGGATGCGGGAAAGCTGGTAGGCGTAGCCCTGTCGAACAAGATGTTCCAGTTGCACGGGCTCCAGCACGTCCGGGAACTTGAAGGTCACGCAGATGAGCCCCCAGAAGGAATCGGGCCGCTTGTCGTCGTGCAGGAACACGGGAAGGCGTACGGCCAGGCCGCACCCGCCCTGCACCAGCGAAAAGGGCCCGGCGAGGGTGGCGCTGCCCGAATCGCGGGCAAGGATGGCTTCCTTGGAGCGGGCGGGGTTGGAAAAAAGATCGTGGCCGAGGGCGCGCCTGTTGCGCTCGTAGGGGAAGACGCGGCTGACCACCCCGCCGGGGGCCAGATTGATGTTGATGGTGCTCGGATGCATTTTCACAAGCTCGGCGGCGTAGGACTCGAAGTCCTCGACGGCACCGTTGCCCTGCCGGACCAGCGCGGCCACCAGATAGGCGCTCGAAAAGGCGTTGGTGATCACATAACGCATTTTCGTAGCGTAGCTCTCCACAATGTAGCCCGTCTTTTCCTGTTCCTGCGCCAGCCGGTCATGTTCGAGCCGCAGAAGGAAGAGATAAGAAGCCAAAAGGCATACCAGCAAGGTTCCAAGGGCATACACGAGGCTCCGGGGAGCCCCTTCCATTCTCAAAAGGCGCTTTTCAGCCGCCGCCTGTTCCTTGTGACGTATCAGCCGTTGCATGGCGCAGTCCTTTTTCGCGGCGGGCTCGGCCCCTCGATATGACGGGCTGGGTTTCGGCCCAGAGCATGAGGAAGCATTCCATGTTTTCCCTTTTTCATCAAGAGTTCCTCTGAAAAGAAATCAGTCCCGCCCCGATTCCCGCGCCCTTCCCTCCTGTCCTTCCCGCGCCTTGGCGGTCCTTCAATAGGCCCCTTCCCTTCGCCTGAGAGAAAGCTATACCGGCTTTCTTCGTCCTTTATCATGCTCCCATGTGCTTCTTTTCCCGTTATATACAGAATCCCTTATAGTAGGAGGCTTCATGTCCGCCTGTCTTCCTTCATGGAGATGTCTTTAGAGGCATACAGTGCATCAGAGGAAATAGAGCAAAGTATAAGACGATTCACAGTGCATTCATAGCCGATGCAAAGCGCAAAGGCTCTACGTAATGACGCGCTTTTTATTCTATAACATACCTCATTATATTATCTTTTTTATCATTGAACCAGACTTCGACATGCCGTTACCTTTTTCACGCAGCGTCTTTTGCTTTGACGATGCAGTGCACCCTACGTGTTACGCTCATTTTGAACGTGTTACGAAAAAGTCCCCAAGGAGGCCTGTATGCACCTTACTCCACGTGAGCTGGATAAACTCATGATCCATACCCTGGCCGACGTCGCGCTCAAGCGAAAAGCCAAGGGCCTGAAGCTCAACCATCCGGAAACCGTCGCCGTGCTTTCCGCCACCGCCCTCGAAGAGGCCCGGGCGGGCAAGACCGTTGAAGAGGTCATGGCCGAAACCCGGAAAATCCTCACCCGCGACGACGTCATGGAAGGGGTGGTCGAAATGATCCCCACCGTGCAGGTGGAAGCCGTCTTCACCGACGGCAGCCGCCTCATCACCATCCACAACCCCATCAACTAGCAGGGGATGCCGTCATGACCAAAAATAACGCCCAGAACAATAAGCAGAACGCGGCTCAACAGCCCGGCAACGCCCAGAACGGCAAACAGAACGCCGTGCCGGACGCCACGCAGAATACCACGCAGAAACCCCAGCAGGGCCAGAAGACGCCGGTAGGCGGCCTTGTCCTCGGCGAAGGCCCCATCGAATTCAACGAAGGCCGCAAGACCGTCACCCTGAAGGTGCACAACACCGGCGACCGCCCCATTCAGGTCGGTTCCCACTTCCACTTCTTTGAAGTGAACCGCGCCCTCGAATTCGACCGCCCCGCCGCCTACGGAATGCGCCTGAACATCTCCTCCACCACCGCCATCCGCTTCGAGCCGGGCGATGAAAAGACCGTCTCCCTCGTCGCCATCGGCGGCACCTCCGGGACCTACGGCTTCAACAACCTCGTAGACGGCTGGACCGGCGACGATCACGAACGCGTCCTCAATCAGGAACGCGCGGACAAGCTCGGCTTCAAAAACGCCAAACTGTAAGGCCCGCGCGCTGACGCGGCTCACAAGGAGTTCATTATGCCAACTATTTCCCGTCAGGAACACGCCGCCCTTTTCGGCCCCACCGTGGGGGACAAAATCCGGCTCGGCGATACGGACCTGTATGTCGAAATCGAAAAAGACCTCCGTCATTACGGCGACGAATCCATGTACGGCGGCGGCAAGACCCTGCGCGGCGGCATGGGCGGCGACGCCCGCCTCACCCGCGACGCGGGCGTGCTTGATCTGGTGATCACTAACGTCACCATCATCGACGCCGTGCAGGGCGTGATCAAGGCCGACGTGGGCATCCGCGACGGCAAAATCGTGGGCATCGGCAAGAGCGGCAACCCGTCCATGATGAACGGCGTGCACCCCGATCTCATCGTCGGCAACTCCACCGACGCCATCACCGGCGAGCACCTCATCCTCACCGCGGGCGGCATCGACTCTCACGTCCACTACATCTCGCCCCAGCAGGCCTACGCCGCCCTCTCCAACGGCGTCACCACCTTCTTCGGCGGCGGCGTCGGACCCACGGACGGCACCAACGGCACCACCATCACCGCCGGGCCGTGGAACATCACCAGAATGCTGGAAGCCATCGACGCCATGCCCGTCAACATGGGCATCCTCGCCAAAGGCCACGCCTATAACAAGGCCCCCCTCGTCGAGCAGATCGAGGCGGGCGCGTGCGGCTTCAAGGTGCACGAGGACTGGGGCGCCATGCCCGCCCTCATCCGCGGCGCGCTGAGCGTGGCCGACGACATGGACGTGCAGGTTTCCGTCCACACCGACACCCTGAACGAATCGGGCTACGTCGAGGACACCATCGACGCCATCGCGGGCCGCGTCATCCACACCTTCCATACCGAAGGCGCGGGCGGCGGCCACGCCCCCGACATCCTGAAGGTGGCGAGCTACCCCAACGTGCTGCCGAGCTCCACCAACCCCACCCTGCCCTTCGGGATCAACACGCAGTCCGAACTCTTCGACATGATCATGGTCTGCCACAACCTCAACCCCAACGTGCCCTCGGACGTCTCCTTCGCGGAAAGCCGCGTGCGCGCCGAGACCGTGGCCGCCGAAAACGTGCTGCACGACATGGGCGTCATCTCCATGATCTCGAGCGACTCGCAGGCCATGGGGCGCGTGGGCGAAAACTGGCTGCGCGTCATCCAGACCGCCAACGCCATGAAGGAAGCCCGCGGCAAGCTCCCCGAAGACAACGCGCAAAACGACAACTTCCGCGTGCTGCGCTACGTGGCCAAGGTGACCATCAACCCGGCCATCACGCAGGGCGTCAGCCACATCATCGGTTCCGTGGAAGTGGGCAAATACGCCGACCTCGTCCTCTGGGAACCGCAGTTCTTCGGCGCGAAGCCGAAACTCGTCATCAAGGGCGGCATGATCAGCTGGGCCAACATGGGCGATCCCAACGCCTCCCTGCCCACGCCGCAGCCCACCTACTACCGGCCCATGTTCGGCGGCATGGGACTCGCCAAGCCCCGCACGCGCCTCACCTTCGTCTCTCAGGCGGCGATGGACTGCAACATCCGCGAGAGGATCGGCCTGCGCAGCCGCCTTGAGCCCGTGCGCAACATCCGCGGCCTGAACAAGCACGACATGGTGCGCAACGGCAACCTGCCGAAAATCGAGGTCGACCCCGAAACCTTCGCCGTGACTGTGGACGGCACCCATGCCACGGTCCGGCCCGCCGAAAGAGTGGCCCTCGGCCAGCTCTACTTCTTCAGCTAGAGCGACCGCGCGCTCAGGCCGGGGGACGCCTCCCCCGGCTCCCACGCGGGAGGGACATGGACCGGGTTCTGGAAAACACTGGGAGCGGCTCCCACGCGGGAAGAAGGGCGGGGCCACCCGGGGACGCCGAGCAGGGCCGCAAGGCCGCACCCCGTCGCGCCCCGGACGGCCCCGCCTCTCCCGCGCGGTGAGGCGGCGCTTCACAAAGGCGGGGCCCGCCTTCTCCGGCGGCCCTCCCCCATCAACCGTTCAAGGCAGGAATCGAATGCACATCGTAGAAACCGTACTCGGCAACATCAAGGATGAGGCGTGGAAAGATCGGCTGGCCGAAGCCGAAATCGACTTGCTGGAACTCAGCCAGTGGGACGCGCAGAAAAACAGGCTGCGCAAGGACACGCGTAACGGCCAGACCGTAGCCGTTTCGCTGGATCGCGACACCTTCCTGCGCGACGGCGACGTACTGCTCTGGGACGACGGCGAAAACAGGGCCGTGGTCTGCAACATCGATCTGTGCGACGTGCTCGTCGTCGATCTGAGCGATCTGCGGAAATTGCCTCCCGAGCAGTTCATTGAACGCTGCGTGCAGCTCGGCCACGCCCTCGGCAACCAGCACTGGCCCGCCGTGGTGCAGGACGGCTTCGTCTACGTCCCCCTCGCGGTCAACCGGCTGGTCATGAATTCGGTCATGAACACCCATCACTTCGCGGACATTTCCTTCCGCTTCGTCCCGGGCGCGGAAATCGCGGACAAGCTCGATCCCTCGCAGGCGCGGCGGCTCTTCGGCGGTACGGAGCAGCCCATGCAGGGCGGGCATTCGCACGCGCACGGCCATACCCACGCCGGGGACGCCGCCTCCGCCGACGGCGCGGGGCACGGGCACTCCCACCACGGGGATCACGCGCACGGCCCTGAAAGCGAAGACGAAGGAAACCGCCACGAACACCATCATCACCATCACGGGCACGGCCACCCTCACCGGTGCGAGGAACACGGCGGACACTGCGGGCACGGGCACCGCCACCACAAGTGATGACACTGCGGAGGCGAGCGTGAAGACGATCCTTTCCCTTTCCAGAATGCTCCAGTTCGGAGACTCCATGCTGCCGGTGGGCGCTTTCGCCTTTTCAAGCGGGGTGGAATCCGCCGTCCAGAAGGGCGTGGTCCGCGATCCCGAAACCCTGCGCGGCTATGCGCTCACCGCCCTCGAACAGGCGGCCAAGGGCGACGGCGTGGCCATCGTGTGGGCGACGCGGGCGGCCCTGGCGGGCAACATCAAGGAGCTGATGCGCATCGACCATGAGGCCTTCGCCCGCAAGCTCAACGAGGAAACGCGGCTCATGACCACGCGCATGGGCAAAAAACTGGCGGAAATGGGCGCGGAGATCACCGAAGACCCGCTCATCGCCCGCTGGCGCGACGCCGTCCGGGAGGGCCGCACCCCCGGCACCTATCCGGTCTCGCTCGCCATCATGTTCGTCGTCACGGGCCTGTCCACGCAGGCGCAGCTCGATGCGGGGCTCCTGCACGAAGTGCTCACGGTCCACCTCTACGGCGTGGCCATGACCATCCTCAACGCGTCCATGCGGCTCATGCGCATCACCCACATCGACATCCAGCGCACGCTCTACGGGCTGACCCGGCATTTCGATCCTCTGTGCCGCCTGTCCATGCAGCTCTCGCTGGAGCAGATGTCGGCCTTCGCGCCCATGACGGACATCCTCGCCGCCAACCACGTCAAGGCCCGCGTGCGCCTGTTCATGAACTAGCCTTACGGCATACTTCCAAAGGAAAAAAGACAATGAAAAAAATCACTCGCATTGGCGTAGGCGGGCCGGTCGGTTCCGGCAAGACGGCGATCATCGAGGCGGTGACGCCCGTCCTCATCCGCAGGGGCGTCAAACCCCTCATCGTCACCAACGACGTGGTCACCACCGAGGACGCCAAGCACGTGCAACGCGAACTCGACGGCGTTCTGGAAGCCGAGAAGATCGTCGGCGTGGAAACCGGAGCCTGCCCGCATACCGCCATCCGCGAAGACCCCAGCATGAATCTGGCCGCCGTGGAGGAGCTTGAGCGCCGTTTCCCCGAAAGCGACCTCATCTTCATCGAAAGCGGCGGCGACAACCTGACGCTGACCTTCAGCCCGGCGCTCGCGGACTTCTTCATCTACGTCATCGACGTGGCCGCGGGCGACAAAATCCCCCGCAAGAGCGGCCCCGGCGTCTGCCAGTCCGACATCCTCGTGATCAACAAGGAAGACCTCGCCCCCTACGTCGACGCGAGCCTTGAGGTCATGGACCGCGATTCCCGCCTCATGCGCGACGGCAAGCCCTTCATCTTCACCAACTGCAAGACCGGGAAAAACATCGAGGAACTGGCGGACATGATCATCCGCGACGCCCTCTTCGACTTCAAGCCCGCCGAAAAGACGGCCTGAAGGGGGACGCCATGACGCAACTGAGCAGCCGGACCCGCGCTGAACTGGCCCGCCTCGCCCTCGCACGGCTTGGGCAGGCGCCGGAACTGCGGGACTATCAGGACGAGCCCGCGCAGATGCCGAGCGGCATCGTGGGCAAGAACGGCTACCTGCGCCTCGAATTCGCCAAAAGGGGCGACAGGAGCGTGCTCTCCTTCATGGATCGGCGCGTGCCCTTCCTCGCCCAGCGGCCCCTCTACTGGGACGAGGCCATGCCGGAAATGCCCTGCGTATTCATCATCACCACCACCGGATGCCTGCTTCAGGGCGACCGCATGGCGCTGGAAATTGAGGTGGGCAAGGACGCGGCGGCCCACGTCACCACCCAGTCCGCCACCAAGGTGCACATGATGAACGCCAACTATGCCTCGCAGATGCAGGACATCGTGGTCGAGGAAGGCGGCTATCTCGAATATATGCCCGATCCGCTCATCCCGCACCGGACCTCGCGCTTCCTCTCGCACACCCGCATCTCCATCGCGGAAAGGGGGAGCCTGCTCTACTCCGAAGTGGTGCTGCCGGGCCGCAAGTACCACCACAAGGACGAGCTTTTCGGCTTTGATCTCTACTCCTCCACCATCGAGGCCACGCGGCGCGAGAACAACGTCCGGCTGTTCGTGGAAAAATTTATCGTCGATCCCCGCGCCACGGACCTCTCTCGGACCGGGATCATGAACGGTTACGAGGTATTCGGCAACGTCATCCTGCTGACGGAAAAGGAAAAGGCCCTGCAGACGCTTCAGGCCGCGGATGCGGCGGTGGACAAGGAAGCGCGGCTCGCCTACGGCGCCTCGCTCCTGCCGGGCGACTGCGGGGTGGTGTTCAAGGTGCTGGGGATGACCTCGGAATCGGTGCGCGGAAAAATCCGGGAATTCTGGCAGATCGCCCGCCGCATCGTGGCCGGGCGCGATCTGCCGCAAGCGTTCCTGTGGCAATAGGGCCTTCCGCGGAACCGTTCCGCCATCTTCAACTCTCGGCCACGCCGAGCTGGAGAAAACACGATGAGCGACGTCGCTGCCCAGGGCACAGCCCCCCACTCGTGGGGTGCGCTGGCCTCCCAAAATACCTTTATCCATTTCGTGGATGTCTGTCTGCGCGGCGCCGGACAGGTCATGTTCCAGAATAACCCGCTGACGGGCCTTTTCTTTCTCGTCGGCATCTTCTGGGGGGCCTATTCGGCGCACATGATCTCCGTAGGCATCGGGGCCATCATCGGCACGGTGATGGGCACCCTCACCGCCTACGCCACGCGCGCGCCCAAAGAAAACATCAACATGGGGCTGCACGGCTACAACGGCATCCTGGTGGGCTGCGCGCTGCCCACCTTCTTCGCGCCCACGCCCCTGCTGTGGGGCTACGTCATCGCCGGCTCCATCTTCTCGACCATCCTCATGCGGGCCATCTCGGGCGTCCTGCGCACATGGAAGGTCTCGGCCATGACCGGGCCCTTCGTCATTACGACGTGGTTCCTGATGCTCGCGGCCTACAACTTCGGGCATATCCAGATCACGAGCCTGCCCCATCCCGTGGTGGCCGTCCAGCCTCCGGTGAGCGATCTCTTCACGCTGGACATGCGGCAGTTCTGGCACGCGGCCTTTGCCGGGGTGTCGCAGGTCTTCCTCATCAACAACGTGATCACGGGCATCCTTTTCCTCATCGGCCTCGCGGTCAGTTCCGTGTGGGCGGCCGTCTTCGCCTTCGTGGGTTCGCTCGTCGCCATCTGCACGGCGGTCATCCTCGGCGGCGGGTCCACGGCCATCATCGCCGGACTCTTCCAGTTCAGCGCGGTGCTGACGGCCATCGGCCTCGGCACCACCTTCTACAAGCCCAACTGGAGGGTCGTCATCTACGCACTGGTCGGCACGATCTTCACCGTGGTGGCGCAGGGCGCGCTCAACGTGGTGCTGAATACCTTCGGCATACCGACCCTGACCTTCCCCTTCGTCATCGCGGCGTGGATTTTCCTCCTGCCCAACCTTGACCTGCTCCCGGCCAGCCACCGGTAGCTTCACCTTCAATCGCAAAGGAGTAGCCCCCATGTACACACTGAACACGGGCGATACCGCCTTCGTCATGCTCTGCACGGCGCTGGTGTGCCTCATGACGCCCGCCCTCGCGCTTTTTTACGGCGGCATGGTGCCCCGCAAAAACGTGCTGACCATCATGATGCAGAACTTCATTTCGATGGGCGTCATCGCCGTCATCTGGATTTTCGGCGGCTTCAGCCTCGCCTTCGGCCCCGATCTCGGCGGCATCATCGGAGACATCACCTTCCATTTCGGGCTTGACGGCGTGGGCGTGGCCCCGAGCACGGAATACGCGAGCACGGT
This sequence comes from Candidatus Bilophila faecipullorum, assembly GCA_944326695.1. Taxonomy (GTDB): domain Bacteria; phylum Desulfobacterota; class Desulfovibrionia; order Desulfovibrionales; family Desulfovibrionaceae; genus Bilophila; species Bilophila faecipullorum. The sequence continues at coordinate 44,576 of CALVEZ010000021.1, read as the reverse complement.
CCCGTTCATCCTCTTCTTCGCCTATCAGCTCATGTTCGCGGTCATCGCCCCGGCCCTGATCACCGGAGCCTTCGCGGGCCGGCTGACCTTCAGCGGCTACCTGAAATTCATCATCCTGTGGATGATCTTCATCTACCTGCCCGCCTGCCACTGGATTTGGGGCGGCGGCTTCCTCGCCAAGCTCGGGGTGGTGGATTTCGCGGGCGGCATCGTCATCCACGTGAGCGCGGGCTTCTCGGCTCTGGCCTCGGTGCTCTACCTTGGCCGCCGCACCACGGTGCGGCCCGGCGAGCCGACCGTAGCGAGCAACCTCCCGCTGGTGGCCGTGGGCGCGGGCCTCTTGTGGTTCGGCTGGTTCGGTTTCAACGCGGGCGGGGCCTACGCCGCCGACGCGCTGGCCTCCTACGCCTTCACCAATACAACCATCGCGGGGTCCGTGGCCATGCTCGTGTGGCTCGCGCTCGACTGGCACTACAGCCGCAGGCCCACCTTCTCGGGCGTGCTGGTGGGCGCGGTGGCGGGCCTTGCCACCATCACCCCCTGCGCTGGCTACGTGGAACCCTGGGCGGCCATCGTCATCGGCGGCCTCGGCTCTCTCGTGTGCTACTTCGCCAAGGGCGTGCAGGAACGCTTCGCCTTTGACGACGCGCTCGAAGTGTGGCGCGCCCACGGCATGGGCGGCGTGACCGGCGCGCTCCTGCTCGGCATCCTCGCCAGCCCGAACATCGACCGCGTGAGCGCGAGCCTCGAACAGTTCCTCATGCAGCTTCTCGGCGTGATCATCGTGGCCGTCTACTCCTTCTTCGTCACCCTGATCATCTTCAAGGTCATCGACATGTGGGGCAAGCCCATCCGCGTGACCCCCGAAGAGGAAGTGGCGGGGCTCGACAACTCCATTCTGGGAGAAGACGCCTACAAGATGTAGCGAAGGAGGGAGCCGCCCTCGGGCGGTTCCCGCTTCGGCACTCCAACCCCTGAACGGGGCTTCGGAAAGGGAGCGATTCATGACAGATATGGCGGGTACTCTCTGGGTGGCGGGGGGCGGCGCGATCGGCGCGTGGCTCCGCTTCCAGATTTCGGCATGGTTCGCGGCATGGTTCGGCAAGGGCTTCCCCTACGGAACGCTCTTCGTCAACGTGCTCGGCTCCTTCATCATGGGCCTGCTCGTGGGGGCTATCGCCGCGCACACGATGTCGGCGGTCCCGTGGCACGACTTCATCGGGGAAGGGATGCTCGGGGCGCTGACCACGTTCTCCACCTTTTCGATGGACACCTTCGCGGCCTTCCGCGACGGCAAGCCGGGCAAGGGGATTTTGAATGTGGTCCTCAATATGGTCCTGTGCCTCTGCGGAACGGCAGCAGGCTTTTTCATGACGATCCACTAGGCGGGAGGCTCGACATGTCCTATGCATCCAACGCGGTCGCGGTGCTCGTGGGCGGCGCGGTGGGGGCGGTGTGCCGCTTTCACCTCAACGCCGCGATCATGAGCGGCCTCACGACCCGTTTTCCCATCGGCATTCTGATCATCAACGTCCTCGGCGGCTTCCTCATGGGCCTGCTGCAAGGCTGGATGAAACGCGAAAGCAAACCCTTCCCCGTGGGCTACAGCCTGCTCGGAACCGGCTTTCTCGGCGGCTTCACCACCTTTTCCACGTTTTCGCTCGACACCTTCAATCTCTACCACGGCGGCGATATGGCCTATGCCGGGCTCAACATCCTCCTGAACGCGGTGCTCTGCGTCTGCGCGGTCTGGCTCGGCTACCGCATGATGTACCCCACTTCCCGGGCCACGGCCTGAGCGGGCGTCCTTTCCCGCCTCCCCGGCGAGCGGCGTGGTCCTTCCGACTGCGCCGCTCGCGCCGTCTTTTCAGGGATGACCTCCGCCCCGGCCCGTGATAGGGGAGGACAGGCCCCTTTCCGCTGCCCGGAAAGAGAGGCGGCAGAAGGAGGAAGCATGAACGCGTGCGGTGTGGATTGTGCGGAGTGCCCGTCGTTCGGGAGCGAATGCCGGGGTTGCGCGGCGGAACAAGGGCAGGTCTACTGGACGGCGTTTATGGGGGAACACATCTGCCCCCTCTACGCCTGCGCCCAGAAGAAAGGGATGAAGGACTGCGGCCACTGTGGGGACGTGCCCTGCGGCATCTGGCTTTCGCTGCACGATCCGGCCCTTTCCGAAGAGGCGTTTCAGGCTTCCCTTCAGGCGCGGTTGCGGCGGCTCGGGCGCTGAAGGCGGCGTCCGGCGGCCCGGTGGGGCGATTCCGGCAGGAGACGGCCTATAAGCCTCCGGTTCCGGCGCGGAAGAGGCCCTCGCCTTCCTCGAAGCCGAAAAGCCCGGCCTCGTCACGCTCGGTATGGAAATGCCCGACGAATAGGGTCCGCGCTCGGGGGGGAATCCCGGAAAGGTCCAAGGCCATACCCGGCGCGCAGCGGTCAGAAGCATTACAAGGCATGTCATAGACACAGTCCAAGGCCGCACCCGGCGCGCAGCGGACCTCGTCTTTTCCTGTAAGGAGCAGTCATGGCCTTGCTGCCGTACCCGGCGCGCAACGGCCCTCGCCCGGGGGCGGCCCTTGCCGCCCCGCCCCGTCCTCAAGGCGCAGCGGTGCAGGCGGTTTCCGCTTTCCGTTGGCCGTAACCCCGGCGCGGCGCTCTCCGGCGGCCTGAAAAATACAAGATTCCCGAAACCCGGCGTGGTACCGTGAGGCGATCCTGACGGAGGTGATCCATGCCGGGAAAGAAAGATTTGACGCTGCTTTTCAGCGTCCGTTTGCTGAGTGCCATGGGCGTGACCCTGATCCTGCCGGTCCTGCCCACCATGATGCATACCTTCGGCCTGAGCGCCGCCGCAGCGGGCATGGTGGTGGTCAGCTTCACGCTGGCCGAAGCCGCGATGACGCCCGTGGCCGGGGTGCTTTCCGACCGCTTCGGCAGAAAGGCCGTGCTCCTGCCCTCGCTGCTGGTCTTTGCCCTCGGGGGCGTGCTCTGCCTCTTCGCCGACACGTGGGAGGAGGTGCTGCTCTACCGGATCGTGCAGGGACTGGGGGCGGGGCCGCTCGGCGTACTCTACACCATCCTTGCCGCGGACATGTACGACGAGGCGCATCTGCCGCGCATCATGGGACGGCTGACCGCGGTCGACAGCCTCGGGACCATCGTCTACCCCATCCTCGGCGGCGTGCTCGGGGAGTGGTCGTGGCGCGCGCCCTTCGCGGTGTTCACGCTGGCCCTGCCCGCGGCCTTCCTCAGCCTCTACGTGACGCTCCGGGGGGCGGAAAAGGGAATGGACTGGGGAGCCTATGCAAAGGAATCCCTGAACACCCTGCGCGAAAGGCGCTCCATCGGCTTTTTTATCCTCGTCTTCCTCTGCTACTGCGTCATTTACGGGCCGGTCAACACCTGTTACCCGCTCATGGCCGAGGCCCGCTACCACGCCTCGCCCTCGCGCATCGGGATCGTCTTCTGCATGGTGGCCGTGGGGTCGTATATCGCTTCCGCCGGGCTGCCTCATCTGCACAAGCGCTGGTCCTTCCGCACCCTCATGATCGCCGCCGGGCTGTTCTATACCGTGCCCACGGCTTTTCTGGCCCTTACGCCGGGCCTGTGGCTGAGCGTCCTGCCCCTGCTCGTCTTCGGCATGGCGCAGGGGCTGTCCCTGCCCATCATCAACGACAGCGTGGCCCTGCTCGCCCCTTCCGACGACCGAGCCGCCATCCTCGCGGTGAGCGAAACCTTCGTGCGGGTCAGTCAGGGCGTCTCGCCCCTGCTTTTCACCTTCATCTGGATGCGGTGGCTCTGGGACGGGACCTACGGCGCGGGCGCGGCGGCGGGGCTCATCATCCTCGCCGTCGTCCTCTTCCTCTTCTCGCCGCGCCGGGCGCCGGACCGGGCCTGACGCAAACGCCGTAAAAAAGGGGCCCTTCCCACTTCCGGGAAGGGCCCCGTTTTATTCAAGAGGGTCCGCCCCGGCCTTCTCCGGGGCAGCTTCGGCCAGCGGTCGGGCCAGCACCTTGTCTATCCGGTTGCCGTCCATGTCGACCACTTCAAAGCGCCAGCCTTCCCAGTCCACCTTGTCGCCCTCGCGGGGGATTTTCCCCATCATGTACATGATCATCCCGCTCAGGATGTTGTAAATGCCCTTGCGCTCGTCGGGCACCGTGCGCAGGCCGAGCCTGTCCTTCATTTCAAGGACGGGGATGGTGCCGTCCAGCAGCCATGAGCCGTCCTCACGGCGGATGGCCCACGCCTCGTCGGTGGGAACGTTCATCTGCCCGGTCACGATTTCCAGAAGATCGCGGACCGCGACCAGGCCCTCAAGCGTTCCGTACTCGTCAATGATGAAGGCCATATGCATCCGTGTCTGCCGGAAACGCTCAAGCAGTTCCAGCCCCGAGAGCGTCTCCGGGACGAAGACCGGCGGCGCGAGGAAGTCCCGCAATTCCCCGAAGCGGTTCTCATGAAAAAGGCTTATCCCCTGCTTGGCCCGGAGGACGCCGAGCACATTGTCGAGACCGCCGTCGCAGACGGGGAGGTGCGAGTGTTCCGTCGACGTGAGGCGGCGCAGGTTTTCCTCATCGGGCAAGCGCGTGTCCAGATAGACGATTTCCGAACGGGGCAGCATGATCGAGGCCATGTGACGGTCGTCGAGCCAGAAAATATTGCGCAGCATTTCGCGCTGGCGGCGGACGATGGCCCCGGATTCCGAACCCTCGTCGATCATGGCCTGTATTTCCTCTTCCGTAACCGCCTGCTGCTGATCCGGGTTTATCCCGAAGAGACGCAGCAGCCCGCGCGTGGAAAAGGTCAACAGCGCCACAAAGGGACGGCTGATCACGGAAAGCAGCGTCATGGGCCGGGCCACGAGACGCGCCACGCCCTCGGGGTTGATCTGCCCGAGGCGTTTGGGCACGAGTTCCCCGACGACGATGGACAGGTAGGTGACGAGGGCGATGACCACCGTCACCGCTACGGCCGAGGCCGTGGAAGGAGCAAGGTCCACGTTGTGCCGCAACCAGCGGGCCAGCGGCTCGGCCAGTGCGGATTCCCCGAAAATGCCGCTCAATAGGCCGATGGAGGTGATCCCGATCTGCACGGTCGATAAAAACCGGGTCGGGTCTTTGCCGAGCTTGATGGCGGCCTGAGCGGATCGGTCCCCCGAGGCCGCGCGGGAGGCCAGACGCGCCTTGCGCGCCGTGACGAGGGCGATTTCGGACATGGCGAAAACGCCGTTCAAAAGAATGAGCAAAAGGAGAATAAAAAGTTCCATACCAGAAGCGTTACGCACTCCGCTGTAACTACATGATTGATGAAAAAGAAGGTGCCTTGATGGGGAGGGCTGACGGTTTCCCACCTCTTTTTCACATGGACCTGAGGCTTCGGCACCGGGAAGAAACGCCCCAAGGCGATTGCCGATCCCGTTGTTGTTTCATGAAAAGAGGAATCAAACGGTGGTTCCGGTCGCGCCGGAAAACAAAAACGGCGCGGGCGCGCGCTGAGGCGGACCCGCGCCGTAAGGCTCAATCACCCATCTTGACGCCGATCCATCCGACGACGGCGGCGAACGCCACGAACCCGAGACACACGAGGAAGACGGTCATTCCGAGTCCCATAATAGCCTCCTGAAAGAAAAGAAGGAGTGTAGCCCCGCCTTTCACGGAGGGACAGGGCCCGACGAACAGAGGTACGCGGGCATGCTCCAGCGGGGCGGGCGGAACTCCCTTGCTTCATAACCACCTTTTTCCATGATGGAAATGATGAACAGCAAGGAAGCGTGGTCCTATTTTCGAGTATCAGAGGGAGGCCAGGGAAGGTGGGGCGCAAGGGAGAGGGAGCATCCCCCGGAAATCGGAAAGCCGGGGAAGGTGATGCTCGTCGAGAGAGAGGGAGAGGATGTCCCGCGGGACGGGCGGGAAAAGAGGGGCGACGCGCGGCGGCAGGGCCGCTCCCTGTCCCCCGCCCTGCTTGACGCAGAGGCGCGGCAGGGACTGGCGCGTCTGAACGATCTGAAGGAGCGCGCCGTGACGGTCTTCCCGGTTCCATGACCGGGGCGCGGAGGCGTCAAAGCTGCTCAGAATGCTGCTTGCCGCCCCTTCCTGCCCCGCGCCAAAGACGAGCATGAGCAGAACAAGGAGAAAACACACCTTGCTCGGCAACGGGAAGGGGGAAGTCGAGGACTTCATGGCAGACATCCTGATCATAAGGGATATATATTTTCCAATTAGCGAAAAAAGGCACATACGTCAAGGCCCGCGTCCTGCCCACAGGATAAAACGCCTTGCCCCCAACGCGCCCGCCCTCACCGGGCTTGAGGTTGAACGTATAGCCACTGTACCTATCTTGATTGGTCGCGCCTGCCTTCACCGGGCCCGGTGGCCACTCCATGTAGAGAGGGACCCCTCTCATGAAGGATTCCCCGCTCATCACCTTCAGCGGGCAGCTCATGAGGCGTGGGAGCCCTCCCGGGGAGGGATTGCGGCAGGGGAAGGACTTCTTGTGCCCGACGTCCGGGATGCCGTAACGCCGGGAAGCGCGGCTCCTCGTCTCCCCTCTGCTCCTCTCTCCCTTCATCCGGGTGGGTCCATCCGGTCGCCGGGCATCATTCCTCTCCGCTCTCCGCCCGCGCCGCCTTCCTGATTATAAAGAAGGCCCCGGGCACTTATCATTGACCTCTAAACCCTAATCATCCTTACTCTATAATCGCCGCAACACCTGCGAACGGCCAGGCGGCCGGGCCGCTGTCCCTGTCCTCCCGGCTGCACGCCAGCCACGCAGGTTCGGCTCCCGGGAAGGCGCTCTTGGCGGGCGCACTCCGGCGGAAACGGCGTTACGAAGAGGTAGGCATGACTATGGGCACGATGCTGTCGGCGGCGTTATACCGGTTGCAAACCGGCTTTTTTTTGTGGAGGGCGGAGCACAACACCTTCGCGGCGGAACCGGCCCTGCGTTCGGAGCTTTTCAACGCCGAACAGATGGAAAGCCATGCCGTGGAACTGGCCAGCCGCCATCGCCTCCGGCAGCGCCCCGGCCCCGACCGCCTGCTGGCCCGTCTGGACGACAACGAGGAAGTGCTGGCCGAATGCTGCAAGATGTTCTCGGCGGTCACGGCGCGCTCGCAGGCGGGCCGCCATGTGACCCCGGCCGGGGAATGGCTGCTCGACAACTACTGGGTGGTCGAAGAGCACATCCACGCCGCGCGCCGCCACCTGCCCAAAGGCTACAGCAAGGAGCTTCCGCAACTGGCGGAAGGCCCTTCCGCCGGGCTTCCCCGCGTCTACGACATTGCCCTTGAAAACATCTCGCACGGCGACGGCAAGCTCGATCCCGCGCTGCTCGCCCGCTTCGTCACGGCCTACCAGACCGTTTCCCCCCTGACCCTCGGAGAACTGTGGGCCATCCCCATCATGCTGCGCCTCGCGCTCATCGAGAACCTGCGCCGCGTCACCGCCCGGGTCATGGCCGCATGGCACGATCAGAAGCTGGCGCAGAAATGGGCCGACAAGCTCATCGAGACGGCGGAGAGGGACCGCAAGAGCGTCCTCTTGGCCGTGGCTGAAATGGCCGCCTCCAAACCGCCCATGACGGGCGCTTTCGTCGCGGAACTGGCGCGGCGGCTGCAAGGCCAGAACGCCGCCCTCACGCTGCCCCTCGGCTGGATCGAGGACCTTTTGGCCGAGTCCGGGCTGAGCATCGATCAGCTCGTCCAGCTCGACACGCAGCAGCAGGCCGCGGATCAGGTCTCCATCGGCAACAGCATGACCAGCCTGCGCCTGCTCGGGGCGCAGGACTGGCGGGACTTCGTGGAAAAAGTTAGCGTGGTCGAGCATATCCTGCGCCGCGATCCCGCGCGCGTCTATCCCCGTACCGATTTCCACACCCGCGATCACTACCGCCATGTGGTGGAAAGGCTGGCCAGAAAATACGCCCTGCCCGAAAAGGACGTGGCGCAGGCCGCCCTCTCGCTGGCCGAGGGCGAGACGGGCACGCCGTGGAAGGCGCAGGAACGCGAGGAAAGCCGCGGCCGCGCGGAAATGCCCCTCAACGCACATGTGGGCTATTATCTGATCGACGCCGGGCTGCCGCAGCTTAAAAGGCTGCTCGCGCAGGGCCGGTCCCCGCTTGGCGAGGCCCGCGCGCCGAAGCCGGGCTGCCGGGAATCGTGGTGCCGCGCCTTCCTGGGGCAGGACGGGCTTTCCCTGTGCGGCTATCTCGGCCTGACCCTCCTTTTCGCCGTCCTGCTGGCCTGGCCCTTTTTCCTCGCTCTGCGCCACATGGCCTGGCCCGTCCTCGCGCTGGCGGCGGCCGCCGTACCCGCCTGCCTTGTAGCCAGCCAGATCGCCGTCAAGCTGGTCAACTGGCTGACGACCCTGTGCATCGCCCCCCGCTTCCTCCCCCGCCTCGACTACAGGGACGGCATCCCCGCCGGGGCGCGCACGCTCGTGGCCGTGCCCTGCATGATCGGCACGCCCGAGGAAGTGGACGAACTGCTCGGAAAGCTGGAAGTGCACTATCTGGGCAACCGCGATCCGCATGTGCAGTTCGGCCTGCTCACGGACTTCAAGGACGGGCCCTCGGAAACGCAAGCGGGCGACGCCGCGCTGCTTGAGCGGGCCCGGGCCGGGATTGAGGCCCTCAACCGCAAATACCCCTCCTCGGAAACGGAAGCCTTCTTTCTCTGCCACCGCCCCCGGCGCTGGAACGAAACCGAGCGCCGATGGATAGGCTACGAGCGCAAGCGCGGGAAGCTCTGCGAATTCAACGCGCTCCTTTCCGGCACGGCAGCAGAACGTTTCGCGCTCGTGGTCGGGGATGCCGTGTCGCCGGAAAGCCTCAAGCGGGCACCCGTACGCTACGTGATCACCCTCGACGCGGACACCATGCTCCCCCGCGATGCGGCCCGCAAGCTGGTGGGCACCATGTCCCACCCCCTCAACCGCCCGGTCTACGATCCCGAACGCAAGCGCGTGGTCTCGGGCTACGCCATCCTCCAGCCGCGCGTGGGCGTGACCCTGCCGAGCGCCAACGCCACGGAATACGCCCGGCTCTTCTGTTCCGACGCGGGCATCGATCCCTATACCCGCAACGTCTCCGACGTCTATCAGGACCTCTTTCGGCAGGGTTCCTACATCGGCAAGGGCATCTACGACGTGGAAGCCTTCGAGCTGGCCCTGCGCGGCCGTTTCCCGGACAACCGCGTGCTCAGCCACGACCTCATCGAAGGCTGCTACGCCCGCTCGGGGCTGGTGAGCGACGTCCTCCTCTACGAGGGCTTCCCCGCCTGCTACAGCGCGGACGTGATGCGCCATTACCGCTGGATACGCGGGGACTGGCAGCTTCTGCCGTGGCTCAGGCGGCGGGTGCGCGCCTTGAGCGGAAAACGGGAGCCCAATCCCCTGACCGTGCTCTCGCGCTGGAAGCTTCTCGACAACCTGCGGCGCAGCCTCGTGCCGCTCTCGCTCACGATCATGCTGCTGCTCGGCTGGTTCTGCGCCGCCCGGCCGATAGCGTGGACGCTGGGTCTCCTCGCCCTCGTCTTCGCCCTGCCCGTGCTCGACGCCCTGCGCGGCGCGCTGTGCAAGCCCAAGGACGTGGCGGCCAAACGGCATGGCCTCGCCGTGCTGCGCTCCTTCGGACAGGAATGCCTGCGGATGCTCCTGCGGCTGGCGTGGCTGCCCTATGAGGCGCTTTACAGCACGGACGCCGTGCTGCGCACGCTGTGGCGGCTGCGCGTGAGCAAGCGCCACCTGCTCCAGTGGAACCCTTCGGGCGACGTGGAACGCACCTCGCCCCGCGACGCCGCCGGACTCTACCGCCTCATGGCCGTCTCGCCCGCCCTCGGCCTCGCCGTGGCCGTCCTGCTGCCCTTCGCCGCGCCCGAAGCCCTCCCCGCCGCCCTGCCCTTCGCGCTGGCGTGGCTGCTCTCCCCGGCGCTCGCGGCCTACCTCTGCCTGCCCCGCGCCCGGCACGCCTTCGCGCCCTCCGGGGAGGACCTCGGCCTGCTGCACGGGCTGGCGCGCAAGACATGGGCCTTCTTCGACCAGTACGTCGGCCCCGAGGACAACTGGCTCCCGCCCGACAACATCCGCACCCATCCGCGCCTCATCGTGGCCCACCGCACCTCGCCCACCAACATCGGGCTGGCCCTGCTCGCGCACGCGGCGGCCTACGATCTGGGCTACCTGAGCGCGGGACGGCTCGTGGAACGGCTGGAGAACATGTTCAGCACCCTCGCCGGGCTCGAACGCCACCGGGGGCACTTCTACAACTGGTACGACACCCGCACCCTCCTCCCGCTCCATCCGCACTACGTTTCCACCGTGGACAGCGGCAACCTTGCCGGACACCTCCTTGTCCTGCGTCAGGCCCTGCTCGACCTGCCCGACGAGCCGCTTTTCGATCCCCGCCGCTTCGAGGGGCTGGCCGACGCCGCCGCGATGCTGCCCGAACCGCCCCGCGCGGGCCGGGAGGCGCGGCAACGCCTTGATCGGGCCCTTGCCGAAGCGCGGGGAGCCTCCTTCGCCTCCCTCCACGAAGCCGCCGAGGTCGCGGCCCGGATCGCGGATGCGGCGGAAGCGGCCCGCGATGCCTGCGCGCCCGACCCGGACGGCGACGAGGCCTTCTGGTTCGAGGCCCTTATCGCCCAGTGCCGCGACGTGGCCGCGGGCTTCGAGGCCTTCGCCCTGCCGGACGGCGCGCCCGACGATCTTCTGCTGCCCACCCTGCGCCGCCTCGCGGAGGCGGACCCGGACTCCCTGCCCGAAGAAATGCGGGAAAAGGCCCGGTCCGCGCGGGAACGCGCCGCCGCGCTCACGGAAGCCTGCCGCAGCCTCGCGGAACGGGCCGCGGACATGGCCAGCATGGATTTTGGCTTTCTCTACGATGCGCAGCGCGAACTGCTGTCCATCGGCTACAACGTGCAGGAACAACGCCTCGACGCCAGCTATTACGATCTGCTGGCCTCCGAAGTGCGGCTCACCTATTTCGTAGCCATCGCACAGGGGCAGCTCCCGCAGGAAAGCTGGTTCGCGCTCGGGCGGCTGCTCACCGCCAACAACGGCACGCCCACTCTGCTCTCGTGGTCGGGCTCCATGTTCGAATACCTCATGCCCATGCTGGTCATGCCGAGCTGTGAGCGCACCCTCCTCGACGAAGCCTGCCGCGGGGCGGTGGCGCGCCAGATTGAATACGGGCGCGAGACGGGTCTGCCGTGGGGCGTTTCCGAATCCGCCTACAACGTACAGGACCGCGACCTCAACTACCAGTACCGGGCCTTCGGCGTGCCGGGCCTCGGCCTGCGGCGGGGCCTCGGCGAGGACGCTGTGATCGCGCCCTACGCCACCGCGCTGGCCCTCATGGTGGAACCGGATGCGGCGTGCAGGAACCTGCACGTGTTGGCCTCACGCGGGCTCGGGGGCCGTTTCGGGCTCTACGAAGCCCTCGACTGCACGCCCCTGCGCCTGCCGCGCGGCACGGACGCGGCGATCATCTACTCCTTTATGGCCCACCATCAGGGCATGAGCCTCCTTTCGCTGCTCAGCGTGCTGCGCGAAGGCCCCATGCAGCGGCGTTTTCTGGCCGATCCCGCCTTGCAGTCCACCAAGCTGCTGCTTGAGGAGCGGATGCCGCTCACCGCGCCCGACTATCTGCACAACGGGCGCTACCTGACGGCCACGGCAACGGAAGGCACGGTGCGGGCCGTGGAAAACAAGCTGCGCGTCTTCACGAAAACGGATGTGACGCCGCCCGCCGTGCAATTGCTGTCCAACGGGCGCTACCACGTCATGGTCAGCAGCGCGGGCGGCGGCTACAGCCGTTTCCGCCAGCTTGCCGTGACCCGCTGGCACGAGGACCCCACGCGCGACTGCTGGGGGCAGTTCTGCTACCTGCGCGACGTGGCCACGGGCGATTTCTGGTCCGCCGCGCACCAGCCCGTGCGCCGCGCCGTGGACGCCTATGAAGCCATCTTCAGCGAGGCGCGGGCGGAATTCCGCGTCCGCTGCCGGGGCTACGACGCCCATACCGAAATCGTGGTCTCGCCCGAGGACGACATCGAGCTGCGCCGTGTGCACCTCACCAACCACGGCCGCGAACGCCGCACCCTCGAAGTGACGAGCTACGGCGAGGTCGTGCTGGCCGCGCCCGGCAGCGACGCGCAGCATCCGGCCTTCAGCAAGCTCTTCGTGCAGACGGAAATCGTGCCGCAGGCGCAGGCCATCCTGTGCACGCGGCGGCCCCGCTCGGCGGAGGAATCCCGGCTCTACCTCTTCCACCTGCTGGCCGCGCACGGCGGGGACGTGGAGTCCGTCTCCTACGAGACCGACCGCGCCCGCTTCATCGGACGGGGCAGGACGCTGGCCGATCCCGCCGCTCTTGACGGCGACGGCGGGAAGGGCCTCCTCTCCGGCACGGCCGGGACGGTGCTCGACCCCATCGTCTCCATCCGCTGCCGCGTGGCCCTGAACCCCGGGGAAAGCGCCGTGCTCGATCTCGTGACCGGCGTGGGCGAAACGCGGGAAGCCTGCCTCGCCCTCGTGGACAAGTACCGCGACCGCCATCTGGCCGACCGCGTTTTCGATCTGGCGTGGACGCACAGCCAGGTGCTGCTGCACCATTTCAACGCCGATCTCTTCGAGGCCCACCTCTTCGAGCAGATGGCCTCCTTCATCCTCTACGCCAACGCCGCCCTGCGCGCCAACGCCGCCGTGCTGCGCGCCAACACGCGGGGCCAGTCCGGGCTGTGGGGGCAATCCATTTCCGGCGACTACCCGGTGGTGCTGCTCAAGATCGCGGATTCCGCCAACATCGAGCTGGTCCTCCAGATGGTCAAGGCGCACGCCTACTGGCGGCGCAAGGGGCTCATGGCCGACCTCGTGATCTGGAACGAGGACCACGCGGGCTACCGGCAAAACCTGCACGATCTGATCATGAGCGCTGTCCCGGCGGGGCATGAGGGGCATCTTATGGATTCGCCCGGCGGCATTTTCGTACGTGCGGCCCAACGCCTCTCGCCGGAGGACCGCACCCTCATCGAAAGCGTGGCCCGGCTCATCGTCAGCGACGCCGCCGGGACGCTCTCCGAGCAGGTCTACCGCCGCCGGGCCGGGGCGTGGATGCCCGGCCTGTGCCCGCACATGAGCCCGGCCCCGGAATCGGCCCGGGACGTGGCGCAGCCCGAATTCCCGGAAGAACGGCTGCTCTTCGCCAACGGCGCGGGCGGCTTCACGCCGGACGGCACGGAATACGTGATCACCCTGCGCCCCGGCCAAAACGTGCCCGCCCCGTGGTGCAACGTGCTCGCCAACGAGGGTTTCGGGACCATCGTCTCGGACGGCGGCGGCGTGTACACGTGGAAGGAGAACGCGCAGGCCTTCCGGCTGACGCCGTGGCTCAACGATCCCGTCACCGATGCCTCGGGCGAGGCCCTCTACCTGCGCGACGAGGCCACGGGCCAAAGCTGGTCGCCCACGCCCCTGCCCCGGCGCGGGAAGGGAAGCTACCGCATCCGGCACGGCTTCGGTTACAGCGTCTACGAACACGTCGAGGACGGCATCCGCAGCCGCCTCACGGTCTTCGTCGCCGCCGAAGCCCCGGTCAAGCTCTCCGTGCTGCGGGTGGAGAACCTCTCCGGCCGTCCGCGCACCCTGACCGCCACGGGCTATGCGGAATGGGTGCTCGGGGAACGGCGGCCCCAGACCGCCATGCACGTGCTGACCCAGTCCGATCCCAACACCGGGACCATCTTCGCGCGCAACGCCTACACCACCGACTTCCCGGGCCGGGTGGCCTTCTTCGACGTGGACGCGCACGTACGCACCATCAGTTGCGACCGGACGGAATTTATCGGCCGCAACGGGGATTTGTCCGCTCCGGCGGCCCTGCGGCGCACCTGCCTCTCGGGCCGCACCGGGGCGGGTTTCGATCCCTGCGCCAGCATCCAGACGGGCTTCGGGCTGGCCGAGGGCGAGTCGCGGGAACTCGTCTTCGTGCTCGGCGCGGCGGACGGCGAAGAAGAGGCCGCGGCGCTGGCCCGGCGTTTCGCGGATGTCCGCGAGGCGTGGGACGAACTGGAACGGGTGCGCGCCTTCTGGCGGGACATCCTTGGCACGGTGCGGGTGAAGACGCCCGATGCCGCCTGCGACGTCATGCTCAACGGCTGGCTTCTCTATCAGGTCATCTCCAGCCGCTTCCTCGCCCGCAGCGGCTATTACCAGTCCGGCGGGGCCTTCGGCTTCCGCGACCAGTTGCAGGACGCCCTCGCCATGCTCTACGCCGACCCGCAACGGGTGCGCGAACATCTGCTGCGCTGCGCGGCCCACCAGTTCCCGGAAGGCGACGTCCAGCACTGGTGGCATCCGCCGCTGGATCGCGGGGTGCGCACGCGCTGCTCGGACGACTACCTCTGGCTGCCGCTGGCCGTGGAGCGCTACGTGCGCATCACCGACGATTGGGGCATCCTCGACGAGCCGGTGACCTACATCGAGATGCGCCGCCTCAACGCCGAGGAAGAAGCCCTCTATGACCAGCCCGCCCGTTCGCAGCTTGAGGAGCCCCTCTACCGGCATTGCGTGCGGGCCATCGAACACGGCCTGCGTTTCGGTGAGCACGGCCTCCCGCTCATGGGGAGCGGCGACTGGAATGACGGCATGGACCGGGTGGGCATCGGCGGCAAGGGCGAAAGCGTCTGGCTGGGCTTTTTCCTCTACACCGTCCTGACGCGCTTTCCGCACGTGGCCCGCGCCCGGGGAGACGAAGCCTTCGCCCTGCGCTGCGAAAGCGAGGCCGCCACGCTGCGCGAGCAGCTTGACGCGCACGGCTGGGACGGCGGCTGGTACCGCCGCGCCTACTTCGACGACGGTTCCCCACTCGGCTCCTCCTCAAACGAGGAATGCCGCATCGACTCCATTTCGCAAAGCTGGTCGGTCCTTTCCGGGGCCGCCCCGGACTGGCGGCAGCGCACGGCCCTCGAAGCGCTGGATGCGCATCTCGTACGCCGCGATCTCGGGCTCGTGCAGCTTTTGACCCCGCCCTTCGACAAGACCGCACACGATCCGGGCTACATCAAGGGCTACGTGCCCGGCGTGCGGGAGAACGGCGGCCAGTACACCCATGCCGCCGTGTGGGCGGCGATGGCCTTCGCCGCGCTCGGGGACAAGGCCCGCGCGTGGGAGCTGGCCCGCATGATCAACCCCATCAGCCACGGCGACAGCCGCGGGGAAACGGGCATCTACAAGGTCGAGCCCTACGTCGTTTCCGCCGATGTCTACGCCGTGCCCCCGCACGAGGGACGGGGCGGCTGGAGCTGGTACACCGGGGCGGCGGGCTGGCTCTACCGGCTGTACCTTGAATCCCTCCTCGGCCTGCGGGTCCACGGCGACAGGCTGACGCTGGCGCCGCTCCTGCCCGCCGACTGGGGCGAGGTCACGCTGGACTACCGCCACGGCTCCTCCCTCTACCATATCCATATCCAGCAGAGCGCCGGACCGGACGGCCCGCCCTTCGTCATGCTGGACGGACGGGTTCAGGGCGGCGCGAGCGTACCGCTGGCCGACGACGGGGCCGAGCATCGCGTGGAAATGCGGCTCAACGCCATCCCTCTCAGCTAACCGTCCCCCCACCGCGGAAAGGCGCTCCCTGAGGATTCGGGGAGCGCCTTTGTGCGCGCCACCCCGGAAGCTCTTCGCAACGGAACAAAAAGCTTGCCCTTTTCCCCTTGGATGCCGTATTCCAGACGCTGCGGCGGCTGTCCGCGCCGGAGACGCGCGGAGTTTTAAAGTGGCGCGCCGTCCCGTGCGGGCAGGGTTCGCACCGAAGACGTGCAGGGCGGCGTCCCCCAAAGCTCAACTTCGTGCACAGCGTGCCGTCCGCACAGAAGACACGCGCGGGGAAGGCCGTCTTCCCCCAAAAAGAAGCCTCTTCACTGGTGCGCGCCAAAGACGCGCGGGGCGGAGGCCACCGTCCCGATTCGCGGCGCTCCGGCGAGGACGCCGAAAAAAGCAGCAACACGGCCTTTGCCGGGGCAGGCGCGCCATTTCCCCGGCAGGGGGCGGACGTTCCCGCCCGCGGTTTTCCGCAGCGCGGGTTTTCCGTACAAAGGACATCCGATGGATTCACAGGAACAGCCCATCAAGGGCGCACAAAGCGTCTACCGCGTACTCAACATTCTGGAGGCGGTCATCCAGCGCGGGGATCAGATGATTTCGCCCAAGGAACTGAGCTCGGCGCTCGACATCCCCCTCGCCACGGTCCACCGCCTCCTCGCCGTGCTGCGCCAGCGCAACTTCGTGGCCTGCGATCCCGTCACCAAGAAATACCATATCGGCGAGGGGTGTCTGATCAACCCCAAACAGAACCTCGGCGGCTACATCCGCTCCCGTTTCACGCCGCTGGCCGAACGGCTTTCACGGCGCTTCGGCTATCCGACCATCCTCTACGCCCGGCGCGGCTACGACGCCGTGTGCGTGCAGCGTGTCGACGGCTGGAACCCCATCCAAATCTACCTCAACAAGGTGGGGGACCGCCGCCCGCTTGGCATGGGCTCGGCCACCCTCTCTATCCTCGCCGCCCTGCCGGAAGAGGAAGCCGAAGCCATCCTCGCCCGCAACGAGGAAGAAATCCGCTGGGTGCTCCAGACGGATTTCACGGCCTTGCGCCGCTTTCTCGAACAGGCCCGGCGGCAGGGCTACGCCGCTTCCTCCGACATGCTGCTCAAGGGCACCATCGGCGTCTCGCACGCCCTGCGCATGGGCGACGAGGTCATCGGCAGCATCGCCGTCGACGCCATGCGCTCCGAGCAATGGGAGCGGGATGAGGCTTTTATCGTCCGCGAACTGAAAGAGTCCCTCCTCTTCTGATCCTCCTTTGGCCCTCTCAGCCGCCGCGTCCGAAAGCGGCCCCCCTCCGCTTTACGCCGTAAACGCCGCGTACTCCTGACGCGGCGTGCGCTTCACCCGTCCCAGAAGCGGACACCGCTGCTTCAGGTACAACACGTGGCGCGGCGTGTGCTTCACCCCCCGCGAGGAGGAAGGAAGGAAGGAAGGAAGGAAGGAAGGAAGGAAGGAAGCCTGCGCGCCTCCCCGTGGAGCAAGGCCGCGCAACACGCCGCAGCCCGGCAAGGCCCGGCTTCCCCACCCTTGCACGCAGTAACGGTCCGGGGAGGCATGGGCGCGGGCTGCGCCTTGGGCTCTCCTCCTTCACGCGCGGCCCTGATCGGCGGTTGCGCCCTGCACCAAGGCGGAGGGTTGACGGCGGCGGCGTTGGCCCCGGCGCGCTCGGGTTGCTCCCTGCACCAAGGCGGAGGGGCTCTCCCCCCTCATACGCCGCACTGAAAGAAAGCTTCCGGCCCGGCGTTTTCTTTACCACCCGTTTCCAGCTTTCTTTCCCACCCTCCCCGCGCCGCTATGGGCGTAGTACACCTGCACACCCTCAGCGGCCATGCGGCCCCTCCCTGCGCGCCGCAAGGGGCGTCTTCCCTTCCTCTTGCCAGTCCTTTTGCCGCAGCGTCTGCGGCCTTGCCGGACGTCGGGCGTCCCTGCGCCGTTTTGGGGGAGCGCCTCCCATCGAGCCCCATATCTCCAGAAAAATCGCCCGAATCGGCACACGATCCCGCCGCAAGGCTTGACGGGGACCTCTAAAACCGCTACTTCCGATCCATAATATAATATGTTTATCATATTATGATAAAACGACCTCGCTTCGAAAAACGGCGGGCAAAAGGAGAACACGCATCATGCGCCTGCGCAGCGGCTATCTCTACTACGACACCCCGGTGGGCATCCTGTGTCTGGACACGCATTTTCCCAAACCGCCGGGGCAGCTCAGGAACCCGCTTACCTTCGATTTTCCGGTCGTCTGCCGCGTCCTGCCGGGCGTAGGGGCGCGCGAAATCCTTGCCGCCGCCTCGGACGAGCTTGAGGCCATGCTTGTGGAAGCGGCCCGGCAGCTCGAACGCGACGGCGTGAAGGCCATTGCCGGAAGCTGCGGCTTCATGGCCCTTTATCAGAAGGCCGTGGCCCGCGCCGTCTCCGTCCCCGTGCTCATGTCGAGCCTCGTCCAGATTCCCCTCATCCATACCCTGCACGGGCCGGAGGCGCGCATCGGCGTCCTCACCGCCCACTCCGGCTCGCTGACATGGGAGCATTTCAGGCACGCGGGCGTGCCCGACGGCCTGCGCCCTTCCGTCGTCGTCCGGGGGATGGAAACGTCCTCCATCTTCCGGGAAACCATCCTCGAAGGCCGTACCCCCTATATGGACACCGACGCCGTGGGCGCGGCCATCTGCGAGGCAGCCGCCGCCCTTGCCGCGGAAACCCCGCTCGACGCGCTGCTGCTCGAATGCACGGACCTCAGCGCCTTTGCCCGGGGCATCCAGGAGGCCGTGGGCCTTCCCGTCTACGACATCAACTCGCTCGTCACCTACGCAGCATTCTGCGTACGGCGCAAACAATGGGTCTGACGGCATCACCGGACCCGAGACATACCCGCAGGAGGGAATCATGGGAGAGATACAGCGTTTCGGATTGCCCAAACAGGGCGGCGTCCCGGCTTCGCAGGCGGTCATGGCCGACGGCTGGCTGTTCGTGGCGGGGCAGGTCCCCAAAAACGCCGAGGGCGAATTCGTGGTCGGCGGCATTGCGGAACAGGCGAAGCAGGCCCTCGACAACCTCATGAAGACCCTGAAGGAAGCCGGATACGGCCCCGAGAACGTGATCAAGGTCAACGTCTGGCTGGACGATCCCCGCGACTTCGCCATCTTCAACCGCGTCTACAGCCGCTACTTCACCCTTGAACACGCCCCGGCCCGCGTCACCGTGCAGGCGCACATGATGAACGACTTCAAGGTCGAAATCGACTGCGTCGCGTGGAAGGCGCCGCGATGAACGCCTCCTTCGACGTCATCGTCGTCGGGGGCGGGGTGACGGGGGCGGCCGTCGGCTACGGGCTGGCCAAAAAAGGCGTCAGAACCTGCATCGTGGACGCCGTGCCGACCTTTTCCCGCGCGTCCCGCGCCAACATGGGGCTCATCTGGTGCCAGTCCAAGGCACTCGGCTGCCCGCCCTTCGTGCGCTGGGGCTTCGCTTCGTCCCGGGCCTACGGCGCGCTGGCCGCCGAACTCAAGGAGGCGTCCGGCATCGACACCGGCTACGCGGCCACGGGCGGGATCATCCCCTGCCTCGGCGAGGAGGAACTCGCGCAGCGGGCCCTTTTCATCGACAAGCTGCGCGCCGAAACCGAGGACGGGGTCTATCCGGCCTCCATGCTCAGCCGGGCGGAACTCGAAAAAAAACTGCCCAAAGTCCCCTTCGGGCCGGAGGTGTCCGGGGGCACGTGGTCGGAGATGGACGGCTACGTCGATCCGCTCCATTTGATCTTCGCCTTCCGCAAGGCGTTCACGCGCGCGGGCGGCACGCTCCTTGCCGGGGAGCGCGTGAGCGCCGTAACGCCCTCGGGCGGCGGCTATCGGCTGGACTGCGGCGAGCGCGTCCTTGAATGCGGCAAGCTCGTCCTCGCCTCCGGGCTCGGCACGCGCAAGCTCGCCCTTCAGCTCGGGGCGGACATCCCCGTCTTTCCGAACAAAAGCCAGGTGCTGCTCCTTGAGCGCATCCCCGCCGATGTCCTGCCCATCCCGCTGCTCGGCATAGCCCGTACCTTCGGGGGCACGGTGATGATCGGCGCGGCGCACGATCAGGCGGGCATGGACCGCGATCTGCATCCCGAAACCCTCGCCGCCAACGCGGACTGGGCGGCCCGGGTCTGGCCGGAACTGGCGCGCAAGCGCATCCTGCGCTTTTGGACGGGCCTGCGCGTCTGGCCCAAGGACGCCTACCCCATCTACGACCGCATCCCCGGGCATGAGAACGCCTTTGTCTTCGTCATGCACAGCGCGGTATCGCTGGCGGCGATCCTCGAACGGACCCTGCCGGACTACGTGCTCGGCCAGCCGCTCCCGCCGGACGCGGCCCTCTTCACGCTGTCCCGTTTCGCGGACGGCGACGGGTTCAAGGGTTCCGCCGCCTCCTCGCCCCACGCTACGGCCCCGGCCAAAGCTGAAGCCGCCTCATAAGGAAGAAGCCATGACCACGCAACACAGCGACGAAGCGGGCCTCGTCCGCGTCACCTTTGAAGGCAGGCCCTATACGGTCCGCGCGGGCCAGACCGTGGCCGCCGCCCTGCTCGGGGACATCCATGCCGGGCATACCGGCTGCCACCCGCTGACCGGCGAGCCCCGCGCCCCCTTCTGCATGATGGGGACGTGCTTCGAGTGCCTTGTGGAAATCGACGGCGTCCCCGACCGGCAGGCCTGCCTGACCCCGGTCCGCGAAGGTATGAACATCAACCGCCAGCACTGCGGCAAGGAGGAGGAGCGATGATCCGTCAATGGGATGCCCTCGTCGTGGGGGCGGGACCGGCCGGGCTGCGCGCGGCCAGCGTGATCGCCGAGGCCGGGCTTGAGGTCGTCCTCGTCGACGAACAGGCCGGGCCCGGCGGCCAGATTTACCGCCACGTCACCGCGCCGGGCGCGCAGGGCCGCTTTCCCGATCCCGCCGACTTCCGCGACGGGACCGCCGCCGTGCGGCGCTTCGAACGTTCCGGGGCGCACTACCTTTCCGAAAGCACGGTCTGGTTTCTGGAGCCGGGCCGCGCCCTTGTCTCCCGAGGGGACGAAACCCTCGACCTGCGGGCCAGGAACCTTATCGTCGCGGCGGGGGCGATGGAGCGCCCCGTCCCCTTCCGGGGCTGGACATTGCCGGGCGTCATGACCGCCGGGGCTGCCGACATCCTGCTCAAAACGGCGGACGTCGCACCGCAGGCGCCGGTGGCGCTCGCGGGCAGCGGGCCCCTGCTCTATCTGGCGGCCAGCCACCTGATCAAACGCGGCGTCCCCCTTGCCGCAGTGCTCGATCAGACGCCGCCCCGCAACGTGCTGCGGGCCCTGCCCCACCTCCCCGCCGGGCTGCTCGGCCTTCCCCTGCTCCTGCGGGGCGCGTCCATGATGTTGGCTACGCTCCGCGGCGCTCCCGTGCATCGCAACGTCGGGCGCATCGAAGCGCGAGGCGAGGGCCATGTGGAGGAGATCGTCTTCACGGCGGGCAAGGAAACGCGCAACGTGCGGGCGTCCACGCTCCTCTATCACGGCGGGGTCATCCCCCGCACGCACATGGCTTCCGCGCTCGGCCTCGACCAACGCTGGGATGCCCGCCAACAGTGCTGGACCGTGGCCTCCGACGCGCTGGGCCGCACCAGCCGGGAAGGGGTCTACGTGGCCGGGGACTGCGCGCGGGTACGCGGGGCCGCCGTAGCCGCGCTCACCGGCGAACTCGCGGGACTGGCCGTGGCCGAACGGCAGGGCGCGCTCGGTACGCGGGAAAGCCGCCGCAGGCAAAGGCTGCTCCTGCGCACCCTCGCCGTGCAGACCGCCTCCAAAATCTTCCTCGACGCGTGGTTTTCGCCGCGCCCGGACCTGTACGCCGTCCCCGACGACGTGGTGGTCTGCCGCTGCGAGAACGTGCGGGCGGCGGACATCCGGGAAGCCGTGGCCGAAGGGCTCGAAGAGGTCAACGAGGTCAAGCTGCGCACCCGCGCGGGCATGGGCAACTGCCAGGGCCGCACCTGTGGCCCGGCGCTCGCGGCCATCGTCGCGGCGGCGGCGCGCAGGCCCCTTCCCGACGTAGGCCGCCTTTCCGTCCGCGCCCCCTTGCGGCCTGTGCCGCTCGAAGCGCTGCGGCGACTGCTGGAAAAGAAATAACCCGCAGCCTTACAAGGAAATCTCATGCACAGCATCGACTATATCATCATCGCGGCCTACTTCGTGCTGGTCACGTACCTCGGCTATTACGCCATGAAACGGGTATCGAACTTCGACGACTATGCCGTCGCCGGACGCAGCCTGCCCATGCCCGTCTTCTTTGCGGCCATCGCCGCCACGCTGTGCGGCGGGGGCGCGACCATCGGGCGCATCTCCTTCATGCACACCACGGGCATTATCGTCTTCTTCGCCCTCTCCGGCGTGGTCATCAACCAGATATTCTCGGGGCTGTACATTTCCGAACGCGTACACAACGCCGGGAAGCACATCTACAGCCTCGGCGATCTCTACGGGCTTTACTATGGCCGCTCGGGGCGGTTCCTTTCCAGCATCTTCGCCTTCCTCTTCTGTGTGGGCGGCTTTGGGGTGCAGATTCTGGCGATGGGCTCCATCCTCCAGACGGCCACGGGCATAAGCCTCATCCCGGCGGCGCTCATCGCCTCCCTCGTGACGCTGATGTATACATGGTGGGGCGGCATCCTCGCCGTGACGCTCACGGATGCGGTGCAGTACGTGATCATCATTATCGGCGTCACCCTGTGCGGCTATCTGGCCATCGACCATCTGGGCGGCTTCGACGCCATGATGAACATCCTCTATGCCAATCCGCGTTTCGCCACCAATCTCCAGCCTCTCGCGGGCTGGGGCATCGTGCGCTTTTTGGGCCTTTTCTTCAGCTTCCTCCTCGGGGAGTTCTGCGCCCCCTACTTCATCCAGCGCTACGCCTCCACCAAGTCGGCCAAGGACAGCAAGAGCGGCCTGCTCATCTTCGGCGTGCACTGGGTCTTCTTCATGGCGACCACGGCGGCCATCGGCCTTGCGTCCATGGCGATCCAGCCCGACGTCAAGCCGGACCTCGCCTTCACCAACCTCATCCGCGACATCCTGCCCGCAGGCATCACCGGGCTGGTTTTCGGCGCGCTGCTGGCGGCGGTCATGTCCACCGGCGCGGCCATGATCAACACCGCTTCGGTCATCTACACGCGGGACATCTACAACAAGTTCATCAGGCCGGAAGCCACCCAGTCCGAATTGCTGCACCAGTCCCGCATGTCCACGCTGGTGGTGGGCGGGATTTCCATCGGCGTGGCCATCCTCTTTCAGGACGTCTTCGGGCTGATGATCTACATGTTCAAGCTGTGGCCCTCGGCCATCCTGCCGCCGCTGCTCTGCGGGCTGCTCTGGGGCAGGATTTCGCCCTACGCGGGCGCGCCAGCCGTCATTGCGGGCGGCCTGAGCTGCTTCATCTGGGGCGACAAGGTGCTTGGGGAACCCTTCGGGATTCCGGCGAACTTCGTGGGCATCGGGCTCAACTGCCTGACGCTCTTCCTCGTGCATCAGGCCATGAAAAACCGTCGGCCCGAGGGCGTTTTCGCCCCCGACGTCAACTAGGAGGCCCCCATGTGGCTCGCTCTGACCAAATATTTCGTCTACCTGTCCTTCATCCTCAATATCGCCTGCGGCGTGTGGGTCTTTTTCGGGATCGTCCGCTGGATCAGGGACCTTAACCGCCACTGAGCCCCTCCGGGAAAGGCCGGCCCCACCCCCTCAGCCGACCTTTTCCTCTTCCCCCTACAAGAAAGGAGTCCTTCGGGGCTCCTTTCTCGCAGAAGGGCCATGTTGCCGGATATGGGCTTCAAGGAAAGATTCGTCTCCTTCCCGCAGACCCGCCGCTCCCCGGAATGTGGGGGAAGGCCGCGCTTCTTCCCGCCTCACCACGCGCCCGTGTTCCTGCCCTATCGTTCTCTCTGCAACCTCAGTTCCGAAGCCGCTTCACCATGCGCCCGCGTTCCTCCCCGCCATCCCCTGCCCCGGCGAGCGGGCTTCAGGGCGCGGCCTTCCGCCTGAAGGCAAACGAGCCTTTCCCGTGAAAAGACATATTCCACCCCCTCTCCCGCCCAGAGAGTGCGACTATCGGCCTCGGAGATGGAAACGGCCCTCTCCCGCTTCGCCCCCGACATTGCACCGACAGTCGACAAAAAGCATTATTTGTCGACACTTTGTTTAATCTATTGATTTTACATAAAAAACAAAACAATGTTCCCTGTTGCCATTCTCTAAGAGATACATTATACTTTTTTTCACTTTAGAGGTAAGGAGTTCATCATGAAAAAGGTTTTCCAATCTGCCCTCTTCGCCGCCGCGATCCTTCTTTCCGCTCCCGTCCTGAGCCCGGTGGCCTCCTTCGCCGCCGACGCCGCGGCCATCGAACTGAACAAGGCCACCGCCGATCAGCTTGCCGCCACCGGCGCGGTCGACAAGGCCACCGCCGAAAAAATCGTTGAACTGCGCGAAGAACTCGGTGGATTCCAGTCCTTCGACGATCTCGGCGAACTCGGCATTTCTGGCGATCAGATGAAGCAGCTTCAGGAAAAGACCTCCATTCAGGGTATTTCCAGCGACTGCAACTGCTAGGCGCAGCCCTCGGTACGGGATCATCCGAGGACAGTCCCCTTTTTTAAAGGGCACGGAAGGGCAGCGGAGACGGCGCACCGTCGAAGGCCCCCCTTGCCCATCCCTTCTTGAAAAAAAGCGGCGCTGGGGCGGATGGTTCCATGAGGACCATGCTTACGATTTCCGTTTCATCCCGGCCGGGAGGGTTCCCGGCGCGCCGTTTGCTGCGGTCGGGAGGGTACCGCGTATCCTGTGCGCGGTACCCGTTTTCTTGCCATTCCGCCGGACACGGCCTCCTGCGCGGAGAAGCCGGAGGGAGTCGCTTTCTATGCCGGACACGTATTCCAGAAGACATTTTTTGAAGCTCGGCACCGCGCTGCTGGCGGGCGGAGCCGCCGTGATGGGGGACGCCGTCCCTTCCCGCGGTATGGGCTTCCGGGGCCGGGCCGAGGAAAAGGAAAAAATCCTCAAGGGCTATTGCCCCTTCTGTCAGGTGCGCTGCACCTATCTCGCACGCATCCGGGGCGGCAAGGTGACGAGCGTTGCGGGGCATCCCGGCAACCGCTGGACCGGCGGGGCCATGTGTCCAAAGGGCCTGTCCATCCTTGAACTCATGAACAGCCCCTACCGCATCACAGAGCCCATGCGCCGCCTGCCCGACGGCGGCTGGGAGCGCATCAGCTATGAGGAGGCCGTGCGGACCGTGGCCGACCGGATGCGCGAAGTGCTCAAAACGCACGGCGCGAAGGCCGCCGACCGTGTGGCCATGACCATGCCCCTGTGGGATTGCCGCGAAAGCGAAATCGCCGCACTGATGACCCTGCGCACCGTAGGGAGCGTGCACGCCATGCCTCCGGGCGAATCCTGCGTGTCGAGCGCCTCGAACATGCTCGGGGACATGGTGGGGGTGAACTGCGGGACCGTCAAGGTGCACGAAATCCTCAACGCCCGAACGCTCGTGCTGTGGGGCGCCAACGTTGCCGACCTCTATCCGCCCTACGCGCGCTGGCTGCAACAGGCCCGCGAGCGCGGCGTGAAGATCGTCTATCTCGATCCGCGCAAGACCCGCACCAGCCTCCTCTGCGATTGCCAGTTCCGCCCCCTGCCGGGCACGGACGGCGCGCTGGCCGTGGGCGCGGTGCGCCATATCCTCTCGACCGGCAGCTACGACGAGGCCCGGGCCCGCTTCCAGATCGACGGCTTTGACGAACTGGCGAAGGACTGCGAAGGCTTCACCGTGGACAAGGTGGCCGCCGTCACCGGGCTTTCGCCCGCCGAAGTGCTCGACTTCTACGAAACCCTCGCCGCGAGCGAACGCACCATCGTCTGGCTCGGCGGCTCGCTGTCGCGCTACACCAACGGCATCACCGGGCTGCGCGCGATCATCCTCATGCAGGCCCTGCGCGACAACCTCATCGGCGAAGGCCGGGGGATGCTCACCTTCCAGAGCGGCAAGCCGGGCGGCGACGAGGAATTCGTCGATCATTTCTTCGGGGAGAACACGAAGCCCAAGATGAATTTCCGCCGCCTGCGCAACGCCATGTCGCGCGGGAAAATCGACATCCTGTTCCTTAACTCCAGCTACCGCCGCTATCCCGACAGCAAGGGCGTGCGCGAAGCCCTCGCCAAGGTGCCCTTTGTGGTCCATTGCGGCTTCTTCCTCACCGAGGAAAGCGAGGCGGCCCACCTCTTCATCCCCGCCACCTTCGGCCCGGAAAGCCAGGGATCGGGCTACGGCAACGAGCAGCAGGCCGTGTGGCGTGAACAGCTTACGGACGCGCCCGGCTCCTGCGCCCCCTCGTGGCGCTTCTACCGCGACGTGGGGCGGCTGGTCGATCCCGAACGCTACCCGGACTTCCGCGATCCCGAGGACATGTACCGCCGCTTCACCGAACTTGTCCCCTCATGGAAGGGCATGACGCTGGAACGGCTGCGCAAGTCGCCGGACGGCCTCGTGTGGCCTCTCTTCTCCGCCGACGAACCCGAGCGCACCGGCTGCGTCTTCACCGAGGGCAGGCTCCTTACGCCGTCCGGGAAAATGCAGGCCGCGCACCGGGTCTTCGGACGCCTCTCCGACTGGGACTACCCCAAGGGCAGCCCCCGGAGCAAGGATCACAAGGAAGGCTACCCGCTCATCCTCATTCAGGGCAAACAGTTGTGGCACTGGCAGCAGACGCTGACCAATTTCGCCACGGCGGTGGGGCAGTTCTCCAGTGGCCGTTTCATCTCCCTCCATCCCCGGACCGCCGCCGAACTCGGCCTGAAGCAGGGCGACAAGGTCATGCTCGAAACCTTTGTGGGCGGGCTTGAGGGCTGGGTGGACATCACCGAGAACGTCCTGCCCGGCACGCTGTTTACGCCCTCCAACCTGAACGCCACCACCCCGCTCCCGGAAAACCGCGGTACGCACATCAGCAGTATCCTGCCCAACTATTGGGACAAGATTTCCTGCCAGCACAACGGCGTGGGGTGCCGCGTGCGTAAAATCGGATAACGCCGTCCCAAGGAGATGCGCCCATGCCTCATTTCGTCATGGCCATTGACGCCGCCAAATGCCTCAACTGCAAGGCGTGCGTCGTCGCCTGCCAGCAACGCAACGGCGTCCCTTACGGGCTGTCCCGCAACTGGGTGCGCGACTTCCCCGATCCGGCGGCACCGCTCGGGCGGCGCTTCCAGCCCGGGGCGTGTATGCACTGTGACCGCCCCCTCTGCGTGGACGCCTGCCCCACGCACGCCACCTACAAGGCCGAGGACGGGAGCGTGCGCATCGACGCGGCGCGCTGCATCGGCTGCGGCGGCTGCATCGAAGCCTGCCCCTACGGTGCGCGCTTCAAGCATCCCGTCACGGGCACGGCGGACAAGTGCGACTACTGCGCGGCCACACCGGGCCAGACGCCCGCCTGCGTGCAGGTCTGCCCCACAGGATGCCGGATTTTCGGGGACGCGGACAACGCGGACGATCCCGTGGCGTGGGCTCTCGCGGAACGGGAGCAGGCCCACGTCGCGCCCAAGGATTTCGATACCAAACCCACGCTGACCTATCTGGGAGAGGCCGGGCCGCTCGACTGGCCCCAAACCCGCCCCGTCCCGCCCGCGCTGGCGGGCATGGGCCCTCTGGCCGGGCTGGTCAAGCTCTTCGCGGGCCTGTCCCTCTTCGGCGTAGTGGGCGTATTCCTGAAACAGCTTGTCTGCCCCTCGGACGCCGCCTCCCCGGACGCCGGGGCTCCTTCGCAAGACGCGCCGCGGGAAAAGGACGCGCCGGGCGCGGCTGCGGCGCAGGTTCCCGACGCCACGCAGAAGCCCGATACCCCGGACGCGGAACAGCCTCACCGCCCCGCGCCTCAGGCCCCCGCCGCCCCCACGGGCCCGGCGGACGCCAAGCCCCGGGAGGAACAGTGATGAAAACCATCAGACGCCACTCCGTTTCGGCCATCTTCATGCACTGGCATAATGCCGCGTGCTGGATTCTGCTGCTCTTCACGGGCTTCGGCCTGCTCGCCAACCCCTTCATGCAGCCCGTGGGCGACTGGTGGAGCGCGGCGTGGAACGGCCTTTTCGGCCCGCTCGGGCTGCTGCGGCTGCACGTGATCACGGGCCTCCTGTGGATCGCCATGTACGCGATCTATCTGGGCTTCAAGGCCCGTACCGAAGCCCGCGCCTTCCTGCGCGAAATCACTGATCTGCACCCGGTTTCCGATCTCGTCTGGTGCCTGCGCAAGGGGCTGTGGCTCATTCTCGGGGAAAAACTCATGCGCCGCATGGGGCTCAATCCCGAACTGCCGCCGCAGGGCTTCTACAACGCCGGGCAAAAGCTGGTGGCCTGCCTCGCCGTGCTGTGCAGCCTCGGGCTGGCGGCCACGGGGCTTGTGCTGACCTTCGCCGCCAACAGGCCGGGCACGGAAAGCCTGCTGCAATGGTGCCTGCTGATCCATTTGATCTGCGCGGGCCTCATGGCGGTGTTTTTGCCCGTGCACATCTATATGGCCGCCTTTGCGCCCGGCGAAGGCCCCGCGCTGCGCTCCATGTTTACGGGCTTCGTCCCGCTTGAGCACATCCGGCATCACAACCCCCTGTGGTACGCGAAACTCCGCCCGGAGGACGAAGGGCCACAGGACTAAACCTCATGGAAAGGCCGTCCGTGCAAAGCCCGTGTGCCCAAAGGATACGCAGAAACAAGGACGGCCAGGGCGCAGCCCCGCTCCGTCATGCCCTTTTTCCCCGCCGCATAGACGATGGGAAAAGGCGATATTGCTGCAGGGCCTGATGGGAGCATCCCTCAAGGCAATAAGGCCGTTGTGGTCTTTTGTGGATATTCACCTCAAACCAAGGAGAAGCCGTATGCGCATGACAACGCGTTGCGTGCTCGCCGTATGCCTCACAGCGGCGTGCGGCTCCATGGCTTTCGCCGCTCCTCGGC
This sequence comes from Candidatus Bilophila faecipullorum, assembly GCA_944326695.1. GTDB lineage: Bacteria > Desulfobacterota > Desulfovibrionia > Desulfovibrionales > Desulfovibrionaceae > Bilophila > Bilophila faecipullorum. The sequence continues at coordinate 15,969 of CALVEZ010000021.1, read as the reverse complement.
CGGTCACCATGGCCTCGCCCGCGCCCAACGCGGCGATGGTCCTCGAGATGCCCGGCATGATCAACGGCGAACAGCACATGACCATCGGCGGCGTCAAGAAGATGCTATGGGACGGTATCGTGGTTCGCAAGAGCCGCATCAACAACGAAGGCAAAATCGTGATTCCCCCGTCCGGGGTCTTCACGACCGTGCGTTCGGGCAACTGGCACCCCTTCGACAACGAGCCCATTAACCTCGGCGGCAAGTCCTTCTACTACATCAACCAGCGCTCGGTGCGCGACGTGCTGCACGACGTCACCTTCCGGCCCGGCGAGATGAAGAAGATGAACCACTCCAGCCGCGGCTGGCAGCTCACCATGCTCGACAAGAACCCCTTCTTCATGGACGGGGCCTACAGCGCCACCTTCAAGCTGGTGAAGGCCACCGGCAACTATTACGGCGAGGCCTTCCCCGTCATGACCGGGCCCCAGGTGAACAACGACGGCGCCAACGGCACCGCCGCCAAGGGCTATTACGAAAAGGCCGGGATTTCCGAGCGCGAGGGACGGCTTGACGACTTCATCATGGGCCGTTCCGTCTCCGCCGACGGCCGCACCTACGTCATCGTCGATTCCATCACCCCCGAAGCCGTGAAGGTGCGCGAACTGGCCACCGACAGCATCACCGACGCGTGGATTTCCCCCTCCGCGCCCGTGATCAAGAGTTACGCCAAGGGCGAAAGCTTCTCCATCGGCAAGGCCAAGGTGGAAGTGGCCGACGTAAAGGCCGACAGCGTCACCGTGCGCATCAGCGAAGGCGGCAAGAGCGTCGAAAAGACCTTCGGCCCGTGGAACGACGAAACCCGCAACAAGCTCTACCTTGCCGAGTCCGTCCGCGACCAGTTCTGGACACTCTCCCCGAGCGGCAAGGAACTCGTGCACCTGAACGTGCGCGCCGCCGAAGGCCCCTTCGCGGGCGGCAAGGCTGCGCTCGTGGCGTATCAGGACGTTATCGACGTACAGGACGGGACGCCGTGGCCGTTCGACCCGCGGTTCATCGCCCGTCCCGAAACCTGAGCGACGTGCTCCTTTATCCACGAGATCATGCTTGAAAACAAGGATGAAATCGTTCTGGATAAGACCAACAACGTGTTTGTTGGACCGCACGAATACTTCAAGCTGGTAGTGGACTCCTTCGACGGCAAGACCATCGGCGCCTGGCACCTTGAAGACAAGGACGGCAACAAGACGCCCAACCTCGCCGGACGCGCGAAGGGGAGCAACATGGACCTCGTGGTCGGCGCGAAGTGCCGCTCCACCGGACACTTCTTCAGCCGCGTCTACGCCAAGCTGTATGAAGAGGCCATGACCCAGAACAACGCGAAGTAAAGCCAAGGGCCTGCCCCACAAGGGCGGGCCCTTTTCCGTTCCCCGGCGCGGCTCGTTTCCCTGTCCCCGGAAAAAAGAAAGGTTCTCGGGTGTGGCCCCTCACAGCCCCGCCCCGGAAGGCCGTTTTCCCGGCAAGGCCGAGGCACAGGAGAAAAGGACAAGGCGCAGCCGGACAATGAACCGGGGCGCTTCCTGTGTGCCGCCCCATCTCCTGACAGCGTAGTTTTCGTGGTATGCAAGGGAGCCGGGGATGGTGCCCCCCATTGCCTGATGGGGTGGTTTTCCTGCAGAAGCCCGTTCCGAGCCTGTGCCCCGCCACCCCGATGGGCTCTCCCCGCCGCGCGAACGCGTACCCCCCTCAGCTTCCGATCTCCCCTCCCTTCCCGAAGAATCCGGCTCAGGCCGACCGGGGCCGCCCCATGAAGATGACGGGCAAGGCCGCGATCAAGGCCCCCACCGCCATCAGCACGTAGATGGACGCCTCTGAAAAGGCCGCGTGTCTATTCCGCCCGAGAGCAAGACGCTGTGGAAACATCTACCTTTCTTTGGTCAAGACGACCTTCGCCCCACCGGGCGCAAGGTGCCGTGGATACATCCACCTTTCCGGCGGCTCTTGCCTTTTGGCCCTCTCTCCGCTACCTCCCTTTTGAGGGGCGGCCCTTCCCCTCGTGTGCCGCTCCCGGACAAGGAGATACCCCCATGCCGCGCCCACTCTTTCCCCTTCACGGGCAGTACCGGCTGCGCCGTCTCCTCTCTCTGCTGCTTCTCTGCCTGCTGATGCTACCCTCCTCCCTTTCCCGTTCCACGGCGGTTCCCGTGAGCCGGTGGCAGGAAGGGGACATCGTGCTGCAAACGTCTTCCTCCGCGCAATCCGAGGCCATCCGGCTGGTAACGGGATCGCCGTGGACGCACTGCGGCCTTGTCCTGAAACGGAACGGGCGGCTGATGGTGTTCGAGGCCAGCCGCCGCGTGTGCTATACCTCACCGGAAGCGTGGGTGGCGCGGGGTGTGGGCAAGCGTCTTCTTGTGCTGCGCCTGCGCGACGCCGCATCCGTGCTCTCGCCCGCTCGTTTGAGGGCCATGCGCGAGGCCGCCGCCCGATTTGAGGGCAAGCCCTACGACCTCTTTTTTGAATGGACGGACGAAGCGCAATACTGCTCGGAACTCGTCTGGAAAGTCTACAAAAAAGGCGCTGGCATCACGCTTTCTCCCCTGCGGAAGATGCGCGACTACCACTTCAGCCATCCGGCGGTCCGTGCCGCCATGCGCCAGCGCTATGGAACGGATACCCCCCACGATCAGCCCGTGGTCGCGCCTTCGGACCTCGCCGCCAGCACACGGTTGGTCCCGGTCAGAGCCACCTCAGACTAGAGCCTGTTCCCACTCAACAAGGTGCCGTTTTGTGGGGATGTGGTGCCCCGTATTCCCTCATTGAGGAAAATGATTTTTTTCCCCAACCTCTCGAAAAAAGAAGAGACGCCATAGCGGTAGCGGCCCCTAAAAGGCCAACCCCCAAAACGCTGGATGCCGGAACCGCGCCGGACATGCCCTCCCCTGTGGCGGGGCATCGCGGTTTGGCGCGGGGCGCGGTGCTTCCCCCTTGTTCCCTCTTGCCTTCGGGCTGCCCGGTCCACAGCCGCGCCAACGGCTTTTTGCCGCATCGAACACGCCTGCTGCCACGGCTGCCCGGCCCACAGCCGCGCGGACGGCTTCTTTCCCGTACGCATAAAAGCCCCCTCCTCAGAGAAAAGGAGGGGGCTTTGCAAAGGATACGCCCGGAGGAGCGAACTCGGTGTATCCGATGACTGCCTAAGGGTTACTTGGCCGTCTTGCGACGCACGGTGCGCAGGAAGACGGTCACGGAAAGGCCGAGGAAGAGCAGAAGCAGATCATACGAAGGCGTGGAGCCTACCGTACAACCGCTGCTGCTGCCGCCATCGTCCGAGGAACCGACGTTCGTCCCGTTGTCGGGGAGCGGCCCGGTCGTCGCGAGCGCCACGGGATCGGCAATGACGCCGTCGGTGCCATCATGGTCAAAGACGGGATCGTTGTCGGCAATCACGAAGAAGGCCGTATAGGTATGATCCATCATCAACGTGTCGTCCGCTTTGAGGGCCTTGGTGGGCGCGTCGATGTCGGCGATCCACCACTTGCCGGAAGCGGTCTCCAGTTCGGCGGGGGTCGGCATCCCGTACTCGTAAGACGTGACCTTGGTTTCCGTCAGCTTCAGGAGGGACATGGTGTTCACGGCCTCGCCGTTGCCAAGGAAGTTCATCTGGAAAACCGCGCTCTTGCCAGCCGGAATCGTCGCACTGAAATCAAAGGTGCCAAGCCGCTTGGTCCCTTCGGGAAGCGAGGCATAGGTCTTTTCCGCCGTAGCCGGGTCAAGGCTCTGGGACTTGAAGTCGGTCGGGGTGACCCCGCCGGGCTGAATGTAGGCGGGGGCGAGCTGTGAGGCGAAAGACTCGTCGTCAGGCAAAACGCCGTGCACGACCGTATCGCCCACGATGGTCGAGGCCACGCGGATGGACGCCAGCTCCGAGGGCTTGACGGCGAACGGATCGCGGTCGAGGATCACGAAGTCGGCGAACTTCCCTTCCTTGATGGAACCGACGCGATCTTCGAGGCGGTTCTGATAGGCCGGGACGATGGTAAGGCCATGCAGCGCCTGCAAGACGCTGATGCGCTGGTCATAGTTCCAGAACGGCTTTTCCGTGCCGCCCTTCACTTCGGGGTAGTAGACGATGGCGTCGAGGTCCTTGCCTTCGCCGCTGACCAGCGTTCCGCCCGCGCCGAGCGAGGTGGGCGCGGACACGCGCTCCACGGCGGATTGCAGACTGCGGAGCGGGGAAATGGGGGTCACGGTGGTGTCGTTGTGGAACGTATACAGATTGTCCATAGCCACGCTCCAGCCCGCGGGATTCATATTCTTGCCGCGGCCCGGGCCCATGAAGATTTCCAGATGGCGGTCGCCCCAGAAATACGCATGGTTGATAAAGTAGGAGTTGATCAGATTCTGATCGCGCATCAACTGCCCGTTGCCGAGGCGGGCGCGCAGGTCGGTATCCACGGCGGCGCCGGACAGACTTTCATACATGTCCTTCGTGGCGTCGAGCTTGGAGTAGTCGCCCACAAGACGTTCGATGTGCTGGCGTTCCATCATCTGGGCATGGATCGACGTATGGCGCATGTCCTTGACGTCAGGGTGAGCGGCGACGGCCTTTTCTATCGCGGTGATGAAGTCTTCCGCCGCCTGACTGCCGTTGGTATGGATTTCAAAGGGCTCGGACTTGGCATGGTAAAAGTCGACCTGCTCTTCCAGCTTTTCCCTGGTATACGTCACCGCACTGGGCAGGCCGTCGTAACCGGGCGCATAGCCGCCAAAGGAGGGGTTCCAATAGCCGGGCTTTTTGAAATAGCCGGTATAGCCCTGATTCGAGCCGTCGTACACGAACTTCCAGGTGCCCAGGAAAATGCGGTCGGCGGGCAGCCCTTCGGGAGCCTTGCCGCCAATCGCCACGCCGGTCAGACTCAGGCTGGTGATGTCGTCGCCCACAGAAGGCGAGCTTGCCCCCTTCTCCGTAAAGCCCGTGCCGGTCCAACCGAGGGCCATACGGGAGATTGCGCCGAGATCAAGGCCGTTGCCGATGTTCATATAGCCGAAAGGATGCAGGATGAGGCGCACGCCCATGACGCCCTGCGCAAGGCCGTTCTGCACTTCGCTGAGGTTATAGCCGGCATACTGGAATTGGCCGTTGATGACCGTAGGCATGGCGAAGACGCCCGCGCCCTGATCCGCCGTTGTGACGCCCGCCGCGGCGTAGACCTGCGAGGTACGGGCCACGGCCTTCGCGCCGCTGTTATCGACGGTCGGGGCCTCGCCCGCGCCGAGAAGGCCCATAGCTGCCGATTCCGCAAAGACGCCCGTCAGTTCCCATGAACCGTCGGCGGCCTTGCGGGTATGCACGCCGGGATATTCTTTGCCGTCCTTCGGGTTTACATACACGCCTTTTTCGTTGATATCCTTGTCATACAGGCCGGAGTTGGCCAAGGCGAGGCTGTTTACGGCCCGCAGATGCTCGGAGGTATGCAGAGCAACAATGGGATGGTCCCGGCTCGCCCGGTCGAGATCATCCTTGGTGGGATGAGTGCGTTCCTTGACCAACGTGTCGTCGTAACCCACGCCATTGATCACCTTGCCCTTTTCGGTGCGCGCGGCGACCTCGGCGAAGGCGGTGACGTAGTCTTCAATGCTGTTCATCTTCCCGATGGGCGGGCTGTTCAGGTTGACCTGAAAAAGATCGATCCGGCCCTGATTGGGGAAATGGCTGTGCCCGTCGACGAAACCGGGCAGCATGGTCTTGCCCTTGAGGTCGACGATGCGGGCCGCAGTGCCTTTGTCAAAGAGCCCTTGACTCCTTGCTTCCGCTTCGCTGCCCGCAAAGACGATCTGTCCGTTCAGGGTGGCAACGACTTCAGCCGTGTTCGGCGTTTCCAGAGCGGAAGGCTTATGGAAATCTTCCGTAATGGTATAGATTTTGCCGCCGTGATACACCGTGTCGGCTTTCATGACCGCTGCGTGCAACTGCATCCCTCCTCCAAGGAATACCGCAGCAGCTATCGCACATAACCTCATACTGCTCTTGATGCGTGATGACATGTCCACTCCTTCTTTAACGGTTGTCCAACTCTTCCTGAACTCCATTAGCAAGGGGCGTGCTAAAAGAAGGATACGCTGTCATTACGCCGTATTAGTCTCATGAAAAGCCGCAAAAGGGGCTCTCGGGGAAGGAAAAAATCGAGAAAAAAGTATATCTTTTAACCTTTTTTCTTGATTTTTGCCTTGAAGCGTCGGATGCTCAGGAAAAAAAGGACATGATTCATGACGGAAGCGCACCTTTCCCTCTTCCTGCGCACGACTCTTTCCCTTCTTTCCGAAGATTGCCCTTTCGATATCCTCACCCAGCTTGCCTCAAGCACGCCTGCAAACGTCCGGGAACGGCTCCTGCGGCTCTCGGCTGAAGGCGAAACCTACGCGGCGCGGGACGGCCGCTGGCGATACGTCGGCAAACAGCGTCCCGAGCAGCTTCTCCGGCAATGGAAAGAAAGCCTTGCGGGACACGTCCTGTCGCCTTTTGAACAGGGCCTGCTCCTCCTGAGCGGGGAAAACCAGCTCACGGGCATCCGGCGGCTTCTGGACGCGCTGCCGGAACTCCTCGCCCGCGACGCCCTGACGGAACTGGGCGCGCTTTTGGAAATCGGGATGTCCCAACTGGCGGGCCTCCACAGCGCGGCCCTCGCCCCGGCGGAGCACGCCGTTTTTCTCGAATCCGTCTGTTTCTGCTATACCTACGTCATCCTCTTGGAAATCAAGCAAAACCCCATGCTGCACCTGCTGGCCGACATCCGCCGGACAGCCGAACGGCAGGGCAACGAGCGCGCGCTCTGCCTCGTGGACATCATGGAGTGCATGTTGGAAGGGCTTTTGTCCGATCAGATACGTTCGGACAAGGCGTACCGCCTGCAAGTGCAGCTTCAGGAGCGCATGAAGCGCCTCAACGACGCGGAAATGACCGAAAGCGGCCTCTACTTCGCCATGAACTTCCTTTTCAACGGCTGCCGCTCCTTTCTGCATCATTACGCCCTCATGGGCACCAAACGGCCCGGCACGCTCCTGAGCGAGGCCATCCGCTACCTCTACGTCTACGGCGCGAACGCAGCCGCGCTGCATCTGGGGCACAGCACCTTCGCCGTGGGCCTGTGCGAAGCCGCCCGCGGCCCGCTGCAACGGAAGAGCCCCTATTACCTGCGCAATTGGAACATCTGCCACGCCATCGCCCTTTTCGAGAACGGCGACACGGAAAAATGCCTTGAGCGCGTCACGGAAAGCCTGTGCACGCTCAGGCCCGGCAGTGAAACGCGCCCCTACCTCATGGCCTGCCACATCCTCGCCCGCTATCAGCTTTTCGCGGGCCACGTGGGGCGCTCCCGCCGCATGATGGAAACCCTGCTCTCCCACTCCGCGCGCTACGGCATCTCGGCCACCTATCCAATCTCGTGGTTCTGGGACCTGCACCTTCACTATCGTCTGAACGGCCTTCCCGACTTCGAGAACTTTTCCCTCGAAGCCGACCTCGAACGCGGAATGGCCAATCAAAGCAAGCTCGTCCGCGCCTTCGCCCTGCGCACCCGGGCGCTTCTCGGCAAGGCAGAAGGCCGTCATGATGAAGCCCTTTCCCTGCTTGAACAAAGCGCCGCCCTTCTGGAAGCATCCGAAGCCCCCTGCGAACTGGCCCGGACGTGGCTGTATACGGCCTACGCCGATCCCAACCGCGCGCCCCTTCTCCGAGGAAAGGCGCTCGCGCTCCTGAGCGGCTACACGTCGCTGGACTACTCGCGCTATCCCTTCTTTCCCGGCACATCCGCCGTGGACGCGCCCATGCGCCCGCAGCAGGAAACGCCCCGCTGGGCGCGCAAGGCCCTCGAATCCTGCGCCGCCTTCCTCTCGGACGTGACGGCGGACTCGCTCGACGGCTTTTATGCCCTGCTCGTCCACCTCTTCACCGTAGAACTGGACGCCCAACGCGGCTTTCTGCTTCGCCGGGAAGCCGACGGCTTCAACTTCGTAATCGGCTGTAATGTTGTGGAAACAGAGCCACACAACCAGCAATGGCGGGCAACGGCGGAACAGGCCGCAACGGACGGCGAGGCAACATGCGTGCGGACGGGCAGCGGCTGCCTGCTGTGCGTGCCCTTCGCGGACGGGCCGGAAAAGGCCGTTCTTGTGCTCTTCAGCCCCAACGAGCGCAAAATCTTTGCCGCATCCTGCGCGGCACAGTGGGAAACCCTCGCCGTGGGGCTGGCGGCGGAGCTGCGCGCCTTCCTGCGATTGCGCCGAGAGAGAGAGAGAGAGAGAGAGAGAGAGAGAGAGAGAGAGAGAGAGAGAGAGAGAGAGAGAGAGAGAGAGCTGCCCGGCGGAATGCTTTCCCGGCGCGCTTCCGGCCTCAGTCCCCGGCACGATCCATTATGGCGCCTCCATGCACAAACTGCTGGAGCACGTCCGACAGGCGGCGCATACTGACCTGCCGGTCCTCCTCCTCGGCGAAAGCGGGGTGGGCAAAGAGCTCCTCGCCCGCCGCATACACGCTTTAAGCGGCATGAAGGGAGCCTTTGTCGCCGTCCACCCCGCCAGTACGCCCGAAACGCTCTTTGAAAGCCTTTTTTTCGGGCACGAGAAGGGCGCATTCACGGGGGCGACCGCCCAGAAAACAGGCTTTTTTGAACTGGCCGACAACGGGACGCTCTTTATTGATGAAGTGGGCGACATTCCGCCCTTCCTGCAAACCAAGCTGCTGCGGGTCTTGCAGGAAAAAACCTTCATCCGCGTCGGCGGTACGCGGGAACGCGGCTCCAATTTCCGTCTGGTGGCCGCCACCAATAAGGATTTGTGGAAAGAGGTTCAGGAGAAACGCTTCCGCGAAGACCTCTTTTTCCGTATTTCCGTCGTCCCCTTGACGCTCCCGCCGCTGCGCGAACGGCAGGAGGACATTCCCATCCTCGCCGCCTCCTTCCTCGACGCCTTCCGGCAACGCTACCGCCCGGACCTCCCCGCGCTTTCCCCCGAGCACATCCGCCTGCTCAAAAAACACTCCTGGCCCGGCAATATTCGCGAACTAAAAAGCGTCGTCGAACGGGCCGCCGTCCTCAGCGACGGCAAGCATTTCGATTTCGGCTTCCTCAACCCCGCCCTGGAGCCCTCCGAGCGCCAACGCGCCGATCTCGGGCATTTCTTTGAGGAATTGCCCAGCATGGATGAACTCGAAAAAGAGTACATGGGCTATCTTCTCAAAATGACTCACGGCAAAATCTGCGGTACGCGCGGCATCGAAACCATCCTCAAAATGAGCCGCCCCACCGTGTACGCGCGGCTCAAAAAACACGGCCTCCGCTAGGCACGGTCCCCGGTGGAGCGCCAGCCGCGAAAAAATGATTTTTCCACCGGGCAAGGGGGCGTCCGGTGAATCCATGAGATGTCGAGGAAATCACCCCGCCACGCAACCTCCCCGGGATTGAAAACCATCGGGATGCGGCTATAGCCCCATTGCACCACCTGCTCAAGGAAAAGCCCTGTCACAGGAAAAGAGTGACAGTTTCTTGAGCATCCCGGCCTTTCAGAAGATTGCAACGCTCCTTTCAGAAGGTGTGCGATACTGTTGACAACAGGTCCACACTACGAAGACCTCATTCTTCTGAAAGCAAAGGGAAGAAATCAAGCGCGGGCTCTGGCAGAACCAAAGGAACAAGCGAAGCCGCGCCCCTCCCTCTGGGGAGAAGAACCCGCCAAGACGCCGGGCGCGGCTTTTCTCCCCCCTAAAAATGTGCTAATCGTGCGGTTAGAAGAGAAAACGGTTACTTACGCTGGATCGGTTTTTGCTTTTTCCAGAGAACTACGTTTTCAGGCCACTAACCGGAGCGATACAATGACCCAGCTTCACGAAGTCCACGGGGCCCGGCAACCCATGCAGACGGCGGGAATGTCTCCTTCCGTCGGCAGGCTCGGCCCGCACAGCGTCCAGATCGGCGCCAATCCGCCGATCCGTCTTGATCAGATCAAAGGCAACAAAATTCCCTTCGCAGGTTTCCGAACCGCCACCAAAGTTGCCAGCGCCAAGGCCGGGGCACGGGACAACGCCGCGAGCGCCCTGCGCGCCCTCGGCGGGGGCAAGGCGCTTGACGCACGGGGGCTGCTCAATAGCTGCAAAGCCCTGCAAGCCCACCTCGACCGCCTTTCGCAGCTCGGGCACATCAACGGCGATATGGATCAGGCCGTGCTCGCGGCCTTGGCCCCCGAGGTGGAAAGCCTGTCCAATACCGAACTCTCTTCTGTCTATCAGTGTCTGCTCTCGCCGGAGACGGAACTCCTGAAACAGGCCCTGCAAGCGGAAATCCGCGCCAATCCCGGCAACGCCGACGCCCTCGCCGCCGCCGCAAACCTCTTCAACCTCGAAGCGCTCGTCATCAAGGAACTATCCAACCGCGTGATCGTGGCGCAAGGTTTGGCCCCCAGCACCGACGTGCCCGCCCTCTCGGATCAGTACGGGGCGGCCATCGCGGATATGGGTGAAGTCCGCCGCCACGAAACGGCCTCCGACATGAGCGGCGTGAGCCTGCACGTGCTCGCGGATGTGGCTACGGACAGCGCCTTGCGCCGTGGCAACATGGAAAGCGTCGCGCAGGACCTTGTGCAGCGACGTGCGCTTGAACCCATCGACGCCCGGCAGCTCGGGGATGTGCTCCGTTCGACCGATTTGACCATCAACGTCGATCTCGAATTCCTGTTCGGCATGAACGGCCCCAAACCGCTGCTCAAGGCAGGCGGGGCTTGGGAGCATATTTTTCACTCCATTGAATCCGCGCCCGACGAGGAGGCCCGCCAAGCCGCCATTGAGGTGAAGGGTCAGGGCTACATCCTCAAGCGCGACAACGTGGAACGCGCCATTTTCCCCGAATTGAGCGAAGACCGCCCCACCGTGGCCAGCGAGCGCCCCACCTACGCCGCGCTGAACCTGCTGCACCGACAGACAGGGGAAGCCGCCCCCTACGGTACCGTTGCCCTGCATCTCAAGCCCGAAGTGGCCCGCCGCGCCACGTATACGGTGAACGATTCCTTTTGCGCCCTCCAACTGCGCTTTTCCGATGCGGGGTACAACGCCCTCCTCGACCTGCTGCCCGACTGGTCCGGCATCAGCGAGGAACACAAGCTGGAACTGATGCGCCCCGCTTCCAAACTGCGCCACCAGCTCGACCACGTTTTGGAGAGGATGGAGGAACTGGGCTCCTTCCGGGGCGATCTCTTTAAAAACGTACTGCAGGTTGCCGGACTCGACGCTGACGAAAACAGCGCGCTGGCCGGGCTGTTCATCAAGGTCTTCAAGGATACGGACGCCACCCGCAAGACGATGGCGACCTACGACAACCTTGAAACCCTGCTTCCCGAACTCGGTGACGTGAACGCCGTCAGTCTGGCCCGGGCCGCTGTCGACAGGCAGAACGGCGGAACGGGCCGAGTGGCGTTGGAGTGCCAGTACATTGAGGCGCAGCTTCACGCGCCCCTCGTCCTCGCCCGCGACGTGCAGGAAATCGTCATCGCCATGGACTTCGGCGCCTATACCACCATCAATCCCGACCAAAAGGCGTGGATGAACGCCGTCATCGCCGTACTCGAAGGAAAAAAGCCCGCCGAGGCTGACATGGCCCGGCTCTCCCCCGAACAGCACGCCGAACTTGGCGCTATCCGCGAGCAGCTCGGCGGCGCGACCATTCCCGTGCGGCTGGCGATGCAGGAACCCGAACTCGGGCTCCCCGGCGAAGTGCAGCATGAAGAAAACGCCTTTTATGCCGACCATTTCGATCAGGTCTTCATCAACGACACCCTGGAAGCCATCAACGACGACGTCAGACTGGCAGAGTTCATCCGCGAAACCTTCCGTCTCTCTCCCAACGGGACGGCTCTGTTTGAAACCATCAGGGACACTGTGATCATTTCCAAAGACGATTACCCCGCTGTGCGCGCGGCCTTTGCCGAGGCGGTGGAACAGTTCCGCCATCATCCGGTGGAAGGACAGCGCACCGAGAACGAGCTGCTTATTGATTGCATGAGGCGGGCTATCCGCCAGCAGATCGGAGCCGAGCGTCTGGACTGCCTTGCCGCCATCCCCGGGCTGACGGCCTCTCCTACCCAACGCAGGCAGTTGCGGGATTGGGTCATGGCGCAAACCGTGCCCCTGAGCAAGGAGGCGTTCCACGCGCTGGCCTCCACCGCGCTGGAAGGGGCCGCGCTGTTGAACGATATGGCCGCGCAAGCGCCGGGCGCCTCCAGCGACGAGGACGTGATGCGACGTCTTGGCGCCGTGGCGGGCTCCTTGCGGCAAAAGCTCGACGACCTCCCGCCCCTGCCCGAAGGACAGGCCGAGGGCAGGATCATGGGAGCCTGCGGCGGGCTGGCCCTCGCCCTCGCAAACGCCTCTCCCGAGGCCCGGCGGCGCATGGCCGAAGGACTGAACACCCCCGGCCAGCGCGACCTTTCAAGCCTGCTCCTCCGGCTGGGGGACAGCGTGGACGGATTCTCTCAGGCCCCCGGCTTCAAGGACGCCCGGGCCTTCAACGCCATCCGGTCCGGGCTGTGCGCGGCCTTCGGGAATGCCATGGAAAAAGCGCCCGCGCCTTTCGCGCAGGAACTGTCCCTCGTCCCGCAGGATGTCCGCGCCGGGCTGCGCGCCGCCCTGCCGGGTCTGGCGGATACCCTCGACGCCTCGTTCCCGCCCCACCCGGCCTTTCCCGCCGCCGCGCAGCCCGGGCGGATGCCCTCCACCCCGGCGCAGCATCGGCGCTTCCTGCTGGATATATTGCCCATCTACCACGACCATGAACGCCCCGGAAACTTCGATTACGGGACCGCCTACCACGGGCGGGGGCATATCTGCCGGGCCTTCATCTTCGCCTCGACGATGGCCGGGATCATGGAAGGGATGGGGCATGAAGTGGATCGCACCGCCCTGCTCTGCGGCATTGCCGGACATGACGCCGGACGCGAGAGGAGCGGCGCGGATACGCCCGAGCAGGAAGCCGCCAGCGCGCGGCTGGCTCTGGACCTCATGCACCGCTCGTTCGGGGAGGATACCTTTGGGAAAGCCTATGAAGAGGAATTCACCCAGTCCATTATCGGGCACGCCAGCCCCACGCTGGAGTCCATGCTCCTCAATGCGGCGGATTCGCTGGATATAGTGCGGGTGAAGGATTTCGACTTCAATTGCTTCCCCTTCCTGCGCGGCGGAACGCAGGAAGGCCCCAAAACCGTGGTGCCCGAGTATCAAGGATTGCGCGAACAGCTCCACGAAGAGGCCTATCTTCTCGCCCGCATGACCGATCCCAGAACGCAGGTGAAGGACCTGTGCGCGAAGCTGGCTGAGGCCGGAAAGCTGGAAACGGTGGTCGAAGTCCAGCACGCCGCGTCCGACGCCGTGATCGGGCAGCTTGCCCTGGAGAAGGAGGAAGACTTCCTCGCCTTCATCGAGGGCAAGATACGCGCCCATCCCGACATGTTCCCGCTGCTCACCCGCTATTACCTCAACCCTCTGGACGCGTAAGGAGTTTCTCTTATGGAGTTTTCATATCTTGTCGAAAGCCTCGGGAAGCACTGCGGGCTTGACCTTTCCCTCAGCGACGGACGCTGCACCCTGCGTTTTGACGGCGAGCACGATGTAACCTTTGAAGCGGACGAAGACGCCCTCGTGCTGCACGGTCCCGTGGGCGACGGCCTTTGCCTTTCCAACCCGGACAACCTGCGCCTGCTGCTCACGGCCTCCTTCCTCGGGGCGGAAACGGACGGCGGGGCGCTGTCCGTGTGGCAGCGCACGGGGGAAATCGTGTTGTGGAAACGCTTTGACGCTTTTGTAGACTATCCGGCCTTTGAAAACGCCGTCAACGCCTTCCTCGCCCAAATCATCCACTGGAAGGGACGTCTCAAGGCCCTGCCCTCGGTATCAAGCGCCGCCTCGGGCGGAATGAACACAATTCCGGACGGCATCAGGGTCTGATCTCCCCCGCCGTCTTCCCGCGCCGACCCGCGCGAGGGGACGGCGGACGGAGTGATCTTCATCTCCGCCCGGGTCAAGGCAGGGGCGGGGTGCGGGGAGACGGCGCGATCTCCCAAAGGATGATTTTTGCGTAAGGCTCTGTCGTAGCCATCGATTGTTCCCTTTCCTCTGTGATTGCGCAGTAATGCGGATGAGCGTCTTCGCCTTGTGGAGCCTCTTGCCTCAGTGGAAGAGTCTCAATGACGCGGCTAGTATGGGACAGTAAGGTTGCAATGCTCGAACACATGATGCCGAGGCCGTAGCATTCGAAGCTCTTTTTCTGAGCCTGCTTGAACGCCTCCTGTGCGGCGGGAATGGAATCGGGTTTACCGTCCGTGATGATTAGGATGATTTTCCTGTTTTCATGAAGACAGCACATCTGCTGCATGACCCACCAGAGGGATTCCGCCATCGGAGTCATCCCATAGGCGATTTCGGGGAATCTGGTGGTGAGCTTTTCACTGTGCCGAAGGACAGGCAAGACCGTTGCCCCGCGTTTCGCCACATTTACGCCGGGAAACGCCGTAATACCCAGATTTACGCCGGGGATACCCTGAAGGGCCTTTCCCATGGCATAGCAGACGGCATTCGCCAGCATGAGGCCGGAATCATTCATGGAACCGCTGCTGTCCAAGAGAATGTGAACCGCCGTATCCGGCGATTCCCGGAAACCGTTCTTCACGAATATCCTGGGATTCCCGACCGCCAGCCTGTGGCACAGCGAAGAGGAAAACCGTCCTCGTACTCCCGGCCTGACGGGCAGCCACTTTTGCGCCTGCATAAGTCCCTGAAGCCTGAAACCGAGTCCGGCAGTCTGGCGTTCGATCCGGCTGCGTTGTTCGGGAGGAAGCTCCGCAAGCCGTTTCTTTCCCGTGACGGCTACTCTCAATTGCTTCTGCCTGTCTCTGGGGCTGTTCAGCTCGATCCGTTCCGCCAGAGCCTCACTGAATCCCCCCGGGGGTTCATTAGAAGACAAGGCCCCCACCGCTTTTTCCAGAGAATTCAACGAAGCACTTGAGGAAGCCACAGGCTCATCCTGAGCCGCTCCCAAATCCTTTTTCTCCGGCGATGAACGTCAGGCCGGACAACTTTTGCTGGAGCGTCCGCAGGGGGAATAACGCCTTGTGGGTTACTTCCGTTTTGCCCGCGTAGACGCGATTCCATGCCTCGTCCGCAGAACGGGCAATCTCTCCAAAGAGCGTTTTGGCGAGATTCTCCACCTCCTCGTTGAGGCCGGACTCAGCCACGGCTTCCGGGACGGCATGATCCATGAGCGGCGCAACCCGGTACAACTGCCAAGAGAAGCCCATGCGGGAACGAACATACTCGGAACCCACCGTGGATTCCCTGATGATGCTGGCCCACTTCGTATGTTTGTTGATCCAATTTTCAATGGACTGGTCGTAATCGGCAAGAAAGGCTTCCTTTTCCTTCAGAAATTCATCCCGGATGCAGATAAGTTCCTTGATGATGTCTCCCGCCTTGTCTTCAGGGATGGCCCAACTAACGCGGCGTGCGATTTGGGACAGTTTGGCGCGCGATTTGGGACGCCCTGTCCTTACATGTGTACGTATCTGGTATATTATATGCAAAAGGCTCGGAAATTTTCCGGGCTTTTTACTTTTAACGCTGTCCTTCCTCTTCTTTCACAGCACCCCACAGCATCAACGCCTTGTCGATAGCCCCATGTGGGGAAAGGTTTCTGTCGGCACCGATGAACCAGCAGGCCGCCATAAGCACGCTCTCTTCCTTTCGGGCATCCTTCATTCCATACCGGGCCACCATCTCCGCAAGCTGACGCGCATCCCCCGCCACGTCTTCAAGTGAAAGCTCGGGATAAGCGGCACGCCAGTTCACACGCACCTACCCTGATGCCTCTCGATACCTTCTTCATAGCAACTCCTTCGTTTTTACATACCCAGCTATTATAACACGATCCCTATGAGGGCTGTCACGGTATCTTTTTG
>CALVEZ010000020.1 GCA_944326695.1 Candidatus Bilophila faecipullorum | reverse complement strand
GTCGTGTCTGCTCATGCAAAACAGCAAACCAACAGAAGGACAAAAAGTCTAGAACTTATTTGGAGACAGCTCCTAGTGCTGGCCCAGCTCTCATGCGAATAAGGTATGGTGCCGAGTGAATACTCACCTCTGCGCCAAGCCATCACAAAAAAATACTTTGGTAATCCAGTATCTTTGACTCACCAGAGCGCTTCATTGTAGGTACACTGGCAGAAATGTAAAAACAGATTGTTGCACCTTGATTTCCGTAGAGTATAGCCGTAGTGTAGTAGAATCAAACAAGAGATAATACAGAGCTTCATCCTTATAGCAGGCAAGGACGAGAAGGAGACAAGGAGCACAAGCAGGTGGTGAATGTACCATCTGCTCACTCTGGCGACGAAAGTGATTCCGTGATGAGAGATCACCCCTCTAACAAGTTGTTTTAGATGTAAAAATCCTGATCGAGAAGGTAAAACATGATGGAATGAGGCGACCTCAACAGTGTTTGCCGAATCGTCAAGGGGCTCTATCAGGTAAAGGGGGCATAGAGCTATCAACACGAGAGGTTCCAGTGTGCGCGTACGTGAAGGCTAATATGAGGCAAATCAACTGAGATGATATACAAAAGACTGCTTTCTAACGACTAAAAATGAGCCGTCCGTAGTCTTGCAGTGAAGCCATCGCACCTTCAGCTTTTCCAGGGAAGTGACGCTCAATTGTGTGTCAAACAATATTATCATGAACTACAATAAGTTGAGTAAAGAGAAAACCACACCATAACATTCCCCAATGAGCTGCCATGGACATCAATTTTCATTACTTTGCGGTAAAGTCGCTCGCCGTCCGGGCAGGATTCTCCCCGGCGGAAGCCCAGACCTTGGCTGAATACTCCCAACTCGTGGATGACTATAACCGTACCGGGACGGCACTCTTTAAGGATGTGCCGGAATTCGCCCGGCATCTGGCGAAAAAGAGCGGTTCCTATTGGCGCTTTCATTGCGTGACTACGGGCTTTTCCAGCGCCCTAGACATGGCGGAGCTTATCCGCCCATCGCGGCAACGGCATATATGTATTCCCTTCCACTTCATCCCTCCCCAGGCGCTCAATGCCCCTGTGAAGGACGAGGCCGCTTGGCGCACCGAACCGGAAACGCTGGAAAAAGATACTGTGCTGTGCGGTCTGCTGCGGAAAGCCCAAATGCGGTATCAGGACGACCCCGCCGCTCGCCAAAACCTCATCCGCCTTGCGCTGCTGCTGCATATCTTTGCGGATACCTACGCCCATCAGCGCTTTTCCGGCTATGGCGGCTGGTGGAATCATGGGGCTGTCCTCAAGGAACACTCCCATACCGGAAAGAATGAGCGCCTCTTCTCCGCTGGTATGGAGCACAGAGGGCATGGCGCCATTGAGGGAGCGCATCCGCATCTTTCCATCTTCGTCGGGCATATGAGCTTCGGCCATGCGCCGGACAAAAGTGGATTGTGCTTCACCGCCGTGCAGAAGTCCTCGCCAAAGAGCGCGCTTGATCTGAAATACTCCCGCGACAACACAGAGATATTCCTGCAGGCCTCGCGCGTTATCCTCAACTTCCTGCGCGCTTGCCGTGGCTTGCCTCCGATTGAGGATACGGCATGGAGGCCTGTGTGCGACGCCCTCCGGGAGGGTTTCCTCACGCAGGAAACCGATGCCACGCTTCTGGCCGCACATTGGCGGAAGTACTTCCCCGATGTCACGTACGGGTATTCCCTGGGCAAAGTGCTCAAACGTTCTTTGCGCCTGTCGCACCTCCTAGCCGGCACCCCCAATAAGGCGGACAACGGCAAGGCGGGCGTTCCCCTCACCGATGACGCGGCCACCGACAGCGCCGTTGAAGAGACCTCCTTGGAACAGATGTTTTCTTCCCTGCAGCCTGCCAGCACAGGGCAAAGGCCGCTGTACGGGACCGTCGCGGAGGATGCCGTCATCACCGCCGTGGGGGAAGATTTCTTCTGGTTCAATGTCTTTGCCAAGGAAGTGCGGGACGTAGTGAACGGCGAAGAGACGCCCCTGGAGTAGCGAATCCGAGAGAAGCATTATGCTCTGATGAACAAGGAGAAAGGTTATGCCGCTTGTGAATTTGGACGATGTCCGCCTTGAGGCGTATACGCTGGAGGGACTGGAGAGACTGAAGCGCCTGCGCGAAGAACTCGTAGCTGCGCCTGTGGAAATCTGTATCGAACGCGCGCGCCATATCACCGAGTACATGAAGCATCCCGAGGTAGACCCGGAAACGGCCCCGCAGCTTTACCGGGCCAGCGCCGTACGGCACTACCTCGCTCATAAGACGGCGGTCTTCCCGGACGACAATCTGCTGGCGGGAACGACGGGGTCAAAACGCAAGTCGGCTCCCATCTACCCGGAGTTTATCGGGCTGACCATATGGTCGGAGCTGGATACCATCAGCACCCGCAAGAAAAATCCCCAGCTTCTCAGCGCCGCCGACGCCGCCACGCTGAACCTGGAGATATTCCCCTACTGGATAGATCGCGACGTATTGGCTGCCACCAAGAAAACATACGGCAATAAAGACCTCTCCATCCGCCTTCTGGAGAAAATGGTCTTCTACATTGCGGGAAAGGCCGGATGTATTTCCCACACGGTGCCGCTCTTTCGGCGTGTCCTCAGTGAGGGGCTGCTGGCCATCATCAAGGAGGCGGAAAGCAAGGCCTCCGTCGCTTCCGGGCAGGAGCAGGATTTTTACAAGGCTGTGGCCGTTTCCCTGCAAGGCCTGCTGGAATATGCTCAAAACCTCGCCCGCACAGCCAGAGCACTGGCTCAGGATGAGCATGACCTTCAGCGCAAAAAGCACCTGATGGACATGGCCGCCGTGTGCGACAACGTGCCCGCAAAGCCGGCGGCCACCTTCCGCGAGGCGATCAACAGCCTTTGGCTCTGTCTTATCGGCATCCATGCGGAAAACATCAACATGGCCATCAGCCCCGGTCGTTTGGATCAGGTGCTCTACCCCTACTACCGCCGGGACATGGACGCGGGCGCCCTCACCGTGGGCGAGGCCATGGAACTGGTGGGCTGCCTGTGGCTCAAGCTGGGCGACAACGTCAACGCCGT
This sequence comes from Candidatus Bilophila faecipullorum, assembly GCA_944326695.1. Lineage (GTDB taxonomy): Bacteria > Desulfobacterota > Desulfovibrionia > Desulfovibrionales > Desulfovibrionaceae > Bilophila > Bilophila faecipullorum. Next base: position 62,600 of record CALVEZ010000020.1, on the reverse strand, counting down.
ACCGCAAGTGTCGGAAGAGCTTTTCGGCGGCGCGGGCACAGCCCCGGCCGTCACCGTGGGGGGCGTCGATGAACAGGGCGAGGACGCGGTCAACGATCTGACCTACATCATGTTGCGTGTGACGGAACTTCTGAAAACGCGCGAACCCAACATGAACGCCCGCTACCACTACGAAAAAAACAGCCGGGAATACCGCGACCGGGTCGCCGCCGTCATCGGGACGACCAAGGCCATTCCCGCCTTCCATAACGACGTGGCCAACATTGCCACCCTGCGGAATCAGGGAACCTCGCTGGAACACGCGCGCGACTACGCGATCATCGGCTGCGTGGAGCTGGCCGTGGCCGGACGCAGTTACGACGCATCCAGTTCCATCATGATGAATCTGGCCGCGCCGTTGGAGTTGGCCCTCTATCAGGGCACGCGGCCCACTACCGGAGAGGAGGTATTCAATACCCTTACGGCTGATCCGCTCCTTTTCCGGTCGTATGAGGAACTGTGGCGGGCCTTCACCACCCAGACGGCATGGCTCATCGACCAGGCCGTGAGCCTCAACGAAAAGATGGCGGCCTTCCACCAGCGTCACCTGCCTACGCCCTTGTTGTCCGCCCTTTTCGAAGGCCCCATGGAGAAAGGGAAGGACCTGATTTTCGGGGGAGCGGTATACAACTCTTCCGGCGCGACCCATATCGCCTTTGCCGATGTGGTTGACTCGCTCAACGCCATGCGCACAGCCGTTTTTGACGACGCATTCTGCACCATGGCGGAGTTGCTCGACGCCATGAAGGCCGATTTCGACGGAACCCCGCGGCATCGCGAGATACGTCAGTATATCCTCAACAAGGCCCCCAAATACGGCACGGAAGAAGAAAGCCGAATCGGCGTGTCCCGTGCGCTGATCCGCTTCCTCTACGACACCTACCAGAGCTACACCAACTACCGCGGCGGGCCCTACCGCCCCGCCTACTGGACAATGACCAACCATTCCGGGCACGGCAAGCTCACCCGCGCGCTGCCCAGCGGCCGCCTGAGCGCAAAAACCTTTGCCAGCGGCATCACGCCCGTTTCCGGCGCGGCGGACAGCCTGACGGAAACCCTGAACACCGTGGCCACCCTGGGCGGCGTCCATATCCCCGGCAGCGTCGCCCTGAACATCAAGTTCACGGAAATCCGCAACACCGAGGACATCCGCCGCCTGGGCGACTTTGTGGAAGGCTACTTCCGACAGGGGGGCCAGCAGGTGCAGTTCAACATCATCTCCCGCGCCATGTTTAAAGAGGCCCAACGCACGCCGGAAGAATACCGGGACCTCTTGGTGCGGGTTTCGGGCTATTCGGCCTACTTTAACGATCTCAACCCGGCCATGCAGGAAGAACTCATCACCCGCAGCGAATACGATATTGAAAACGGAAAGGCGGTGAACAATGATTGATGCCGGATTACGCCACGAAAAAGCCCTTTCTCTTGAGCAGCAATGGGCGGAAGCGGAAGAGGCTCTGCGGGATTGCCTGACGCAGATTTGCCGGGACGGTCCTGAACTGCGCACGGCGGCGATGGCCTCCCCGCAAACAAGGGCAAGAACGAAAATGAAGCTTCCGGGCAAGAGGCTTGTTGCCCACGGCGTCCAAACCTTGCCCCGGACTCCCGTGGACATGCTGCTGGGCCTGCTCCTGCGTGCCATGCACGCCAAGTTCGCTCTGGATTCAGAATACCGTAAGAACATTAAAAATTTCACCGCCGACTACGTCTTCACGGACAAAGCGGCCAAAATCTGCCAGGTGGCGCACTTTGCGAACGGTAAAATGCGCGTTGACTCCAAGGTGCCGAAAAACCCCACCTTCACGTTAACGTTCAGCAACGGCAAAGCCCTGTTGGCGCTCTTGTTTTCTCCCGCGCCCGACGTGTTGGACGCCCTGTTGAACCAAAAGGTCGATTTTGTGGGCAATATAAATTACCTGAATAAATTTGCCTACATGGCCTTGCGTGCCAAACCGCACTTCTGATGGGCCGCATGGAAATAGAGCCATGACGAACCTGATTTTCGCGGTAAAACGGGCAAGCCTGGACGACGGCAACGGCATCCGTACAGTATTTTTTCTGAAGGGGTGCCCCTTGCGTTGCTCCTGGTGCCACAACCCGGAATCGCAAGCCGCGCAGGCGCATATCGAGTTTGACCCGCCGCGCTGTCTGGACTGCGGGCGCTGCCGAGCCGCCTGCCCCACGGGCGCATTGGCTGCCTCGGGGCCGCTGCGCATTGACGCCGCCCGCTGCATCCGTTGCGGCGTCTGCGCGCAGGCCTGTTTTTCCGGCGCCCTGCGGCGTGTGGGCAGGCACTACGACATTGACGTCCTTTGCGCCCTCGCTCTGCGGGATAAGCCGTATTATGCGGCCTCGGGCGGCGGCGTGACCTTCAGCGGCGGCGAACCGCTCATCCACGCACGCTATGTGGGGCTGGCGGCAAAACGGCTGCACGAGGAAGGCATATCCGTCGACGTGCAGACGTGCGGACAATTTGGCTATGCCGCGTTCAGGCGGCATGTCGCGGCGTATATCGACACCGTCTATTTTGACGTAAAGCTGGCGGACCCTCGGGAACACCTGCGCCATACGGGGCGAGGCAACCGCCGCATACTGGAAAATCTGATGCGCCTGACGGACGACGGCATCCGGGTTATCCCGCGGACGCCGTGCATTCCCGGCATCACCGATACCCCGGAAAACCTTGAAGGCATCGCCGCGTTGCTGGAGCGGCTCGGCCTGCGGGAGGCGCACGTGCTTCTGCCCTGCAACAACACGTCCAAGCGTCCTCGCTTGCGGCTCATTTGAAGACAAAACGATGCAGCACGGGATGTCCGTCCACTCCAACAGCGTGAAAAAATTCTAAAAGAATAAAGAAGTTCTGAACGCAAGGCGCTCTATACCCCACTCTATCCGGAGGCAACTATGGCGGGAGCCTACGCGCATTTGACTATGGTGACCATAACTGGGAGCCCCAAGGAAATCGCCGGACTCGGAGGGCTGGACAACCGAACCATCGGCCCCCTGCTGACCTACGCCAAATACACGCAATTGGGCGCGGTGAGCCCGGACTATCCCTATCTGCATCTCGGCAACAAGGCTTCTGCGGCGTGGGCGGACGCCATGCACTACTACCGCACGGGCGACAGACTGAAGCAAGGTGCGGCCTATGTACGCGCCCTGCAGGGCGAAACCAGATACAAGGCGCTCGCCTGGCTCTTGGGTTTCGCGTCGCACATCATCACCGATGTGAGCATTCATCCGGTGGTGGAGCTGAAAACCGGTCCCTATGCCGACGACCCCAAGGGGCACAGGGTATGCGAAATGCATCAGGATGTTTTCATTTATGACCGTCTGAACATGGGTGATATTTTCGGCGACGCCTTCATTTGCAACGGCCTGTCCGCCTGCAGCGCACCGGACGCGCCCGACAGGCTTGATCCGCTTATCGTCGAGGTGTGGAGCCACATGCTCAAGCGCATCGACACTGAGCATTATGAGGAATCATCCCCGGCCTTTCACAAGTGGCACGCAGGCTTTCACCGGATGCTGGGCATGGCTGGCAACGGCCGGTTCATTCCTCTGGGACGTCATATGGTCGCTGACCAAGGCCTTGTTTATCCCAAAACGCCCGATGACGACTACATCAGACAACTGCGCATCCCCGGGGGCGGGCACATGGATTATCAGGATATTTTCGACAAGGCGCGCGCCAACGTCCGGCGTTGCTGGGCTCAATTGGCCCTCTATTGCCTGACCGACACGGCAGAGGACCTTTCCTTCATACGCAACTGGAACCTCGATACCGGTCGGGACGAAACAGGCCGCATCACCATGTGGGAGTAACCATGCGCACGCTGTACGTTGTTCTGGTCTTTACGTTTTTTACGGCCTGCTCCGCCGCTACGGGCAACATAAATGAAAAAAACATGAGTCGGGCCGCCGCCGACCTGCTCCGCCTGACGTATGCGGTGCAGGGAGAAATCATGCGCGGGGCGGCTCCCGGCGACGACCTCCTTGCTCTGGCGTGCGGGCGTGACCCGGCGCTGTGTGCGGCGGTCTCGGAGTTCCATACCTCCGTAAAGCAAGATGGTGACAATGCCGTGCTACTGTTGTGCACCAGGGATGGGGGGCGCGCCCTTCTGGAGGACATCGGCTGCACGCCGCAGATTGACTTCAAACCCTGGGAAAAAGATGACCTGCCCTGCGTGTTTACGCTAAACGCCGCAGACGTTTGCCCTTGACGCCACAATTCATAGAGCGAAGCGCCGAAACGTGTTTGACGCATCTTTCGGCAGGTTGATGAAGCCCATCCCATGACGATGCGGGATTCCATCGGGTCGTTTGAAGGTCTGTCCTGAGGGGCCTTCACCGCAGACAAAAAACGGAAAGCACCTTGACGCGCAAAGAAATTCGGAGGCGCTATGTACGGCTATACGGGAAAACTGCTTTTTGTGGACCTCTCAAAAGAAACGCATGAAGTGCGGCAGCTTCTTGAGGATGACGCGCGGCATTTCCTTGGCGGACCGGGGCTTGGGGCCAAAATACTGTATGATGAAATGCCGGCGAAAGCGGACGTGTTCGGAGAAGACAGCGTCATCGGTTTTGTGTCCGGCCCTCTGAACAACACCGGCGCCATGTTCGGAGGCCGCTATACCGTCGTTTCAAAGTCTCCCGTAACCAACGGCTGGAATGACGCCAACTCGGGGGGATTTTTTGGCCCGGCATTGCGCCAATCAGGCTATGATGCCGTCTTTGTGCGGGGCATCTCGGCCCGTCCGGTCTACATTTTCATTGACCAAGGCGACGTGAAACTGTGCGACGCGAAAAAGCTTTGGGGGAAAACCACCAGCAAGACCGAACAACGTCTTCGCAAGAAGCACGGGGATGACATCAATGCGGCGCTTATCGGCCCTGCGGGCGAGAACCTGTCTTTCTTTGCGGCGATCATGAACGACACGCACCGGGCCGCGGCCAGAGGTGGTTCCGGGGCCGTCATGGGCTCAAAAAAGCTCAAGGCTATCGTGGTCAGGGGACAAGGCACGGTCCCTTTGGCCCACCCTGATGTGCTGCTGCAGCTCAATGAGGAAATCCAACGATATGTGCACCGCAGCGACGACGCTCAGGATTTTGCGAAATACGGCACGGGATCGGGATACGCCGCCTCCGTACAAGGCAATGACGCAGGCATCCGAAACTGGACCGGCAACGGACAAGGCGCGGAATACACGCTGGAAGACGCGGAACGCCTGAGTTCGCACGGCCTTGCAGCGGATGTGAGGAAACAGTACTTCTGTGCAAGCTGTCCCCTTGGATGCGGCGCCGAACTCCACCGCAAGTCAACCAGATGGAATCTGAAGCAAAACACCATGCGGCCGGAATACGAAACCATGGGTGCCTTTGGTTCTCTTCTGCTGAACAAGGATGTGGACGCCGTCTGCCAATGTAATAATCTGTGCAATGAATACGGCTTCGACACTATTTCAGCCGGATCAACTGTGGCTTGGGCCATGGAATGTTATAATGAGGGCGTACTGTCCAAAGAAGAACTGGATGGCATTGACCTGACGTGGGGCAACGGCGATGCCATCGTGCAGCTCGTGGAAAAAATGTGCCGCAATGAGGGAATAGGGGAAATCCTCATCAAGGGCAGCCGTGAGGCAGCCGCTCGTCTCGGCAAGGGAGAGGCCTATCTGGTCACAGCCAGCGGCATTGAAGAGCCACAGCATGATGCGCGCCTCTACTACGGTCTGGGACGCACCTACCTTGTCGACCCCACACCGGGCCGCCACGTCAAGGGCAGCATCAACGGCATCACGGATGAGGATTTCAATCCGGCAACTGACCTCTGCAATACTGGCTTTGAAGACATGTTGGCTGTGGTGGAAACCGAAATCATGAACGCCAGCGGCCTGTGTTCTTTTGGATTGGAATACGGCGGTGCGCCCGATCTCATGATGCGCGCCATTCATGCCGTGACGGGTTTCTCCTATTCTCCGTATGAAAAAATCGCCCTGGGATTGCGCATGTTCACCATGCGCCAGTCTTTCAATCTGCGAGAAGGACTACGCCGAAAAGATTGGACCCTGTCGGATCGTATGCGCCACGGCACCCCTCCGGACGGGAAATTGGCCAAGATCAATCTGGATTTTGAAGCCATGGTGGACAGCCTGTACACCACCATCGGCTGGACCACGGAAGGAGTGCCCAAGGCGGCTACGCTGGACATGCTGGGTTTGGAATACCTGAAAAAGGATATGAATGATGCAGGACTTCGAGAAACCCACGGCAACAAGGATTCGGGTCACTTTACGTTTGTTACACATGGGGGAGCCATGCGAACCACTTGAGTTAATGGCGGAAGAACCGGAAGGCGGCGTTACCGTAGCGGACGTGCTGCAGGCCTACGCTCGGGAACATGACGCTCTTGTGCCGCCGGGAAAAAAATCTTCGCTGCTTGTCTTTGTCAACGGGGTTATGGCCAAGCGGGAATACAGGCTGGCGGACGGCGACAGCGTAACCGTAGCGCGGCTGAGGGGCGGAGGCTGAGATTCCGGCAAGGTCGGCAGATTCGCCTTAAAGAAAAACTTCCTTTTAATGGAAGTGCGCACCATCACACGCTCACCTTACGTGAAGAAAAACGCCCCACCCCGGGAGCGCCAGCGCAAGGACCAGACTTCCCTCTTTGGCGGGCGCAGCACATCCCATCGAATAATGACGTATTGTAACTCCGTCTCTCAGTCTGACAAATAACTATACAAAATACGCCCCGGTTTTGTGTCACATCCGACACGCACCGGGGCATTCATCATTCAACATTGTCTGTAAAAACGTCCTGTTGCAGCCCCAAATTTCTTACGTTGATTTCTGCCAAGTCGCGGGCTTCACCCGCTCTATTGGCGTGTACAGCCCAGATAGCGCCGACATTCCCCCTCTACGCTCTACCCTTGTACTTCTTCTCATCTTATCGGCCCTCTCCAGAAGGCTCCAAGGCCGCGCCGCCCTTATCAACTGTTCCGCAACTTGCCTTTTTCCGAAAAGCACTCCTTCAGGTCCATACATTACAACGTCTCGCCCCTTGTGAAAGACGTGGGGTTGAACACAAGCGGTGTGCCGTCCTCAAAAACATTCTCTCTTCTTTACTCGGCGGCGGGTATCTCTCAATCCCGTCCAGTATCTGGCCCCTTCACTTTGTACCGAGATATGTGCCCATTAGGTACATCGGAAATCACGCCTTTTCGCCGGAAACAAGGACCCCAGCAGCTCTGCGATTTCGTTATGGGGCTCGACGTCAACCGCTACGTGGTCTGGGCCTGCGTAGTGGTTATCTACATGGTCCTCGGCTGCCTCGTGGACGGTTTCGACCTTTTGCTGATCACGACGCCGGTCTTTTATCCCGTAGCCGTCAAGGTGCTCGGCTTTGATCCGGTCTGGTTCGGCGTAACGCTGGTCGTGCTGCTCGAAATGTCCTTGCTGACCCCGCCCGTGGGCATGAACCTTTTCGTCACCCACGGCCTTGCCGGAGATGAAGGCAGGTTGACGGAAACCGTCGCCGGAATTCTCCCCTTTATGGCCATTATGCTTCTTTGTCTTGTGATCATGACGGCCTTTCCCTCGTTAATCCTTTACCTGCCCTCCCTCTTATAAGTGAGGGGGGCCTTTTGCGGCCTTCTTTTCAGAAATGTCCTTTTCTCATCAAGAAGCCCCTGACAGCTTTTATAACTGTTGGGGGCTTTGTTTCATCTTTTCCATCTTTTCCAAAGCAGGTCAATCAGTTCATGGAAGGAACGGACAAGGCTGTGTGAAGATGTATTTGCCATTAAGACCAAGGAATCTCCCGTGCCGATTCCACCTATGACCAATTTTTTGGAAAAACATGGCGTATGAAAACGAAGTACATGAGAAGCTCGAAAGCTATTTCCGGAATGATGCCTGTTGACTGGTTCATCAAAATTAACATCAACAGAATATAAATATATATGAATGTATATTTTTAACCAACTATCCTGCTATAATAAAAGAAAAGTTCATCTCAAGGAGGAGCAGGTAAAGGTTCCTCAAGCTATTGGCAAAAGGAAAAATTGCGCTTATGAGAGAGTATAGGGTATTGGAGTATGGTGCTACTCCAGGATGATACTCTGGAAGCCGTTACGTATTTTGGGCGGAAGAAAAAATACCCTGCTGCTTTAAGCACATCTCTTTATACATACGTAACTATTTTAAATAATTTAGTTTAAACTGGTTTACGTGTTGGACCTTTCGTCGAAAAGACCCTCCCTATAGATACTTTTATAGAAAAAGAGGTCTCCTTTCTCTACAGCCTGTGGAGTTTTTATTTCCGACGGGCCTACTGGACGTTTTGAGGGGAAAAAGTACATAAGTGTAAAATTCCCTCTTATTTTAAAAAAAGAATAACAAAAATGGAAAATCTTTCTTTATACTTGAAATATGTTACACAAGATTCCTTCAATAGAAGTGAAAACACTCTTTGCGGGCTTTAAGGTACAATATGAAAAAGATACTGATAAAGTTATGGGGAAAGGCCATTCCCATACTTTTGAGTTTCGCCCTGCTTTTAACCGCCATCCTCTCGGTTGACGCTATCAAAAACCTTCAGGGGAATGCCCGTGTCATCAACTATACCGGGATTGTGCGCGGCGCCACGCAGAGGCTGATAAAAAACGAATTAAGCCAGCTTCCCGACGATACTCTCATTGCCCGGTTGGATGAAATATTAACCGGACTCGTGGAGGGCAACAAACAGCTTCGTTTAAGAAAGCTGCCAAGCCCGGAGTATCAGGCGTTGCTTACGAAGATGAAAGAAAAATGGACAGAGATAAAAGCCGAAATCACCCTCTACAGAAATGGCGCATCAGGTGACAAGCTGCTTGAATTGAGTGAAAAACATTTTACTTTGGCGGATCAGACCGTTCTGGCGGCTGAAGTCTACACGGAACAAACCGTTCAGAGCGCCAAGAAAACGTTACTCTATATGAACTTGGCCTTCATCGTGCTGGCGGCGATCAGCGCCCTGTCGGCCTTCTATCTGGAGAAAAGACGAAGGAAACTTGAGGATGCGGAGGAGGAAAACCGGAAAAAAAGCGAACACCTTTCACGGCTGTCCGAAGAAATCCTCATTCCCATGAATGAAATATCGGAGTTGGTCTACATCTCGGATATCAAAACCTATGAGCTTTTGTTCCTGAATAATGCTGGAAAGGAATCTTTCCACATAGAGGGACCTCTCAAGCCGGGGACGAAATGTTATCAGGTATTACAGGGGCGTGATACTCCCTGCCCTTTCTGTACCATCCCCTATATGAAATTAGACGAAAACTATACCTGGGAGTTTACGAATCCCATCACCAGGCGGCATTATCTGCTTAAGGACCACTTCGTAACATGGGAAGGCCGAAAGGCCAGAATGGAGATTGCCTTTGACATCACGCAGACAGCCAACGAGAAGATCGAATTACGCAATCGCCTTGAACGCGACAGAATTCTTGTGGACTGTATCAGAGAACTTCATCGCAATCACAACGTTGCGCAAGCCACTTCCTATGTTCTGGAGCAGGTAGGGAGGCTCTTTGATGCGGAGCGTGCCTATGTTTTTGAATTCCGAGGCGATACTTTTTCCAATACGTGCGAATGGTGCAAGGAAGGGATAGAGCCCCAGATCGATAACCTGCAACAGCTTCCGCAGGCCCCCTTTTCCGCATGGTTCGACATCCTCCGCACGCAGGAGAGCATGATCATCGACGAGTTGGAGAATCTCAAGGGAACCATGGAAAAGGAATATGAGGTTCTCGCCATGCAGGGGATCAAACGGGCCGTCATGGTCCCTCTTGAACGCGACGGCAAACTCGACGGCTGTATCGGCCTCGATAACCCGCCTCAGGAGGAATTGAAGCACGCGGCTCCCTTCTTCCAGACGCTCCGCTATTTCCTGATGCTGGCCGTGCGCAGAAGCGAAGACGAGGCCATGCTTTTCAAGCTCAGCTATCAGGATACATTGACCTCCTTTTATAACCGAAACCGTTTTATTCAGGATACCAGCGAGATGAACGCCGAACCCTGTTCCGTGGGCGTGGTCTATCTTGACGTGAACGGCCTTAAGGAGATCAATGACCATTTCGGGCACGATGCCGGTGACCGTGTCCTGCAGCAATGCGCCCAGACCATCCGCCGCATCTTTAAGGAAGGCACCCCCTACAGAATAGGCGGGGATGAATTCGTCATCATTTGCAAGGGCCTCGGCAAGGACGACTTTGACCGGACCGTCTGCGAGCTGAAAAACAGTTTTCAGGATCAAATGTGTCAGGCCGCCATCGGGACCCAGTGGGCGGAAGACTGCAAGAACATCCAGTCCGTGATCACCGAGGCGGACGAGCTCATGTATGCGGACAAGAAGGCTTTCTATCGGAACCACCAACCCTCGGGGCGTTACCGCCATCATACGGATACGGCCCGCCATCTGACCGATCCGGCCCTCTTGCGGGAAAAAATAGCGGACAAACGTTTTGTGGTATACTTGCAACCCAAGGTGGATGTGGAAAGCCGGAGGGCCGTGGGCGCGGAAGCACTCGTGCGCTATCGGGATGATGGAGGACAGATCATCTCCCCCGATACGTTTATCCCCATTCTGGAAGATTCCCGGCTCATCAGCCAGGTGGATTTCCATGTGTTTGAAACCGTTTGTTCCAAACTGAGGGAATGGGAAACGCAAGGGAAAATCCCCTTGCCGATTTCCTGCAATTTTTCCCGCCACTCCTTTATGGAAGCCGCCTTCGTGGAGCGTCTGGACGCCGTTTGCAACAAATACGGCCTGGCCAAGGCGTACGTGGAAATAGAAGTGACGGAAAGCCTCAATAACGTCGACTACCAGAAACTGAAAACCCAAATTGATCGGGTCCGGCAAGCGGGTTTTCAAGTCTCCATCGACGACTTCGGAATCGAATGTTCCAATCTGGCGCTTCTGTCCACGGCCGCTTTCGACGTTTTGAAGATCGATAAAGGCTTTGTAAAAGACATCATGATCAACGGAAACGCGCGTACCGTCGTGGAAGCGATGGTGGACATGTGCAAAAAGCTCGACATCCGGCTGGTTGCGGAAGGGGTGGAGGATGAAAAGCAGCTTGCCGTTTTGCAGAAATGCGGTGTGAAAATCGTCCAGGGCTTTTTGTTCAGTCGACCGCTCCCCATTGAAGAATACGAAAAAATCTATGTGACCCTTCCGGCTTAATCAGGCGGCCTTTCAATAGAAAGACGGAGATAACGCCTAGTATTCACATACGCTCTCCGGTACCGCGAAAAAGGAACGTCCCGTAAACCGCGGGAAAAGCGTAGACGCAAGAAAGGCCCTGCTCCTTATAAGAGGTTGATAGGCGTGAAGAGTTGGCCGGGTATGGGCGGCTATGGATCACCTCTCCACGCGGGAAAAAATCAAGGTACAGCTTCCCCCGGATCAGGCCCTTTTCCGGCATTCCTTTGCGTGGCGTTCCCGCGTTATCGAGGCGCTGGAACGACTTGATGCGATCAGGGCGCACTCGGACATGCTCCACGATGCGGCTTGTGTGATGGCCCATCTGATCCAACCGGGCGCGGAAAGGGAAAAGACAAATGAAAGCAAGCGAGGCCGATCTCTTTCAGGAAGGCCCGGGAAGGAAAACGTTCCTTGCGTTCATACAATGAACGCTGATAAGAGGGAGAGAATAAAGCGACCTCAGCGTCCGAGGATGCCACGCCGCATTCCCCGCATGGTCCGGCGGTGACGAATCGCCCGGTTATCGTATCCTTTTACAAGGAGAAAACCTCATGTCCTACAGCCCCTCGCTCGGTTCCGTCTTCAATCGCACCAAAATGCGCGATCCCCTCCACGTCTGCTCCTTTTCCGGCATGTGCGCCATGTGCACCGCCGACTGCATCGGCACGTGCGAAATCGGCCTTTCCGCCGTGCGGGGCATGGAAACCGTCTATCCCACCACCACGGGGGAAAACCAGATCGCCTCGGAAAAGAACTATCCCGTGGACTATTCCCATTTCAACATCAACGGGAGGGCTTTCGGGGCTCTAGGGGCACCCTTCGACGCAGACAAGGCGACCATCTACCATGTGGGCCTGGAACGGACCATCGGCACCCTCCACCCTGTCCGGCTGGCCATGCCCGTCATCCTTCCCGCCCTCATCAAGCTCAACTGGCCGGACTATTTCGGCGGCGCGGCCATGGCCGGGGTCAATGCCGTCATCGGTGAAGGCGCGGTGAGCAAGGACCCCACCCTGCGCTATGAGAACGGCAAGGTCGTCCACGCCCCCAAGCTGCGGGAAATGCTCGACGCCTTCAACAAATACTATCGCGGCTACGGGCAAATCATTCTTCAGGCCAATTATGACGACGACGCGCAGGGCGTGCCGGACTACGCCATCCGCGAGTGCGGGGCCAAAGCCATTGAATTCAAGTTCGGCCAGTCCGCCAAGGGCACCCAGCCCGCCAATCTCGTGCCCACGCTTGAAGAGGCGCTGGCGAAGCGGGAACAGGGCTTCCTCGTCCTGCCCGATCCCGCCGACCCCGCCGTGCAGGAGGCCCATGCGCGCAGGGCTTCCCCCGCCTTCCATGTCTACGGACGCCTCCCCCTGTGGAGCGAAGACTACCTGCTTGGCCGCATCGAACGGCTCCGCGAGCTGGGCATGACCAACGTCTATTTCAAGATGGCGGGCTTTGATCCCGAAGATTTGGAGCATATCCTCCGTCTGGCCTCGAAAGCGCAGGTGGATATGGTTACGTTCGACGGCGCGGGCGGCGGCTCCGGTTACAGCCCCTGCAAGATGATGAACGAATGGTGTCTGCCCACCGTAGTTATGGAAAGCATCCTCTACGGCATCCTCGACAGGCTGAAGGCTGAAGGCGTGCCCCTGCCTCATGTGGCGATCACGGGCGGTTTCGCCACCGAGGATCAGGTCTACAAGGCGCTGGCCCTTGGCGCGCCCCATGTTTCCGCCATCGGCCTGTGCCGCTCCAGCATGGCCGCAGCCATGAGCGGCAAGAAAATCGGCGAACTCCTCGAAGCGGGCAAGGTGCCCCCCGAACTGGCCCGCTTCGGCAGCACGAAGGAGGAGCTTTTCAGCGACCTGCCCGAACTTCGCGGCCTCTACGGGAGCGCGGCGGACGCCTTCTCCACGGGAGCCGTGGGCGTCTATTCCTACCTCAACCGCATCGCCTACGGCTTGCGCCATTTCGCCGCCCTGAACCGGAAATTCGATGTGCAGTACATCGGGCGGCGGGACATCTTCCCCCTCACACGGGAAGCGAAGGAGCTGCTTGACGGCAACGGCATATAAAGCCGGATCGCCCTCTTCCGTACTATCCTGACCTATTCCGAGAGGCCCCCTGAGGGCCTCTCCTCTTTCCCGCCGGACAGAAGGCCATGCCCTCTGGTGAAGTTCTTCTTTGAGGGGGATGAACGAACACCGCACCGCTGTCTACGGACAGGCGGTGCGGTGCGTATGGATTCCGGCGGACGGGCCGGGACAGGATTTCGGTAGAGAAACGGAAAGGCCCCGCCCAGAGGTGGGAGGCCGGACCGCATCCTTCTGGGCATCCCGACCTCAGCATTGCCCTTCTCCGCCTTCCCGTGACAGGCCCACTTCAGCGTCGGGCATCCCGCCCTTCCGCGCTCCGGCACGGGCGCGCGGCAAGACAGGCGGAGGGCGGAAAATGCGGACTTTAGGCGCTAAAGACCGTCTCGCCGCCGACCACGGTTTCAAGAACGCAAATATCCCGCAGCTTTTCCGGCGCGCATTCCAGCGGGTTGACGTCGACCACGATGAGATCGGCCAGTTTTCCGGCTTCGAGCGATCCCTTGTCCCGTTCCTCAAAGTTCTGCCACGCCGGGCTGATGGTATGGGCGCGCAGAGCTTCCCGCACGGAAATGCGCTGATCCGGCCCGAGTACCTTTCCCGAGGAGGTCAGCCGGTTGACGCACGCCCAGATGGACAGGAAGGGCTTGACCGGCGTGATGGGCGTATCGCAATGCGAGGTCGCCACAAGGCCCCGGTCCAGCGCGGAACGGATGGGGTCCATGCGGGCGGCGCGATCCGGCCCGAGGAAGATATCCCGGTGGCGGTCCCCCCAGTAATAGACGTGCGGCACAAAAAAGGTCGGCGTGAAGCCCGCGGCCTGAAGCCGATCCAGCTGATCCTCGCGGATGGTCTGCGCGTGCACGAGAATATGGCGGCAACCCGAACGCGGATGCTTGCGCTGCGCCGCTTCAAGGGCGTCCAGCGCGTCGTCTATGGCCCCGTCTCCATTGGTATGAATGACGAATTGCCCCTTGCTGTGCGCCTCCTCGATGATGGCGAACAAATCCTCACGGGGATAGGCGGGATAGCCCCTGAAATCGGGATCACCGCCGAAGGGCGTATGGTAGGGCTTCGACAGGTAGGCGGTATAGCCCTGCAAGGAGCCGTCGCTCATGATTTTCACGCCGCCGGTGGTGATCCGGCCCTCGAAATGCAGACGCGGATCATTACGATCCAGATAATAATAAGGGTTGATGTGCGCCCGGACCGCGAGCCAGCCGCGTTCGCAGGTTTCCCGCAGGGCCTCCGCGCTGTCGCAGTCGAGCACCCCCGCGTCAAGCGCCGTGGTGATGCCGCGCGCCGCATAGATGTCACGCGAGGTTTTGGCGATGTTGGCGATCTGATGCTCACGCGAATACACGGGGAGGCGCGGCGTCACGAGGTCGAAAAAGGCGCGCTCCTCGACCACACCGTGGAGCGAACCGTCGGCTTCATGGCGGATGACGCCGCCCTCAGGATCGGGCGTGTCGCGGTCGATACCGAGAGCGGCAAAGGCGGCGCTGTTCAGCGCGGCGAAATGAATGGAAATATGCTGGACCAGAATGGGATGCTCGGTGCTCACGGCATCCAGTTCCACACGGCTCGGAAAACGCTTTTCCCGCATGAGCGTATCGTCGAAGCCATAGGCAAACAGCCATTCCCCGGGGGGCGTGGCCGCGGCGCGCTCGCGCAGCTTGGCAAGGCAATCCTCCAGGGTGCGGCAGGTCCCGATGGGCGGCGCGTTGAGGTCTTCCCAGTCGAGCATGGACGCCGTCAGCAAGATGTGCCCGTGCGCGTCATAAAAGCCCGGCATGATGGTTTTTCCGCCCATATCGCGGCATTCCGTCTCAGGACCGACAAAAGGCTCCACGTCCGCGCGGCTTCCCACCGCGAGGATGCGTTCACCGTCAAGCGCAATGGCCGAGGCGACCGTATCCCGCTCGTCCATCGTCAGGATGACGGCGTTATGAAAAAGTTTGGTGGCGTAAGGCATGTCAGGCGACTCCTTGGCAAATCGTAAAACGGTTTTCCGCTTCCGGCGCGGCTGGGAAACAAGGGACGTGGCGAGAAAAGGCGGTTTTCCCCAGAAGCTTCCTCTCCGAAGCCATCTTCAGCCCGGCGTCTTTGCGATACCTTCCGCCCCGCCTTTTCTTCATCTCACCGGAGAAATCCTGTCTGGCCCCGGAACGGAGCAATAGCACGGGGAAGTACCCGCCCCGCCTCATTCCCCACAAAACATGGCCGAATTGTTTTCCCTCGCGGGGAGGCGGATCGGGCGACGATACAGAAAAAGGCCGCCATCGTGTGGGCGCGGGGAAGGGGACGCCGCGAGCTGCGACGCCCCTTCCCTCAGACGGCTCTCCCTAAAAGGAGGGTTTGCGTATCAGCTTCAGGAAATACATGATGATCGGGATGCCCACGCCAAGCGCCAAGAAAATGAAAGCAAGAGGGAAGCCTTCCTTGGGCGCAAAAGGCATGGCCAAGGTGATGGTGGTATCAAAAATGAAGAGCAGGCAGACGTTCATCGCGCCTATTTCTACGGCCACCGGGGTCTTGAATTCCGGATCGGCAATGCGCAGCAGGAGCAGGCCCGAAGCGGCCGTCCCCGTGCAGTAGCCGAAAAGGGCGAGGCAGCGCTCAAACCCGTACTCCGGAGAACGCCGCGCGAACCACAGGCACAGGACGAGAGTCAGCAGCGTAGCGGCAAGGACCGACAGCACGAAGGGAGCCAGGATGTCCTGCAAGGTGTTGAAGCGGATGCCCATGAACACGGCGCAGATCATGAAGTCCACGGCCATGCTGGTGATGCGGCGGGACGTTTCATTGTCCACCAGCGTGTTGATGCGGCGGAAGTGCATGAACTTGCGCACGCCCATAGCGGCCAGCATCCCCCAAAAGAACAACATGCCGAAGCCCAGCCCCGCGATGGAGTGCGGTGCATAGAGCGTCCACGCCACGGCGACCAGATACGCAATGCCGTACGTGGCGGCCATGAGCCCCATGTGGAAGCCGAAGGAATCGATATTCGCCGGGTGCGTCGTGCTGAAAGCGCAGCAAGGATGATCGTCTGCGTCCATGATGCCACGCACGAGGCTGCGCGGAAGCACCTTGCTGTCGTCGTTGGCCGTCCATCCCCGCTTGATACCGTAGAGGGCCAACGGAACGCCCACCAGACCGGCGACGAGAAAGCCTACCGCGGCAAAGGCCAGCCCCGTATTGACCGCGCTGGAGGTATGATAGATGTTTTCCCAAATAGAAGCATAGGCTTGCGTCTGTCCCGGCCCCTGCGTGAAGCCCGAGCCGAGCAGGTAGCCGTTGACGGTTTCAAAGTTCCCGCCGAAAAGCCCGACCCATGCGCTGAAGACGCCCTTGCCCAGCAGGGCCTGCCAACTGAACATCATGGTAAACAGAAGCGCGATCCAGAGCGCCCCGCGCAGCACGACCTTGTTGTTGGTCTGCTTCGGGGATTCCAGAAAGCCGATGCCCACAAAGCTGAAGGCGAAAAGGTGGAAGGTAAGCACGCCGAAGGGCCCCTGATCCAGCGTTTTCCACCCTGCCGTGGTGGGCAGGCCGAGCCAGCCCATGTTGATGAGGACAAAGCCGATGAGCCCGCCGATAAGGGATGCCGGAAAGAGCATCCGCTGCAAAAACGGGACTTTGGCCCTCAGATACGTCCCCACCATAAGCAGGATGCCGATCCAGATGACGGCCATGATAAAGGGAAAAAACGTCGCTTCCATAGCTCCTCTCTCGAAGTTGTGCGGCCTGCCCCTCGAACCTGGAGGCCGCTGTGCCGAAGGCTCCTCTCCTCTCAAAATCAGGTGAATTGTTAACCAAAATAACGCGACACGCAAGCCTGAGCAGTGCTGCGGCACCATCTTTTTCCCTCCGGGCCCGTGCAGGATAAAAAGCACGGCCTCTTAAGGGTCTTCCTGCATATCCGCCGCCTTCTTCAGGCAAAGCGGTGGGAACGGAAAAGGGACGGGCCACGAAACCGCCGCAGGCGAAAAGGAGGAACGCACTCCCCTCTCCTGCACGTAAAGATCAACAGGAGGGAGATACCCTGTACGTCGTGAGGCGGCCCCGTAACCAGCGCCGACCGCTGGCAAAAACGCGACCGCAGCAGGCGAATGAACAAAGAGAAAAAGAGGAGAGAAAGAAAGAAAGAAAGAAAGAATGAATGAATGAATGAAGGAAGGAAAGGAATTCCCCACTATGCAGGACGGGCCGGAAGAAGCCCCGCCGGGCACAGGGAATCCCCGCGCCCGGCTCAAAAAGGCGGCTTAACGCAGCGTTTCCAGAGGGGTATAGGTACCGTCCGGGTTGGGGCGGAACACATAATGCTCTTTCAGATAGATGATATCGGAACGATGGACGGATTCCAGCTCCGCGAGGATGGCGGCCCTTGCCACCACATGGGCTCCCGCCGCCTGCGCCAGCGACTCGATGGCCTGAATGGACTCCCCGGTGGCGATCACGTCGTCAATGAGAGCCACACGCTTGCCCTTCAGCTTTTCCGCTTCGCAGCCGTCCAGCCAGAGCGTCTGCTCCTTTTGAGTCGTCACGGACCGCACGGAATGGGAAATCGCATTCTGCATGTAGGGTTTGCGGCTTTTCCTCGCCACCACGAAATCCTTCATACCCATCAGGCGGCTCAGCTCGTAGGTGAGGCAAATGCCCTTGGCCTCGGCGGTCATGAGGACGTCGACCTCCGGCAGGCGCTTGAGCAGCTCGGGAGCCACGGTCTGGATGAGTTCGGTATCGGACAGCACGACAAAGCTCGCCAGCGCCAGATTTTCCCCTACCTGCACATACGGCAGCTTCCTCTTCAGCCCCAGAATTTCAAAATCAAAGTATTTCAATTTCCTCTCCTCCCAATAGAATAGAAGCCGCCGCCTCCTGCTCCCGGATGATGGCAGACGCTTTTGCGCAGGCTAAGCCTTTTTCCCTTGCCCGGCAAGAAGCCCCTTCCCCCGCCAAACCCGCAGAAGTAGCGCTTCTCCTGCTCTCCGCTTCGCCGTCCTTCCTTATGGATCGGACCACCTCCGCTGTATCCTCAGAGAGGAATAAACCTCCCCGCTTATATCTGTTTAAAATTTCACATGTTTACCCATCCTCATGCGCGGCGGGCTCCTTACGACCCCCTTGTTGACGGCTTCAGTCTGCCTGTGCCAGAGTAACCGCATTTTAACGCCCAGGCGTACGGCCCTTTCCGATCTTGCCGCGCGGGTTTTCCCCCGGAGAACGTCATGAAACACACACGGCTCTTTGGCATCGCCTCACTCCTTCTCATCGGCTGCTTGTGGCTGCCCGGCTGCGCGCCGCGCGAGGTCACGTCCCCGGAGAAGGCACAGGGGCTGGAACTGGTCATCCTGCACACCAACGATACTCATGCTCATGTGGCGGGTATCGACGCCTACGGCAACGCGGCTTTTGATCAGCACACGAGCCGAGGCGGGCTGGCGCGCATCGCCGCCGCCATCCGTGACGCCAAGACCAAAAACGACAACGTCATCGCGCTGGACGCGGGCGATCAGTTTCAGGGGACGCTCTTTTACAGCGTCAACAAATGGCCCATGCAGGCGGCATTGAACCAACATCTGCCTTTTGACGCCATGACCCTCGGCAACCACGAATTCGACGAGGGTTGCCTTGAATTGGCGCACTTTCTGAAAGAGACGCCCTTTCCTGTGCTGGCGGCGAACCTTGCGCCGACCAAGGGCTGCCCCCTGCTCAAGGCCCGCTACGCCCCTTGGCTCATCGTGCAGATACGGGGGCGGGAGGTAGGGATTGTGGGCCTCGCCAATGACGAAGCGCGGGAACTGGCCCGGGCGTGCCCCGAGACGGGGTTCGAGGAAGCCGCCGCCAGCCTGTCACATGCTGTGCGGGAATTGGAAAAACGAGGAGTACGCCACATCGTGGCTCTGACGCATCTGGGTCTGCCCGCCGACCGGCGGCTGGCCCGCAGCGTGGACGGCGTGGACATCATCGTGGGCGGGCACACGCACAGCTATCTGGGGAAAGATTCGGCGGAAGGCCCCTACCCCATCGTGGAGCATTCCCCCGGCGGACAGCCCGTTCTGGTGGTCACGGCCAAACGAGCCGCGCAATATCTCGGCGAACTGCGGGTATGCTTTGACGCAAGGGGCGTCCCGCTTGCATGGGAGGGCGGCCCCCGCGAACTGACCAACGACGCACCGCTGGATGCGGCGACGGCGGCGCTGGTGGATTCGTATGCCGCTGCGCTTGAAGGCTACCGGAGCGCCGTGGTGGGCTCCCATACCCTCCGCCTGCCCGACGGTATGGACGCCTGTCGTTCCGGTGACTGTCTGGGCGGCATGGTAACGGCGGATGCCATGCTTGAGTATGCCCGCCCTTACGGCGCGGTCATGGCCCTGTGCAACGGCGGAGGCATCCGCGCGGCCCTGCCTGCCGGCGACATCAGCCGCGGGCATCTGCTCGCCATGCTGCCGTTCGGCAACACATTGGTTCTGCGCGACTATTCTGGAGAGCAGCTTCGGCAGGCTCTGGAACACGGCGCAGGACAAGAGGGAGCCAAAGGGCCCCGCCTGCTTCAGGCGGCTGGCCTGCGCTACGTCATCGACGGCAGCCGTCCCGCGGGCCAGCGCATCGTCAAGGCCGAAGTAATCGACGCACAGGGCAAAGCCGTACTGCTGGACCCCAATATGCGCTATGGCGTCATTCTCCCCGATTACATGGCGCGGGGCGGTGACGGGTACGCCATGCTGGGGGGCGGCCAGCCTTTACCCTCGCCCGAGCCGCTGGACGTGGACATTGTGGAAGCCTACATCCGGAATCATTCGCCCCTCCCCATGCCTATTACTGGGCGCATCACCCGGACCGGACTTCATTAGCATTTCTTTCATGCTTCAAAAAAATAAAATCTTTCTCTTATCAGGGAGTTTCTCCTTTGGCGACAGGGTGCGACTGCATCCCTTCATAAAACATCGGCCCGAATCCGACCCTGAACCTGCCAGCGCAGGAAAAATATTTGGAGGGATGCTGCTTTCTTTCGCGCCTCCCGTAGGAGCAATCCTCCTTCGGGCCCTAGAAAATACAAAAAAGCCGTCACAGTATGTTACTGCAACGGCTTTAAAAAATGGTGCGAAGGGGAGACCCAATCACAAGGTTCAATAGGTTGAAATCAGAGATAAAGTATAACAGACGCCTTGTAAATACCGTTCCAAATACCGTTGGCAAGTTTTTGTGGTTAGCCTGTTGAAGTTATTGAGGAAATAAATTTTGACTTTGTGTCTGAAAATAGGAGTTTAGATATAATAAATTCAGCATGTTACTGACAAAAAATGATGGGTACATTTGAGGTGTCGGTTCAGTTCTCCTTGACGGAACCTAAATGAAACAACTAAATTTTGCTCTTTACCCGGTTTAGGCATGATCATCTTGGTTCGGTTGTTCATTTGGAGATGTCGATTGTTGAGTTTGTAAAAGCATATTTAAAAATTGTCCTACAGATATAGTTGCTTTTTTATATTCTTCATTTTTTTCCAATTCTTGAAAATACCATTTAGGTGAATAAGGGATTGAAACCTCGTTCCAATTGATTTTTTTACTATAACCAATATCTTCTATAATAGATTCAATTAATTTTAGATTTTTTATATTGGCCTCATTGTCAGATACATTTTCTTTATAATACATTTCGAGAAGTTCTTTATATGCTTGGCGTACTTTTTTAGAATTATAAAATACAACATCTATTAAATTTAATGCATTGGCATAATCAATACATGCCCTATTCATACGTGTCACCATCAAGATTCTTAAAATTCTTAATTTTTCATTCCTAATTTCATTTCTTTTTGAAATGTACAATGTTATTAATGTTGCTATAATAGGCGAAATAATAATAGCGATAATATTAACTATTAATTGCCAAGTAGGTACTGCACTCATCGGTATCTCGCATAGTTTATACGTTACTCATTACATCCGCCATCAACTCGGCCTGCTTCATCACCGTTTCTGTAGCCAGTTCCTGCATGTCCGGCGGGTAGCCGTATTTCCGCAAGGTACGCCTGATGATGACCCTCAAGTGTGCCTGCACGTCCTCCTTGATGTTCCAGTCAAGTGAGGCGTTGGCCCGGACTTTATCTGTCAGCACAACGGCAAGCTCGCGCAATTTGTCTTTGCCCATCAATTCGCGGGCGGATTCATTGTCGGCCACGGCCATATAAAAGGCATACTCGTACTCGGTAAGTCCGAGTTCGCCCGCTTCCTTGTCGGATTCGCGCACCTGTTTGCCGATATTGATGATTTCGTCAATGACCTCGGCAGCGGTGATGATCCTGTTGTGGTAGCGCTTGAGCGCCCCGTCCAACAATTCCAGGAGCTTCTTGCTTTGCAACAGGTTCTTGCGCGAACGCGCCCGCAATTCGTCATTGAGGAGCTTCTTGAGCACCTCCAGCGCGATGTTCCTGTGCGGCATGTTCTTCATTTCCAGCAGGAACTCGTCGGAAAGGATGGAAATATCAGGCTTCTTGATGCCCGCCGCGTCAAAGACATCAATCACCTGGCCGGACACCAGCGCCTTGTCGATAACCTGCTTGATGGCGCTTTCCATCTCCGCGCTGCTTCGGGCACTGTCGCCCCCGCCGTCAAACTTGGCGAGCCTCGCCTTCACATCCTGAAAAAAGGATACCTCCCTGGCATGGGCCAAGGCCTGCGGATGGGGCACGGCCAGGGCATAGGCCGCGGCAAGGGCCGTCACCGCGTCCATGAATCGCTTTTTCCCGTTCTCCAGCCTGAGAATAAACTCCTCGGTCTCAAGAATGATTGCCAGCTTGCGTGCCGTATCGGCCATAAAATATTCCTGATACGGAAAATCATGCAGCAGCGCCGCCGTGACCTCCAGCTTCTCCAGCATGATGTCCACCGCCTGCTCCTGCGTCTGGGCCGGATCTCCCTGGCCCCCGGCCTCACCATAAAAGGCGAGCGCCCTTTTCAGGTCAGCGGCAATGCCCAGGTAGTCCACCACGAGGCCGCCGGGCTTGTCCCCGAAGACTCGGTTGACGCGCGCAATGGCCTGCATGAGCGTATGCCCCTTCATGGGCTTGTCCAGGTACATGGTGTGCAGGCAGGGCACATCAAAGCCGGTGAGCCACATATCGCAAACGATGACCAGCCGCAGCGGGTCGGCCGGGTCTTTCATCCGCGCGGCCAACTTCTGGCGTTCTCCCTTGGTGGTGTGAAACTTCGCCAGCTCCGGCCCTTCGGCGGAACTGGCCGTCATCACCACCTTGATCGCGCCCTTTTTCAGGTCGTCATCGTGCCATTCGGGCCGCAGGGCGATGATATGCCCGTAGAGGGCTGCGGCGATGGGCCGCGACATGCACACCACCAGCCCCTTGCCGGAGATGACGGCCTGCCGCGCCTCGAAATGCTCCACGATGTCCCGCGCTATGGTGGTCAGCCGTTTCTCGCTGCCGATGAGCGCCTCCAGACGCGCGCGCCTGCTCCGGGCCTT
Organism: Candidatus Bilophila faecipullorum; assembly: GCA_944326695.1. Taxonomy (GTDB): domain Bacteria; phylum Desulfobacterota; class Desulfovibrionia; order Desulfovibrionales; family Desulfovibrionaceae; genus Bilophila; species Bilophila faecipullorum. The sequence goes on along the minus strand of CALVEZ010000020.1, from coordinate 39,742 downwards.
GTCCGCCTGTTCCGCGTCCCCCTCCTCCAACTCCTCGTCCAGCTCGCGGACAAGCCGCCTGCCCTCCTCCGGCAGCTCTATTTTCGCCATGCGGCTTTCGTAATAAATGGGCACCGTGGCCTTGTCCTCCACGGCGCGGGCAATGTCGTAAATGTCGATATAGTCGCCGAAGACCGCGCGGGTATTGGCATCCTTCTTTTCAATGGGCGTGCCGGTAAAGCCGAGATAGGTCGCGTTGGGCAGGGCGTCGCGCAGATACTTGGCAAGGCCATAGACGGTTTTCTTGCCGATGACCTTTCCCTCGCTGTCGCGCACATTGGCCTCGCGCGCCTTGAAGCCGTATTGGGTGCGGTGCGCCTCGTCCGTGATGACCACGATATTGCGCCGGTCGGACAGCAACTCATGCGTATTTCCGTCTTCAGGCAGGAATTTCTGCATGGTGGAAAACACGATGCCGCCGGAGGCCACCTTGAGCAGCGTCGTGAGGTCTTCCCGGCTTTCCGCCTGTTTCGGCTCCTGCCCCAGAAGCTGGGCGGAAGCGGCGAAGGTGTCGAAGAGCTGGTCGTCAAGATCGTTCCTGTCCGTCAGCACCACGATAGTGGGATTCTTCAGCAGGTACACGATCTTGCCGGAAAAGAACACCATGGAAAGCGACTTGCCGCTCCCCTGCGTGTGCCAGACAACCCCGCCCTTGCCGCGCCCCGCGTCGTTGCGCCGCGCCGCCTCCAGCGTGGAGGCCACGGCCTTGTTCACCGCATAGTACTGATGATACGCGGCAATTTTTTTTACGGTCTCCACGCTGACCAGCCCCTGTGCATCCTCCGTTTTCATCTTTTCAAACACCGTGAAAAAGCGGATGAGGTCCAGCAGGGTCGCCTTGTTCAACATGCCCTTGATGAGCACCTCAAGCTGACTTTTCAGGTGCGGCGCTTCTCTGGAGCCGTCTTCGCTTTTCCACACGGAAAAGCGCGAATACCCGGCGGAAAGCGAACCCGCCCTGGCCTCCAGCCCGTCCGAAATGACCAGCAGCCCGTTGCAGGCCAGGAGCGAGGGGATGACCTGCTTGTAGGTCTGCAACTGCTGATAGGCGCTCATGAGTGTGGCGGATTCGCTCCCCGGATTCTTCAGCTCAATGACAACCAGCGGCAGGCCGTTGACAAACAGCACCACATCCGGCCGCTTGTTCACATTGCCTTCCACAAAGGTGAACTGGTTGACCGCCGTGAATTCGTTGTTCTCCGGCGTGCTGAAATCCACCAGCCATACCTTGTCGCCGCGCTCCGCGCCCTCTTTCTGGTAGCTGACCGACACGCCCCGCGTGAGGAGCTGGTGAAACGCCTCATTGGCAGAGATCAAATCCGGGCCGGAAACGCGGAGAACGCGGCGCACGGCTTCCTGCCGGGCGACGGCGGGAATATGCGGGTTGAGCCGATCCACCGCCTCCTGCAACACGCCTTCCAGAATCGGGCTTGCCAGGGAGGCGCGCAGCGGCGTGGCGCCGTCAGGCGCAATATCCGGCCCAAAATAACGGGCATAGCCAAGCGCCTCCAGGCGCTCCAGCGCGAGTTCCTCGATTTCCGCTTCATGCATCCGGCTCACGGTCGTTTTCTCCACGCTGGTGACTATTTCACGGCAGCCTTTGCTTCATGTTCCGCCGCCCAGGCCAGCGCGGCGGCATTGAACCTTTCCAGCCCCTCATCGTCAAAACGGGTACGCTGCCACTCTGTATAATCAAACCGCTCTCTCAGGACGGCGGCAATAAACTTTTCCGCGTCAACGGTGCCCAGTTTTTCCACGAGATACCGCATGCCCCTGTCCATCAGTTCTGCAGTGCTCATGCTCATTGTTTGTCAGCCTCCATGCGGATAAAATCCATGGGATTCAGCAAGAGGAGGTGCTCGTGCCTGTAGCGTAGCAGGCGATCATCCGTGGAGAGCAAATACTCACACCCCGCCTCGAGCGCACAGGCCACATGCAGGGCATCCTTGGCCTTGAGACCGCTGTGCATGATGTCTCGGGCCAGCCCCTGCACGATTGGCCCGCGCTCGCTGGAAACATACACGCTGCCATATTGGCGCAAAAACGCGCTGATGGCCGTTTTTCGCATGATAAAAGGATTTTCGCTGTTCTCATACCACAAAATATATGATGTCGCCAAGCGGATATGGCCAGACCTGATGCGCGACTGGATGTGGAGCTTCGCCTGCGCCTCAAGGGAATTGCGTATGAGGGACTGGTCGTCATACGGTCGATTGAAACAGCAGGTATCCATGTATATCAGCATGACGACCTCGTATCGTTCAGCCCAAGGATACGCGCACTTCCCCGCTCATGAGCTTGGGAAGGGAATTGCGTATGAGGGACTGGTCGTCATACGGTCGATTGAAACAGCAGGTATCCATGTATATCAGCATGACGACCTCGTATCGTTCAGCCCAAGGATACGCGCACTTCCCCGCTCATGAGCTTGGGGAGGAGCGTGTCGCGAAGTTTTTCGAGTGTCTGGATTTGGATATAGTTGTTGTGGAGTTTAGGTTCGATCATTTCAGCAAGTGCATTAAATTTTTCTAATTTTTCATTCGTCACAAAATTAATTTGATATTGCTGTAAATGGTGAAGATCCACTCTTTGACGACCGCTTGAACCTTGAAGACAGTTTTCAGCGTATCCCCTGAAATCTTCCGATTTTGCAAGACAATACGCAAATAGTGGATGTAGTTTAGCAATTGGACGCATGACGATATATTCTGTAGAACCCCACCCAACTTCATTTTTAGCAAGAAAGGTCACATAACATGCTTTTCCATTCTCTAGGCACGGAGTAATTCTTGCCAATAACGTATCTTTATTCATAAATTTCATCCCCGAAGAAAAATTTTTTTGAGTCACTGCTGATGGATGAAAAGAATTTGTATTTAGGTTTGACATTTCTAAAAATTGGGCGGCTTCCCCTTTTTTTAATGAATAGCATGGATTAAAATTGATGTATTTTGTGATTGATTCAATCTCACTATTCCCGGCATTATTTATAAACAGCTCTATAAACAACGCCTCGGCCATCGCCTCAAGCGTGGCATTTTGCCGGTGCAGCAGGTCGATTTTGTCGTCAAGATTACTGAGGACGGAGGCAATAGCGCGTTGCTCGGCATAACAAGGGACTGGTATTGGGATTCTTTTTAACTCAGCCGCTTTAATACCACTAACAGTTGAGCCAGAAGCACGCGCTCTTAGTGTTTCTTGCCCGAGAGGACTTTGCAGATAAAACTTCAAAAAATGATTATGAAGTAAATTTTTTTTCCCCCGAATAAGAATAATCCTTTGTGCCAATGCTATTTTTTCTATTTTTAATATCCCAACTTCTCCCAAAGGGGCTTCAGTCGTTAAAACAACATCATTTATTTTCGGATACCCTCTTCTCATCCATATTGGGTACTCCGCCTCAGAAATAAACTCAGTAGGTTTTAATATTTTACCATTTTTTACAATTTTCGCAGTGACTAATGGCACTCCATAAGATGTTTTAACTGGCGTTTTTCCTCTATAATCAATAAACTTTTCAACTACATCTTCAAGTAGATGTTCTTGCCATTTTGTCATAACTTCACCTTCCCCAAGCTCTCCAGAATCGCCGCGTTCAGCTTTTTCTCCTCCTCAAGCTGCGCCGCGAACTCTTTTTGCAGGCTGGCGAAGCGCTCGGCAAAATCAAAGTCGTCCTCCTCGTCCGGCAGGCCCACATAGCGGCCCGGGGTGAGCACATAGTCCTTTGCCGCCACTTCGGAGAGCGGCACAGAGGCGCAGAAACCCTTCACGTCTTCATACGCGCCGTCCACAGTGCGCCAGTTGTGGTAGGTGTCGCTGATGGTCTGGATGTCTTCCGGCGTCAGGACGCGGGTGCGGCGGTTGATGAGCGTGCCCATGGTGCGGGCGTCAATGAACAAAATCTCACCGCTGCGGTTGCGGAAGCGGTGGTTCGTGCGGTCGCGCGCCAGAAACCACAGCGCCGCCGGAATCTGGGTATTCAGGAAGAGCTTGGTTGGCAGATTGACAATGCAGTCAATCAAATTGCCTTCTTCAATCATCCGGCGGCGGATTTCGCCCTCGCCGTTGGTCTTGCTGGTCAGCGCACCCTTTGCCAGCACAATTCCGGCCTGCCCCGCCGGGGCGAGGTGGAAGGCAAAATGCTGAAGCCATGCGAAATTGGCGCTCCCGGCTGGGGGCACACCATATTGCCAGCGGGCGTCCTTGCGGAGCATGTCGCCGCTCCAGTCGCTGTCATTGAAGGGCGGATTGGCGAGAATATAGTCGGCCCGCACATCCTTGAGCGCATCGTTGAGAAAAGAGCCTTCATTGTTCCATTTGACCTGTGAACTTTCAATGCCGCGAATGGCAAGGTTCATTTTTGCCAGCCGCCATGTGGTCTGATTGCTCTCCTGCCCATAGATACTGATGTCCCTGATGCGGCCCTGATGCTCGCGCACAAACTTCTCGCTTTGCACAAACATGCCGCCGCTGCCGCAGCAGGGGTCCATGACGCGACCCTTGAACGGCTCCAGCATGGCGACCAGCAACTCGACGATGGAACGCGGCGTATAGAACTGGCCCCCCTTCTTGCCCTCGGCCAGGGCGAACTCGCCAAGGAAATACTCAAAAACGTGGCCCAGCACGTCGGCGCTGCGTGCCTTGGCGTCCCCCAGGGCGATGCCGGAAACCAGGTCGATGAGCGCGCCGAGCGTGGCAGGGTCCAGATTGTCGCGGGCGTACACCTTGGGCAGAACGCCCTTGAGCGCGGGATTGCCCTTCTCAATGGCGTCCATGGCGGCGTCAACAAGGACGCCGATGTCCGGCTTCTTGGCATTGTCGCGCAGCCAGTTCCAGCGGGCGGCCCGGGGCACGAAAAAGACATTCTTGGCCTTGTATTCGTCCCTGTCCTCCGGGTCGGCCCCTTCAAATTCGCCTTTCCCTTCCAGAAGCTGCGCCCGCAGGCTCTCGAAGGAATCCGAAATATATTTGAGGAATATGAGGCCGAGCACCACATGCTTGTAGTCAGCGGCATCCAGGTTTTTGCGCAGCTTGTCCGCCGCGCTCCAGAGCTGCTTTTCCAGCGGCTCCTGCGGCGTTTCTTTCTTGGGGCGTGCCATGCTTTGTCCTTCGTAAATGGTGTTTTCAGCTTGGATTATAGGTGCCTGGAAGTTGCATGGCAAGAGCAGGAATGTCCGCAAACGGGATAGCGGACATCCCATTGCGGCTATAGTTCATCCAGCGGCGTATCCGGGCTGATGGTAAAACCGCCTCCTGTGCCCTGCGACTGTTGGTTATTATCATCCTGTCGTCTGGCAATCCCTTCAGTCTTGGCAGCGGTGGGCGGGGGCGTGTCTCTCTTTTGGGCCTTTCGGCCTTCCCGCTGCCGTCTGGCTTCGGTCAGATATTTGGTCAGGGTCTGAGGTTTCACCTCAATCCCTTTCTCATGCAGCTTTTCGACTATCTCCTGAGTGTCGAAGCCGCGCTTCTTCATCCGTTCCAGCGTCGGGGCAAGGGTGAAAATGGCCTGCTTCACGGTCATGGCGCGGTTTCCGTCCAGCGTGACGGTGGCGGGCTTGAGCCGGGCGAACTCTTGCCGGATTTCTTTCACCTGGCTGGCTGTGATGCTCATGGCGTTTTCTCCTATAGGTGATGGGGCATGTCCCCGGTTTTGTCTTTTGCCTTTGGCGGTCAAGCGGCACGCTTGCCCACGGGTTTACGCAGTAAACCCTAGTGGGCTATGACTCACAGTTGAGTCGGGATTCCCGGCGGACGGTCAGCGCATCCTTGAGCGACGGCGTTGCGGCACGGCTTCCGGCTCTTGCCGATTTTGCCGTTCGCGCTCGGCCTGCTGGCGGGCTTCCGCTTCCTGACGCTCTCGCTCTTGCTGCTCTTCTTCCTCCCGCTGCCGCTGTTCCTCCTTTTCCTGAAGGAACGCGGCGTGGAGCGGCATGATTTCCGGCTGGAGGGTGAACTCCCGGTATTCCTCCAGTTCATCCTGAAAGTCCCGCTCTTGTTGCATCAGGCTGCGCATGTTGTGGGCATTGACTTCCTGCTCCTGTGCATACTGCGCCTTGAGGAGGGAATATTGTCTTGAAAGCTCTTGCAGCCGTTTTTCCAGCGCCTTGTTTTCGGCCTGCAATTTGTCTCTTGCGGCAGCGATCATGCTTTTTTCGGCAAGGGATTTTTGCTGCTGCGTCATGATTGTCTGTGCCTGCTTCAGCACGAATTTGTAATTGAGCAATGACGCCTGCGGCAGTTCCGGCATGTCCGATAGAATGGCTTCCGCCTCGCGGGCCTGCTGTTCCATGGATTGCAGGCGTTCCTGCAAGACTTCCTCCTGCTTCCGCCTTTCGATTATTTCTCCGATGAGTTGCAGGGCTTCGTGCGCCACGGCGTCAGATTCGCGCCGCAGACCGGCGAGGCTCTCCTGTTGCTGCTTGAACTCCCGCGTATCCAGATGTTTTTTTGCGGAGCCTGGCTTCTGCTCGACGCCACGCTGAATCTCGAAGCCTCGACTTTGCAGGTAGCTCGGCAATTCGGTTTGCAGCTTTTTCAGACTGGCGCGGGTATAGATGCTGTTGGCACTGAGCCGTCCATCCTGAGTGACCGGCACATGAAGGAAGTGCATGTGCGGCGTCTTTTCATCCATATGAACCATTGCCGAGATGACGTTTTCCTTGCCGACAAAATCCGTGAGATAGGCCGCGGCCTCCTCAAAAAAGCGTCTGGTTTCCTCCTTGCCCATGCGGGTAAAGAACGATTTGTCCGAACTGACAATCAGGCCGCACAGATGCACGGCATCCTTGCGGACAGCCTTGACCATGAGCAGATCGTCAATGCGATTCTGGATGGTCTGCGCGTAGTTGCCTGAAGCGGATTCATGCAAATCGTAGTTTCCCGCGCTTCGGCTGTAATCAATATCGGGGTTGGAATGGCTCTCTCGCTCGCGCCGGTTGTGCGACTGGATGCCGCGAATGGCGTCCTTTTTGAACTTGCTCATGTGCAGGACGAGTGTGGACATAATGAAACTTCCTTATCCTGTAGGAAACAGGTGTACCGCTGTACCGGCGCTTAAGCAGCGGTACAGCGGTACACCTCCAATCGGTCTATTTTGAACAGGCTTCCAATCTCTTTTTCAGGCGCTGAATCGCGCCCTTGGACTTGCCCATTTCCTCGGCGCAGTCGCGAATGCTGTAGCCCTCGCCAAGCAACCTTTTCAGCTCCTCCAGCTCCACATCCTCAATTTCCCGAACCTGCCAGTGCAGGGCGTTGCCTTCGGTAATCAGGTTGGCCTCGAAAGGTTTGGCGTCATCGCCGAGAATGCCCCTGGCTTTGGTCAGATGAACCTCAAACCTCGCGCCTTCGGCCATTGCATATTCCCTGGGCCTGCGGAGGCTGATGACCGTATCCATGATGTCCTCCTTGGCGCTGGTGCCGCGCTGGTCGCCGGACTTTCCGGCATGGTGAATCAGAAGCACCGTGATTCCTCTACGGCGCAGATCCAGAAGCCACGCCTGCATGGCCTGCCAGGACTGCGATTCGTTTTCCTTGCCCGTGCGGCAGAGTGTGGCGATATTGTCCAGGACAAGCATGTCCACGCCTTTCAGAAGCGGCTCAATCATGGCTTGCCCATTGGGTGTGGACAAATCCGGCATGGCGCACGGCTGCAAGTCCGGCGTAATGAGTGAAAGGTTTTTCAGCGCCTGCGGCGGGATGGACATACCCCCCACAAGGGAGGACAAACGGCTTTGCATGGAAGTGGCCGGCATTTCCCCGTCCACATAGAGCGTTTTTTTGGGCATGGGCGCGCGCCAGTTGAAAACCGCGCCGCCGGATGCGACGGCCACGGCCACGCTCAGGGCGGCAAAGGTCTTGCCCACACCTCGCGGAGCGTACAGGATGCCTATCCCCTGAACCGGGAGGATTGGCGATAGAAGATAACCCCGGTCAGGTATTTTCATGGACAGGAATTCACTCATGTCCAGGGCGACAAGACCGTGCTGTTTGGTCAGGGCTGTTTCCAGTTGGGAGCGGACGGCTTCAAGACCTTCAATCTGGTGGAGGTCATTGAAATCAGTACCGTTCCCGTTGGTGAATTGGGGCAGTACAAGTTGAGCGTTTGCGAGTCTGGACGCTTCCTCCCCTTTGTTGCGTCCGGTTTCGTCATTGTCGCCGCAAATAATGATTGAACTGTCTGGAAACTGTTCTTTTACGCTCTTGGCAACTGGTGCAAGATTATTTGCGGAAAAGGCCACATGAACCGTCCAGCAGTGGCAAGATGGATGCTTGCGCCAGTGGCAAAGCCTTCGCAGATGGCTATCGGACTTTCCGGCTGGCCCTGCATGATGAACCTGCCGTCTGAAACCTTGCCGCCAACGAGGAAAAGCTTGGTTCCATCAGGGTAGATGCGTTGCAGGCTTTGCAGATTGTCTGCGGCATCCAGAACGGGGATAAGCAGAGTACCGTCCGGTGCCTGCCGTATGCCTTCCAAAGCTGGAATGCCCTTGCGCCGCAAGTAGGGATGGCTGGCGTCGCACGCTCTTGACGCATTCCATTCCTGTCTGGCCTGCTGGGCCGCTTCCGCATGGCGTCTGGTACATTCTTCTTCCCGCTGTCGCCGGATGGATTGCTGGCGTTCCCGCCATGCCGAAAGTTCGGACACGGGAAGCGTCTGTTTTTCTTCGATGCAGAACGTGCCCTGATCGTCGGTTTCCCAGTTGCACCACCAGAGAGTGGCCGGTTTGTCCAGATGAGCAATGTATGCGCCGTTCAGCTTGCGGGGTTTACCCTCTGTGGGGCAGCGGTGAAGAGTGCCGTCAGCAAGGATTTCTTCAGGAACAAGGCCATGCTGGCCAAGCACATCATGGAAAGTATGGAGAAGATCAGTCATGGCCTTCTCCTTCCTTACCGGCGTTTTCAATGAACGCCTTGATGTCTTCGGCGCGCCAGACGGTCGTGCGCGGGCCAAGCTTCAGTGGCTTTGGATAGCGGCCTGTGGAGCAGCCTTTCCACCATGCGCTCTTGCTTATGGGGAAAAATTCCAGAATCTGGTGAAGCCTGAGAAAACCTGTGACGGGTATTTGAGTTGCCATAGCATTACCTCCGTATCGTAATGGTCTTTACGGAGTGCTATAGCATATTTATTCAATTAATCCACATTGTTGATACGGTACGATACCGTGCTATGTGGTTCGATGCAGTCCGATACAGTTCGATAGAGGTGCATGAAAAAGTGAAATTTTCAGAAAAAATTTTTGTGGCAAGCAATTTTGGGGCGCAGATAAAAACGGCAAGGCGTCACAGCCGATCTGCCGCAACGCCCTGCCATAAATTTGAAAGTTTTGCTTACTGAATTATTTCAGTGAATTGGATGTATCCTGATTTCGCAATTCGTCCAGATAATCGGCCCACCTCTGAAGCAATTCACGTCGTTTATCCAGATATGACGCATGGTTGTACGCATCCCGAACGGTATTCTGCTCCTTGTGGGCAAGCTGGGCCTCAATGATGTCGCCGTCAAAGCCCCATTCCAGCTTTTTTTCATTCAGGATGGTGGAGAACATGGCGCGGAAACCGTGGATGGTCATTTCCTCCTTGCTGAAACCCATTCGGCGGATACCGTTCAAAAGCGCCATATCGGAAATACATTGCGAGGCTGAATGCCGTCCCGGAAAGCAGAGTTCGCCCGTACCTGTGAGCAGATGCAGTTCGCGGAAAAGTTTGACCGCCTGAGTGGGCAGGGGCACGGCATGGGCAATGCGCATCTTCATGCCGCCGCCATCCTTGGCGTTTTCCCTTCTGGCGGCAGGCACAATCCAGAGCGCCTTGTCCAGATCAATCTCTGACCACCTGCCGCCGCGAAGCTCGGCGCTCCGCAACGCCAGATAGGGCAATATCTTGAGCGCATAACCGACAACGGCTCCGCCCTGATATTCGTCTATGCAGCGCAGGAGATGGCCGACAGCGGCGGGATCGGTCATGGTGGCGTAATGCTTTGTCTGGATTGGCTTGAGGACTTCCTTGAGACCGTCAGCCGGGTTGAAGACGATATAGCCGCAGGTGCGGGCAAAACGGCATATCTGCCCGGCGGTTTCGGCCAGCTTGTGCGCCGTTACCGAATGCCCCGCGGCTTCCACCGGCCTGATTGCGCCCAGAATATCGGTTGGCACCAGCTTGCTGATGGGCTTTTCACCAATCCGCTCATTGAGCAGGGAAATGAGCCATTGCTTTTTCTTGATATTGGCCGCCGCGTAGGAATCCTGCTTTGTGGCGAACCATTCCTGAGCGACGACGGCGAAGGTCAGCGCCTGTTCACGCGCCGCTGCTTCGGCTTCTTCCTTGGCGGCCTTTTTCTGAGCGCCGGGATCAATGTCGTTGGCAAGCAGTTCCTTGGCCTTGTCGCGCTTGCGGCGAGCATCCTTCAGGGAGACGGCGGGATACGCGCCAAAGCTGAGCGTCTTTCTTTTTCCGGCATAGCGGTAATCCATCCGCCACAATTTTCCACCGGAAGCAGATAGGTAGAGGTACAAGCCTTCAGAGTCGGCCAGTTTTGCAGGAGTACCGTCGGACTTCAAATTCCTGAGCATGGTGTCGGTTAGTGGCATGGCTAAAATCCTTTTCTGGCAAGGGGTTGCAGGGTGACGGTATTTTTCGGGCCTCGTTTCCTCCATGTGGGCTCATACCGCTGCAAATACCGTCATTTTTGCTGGTTCTCCCCGTTTCCCACGACACCTCGCTGGACATACCATTGCCCAAAAAGCCAAGTCCCGCAAGGTTTTTTGAACCTTGCGGGACTTGATTGGATTCTTACTTGGTGCCGAAGGGGAGACTCGAACTCCCACCGAGGAACCCCGACTAGACCCTGAACCTAGCGTGTCTACCAATTCCACCACTTCGGCATGGGAGAGATGTATACAGCAAAGCCCCCATGCTGGCAAGAGAAAAAAGCAGACCGGACGGATTTCTTGTGGAGGAGCCGCCTCCCTGCAGAAAACCGCTCGCGAGCGGGCGTTTACATGAAGGGGTAACTCCCTCTTTTGGGCCTGAAAGGGCTGATTTTTCGCAGATTATTCGGGCGCCGTGATCTTCTTGAAGAGCAAATCATCTTCGAGATGGTAATGTTCTTCCGTGTCTTTTTCCAAGGCTTCAAGCTGCTTGTAGAGTTCCGCAAAATTATCGCAGCCGTCGCTGGGGAGGCTGTAGTCATTGGTGGCGTGACGCAACTGGTGCAGGATGTCCCGGGTCGATTCGTGTTCCTCTTCGAGAATCCGCACCAAGGTTTGCCGCTGCTGCGTCGCATTGGCTTCCTGATTCAGGACAGAGGGGAACAGTTCGCTTTCCTCGCGGATAAGATGAGGTTCCATTTCCTTGGTCAGCTCACTCAGGAGCTTATAGACGTCGTAGAGTTCGGGATGGCGTTCACCGTGCGCCCGCAGGACCGTAATGAGGCGAGCGTGGATATCGGGCAGCGCTTCCCAGAGATAGGCATGATGCCTGATGAGAATATGTTCCACCAGTTCCTCGGGGCTCATCTCCGGAAAAGCGGCGGCTTCCTCGGACTCGGAGTGTTCGGCCAGATTGTCCAGCGCCCGATAAAGATTCGTCTCGACAATGCCCTGCTCCTCAATCACGTCTCCGAGCAACCGCCCTCCGCCGCAGCAGAAATCAATTCCGGCGGAGCGGAAGACTTCCGAGGACAAGGGGAACGTGGCCACAATTTCGCCAATGGATTGTTCTCTCCAATTTTTGTGCATGTCAGGCCTCCAAGTGCTTTATGGAGGAACACTAGCAAGCGCATCAAAAAATATCTTTTATTATCAATACGTAACACTTTCAAACGACAGAGTGGTTCCATTGTGCAGGCTGCTGGGCACGGCGAAGAGGACGGTTAACGCGATGCCCCTGACCAAAGTTCCGGCAAGGGAAGGTCATACAAGGCGACATGGGGGCAATGAGGACACTATCGATCCACGCACCGAGGGCATGGCCTCAATTGAAGGCAATCTGATTGAAGATGGAAGTCAGACCGGACATGTCCGCCAGAACCGGGACGTTGACCACCCTCAGGCCACAGGCGGGCACGGGCATCCTCGCGTGGGAAAGACCCGCATACAATACCGCCGTGATGTTCGGCCCCCTGCCCACGTATCCGGCCGCCCCAATACCGAAAGTGCGAGCGTAAGGCGGCAGGATACCGCAGAGCCGCTCCCTTCCTACGGAATACCGCGAGGACAGGGAAAAACGTGGAACGTACAGGCTACCCCTCCTCTCCTCGCGCGTACTCTTCGGAGGGCATGAAAAAAGGCGGCCGAAGCCGCCTTTCTGGGCCACCACGCCTCAGTCGGCAGGGCGGGCAGGCTTGATGACGGAAGTCAGGGATGCGACCAGCCCGGAAAGATTGGCGAGATCGGTGGGCAGGATCATGGTGTTGTTGGTCTTGGCCAGTTGGCCGAACTGCTCGATGTAGTTCTCCGCAATGCGCAGGTTGGCCGCCTCCCGGCCACCCTCCTGCCGCATCTCATCGCCCACCAGCCGGAGGCCGTCCGCAGTCGCCTGCGCCACGGCGCGGATGAGCACGGCGTCGCCTTCCGCCTGATTCTTCATGGCCTGCAACTTGCCCTCGGACTCGGCAATGGCCGCCGCCTTCGCGCCTTCCGCCATATTGATGCGGGCCTGCATCTCGCCTTCGGACTGCGCGATGAGAGCGCGCTTCTCACGCTCGGCGCGCATCTGCTTCTCCATCGCCTGCATGACCCCGGAAGGCGGGGTGATGTCGCGGATTTCATAGCGCAGGACCTTGATGCCCCACGGCGCAGTGGCGGCATCAAGCGCGGAGATAACTTCCTGATTGATGGTGTTGCGCTCTTCAAAGGTGCGGTCAAGCTCCAGCTTGCCGATGGCCGAACGCAGGGCCGTCTGAGCAAGCTGTACGGCCCCGAACATGTAGTCGCTGATGCCGTAGGCCGACTTTTCGGGATTGATGACCTGCAGGTAGAGCACGCCGTCGATATCCACGCTCACGTTGTCCTTGGTGATGCAGGTCTGCTTGGGCACGTCGAGCACGTCCTCCTTCAGGGAACGCCGATAGGACACGGCGTCGATGAAGGGGATCAAGATATGAAATCCCGCGTACATCACGGCGTGGAACTTGCCCAGACGCTCCACGACCACAGCCTCCTGATTGGGAACCACCAACGCCGTCTTGAAGAGGACGATGATGACGAAGAGGGCCAAAACCACCAGTACAATCAGCGAAGACCCCATAAAACCAGACAGATCAAACACGATCATTCCCTCCAGATAGCGTTGTTTCCTCTTGCGGCCCGCAGGAACCTTCCCCGCAGGGCGCCACTTCCAACGTAAGCTCGTCGTCGGGGACATGCCCAATCACGCGCACCTGCGCCCCCTGCGGCAGGTCCACGGACGATACGGCGCGCCAGTAGCTGCCGCCCACGGAAATTTCCCCCACCGCCCCGCGGACGATGGGACGAGTCACCGTCGCGCTCTTTCCGGCATTCAGGCTCGGCAGCCCTTCGGACGCCGCATCGGAGGAAAGCTTGGCCCGGCCCCGGAAAGTCCGCACCAGCGTGCGGCGCAGGGCCAGCAGAAAAAGAATGGAAGCCACGCCGAAGACCAGCACCTGCACCCCGAGTTCATCGGTGAACAGGGCGGCCACGCCCGCAGCCCAGGCGCCAAGGCCGAAAAAGAACATGACGAAAAGCGGCGAAACCAGCTCCACAACGAAAAGGACCACGCCTACGACAAACCATATTCCCGCGATAACCATTCTTTTTCTCCCTTCCGGCGGCCCCCTCAGGGTAAGGGTACGCCCATTTCGCAACCCGTGACCGTGGCCGCGGCCACAAGCGTGCCGTCGGCGTCCGTCACCCGGACCTCGTAGGTCGACAGGCGCCTGCCCGCCCGGAGTTGCCGGGCCTCCCCGCGCAAAGGGCCGATCCGTCCCGGATTCAGGTAGGCGATGGAAGTCTGCGCATTGACGCAATAGAGACCGTCGGCATTGGACAAGGCCGCGAAAACCATATCCACCAGCGCGAAGACGGCTCCCCCGTGCGCGTTGCCCATGCCGTTGCGGTGGCGGGCGTCCAGCGGCATTTCAGCCACGGCGTAGCCCTCCCCGACCTCGAGGATGTCAATCCCCAGATGGCCGGAAAAGGGATCGTGCCGCCGGAAATGCCCGCGGATATCTTCAAGAGTCATCATCGCCGCCGCTCCTTCCCTGTCCGGTACGCACCGGGCACAGGAGTATCGATTGTGGTCGCTCGGGGGCACGGTGTCAACCGCCTGCCACTCTCCAGCGCCGGGAAAGCCCACGTCCCGCCTCACAGGAAGGCACGGCAGCGGGCTTGAAGGGGACCGCTCGCCATCTTTCCGGGCGGGGCACAGGCCCGCTCTCCGGCCTCACCGGGATGAAGGGCGCTCCCCGGACGGGCGGGGCCGCCCTTCCAGCACATCGCTGAGGGTCTTGAACAGCACTTCAATATCGATGGGCTTTCCAATATGCCCGTTCATGCCCGACTCAAGCGCCGCGGCCACATCCTCGGCAAAGGCGTTGGCGGTCATGGCCAGAATGGGAATGGAGGCCGCGTCGGGCCGTTCCATGCGGCGGATACGGCGCGTAGCCTCATAGCCGTCCATCGTCGGCATCTGCACATCCATGAGGATGCCGTCATAGGTCCCGGGTTCCGACGCGGCAAAGGCTTTGACGGCTTCGCCGCCGTCCTCAACCGTATCAACGCTCATGCCCGCCATCTTGAGCAGTTCCACGGCCACTTCACGGTTCAGCTCGTTGTCTTCGGCCAGCAGGAATCGCCTGCCGCTGAAATCCGGGGTTCCGGCGTCCTGTTTGGACGGCTCGGCCGTACCCGTGACGGAAAGCAGGGTATTGTAGATGGATGACTGGAGCATGGGCTTGGAAATGAAGGCGTTGGCTCCGGCCTCGCGCGCCTCGTGCTCGATTTCCGACCAGTCGTAGGCGGAAATGATGATAATGACCGTATCCGGCCCCACGTGCTTGCGGATGCGGCGCGTGGCCTCGATGCCGTCCACATCGGGCATTTTCCAATCCATGAACACCACATCGTAGGAGTCTTCCCGCCTCCACGCGCTGAGTACCCGGTCCACCGCCGCCGAGCCGGAGAGCACCCATTCCGCCATCACCCCGAGGCGTTTGAGGATCAGGGTCGCGTATTCGCAGGAGCCCGGATCGTGATCCGCCACCAGAACCCTCAGTTCGTCGAGCGTCCCCGTGTGGCGGTTGCCGCAGGGCTCTTCCGTCTCGAAGGGAAGGTCCACTTCAAACGTGCTTCCCTCCCCGGGCGTGCTGGCTACGCGGATGGTGCCGTTCATGAGTGTAACCAGATTGGAGGCAATAGCCATGCCAAGCCCGGTCCCGCTCTTGGACGCCTTTCCTTCCTGCTCAAAGGGCGTAAAGAGTTTCTCCAAGAATTCAGGCGACATGCCTTTCCCCGTATCGGTCACGGTGAAGCGCATCTTGACCCGATTGTCGACACGGAGGGGGATTTCCTTGATCGTGAGGGAGATCGAGCCCCCCGGAGAAGTGAATTTGACCGCGTTGGAGAGGATGTTGAGCAGCACCTGATTGACGCGGAGCATATCTCCGCGGAGGCTCTCGTGCTCGACTTCGGCCGACATGTCGAAATGCAGGCCCTTGCTCCTCGCCTGCGAATAGACGATGGAGGTCAGGTTGCGCAGCAGGTCGGAAAGTTCAAAAGGCTCGTTCGAGATGAGGAATTTGCCGCTTTCGATCTTGGACATGTCCAGCACGTCGTTGATCAGCATGAGCAGATGGCGCGAAGAAACCGCGATTTTTCCCAGACAGTCTTCCAGCCGCCTGCGGTCGTCGAAAGCCGTGGCCGCAATGGTGGTCATGCCGATGATGGCGTTCATGGGCGTGCGGATTTCGTGGCTCATGCGCGAGAGAAATTCACTTTTGGCCCGGTTGGCACCCTGCGCGTTGAGCAGAGCGTCGCGCAAGACCTGCTGCGTTTTGCTCATCTCCGTCATGTCCGAGAGCGAAATGACATAGCGCGTCACCACGCCGCGCTCCCGCACGGGGTAGATGCCGACCTGCATCCAGATTTCTTCCCGCGTCACGGCGTTGATGAAGCGGCATTCCTTTTCGGCGGGAGTCTGGAGCACCTCGCTGGAGAGGAAGCGCTCGAAAACCTCGGCCGAATCCGAAGCACACTGCGTAAAGAGGATGCGCGGCTCCTTTTCAACCTTTGAGGCGTCAAGACCAAGAAGCGCCGAGACGTTGGCGGAGACGTATTCCATCCCCTTTTGCAGGTTGTACAGCATGAACACGTTGCCCGCGTGTTCCGAGATGATCTCGAAAAGGGAATTACGGAACGTCTGTTCCTCCATCCGCCGCTGCATCAGTTTCTGTTCGGAACGCACTATCACCACGACTACGGCGACTACGACAACAGGCAGAAGAAGGGCAACAAGAATGGAAAGAATCATGTTGTACTTCAGGAGCCTTGTGGATTCACCGAGCAGGCGCTGAGGCGTCTGATCGATGAATGTCCGTATCTGGTTATTCAGAATATCATTGAGTTCGACGTACAGGGGCGCAAGGCGATGGTCGATGAAGGACGAAACGGAGGCGTTGTCCATCGGGCCCGCCACTTTATAAAGTTCCGCCCGCTGCTGCTGAATCTCGCCAAAGAGGGTCTGGACCCGTTCCGTCTGTTCACGGGGCCCCAGATAATTGCTCAGCATGTACTGCAAGGCGGCTTCCGACTGGGGAACGATCTCATCAATCAATTTTTTGACCCGCTGAACATCGGGTTCTTCATTATAATAGCGAAGACGATCCGTGTATATTTCCGTCTTCGCCATATTGCGGCTAAAGGTATAGAGCGCCTCCGAGACCTTGACCGGATGGCGGACCAGAAAGGCCATGTTCTCGTGCTGATTGTAGGAACTGTAAATGGAGATACCCGAAAAAAGGAACCCTACGAGGCACCCCACAATAACGCTCGCCCAGAGGGTATATTTTCTGTGGGAACCTTCCCAAAATGCCATATCCATCTTTACCCTCTGTCTTCTTGCGGCCTCTCGCCGTTCACCCCAACCGCCAGCTCCCCTCTCCGGTTCCCTGCGCGGTGCATCCCTTCGGCATCTCAACCAGACACAATGAACGCACCCCTGCCCGGTCATCCGACCAGGCTGGAGTGCGATAAGCTATCCCCGAAACTTTCCCAAAAGGGCGCGACGCTGGGGGGATACAAAATCGCGCTATTTTAGCCATATATAAGTTTAAATTTTAACACCTCATTCAAAAAGAGTCAATAAGGCGTTTAAAAAAAAGGCGTCTTCACGTATCTTCAATAAAAGCAAGCCGCTTGCCGGCCTCAGCTTCACTAAAAAGCAATGTAAAATAATATGTTATATATAGTATTCAGAAAAAAAGACACGAAAAACGGACTTTCCCTCCGCCCACCCTTCCGCTTCAAGAAGGGCCGCCCTACCCTCAACGCCTGACCTCCCCAGAGGATCGCCCCATGCCACGCCCCCACAGCCCTGTCTTTCCGCGCCTTTACGCCCACCGCTTTGAAACGCTGTTTGCCTCCCTGCTCTGCGTCTTCGTCATCAATATCTTTTTCCCGGAGGATATTTACGACGGCGTGCCGCAATCGGCGTATCTTCCCTTTCAGTTTCTGGCCGGGATCAATCTTTTCGGGGCCCGTCGGAAATACATGCTTACCCTCATCGCGACGGTGGCCGTCCTGCTGCTGGCGGGCCGTCTTCTGGACCGCCTCACGCCGCTCAACCTGCGCGAAGCCCTCGCGTTCGGCTACGTGGTCTTTTTCGGCTGGGTGATGCTTGAAGTCTTCCGGCAGATACACGGGGCCAAGATGGTGGATACGGAAATCGTGCTGGCGGCCCTGTGCGGGCTCATCCTCATCGGCTATTGCGGCTTTTTCGTTTTCGTGGGGGTGGAAATGTTCGTGCCCCATTCCTTTTCGGGCATCACGGAAGGGCAAGGTGGCCTGCTCGATCTGTTCTACTTCAGTTACGTGACCATCCTGACCATCGGCTACGGCGACATCGCGCCGCGCTCATGGGTGGCCAAAAACGCCACCGTGCTCATCGCGCTCACGGCCTACATGTATTCCATCGTCATCATGGCCACCATCGTCAGCCAGTTCGCGAGCAACCGCAAAGGGCGCAAAATCGCCGGGATGATCGCCTCCGCGCCCGGCAAGGAAGAACGGCCACCCCGCAAAAACACGTAAGGCGCTTCCCCCCGCACGGGGAAAGCGCCTTTCCGTGATGGAAAAAAAATCCGCTTATTGCGCGGCGTCCTTCGGCTTTTCCGGGCGAATGGTCATAACCGGGCAGGGCGCGGCCCGCACCACCTCATGGGCGACCGAACCGAAGAGCAGGCGATCAAAACCGGCGCGGCCATGCGTGCCCATCACAATAAGATCGGCGCCCTTTTCCTCGGCCAGCTTCACCAGTTCCTCGGAAGGGCGTCCCACGAGGATCACGCCCGTCACGTCCATACCGGCGAACTTTTCCACAAGGAAGGCATTCATGGACTTCTGAACCGTCTCGTTGGGCTGATCCACTTCGTTGGGATGATGATTGATGGAAAGATACACGTCCTCATACGGCGTATGGGCCGGAATGACGTAGGCCACTACGACGGAAGCGCCGGAGAGGTCGGCCATCATCTTGGCGTAATCGACGGAAGGGGTAATCGTGTCCTCCAAATCCACCGCGCAGAGAATCTTCTTCACTTCCATGATGCCTCCAGAAAAAGTGCTAGACGTTGTCTTCCCCACCCATCTCCACACTATAGCGGAACAAGGGAAAGTCAAGCATGGCCCTCCCGAAGCAGCCGCCCAGACGGGCGCGGAAGCGGCGGTGGGCCCATCGCGGGCAAGCCTGCCTTTTTTGCTTTGAACCCCGCCTTTTCTTTGCTATAACGGGTCATGGAGGACCACGATGGAAACGTTCGTTACCCTGTTTACCGGCTCTCTGTACCTCATCGGCGGGCTGTTGGCCCTGCTCGTCCTTCTGATCTGCGTCTTTCTGTGGATGGTTTCCACCCGCACGCGGCAGGATTCCAAAATCTTTCAGGAACGCTTTGACGGCTGGCGCAAAAGGCGGCGCTGATCAGCCGCGCCCGCCGGAGAGGGGCTGCGGTCCCTAGGACGGGGGATGTCCGGCCTTTCCCTCGGCACAGCCTGCCCTTGCTGCGGAATTCCAGTGAAAAAGGCCCGCGTCCTCGAGGGAACGCAGGCCTTTTCACCACGTATGGCAGGCTTCCGTCAGGAGAAATTCTCCCAGACGCCGATGCCGGTGTAGCACTCGATAGCCACGAGGATGATCAAAACGACGTTCAGCACCCCATGCACAAGAGGAAGAACCGTCCGCTTTTTCTTGTAGCGGTTCAGGATATAGCCCGTGATCAGGCCGAGGAAGGCCAGGCCGATGATGGGCCATGCAAGTTCGGCGTGCAGGCCGGTGATGTGCGTGCTGCCGAAAAGGTCCAGCGTTACGTAAAAGCCGAGCCCGCCCAGAATCCACAGCACGAGGGCCAGAGTGCCGAGGCGGACGTGCTGTTTCCACGGAAAGAGCATTTTTTTCTTGCCGTACAGCATCGCCGCACGCTTCATGCCCTGCCACATCGCCCATACGCCCAACACCGCGGCACAAACCTGCATCAAGGGGTGCAGCCACAACAAAACGTCGCTCATCGTCTCTCCTCATCTGAAGGGCGGCGCGGTCAAAACCGGAGCGCCCTCTTAAAAGTAATAATTATTGACAGCGAAAAACTAGCCCATTTCCCCCCGCAAGGCAAGCGGAAAACGCGGGCTCCCTTCAAGGGCCGCGCGGAAAGCTCGCACAGCCTATCCCTCCTTTCGCCGGAAAGGTATGAGAATCCCACCTTGTTGGGGACGCACCCCTTGCTCGGCTTTCAAAGGCCCTTGAAGTATGGGGCAAGCTTGCGGCTTGTCGAGCCCCGCTTTCAAAAACGGCAAAGGGCCGAACCACGGATGGCCCGGCCCCCAAGGAACTATCAACGATCTAGGTGTAATATCGGAAAACAAAAACCTAGCGGTACATGGGAAGAACCTCAAAGACGAAAAGCACGTGGCAGACCGCCGTCACGCAGCCGTAGACAAGGAGCGCGGAGACGGTCAGCGATCCGCCGGGCGTGCGGTAGGCGGCATCGGCAAACTTCCGGCGGCTGGCTCGGACCATGAGCGCGGGGACGATGACCGACCAGATGGTCGCCGCGAGCCCGGCCCAGCCGATGGCGGCCAGAAAGCCGTCCGGCTTGATCAGCGCCCCGAGAGTGGGCGGAAGGAAGGTTACGAGGGTAGTCTTGGCCCGACCGAAATGAGTGTCGTCAAAGCCGCACAGGTCGGCCATATAGTCGAAAAGCCCGAGGCCCGCGCCAAGGAAGGAGGTCGCCACCGCAAAGAAGGAGAAGGCTTCCAGCATACGCAGGATAAAGCTGCTGTCGATGCCCGATCCCGCGGCGCGGATGAGATCGCCGACGTTCCCGCCCGCCGCGATGACGCCCTTGAACTGCTCGCGGGAGATGATGCCGTCGGCGGCCACGATCCACGCCACATAGCAGGTCAGGGCGATAAGCGTCCCGTAGACGAGGCATTTGTTGATGCGCACGGGCTCCTTGCCGAAATACTTGACCAGACTGGGCACCGAAGCGTGGAAGCAGAAGGAGGTCAGGTAGGTGGAAAGCGCGCACCATATGAAGATGGCCCTGTCGCCGTCCGTGCCCGCGCCGCTGGCGGCGGTCAGGAAGGACAGGCGTATCTGCGAAAGCATCCCGGTCATGGAGAGCACGAAGGTGAGGACCATTGCGGCCATGAGGATCACGGACAGCCGATCCACGAAACGGGTGCTCCACCACACGCAGGCGATGAGGACAAGGGCGAAGCCGAGCCCGGAAACGAGGCTGCCCGGATCAACGCCCGCCACGGCCATCAGAGTCTGCTGGACCGTGGAACCGCCCCCGCTGACATAGGCGTAGACGAGGATATAGAGCACAAAGGCCACGGAAAAGCCGTTGACCGCGCTCCATGCCGGGCCGAGCGTATCCCGCACCAGCGTGTGGAAACTGCTGCCCGGCTCATAGTGGAGATTGACCTCCAGAATGGCCTGACTCGACCGCAGCATAAGCAGCCACGTCAGCCCCAGAAGCAGCAGGGACCAGTACAGCCACATGCCCGCCGAAATCATGGGCAGGGCCAGCATCCCCGCACCGATGGCCGTTCCGGCAATGATCATCGTTCCGCCCAGAATGCCGTGTTTCTCCGTGGAGATCATCTCTCCTCTCCAGTCCCGCGCAACGCAGGTTTTATGAGTGCAAGGCCCACCTGTCCGGATCGCCCGGACACGCCCGGCGGAAGCGCCCAACCGAAGGGCCGCCGGCCCTTCCCGAAGGAAGCGGCGCAAAAGGAAGGCCGAGTATTCCTCAAAATCCCCTGCAGGTCCATAGCTTTCGGACACGGCGGTCTACACCCCGCTCAATAGCCCGGAAAAACAGACGCGCAGCAGCCTTTGCCGGGGGAAAGGGCCTCCCGGAAGGGGCCCGAGCTTCGTCGCCCAAGCCGGAGAATGGCCCGCTCCACGTTCGCGCTCAAACCGGGCCGCGTCTCCTTTGGCGAATCGCAGGACGAAACACGGCGAGATCGGAGGCCCCGCCACGGGCCCATGAACGCCGGCAAATCGCAGGATGGAGCGCAGCGCCATGAAAAAAACAGACACAGGAAAAGTGCCACTCCCGCCGTGGACGCCCTGAAGCCCTCGAAAGGCCCGACCACCCCGGAGTGGACGCCATGAAGCCCTCGAAAGACCCAGCCACCCCGGACAGGCCGGAGTACGCTCTCCGTGGACACCAAGAATCCCTTCCCTGACAGCCAGTGGGAAAAAAGGGGCGGATAAGTCCATGCCATTGCCTGAAAGCCGGGCTTCCTCCGCCCATCCCACAGTCCATTTTCTTCTCTGCAGGCTTTCCGACACCGGCCCGGCTTCCTTGGAATCCTTTTCATGCACTGGCAGGGCTTCCGCCGAATCCTTTTCATGCCCGGCATCCCCGGCCCTTCCGCGCGGACATCGTACCAGCCCGATCTTCCGGGATGTTTCCCCCGGCGCATCTCACCTCTTGCTCTTCGGCGCAAAGACGGGCAGGTTTCTGAAGACGTTTTTTCTCCATCCCCTTTCCCAACTGCGGGGCTGCCCCGATGGGGCCGCCTCCTTTTCCGCAATGATCCTTCTTTCCCGGATACGGGGCCGCCTGCCGGACGTGCCCCTTTCCGCAAAGGCGGCACGACAATGCGTTTCTCCCTGAAAAAAATGGCCGGGCTGCCCGCCATCGCGGCGGCGGCCTTCTTCATGCAGGCCCTTGACGCCACAATCCTGAACACCGCGCTTCCGGACATCGCCCGCAGCCTTGACCGTTCGCCGCTGGCCATGCAGTTGGCCGTGGTGGGCTACACCCTCACCGTGGCCATGCTCATCCCCATCAGCGGCTGGATGGCCGACCGTTTCGGGACGCGCCGCGTCTTCGTGGTCGCGGTCGGCCTGTTCAGCGGGGGCTCGCTCCTGTGCGCGCTCTCGGGTTCCCTGCCCATGCTCGTGGCCTCGCGCGTGGTGCAGGGCATCGGGGGGGCCATGATGATGCCCGTGACACGCCTTGCCGTACTGCGGGCCTACCCGCGCGCGGAACTGGTGAGCGTCCTCAATTTCATCAGCATCCCCGGTCTGGTCGGCCCGGTGGCTGGCCCCCTGCTCGGCGGATGGCTCGTGACCTACGCCACATGGCACTGGATTTTCCTCATCAATATCCCCATCGGCGTCATCGGCATCCTCTATGCCTACCGGGTCATGCCCGATTTCACGGCCCCGCGCCGCCCCTTTGATTTTACGGGGTTCTTCCTCTTCGGGCTCAGCCTCGTCACCTTTTCGAGCGGGCTTGAGGTCTTCGGGGATCGGGTGGGACCCGCGCTGCTTCCGCCCGTGCTGCTCGCGGCGGGCCTCGCCCTCCTCGTCCTCTATGTCCGCCATGCCCGGCGCAACGCGGCCCCGCTCATTGATCTGGGCGTCTTCCGTACACGCACGTTTTCTGTGGGCATCGCCGGAAACGTGCTCTCGCGTCTGGGAACGGGCTGCGTCCCCTTCCTCATGCCGCTCATGCTGCAAGTGGGCCTCGGCTATCCGGCGCTGGTGGCCGGGGCGATGATGGCCCCCACCGCCCTCGGTTCCATCGCGGCCAAAACCTTTGTGGTGAAAGTCCTCAACCGTTTCGGCTACCGCGCCACCCTGACCGGGGTGACGGCCTGCATCGGCCTCATGATCGCCCAGTTTGCCCTTCAGACGCCGACGCTTCCCCTGTGGCTGACCATCCTGCCACTCTTCCTGCTCGGGATGGCGATGTCCACCCAGTTCACCGCCATGAACAGCATCACCCTCGGCGACCTTTCCCCGGAAAACGCCAGTACGGGCAACAGCCTCCTCTCCGTCACACAGCAGCTTTCCATCAGCTTCGGCGTCGCCAGCAGTACCGTGGTCCTGCGCTTCTACAACTCCTTCACCTCAGGCTCGCTGCTGGAGCATTTCCACTATACCTTTATTACCATCGGGGGCATCACCCTGCTTGCGGCCTTTGTCTTCCTGCTCCTGCGCCCCTCGGACGGGGAGAATCTCCTTTCGCGGAGGCGCAGCGGGAAGAAAAGCGGACAGCGGTGAGGCTCGACGCCCTGCGCGGCCGCCGCTCGCAACGCCTGAGAGAGATGACGGGCTACGAGACCTGGCGATGCCCCGGAGGACATGTCGTTCCATTCGAAATTGAAATCCCATTCTCCGGCGATTTCGTTGTGGGTTCAACCGAGGCCGCACGCACCCCGGGGGCATTTACGGCCGAAAAGCCATACACGAGCAAGCTGTTCCAGCCAACCGGGAAAGCGCCCCCTGCGCGCTAAAGGAAACCCTTCTTCGCGCGGCCCTCTGCCCTCTCCCTTCCCTCCTTCATAGGCCTGCGGGGAAAAGACCGACATCGTTTTCTTGTTTGATTTAAATTTTCATTATCAATTTTAAGGTAAAAAACATGCCTAGGCGAAAACCGCCATGCCGATCCTGTAGGCCGCCGCAGAGACGGCGTAGGCGAAGGCCGTGTTGAAAATCATGCTGAAGGCGACCCAGCCCCAGCTTCCGGCTTCCTGCCGGATGACCACGAGGGCCACGAAGCAGGGGGAATAGAGGAGCACGAAGAGCATCAGCGACAGCGCGGCCGCCTTGTTCCAGTTGGGGTCCTGTTCAAGGCGCTCAGCCAGAGAGGTAGCCTCCTCGGGGTCCTGCTCGCCCAGCGAGTAGGCCGTGCCGAGTGTAGACACGATGGCTTCCTTGGCCGCGATACCGCCGAGCAGAGCCACGTCGGTGCGCCAGTCAAAGCCCACGGGCCGGGTGAAGGGTTCAATGGCCATGCCGAGGCGTCCGGCAAAGGAATACCGGAGGGCTTCCTCGGACAGGCGGGCTTCCGCGGCGGCAAGTTCGTCCTCCAGCGGAGCACGGGCGGCGTCCTCTTCGGGCAGGGCATCGACCTTTTCCTGAAGCGCGGCGATCTGCGCCTCCAGCGGGGCGGCCTGCTGCGGATCGAGCGTCGGGAAGGTCATGCTCGCCCAGATGAGGATGGACACGGCCACGAGCACGGTCCCGGCCTTCTTGAGATACATCCACGTGCGTTCCCAGCAGTGCGTGAGCACGCTGCGCAGAGTGGGCGTGCGGTAGGGGGGCAGTTCCATGACAAAGGGGGTGGACTCGCCCCGGATGATGGTCGAGCGCAGGATGCGGGCCATGAGCAGGGCCGCCGCCCAACCCGCCAACGTCAGCAGAAACATGGTGCGGGCGGGATTTTCCGGGAAGAAAACGCCTACGAGCAGCAGGAAAACCGGGAGTTTCGCGCCGCAGGCCATGTAGGGGAGCGTCAGCAGGGTCGCCAGCTTTTCCTTGGGGCTGCGCAGGGTGCGCGTGGCCATGACGCCGGGGATGGCGCAGCCGCCGGCAATGCCGCCCGCGATGATGAAGGGCATGACCGAAGCACCATGCAGGCCGAAGGCACGGAAGACGCGGTCCAGCATGTAGGCCATGCGCGCCATGTAGCCGAAATCCTCAAGCAGCGCGACCAGCGTAAACATAATGACGATGAGCGGAACGAAACTCATGACGCCGCCGAGCCCGTCGATGATGCCGCTGACGATGAGCGACTTGACGAAGCCGTTGGGCAAAAGCGCACTCACGCTATCGCCGAGCCAGCCGAAGCCCTCCTCCACCCATCCCTGCGGATAGGCCCCGAGGACAAACGTGAGCTGGAACATGGCGTAGAGCACGCCGAGCATGATGATCGGGCCAAGAATGGTGTTGGTGAGCACCTTGTCGAGCTTGTCGGTGAAGGCCAGACGATCGCGGGTGGATTCGCGCCGCACGGCACCGGTGCGCAGGACGCTGCGGATGTAGCCGTAACGGTAATCCGCGATGACGGCCTCCGGAGACGTACGCAAGGTATCCTGCACATGCCGGGCCACCTCTTCACGCTCGGCCAGCAATGCGGCGGAGACATCAGGCATGAGCCGTCCGACTTCCTCCAGGACGACGGTGTCGTTTTCCAGTATTTTCAGGGCTACCCAGCGCGCCGGATAGCGGTCGGTCAAAAGGCCCTTATCCGTGATCAGCCGTTCCATGCGCGTCAGGACGGGATCAAGGTCCGGCCCGTAGGAAATATTCAGCGGCTCCAATCCGATGCGCCCCACCGCTATGGCCTCGCGCAGGGCTTCCTTGAGCCCTTCGCCGGAACGCGCCACCGTGGGCACCACGGGAATGCCCAATTGCTCGCTGAGCTTTTTAACATCCACATGGATGCCCGCCTTGCGCGCCTCATCCATCATATTGCAGGCGAGCACTACGGGCAGGCCCATTTCTCTGATCTGGACGGTCAGGAAAAGATTGCGCTCAAGGGCGGAGGTATCGACCACATCGATCACCGCGAGCGGCTTCTCCTCGATCCGCGCCGGGGCGAGCACGGCCCGGGTGACGATTTCTTCCTGCGAGTAGGCGGTGAGGGAATAGGTGCCGGGCAGGTCCACCATGCGCACGTTTACGCCGTCAAGCGAGATGAAACCCTCTTTCTTGTCCACGGTCACGCCGGGATAGTTGCCCACATGCTGATGGGTGCCGGTGTATTCGTTAAACGCGGTGGTCTTGCCGCAGTTGGGGTTTCCGGCCAGCGCGATGCGGACTTCCTGCAAATGAATGGGGTTGGCTTCCCCGCCGTCCTGACGGCGACGGGTAAAATCAGCGGCGGCCTGCGTCATGCGTCCACCTCCACCATGATATGATCGGCCTCACGGTTGCGCAGGGCCAGCGTAACGCCGAAAAGACGCAAGGCCACCGGATCACGCAGAGGGGCCCGCCCGACGACTTCAATGGACGTGCCGGGGATAAGCCCCATATCGCGGATACGCCGACCGAGTTCCCCCTCGGCCTCTACGCTGACGATGCTGCCCCGCTGCCCTTGCCGCATCTGGCGCAGTCCTATCTTGTGCATGATTTTCTCCTTATTGATTTTGAATTTCTTCATCAATAAAACCTCCTGAGCCACGGCTCCACATCGTGCGCTACCCGCCTTATTCCGCCCTAGCAGAGAAGCCCCCCGGGATCGTTTCTTGCGTGTAACGCGCTGTGCCTTCCGCCCCCAGCGCAAACTTTTTTTCACGATGTCCGTCTTTAGTGCGAAACGAATCCTGCCACTATTGAAATTTATTGTCAATATAAATGATACTACTTTTCAACTATTACTTATTTATCTATTTTATCAGTATATTATGAAAGTATAGGAAAGAAAACTCAGGAATAGTTCTTGTTTACATAAATAAATCGGACATGATCCGTAAAAAAGCCGTTACACGGCCTCATCCCTCCATGAAACGGCGCGTCGACAACAAAATCCTGCGGCGGCACCTCAGGACCGCTTCCAGTCCGGCCCTGAGGTGCACTTGAGCCCAGATCAAGCCACTGCCCCGGTGGAACGTTCAAAGAGGCAGGCCCTCTTCCGGACACGGGGGGAGATGTCGGCTTCCTTCCTCGGTATGGGGACGGAGTGTAGGAGCGGCGGGCGTTTTTGCTATCCTTCCCGTTTCGCGGAGAGCCGCTGTTCCCTCTCCCCGACAAAGAAGCCCTCCCCCTGCCTTCCCTTGGCCTCTGCGCTTCCCCTTAAAACAAAACGGTTCCTCCTCTCGCAGGGAGAGGAGGAACCGCCAGACCGCAAAGCCGGTATTTTCTAATGCTCCTGCCCGTGCTGGCCGTGGCACGTGCAATGGGCGCACGACCCGCAGCAGCCGTTTTTCTTCTTGCGATCGGGCACCAGCAGCACCTTGCTTCCTTCGGGCGCGATGCTGAAACCCTTTTCACCCTTGAAAAAGAGCTGCGACGCCGGGACCGGGGTCTGGCACAGCCGCGCCTGAAAGACCTGTGTGCCGAAAGGCAGAACTTCCCGCAGCCCTACGGTGTCCACGAACACGCGACCTGCGCCCCGGTATTCATGCTGGAAGAGGTTCAGCAGCTCGTGGGCGGAATTGCCGTCGAAGACGCCAAGCATCTTCACGTGCAGGTTGTCGTTGTTATGACGGAATTTCATCTGGAAATCGGCACTCATGACGTTTCTCCTTCATGCCCGCCGAGAAGCCGGGAAATGGTGCTGAGGCTTCCGTTGGGGAGCATGTAAAAGGTTTTATGATGTTTTTTGGCGAGGTTTTTGACCTTCACGCAGGCGCCGTGGCTATTGCAGTTCACCGGGCAGAGGATGATGTCCGCCCGGCGAAGGCATTTTTCGAGCTGGCGCGTGCCGCCTTGCAAAGAACCGTTGTGGTAGTCAAGCTCGCCCCCGCCGCGCTCGATAAAGCTGCGGTAAAGGGTTTCCATGCGCTCCACCCCGCCCACAATGAGGACACGTTTTTGACAAAGATCAAAGGAGGGGCAGGTGTCGTCGCAGGCCCGGCCGCAGCAGGCTTCCCCGCAGACCGGGGAAACGACGCGCGGACCAAACGCCCCTCGTTCGCGCAGGAGATCACGAACAAGGCGTTCCTGCTCCTCCAGACGGCGGTGGGCTGAGGACAGCGCGGCGCGCAGGGAATCCCTTTCCGCTTCAAGGGCGCGCCCCGGCCTCGGTTCGGCCTGAGGTTGCCGGTCCCGTTCCCGGCGCAGCGCTTCATAGGCGCAGACCAGACGGCGGGCCTCTTCTTCGGCCCGTTCCTTCTCATGGCGCAAGGCGGCTTCCTGCTCGCGAAGGTTGCGGAGACGGCTGGCCTGCTCCCCGTTGCGGCGTTCCAGCTCGGCAATGGTCCGGCGTGTCCGCATCTGCTCTTCCGCGAGGCCGTGCATGGCCATGTGAATCGCGCCGTAGACTTCTCGGCGGGCCTCGTCGGAGAGGCCGCGAGTGGCCGCCGCCCACAAGAAAGGCGCGTAACGGCCCGCGGCGAAGGCTTCCTTCCAGCGCGCCAGAAAAGCCGCTTCGTCAAGACGCCGCAAGGCCACGGCCTCGCGCTCATACTTGCACCGCAACAGAAGGCTTATCCGGCGGGAAAGGGGGTTTTCCGTGGCGGAAGCGCCGACCAGAAGCTCGTGAATTTCAAAAGCGGTCAGCTCCGCCGTAGGGAAAGACATCTTCCGAAGAAGGCGTTTCTGCTCCTTCCCGCTCAGGCCGACGCCCACAAGCGGGCAGCGGAAAAGCCCGTCCGCATCCCAGATGCCGGGTACGGGCCGGGCATGGGGCGATACGGGACGCAGACACGTTTTCCTCTCCGATGCCAGAAGCGAATCACACATAGCTCCTCCACTGTGTTGGAGCGGATCGTGACATATATGAGAATGAAAGTCAAGTTCAACAGTGATTTTTTTCATGAGAAGCGCACCATGAGGCCATGGGAGAGGCTTTACGGCTTCCGCAGCCATACAAGGAGGCGGCGGCACGGCTTGCGGCAACATCCTTTTTCTCTATTACAAAAGCAGGTTAGAGAGGGACGGCAGGGGCATGAGAGACGGTCCGATTGCGTAGCGCGCCGCTTCGCGGTACAGCATGGATTCCTCCCTTTTGCATAAGGAGCCTTGACCATGCCTACGCTGCTGACCGTGGACATCGGCGGCACCAACTGCCGCTTTGCTCGCTTCTCCATAGAAAAAGGCGCGCTGACGCTGGCGGGCACGGCCCGCCGCCAGACGGCGGACATCCCGGACACACAAGCCTTGATGGACGCCTGCGCTGAGGCGTTGATCGCTCCCGGGGAGGCGGACGCCCTCGTCATCGGCATGGCCGGGCCCATCGCGGGCCAGCGCCGCGCCCGGCTGACCAACGCCCCCCTTGAACTCGACCTCAGCGACGCCGAAACGCGCTACGGCGTCGGCGCGTGCCTGTTGGTGAACGATTTTCTGGCCGAAGCCTGCGCCTGCCTGACGCCCATCGGCGCGGGAGCGTTCCCCGTCCTCGGACCGAGAGACGCGGCCACCGGAGACGGCACCATCGGGATCATCGGCGCGGGCACGGGGTTGGGTACGGCCTCGCTGGTACGCGACAGCCGGGGAGCATGGCTCCCCCTTCCGGCGGAAGGCGGGCACGCCGCCTTTCCCTTTACAGGAAAAGAGGAAGCGGACTTTCAGGCTTTCGCCGCCTCCGCGCTCGGGCTTTCCTACCTGCGCGGGGACGACGTGCTGACGGGCCGGGGGCTGTGCCTGCTGCACGCCTTTCTGACGGGAGAACGTCGGGAAGCGGCGGAGGTGGCCGCGCAGGGCCTGAGCCGGGAAACGGAAACGCTGCGCTGGTACGCCCGCTTCTATGGCCGGGCCTGCCGTGACTGGGCGCTGTCCACCCTCTGTACGGGCGGATTGTTCATCACAGGAGGCATCGCCCGGCGCAACCCGCTGGTCATGCGGTGCGCCTCATTCCGGGAATCCTTTTACGACTCCCCGCAACGGAGCCTGCTGGAGCGCCTGCCCGTCCGCCGCTACGCGGACGAAGCCAGCGGGCTATGGGGCTCGGCATGGCTGGCGGCACGGCTCATCGGCGCGCTGCCCGCCTGACGCGGCCTGCGGGGGCGCAGCTTCCGCTTTGGGCCGTTCAGGAGAGCGACGAAAACGGAGTATCCATTCCGAGTGTCGCGTGGACGGCCCGGCGTATGGCGACGATGCGCCGCTCAAGGAAAAGCGGGTATTGGGCGAACCATCGGGAATTCAGGGGCGAGGGATGCGGCAGGACAAAGGCGGGCTTGCCGTCCAGCCGCTGATCGCGGAAGACGAGATCGGGGAACGGCTGGCCGGGGAAGAAAAAGCCGGCGGCCAGACTGCCGATGATCACATACATCTCGTTTTGGACCGTCGCCAGTTCCCGATGCATCCACGTGCGGGCGCACACGCGCGGCGGTTGGCGATCCCCGCCGCCGGGCGCCTTGCCCGGGTAACAATGTCCCATCGAGGTAAGAAAAAAACGGTCCGGATCGTAAAAAAACTCGTCCGTGATGCGGTACCACACGCCGCGCAGGGTCCTGCCGCTGGCATCGTCAAAGGGCCTGCGGGTGATATGGACATGCCGGGACGGAGCCTGGCTGATCTGCACGATGGGGGCCTTTTCGTTCCCGAACACCACCGGATGCGGCTCAAAGCCGAAACGCTTCTCGCACAGCCTGCACCGCAGGATGTCTTCCCGCACGGCCTGAAAAGACAGGGATGTCTCCATAGCCACCTCCCAAAACGTGCCTGAGGACGAAAAGCCGCCCTCTTCTCATGGGTGAGGCCGATCAGCGTCTCACACGAGGCGGCCCGGAACGAAAAAAAACGCTCCCCTCCTTTCCACAAGGGAAAGAGAAACGGGGCCTGTCTCACCGGCGGTACCCCTCTCCCTTGAGAAGCCCTTTTCCCGGCACCTGTCCATCTGATCGGAAGAAGGCTGTCTGTTCAGTATAGGGCCCCCTCTTCCGCAAAGAAACGATTTTTCCGGAGGCTCTCAAAGCGTGCAGGATACGCCCCCCTGCTTCTTTCCGCAGCGGGAGGCTTCCGCTGACGGGAACGCGGCGTTCCCGCCTCATGCCCCTCCCCATGTCCGCTCTTGGGGGAGGGTGCGCCCATCGTCCACTCTCAGAGGAGCGGGGAACCCCTCCCTTCCCCGCCGCGCGCTCAAAAGTCCTTGGAAACGAAATCGAAGCTGGTCCGGGCGGCCTTTTGCAGCAAAAGACGCAGTTGCCCTTTTTCTTCGGGCGTCAGCCTCCCGGTCAAAATGGCGTCCCACGTCTCGACAATCTCCATGATGACGGGATAGAGGGCCGTCGCCTTCTCTGTAGGATAGATATGAGCGGTACGCTTATCGTCGGGCTTGCTCTCCCGTCGCACCAAGTCCGCGCTCTCAAGCTGCGCCAACGCACGGGTGACGTTGCTCTTGTTGATATGGATGAGGTCCGGCAGCTTGTCCTGCGTGATGCCCGGCCTGCGGCAAATGTGCAGGAGAAACACGTATTGGCTGGCGTTCAGCCCATAGGGTTCGAGCTGGCGGTTCAAATACATCTGCGTATAGCGATTGGCGATGGCAATCCACTTATAGGTCAGTTCCATGCAGTTCCTCTTGTCTACGTTGCGTCGGCAACTATAGGCAATACAAACAAAAGAGTCAATATACATAATGGATTAAATCAAAATATCACCACCCTCTCGGCGTATTGACAAGCCATTTTCAAAGACATAATGTTGCATCCGCAATGATTCGGAAAAGGCCAACGATTCCGGCGTGGAAGCGCCGGCGGCCTTACGCGACGTTCTCTCGGGAACGCCGCCCTTTCTGTAAACCGGCAACCCGGACAGGGCGACGACATGAAAAAAACAGCAGGGGTCGGCGGGCGCACGGACTACGCCGCCATCTTCAACCGCAATTTCAACGTAGTGGCGCTGATCAATCTGTTCACGATGATCTCCTACTACCTGATTTTCGTGATCAGCACCCCCTATGCCATCAGCCGCTTCCACACGACGCCGAACGTGGCGGGCCTGACGGCGGGCATCATCGTCCTCGGCTGTCTGGCGGGGCGTTTCATCACCGGCAACCTCATCTCTCTTCTCGGCTGCCGCAAGGTGCTTTTCAGCGGCCTTGTCGTGTATATAGGAAGCATCGGCCTGTACTTTACCGTGGACTCGCTGGAAACGCTCTTCGCCGTCCGCTTTCTGACCGGCATCGGCGTGGGCTTCATCGGCACGGCGACGGGGACCATCGTCGCCTACGTGGTCCCCAAACACCAGCACGGCATCGGGATCAGCTTTTTCAGCATGAGCACGGCGCTGGCTCTCGCTTTCGGGCCCTTCCTCGGCATCACCCTGCTCCAGTGGACGGACTACGAGCATCTGTTCATGGTTTCACTCGGTTTCGGCGCGGCGAACCTGCTGGTCTTTTTCGGCCTGACCATCGCGGATCACCTTACGGACACCCCCGTGCAAGGCACAAAAGCCCTCCTCCGGCTCAGCAACTACATCGACTACCGGGTCCTGCCCTTTTCGCTGGTCGTGGTCGTCGTCTGCCTTTGCTGGGGAACCGTGCAGGCCTTCATTTCCTTCTATGCCCGCGAGCGGGGGCTTGTGGGCGCGGCGAGCCTCTTCTTCCTCGT
The DNA here is from genome assembly GCA_944326695.1 of Candidatus Bilophila faecipullorum. Classification (GTDB taxonomy): domain Bacteria; phylum Desulfobacterota; class Desulfovibrionia; order Desulfovibrionales; family Desulfovibrionaceae; genus Bilophila; species Bilophila faecipullorum. The sequence goes on along the minus strand of CALVEZ010000020.1, from coordinate 7,013 downwards.
CTATGCCGCCACCGTGCTCCTGACCCGGCCCATTTCCGGAAAAATCTTCGACAGCCGGGGAGAAAACGTCATCGTCTACCCCACCCTGCTGCTGACGTCGCTCGGGATGCTGGCGCTCGGAGTGGCCGAATCGGACTGGACCATGCTTTGCGCGGGCTGCCTGCTCGGGGTGGGCTTCGGCAACTTCCAGTCCTCAGCGCAGGCCATTTCCCTTTCGCTGGTCCCCAAAGACCGATTCGGGCAGGCGACCTCCACCTTTTTCATCTTCTTCGACATGGGCCTTGGTTTCGGCCCCTATATCTTCGGCAGCCTTGTCCCGGAGGTGGGGTATGGCGGCGTGTACAAAATCGCCTCCGGCATCGCTTTTGCCTCCATCGCCCTCTATTACCTCATGCACGGCAGAAAACAGCGGACGGAGATGTAGTTTCCACCTTCCGGCGTAGAGACACGCGTATCCGCCCATACCAAAGGGTGTCCGCGCCGAAAGCGCGCCGTCCTTTCCGTTGCGGGAGCCCCTTTTTGCCAGCCGCTCCCACGCTCTGTTACGCCCAAAGAGGAACGCCGCGACATTCAAAAAATCAGCACAATAGCGACAGAAAGACGAAAGTGCGACGATGGCGAGGATGCCCGCTGTTTCCGCCCTGAGAAGGAAAGCGCAGGAAAACAGCAGGTAAAGCACGTAAGGCCCCTTCAGAAGAGGGACAGAAGAGGCTCACCTCCATAAACCAGAGGGGAGACACCTTCATCATGCAGATGGAGTCCTTGAACGTGGGCAACTCGCTCTTTTCGCCCGCTTCGGCACTTCCGAGGGAATCGCGCCGGAGACAAACGAGGACGGTCAGAAGCGCCAACGGAGGCGCAGCCCGAAAGCAGACATTGCCGAGGGTTGCCGCATCATTGACGGCAATGGCGATGCAGACGCACGGCACGCAGGAGGCTCCCACCACGCCGCTACGCCCGTTGAAGAAGGCATAGAGAAAGCATAGCTGCAAGAGAGCCGACGGGTACGCACTCAGGCCCCGCACGACTTTTGATAGTCGACCATGCCACAAAAAGACTCGCAAAGAAGGACGCATCCCTTGCCCCGGCGCGGACAAAAGCCTCGTCAAGGCCGTGGTGCGGACCCCGGAAGAAAATCGCAGGAAGGGCAATAAAAGCAATATATTAATTCTTGTTAAAAAGTATTCGTCTTTTAAGACGAATATGCTATACTCCATCTTAATGGAAAGCCTTTTCGTTCGAATAAGAGGGTTGCCTCATGAGAACGTCCTTCATCTTTTTTGCCTTCTTCGCCGCAGCGCTCCTTCTCTCCGGCTGCGACGCCGCGCCGCCCCCGGAGACGGCGGCGTTTGAGAAACCCTTCTACCGCTGGGGTGAGACCAAAGGCCGGACCATCACCGTCTGGGGCCCTCGGGACGACCTCAACCGCCCCTACCTGCGGCGGGCCTTTTCGCGCTACACCGAGCTCACCGGCAACAAGGTACGCACGGAAGGTTTTTCCCATCGGGAACTGGAAGAACATCTCTCCGCCGCCTTCGCCGCCGGAGGGAAAGACGGGCCGGACGTCCTCCTGAGTTTCGGGGGCGCGAACATTGAGTATCTGGACCCCGACCGGAACTTCCACGACTTCACGGCGGCCCCGTGGGTGGACGATCTCACGGATACGGCCATCAACCAGGCCATCTACCACGGCAAGGTCATCGGCCTTCCCTACTGGGAAGCCTCCATCTCCGGCATCCTTTACAATAAAGACCTTTTCCGGCGCTATGGCCTCGCCGTCCCCCAAACGCAAAAAGAATTTCTCGACGTCTGCGACAGACTGCTCCGGGAGGGCGTTACGCCTGTCTATCTTCCCTTTGCCGAACACAGCATGCTGCTCTACCAGTTCCCGATGGACAGCCTTTTTCAGGACGGGTGCCTGCTTAACGCCCTCAACGAGGGCAGGCTCTCCTACGCCCACATCCCGCAGATGCACGCCATCGTGGACTGGTACAAGACGATGGCCGAGCGCGGCTATTTCGGCTCCGGCTACGAGCGCAACGGATGGGACGGCATGGACGCCGCCATGCGCGGGGAGCATTACGCCATGATGATCTGTTGGGATACATGGCTGTACACGGACTTTAGCGGCGATCCCTCGCGCTTCGGGCTCATGCCCGCCTTTATGGGCGTGCCCGAGAGCGGTTCCTTCGAGGGGCCCAATCTGGCCCTGCTCATCGTCAACCGGCATGGCCCGCAAGTGGACGCCGCCCTTGACCTGATCACCTTCATGGCCGATCCCTACAACTACAATGCGGCCTTCGCGGGCATCTACACCGCCCCCGTGTTCAAAAACCAAATCGGCAGCACGGCCACGCCGCAATATACGGAAAACGAACGCCGTATCGAACGCCTTTACTTCGACTCCACGGCATGGCTGCGCATCCGCGGCTTTTCCCAGCTTGACGCCGTCTTCATCCAGCGCCACATGCGGGATGCCGCCTACGACACCTTCCGCTGCCTCCAGGACATGGACACGGCGCGCCTCCGCCGGGCGGCGACAAACCGACCGGACACAAGGCCGGAAAGCGAGGGTGCCCCCCGTGCCCAATGACGCGCCCAACGCCCAACGCCACGGAAGGCTGATTGTTGCCATGCTCATTCTGTTCTGCGCCTGCGGGCTCTTCGGCGGCGTGGTGGGCACCTACATCCATACCTTCAACCGCCAGCTCACCGAAGAAAACTCAAGTCGGCTGGCGGAAGTTTCCGATGCCATCGTCACGCATTTGACTACCGTAATCACCGATACGCAAACTATGCTGCACGCCGTGGCGCGGGGGATCGACGCGCTCGATTCCGAAAAGACCCGCCTCGCCTATCTGCGCGATGTCGCGCGTCTCTACTCCTTCGCCTATATGGGCTATGCCGGATCGGACGGCCTGCTGCACGCGACCGTGCCCACGGAATCCGTGGACCTGAGCGGCGATCCGTCCTTCCGGGCCGCCCTTCAAGGCAAAGCGTCGGTATCCGAACAAGTCCGCAAGATATTCGCCACCCGCGCCGTCAGCGGCGTCGTGTTGACCGTACCGCTGGAGCGGAAGGGCGAAAAAGGGGCACTGGTCGCCATGCTGGAAACCAGACGGCTGCGCGACGGCCTGAAGCTGGAAAATTTCGGCAGGGAAAGCCGGACCTATATCATCGACAAACAAGGCGCCGTGATCATGCGCGCCCGCCACGTGGATTTCGGAAACCTGTTCATAGCACTGCACAACAAACGCTTCCCGGAAGACGGTCGGTTGCGGCTGCTCGAAGCCGTTCGGCAGGGGCGGCAGAGGCTCGACAGCTTCATTGATGTCGCGGGCAACCGCCAGTACATTTACTGCCAGCCCCTGCGCTTCAACAACTGGACGGCGGTGACCATCGTTCCGCAACAGGCTGTGCTGTCCGACCAAGCCGTGACGCTCACCCGCGAACTGGCCCTTGCCGGGGCCGGACTGGTGCTGCTCTTCATGGGCTTGTCCTTCTGGGCGATGCGGGCTCACTTTCTGTCTCAGGAAAGCCGCATGGCCATGGATGCCAAATCCGCCTTTCTGGCCAATATGAGCCACGAAATCCGTACCCCCATGAACGTCATCGTCGGCCTGAGCGAATTGATGTTACGCGATAAGATGCCGCCCGCGCAGCGCGACCGCCTCGCCAGTATCCTCAACGCGGGCAAGGGCCTCTTGACCATCATTGACGACATCCTCGACATCACCAAAATCGAAGCGGGCAAGTTCTCCATCGTGGAAGAACCCTACGAGCTTGAAACCCTCTTCGAGGACGTGACCACCATCGCCGCCATGCGCCTCGGGAACAAGCCGGTCCTCTTTTGGCTGGAACTCGATCCCGCCCTTCCACGTGGCTTGCTGGGGGACATGGGCCGGGTCAAACAAGTCCTCCTCAACATCATCGGCAACGCCATCAAGTTCACCGAACGCGGGTCAGTACGCCTCATTGTTGGGGGCCAGCAAATGGGGGACATCTGGCACCTGCGTATGGAAGTCAGGGACAGCGGCATCGGCATCCGGGCCGAGGACATTGACAAACTCTTTATCAGCTTCAATCAGGTCGACACCAAGCGCAACCGATATATCAAGGGTACGGGCCTCGGGCTGGCCATCTCCAAAAAACTCTGCGAGATGATGGGGGGATACATTGAGGTGTCGAGCGTCTACGGCAAGGGCTCGTCCTTCGTGGCCACCGTGCGCCAACGGGTGGACGATCCCGCACCGCTCGTGGTGCCCGTACCGGACAACGTCTCCCTGCTCATCTGTGAAGAATACGAGGACCTGCGCCTCTTCGAGGCCGCCTGCCTCAACCAGCTCAAGGTCCGCCATACCCTGTGCGCCTCCCCCGAGGATTTCCTCGGACGCCTGCGGGAAGGGAGCCATACCCACGCACTGGCACCCCGCCCGCTCCTGCGCGGTCTGGACGAGAAGGGCGTCCGTCTTATCGGGCTGCTCTCTCTACAGGAGCAAATGCTCATGGATATGGACGGCACGAACGTCTATATTCCGCTTTTCGCTCTCCAGCTCCCACAGGCCCTGTCCACAGGCGCCCCTTCTCGGCTACGGGGTCGTTCGGGCCTCAGCGTCAGCGAAATGGAACCGCTGCCCCACGTCTCCATCCTCATCGTGGACGACAACGAAGTGAACGTGCAGGTGGCCGAAGGCCTGATGGCGCCCTACGGCATGAGGATGGATCATGTCTATGGCGGGGCCGACGCGATCCGCGCCGTGCGGGAACGGGACTACGATCTTGTGTTCATGGACCACATGATGCCCGATATGGACGGCGTGGAGGCCGTGCGGCACATCCGCGCCCTGCCCGAGGAAAAATACCGTACCCTGCCCATCATCGCCTTGACCGCCAACGTCACCGTGGAAACGCGGCGCATGTTTTTGGCAAACGGCTTCAACGGCTTCCTCCCCAAACCCATCGAAACGGGCACCTTGAACCGCCTGCTCCGGGCATGGCTCAAGGACCTCAACGCCCGGCGCGCCGCCGCAACGCCGGAACCTCATCACCCCCGCCCGGAAACCGAATCAACCGCCTTTCCCCTCCCCCACCTTGAGGAACGGGCACCATGCGACGCTGCCCCGCCTGCCGCCGCTCAAACTCCGGCACAAGCGGAGAAAGCCGCACCCCTGCCCGAAGTGGATTTTGAAGCGGGGACGCAACGCGTGCCGCCGACCTTGTCCTATCCTCGGCTTCTGGCCTTATACGTACGCTCGACTGGCGATACTCTGGATGCCCTGCCCGGCTGGATGAACCAAGACCCGGATCGTGTGGTCATCGAAGTCCACGGCCTCAAAAGCGCCAGCCTCACCATCGGCGCGGATCACTTCTCCGAGGAAGCCAAGCATTTGGAACTGCTCGGCAGGTCCGGGGACTGGGACGAGCTGCGTGCGGCCCTCCCCGCTTTCCTCGCCCACGGACGGCGGGTGTTGCTGGAAATAGAAGCCTTCCTTGCCAGCAGGGAAAAATCAGGGAAAAAATCCAAGATGTAGATAAAAAAGAAAACTAGCCCTCACCTTACCCTTACTTCCATTGGTTACCTTTTAAAGTGGGGCAGGAGCGGGGCAAACATCTCAAAAAAGGAAAGATCAACCTTAAATATTAAGGCTGACCTTTCCTTTTTTCTTCAATGATGGCGGAAACGTATAGGAGTCGAACCTACCTACGACCTCTCGACCGTACACCAGTTTTGAAGACTGGGCGCCACACCGGTGACGAAACGTTTCCTTTTTTACATTATCCCTCTATCAGACGAAGGTCAAGTGAGGGGAGGAAGAGCGCCAATAGCCTAAATATCGTCCGCCATAAAATGGTTGACGTTCAATTCCAACGCACTCTGATAGCGGTAAAATTTTCGAGGAGCTTCCTGTTGGCGGGCCTCATGGTTCTTCCAGAAAAGAGGCCTCAGAAGCGAAAGGTCTACCTCACCGTTGGTCGGGACGATTCCATCAATCCGCCAGCCGAAGCGGTGTTTTTGGTTATAGGCATCCCGCCGGATGAGGGCTCCCGCCGCATCCATACGGTATTCGTCGGGATCGAGGGACTCCACGGCACTTCCTTTTTCCCATATAACGTCTTTTTCTTGTTCCGACCATTTTTCAGGAGCGCACAAGCTTTTTTCTATATCTTCCATCAATTAAAATACCTCATTACCGTTTTTCATTCCGTGCTTTCCAGTAAGGTAACCCTAGGGTGACTTCCCTTTTAGGAGAGTTAACATGCTTAAGAACTATATTGAAATAAGAATTTTGCGAAGAAGAGGGCTTTCTTAACCCTCGTGAAAACACGGTAACTCTCCATAAAAAGGACGGCAGTAAGTGTTGCAAAAGGAGCAAGATGCGAAAAGACAACCCCGCTTCAGGGAACAGCGCGAACTCTCCTTCAGCGCAGGTTCGTTTACTCCGCAGGGGATTCCGTTTTGCACACGTCAATCCACTGGCCGCCCGTCGCCCGTTCAAGGTCGGCCAACGAGAGACAGACGGCGTTATAGGGAGCACCGGCGGCGGGGTATACGGGGTCGTAAGCCTTCAGGCTCATGTCCAGATAGACGCGGACACCCTCGTTGAGGGCAAAGGGGCAGACCCCGCCGATAGGGTGGCCTATCAGGGCTTCCACTTCTTCGCCCTGCGGGAAACGGGCCTTTTCCTTAAAGCAATCCTTGAATTTCCGATTATCGATCCGGGCAGTGCCCATGACGACAATCACGATTGGCCCTTCCGAAGTTTTGAAGGACAGCGTCTTGGCGATACGGCCCGGCTCGCAACCAGCTGCGGCAGCCGCCAGTTCTACGGTAGCGCTCGACGTCCCGAACTCCCGATACCCTTCCAGAAGCCCAAAGGATTCAAGTTGTTTCTTTACCGCTTCAACTCGCATTTTGTACCCTCCTCAAAAAACTGTCCGGGGAACCGGGGAACCGGGGAACCGGGGAACCGGGGAACCGGGGAACCGGGGAACCGGGGAACCGGGGAACCGGG
>CALVEZ010000019.1 GCA_944326695.1 Candidatus Bilophila faecipullorum | reverse complement strand
GAACTCGGCAGTTAAGCTCTCCATCGTCGATGATACTGCGCATTCTTACGTGGGAAAGTAGAACAACGCCAAGGCTTTTTTCAAAGGGAAGGCTCCTCTACGGGGCCTTCCCTTTTTTTGTGCCCTCAGTCTTCCTCTATCTCTGGTGAGCTCCTCGTCTTTTATCCTCTTCCTATTCCTTCTTCTTTCCCTTCTTTTCTTCCTCCTCCTCCTCCTTCTTCTCACCATCTTCTTTCCAGTTCTCACCTCCTTCTCTTCCTGACCATCTTTGCCTCACTTGTCCTATGGTCGAGGCTCTTGCCTCTTTCCCACTGGACGGAAAGTAAATGTGGGCTTGTATTCTCTACGACTTTTCAGCTTCACAGCAAAGAAGCCCGCGCTTTTTGCGGCCTCGCTCTTGATTTAGATTTTCCCGAGGGGCTTGTCCCTTGGTATAAGCTCGGCTAAACTCCTCCTTACGCTCTTAGTTGAGAAAGAGGAAAATACCATGAAGACAGATACCGGCGCCATCGGCGTACTTGGCGGAGTGGGGCCCTATGCGGGGCTCGATCTCATGCGGAAAATTTTCGATCAGACCAAAGCAAACTGTGATCAGGACCATTTGTCCGTTATCCAGTTCTCGCTTTCCGAACATATTATTGACCGAACCCGTTTTCTCCTTGGGGAGACGGATGAAAACCCCGGAGAAGCCATCGGGGAAATCATGGTCCGTATGGCAAACGCCGGGGCGACGGTTATTGGTGTCCCCTGTAACACAGCGCACAGCCCTCGGATCATGGATCAGGCCGTGGCCATGTTGCACGAAGCCGCGCCACAGGTGCGTTTTGTGCATATGATTGACTCGGTTATCGACTTCATCCGGGAACGTCTCCCGCAGGCCCGGACCATCGGCGTGCTGAGTACGAAAGGGACCTACGCCACCGGCCTGTATCAGGACGCTCTCGGGAAGGCTGGATTTACCGCCCTGTTCCCGGACGACGCGGGGCGCGAACGTGTCCAGCAGGCCATCAGCAACACGTCCTACGGCATCAAGGCCCAGTCGAACCCCGTCAGCCCGCAGGCCCGTGCCGATCTTTATGCCGAAGCCGAGAAGCTGGTGGAACAGGGCGCGGAGGCCGTCATTCTGGGATGTACCGAAATCCCTCTGGCGCTTACGGAACCGGACGTGCGGGGCGTTCCGCTACTGGACGCGACCAACGTTCTGGCCCGCGCGCTCATCGTGGCCTTTGCGCCGGATCGCCTCAAGAAAGATGCCTGAACTTCAAGCCTAACGAGAATGTGCATGTCCGTTTTGCCTTCCTTTGATTCCTTCCGCGAAGGCCGCAGCACGGTGGCGGTCGTGGGGCTCGGTTACGTAGGGCTGCCTTTAGCCGTGGCCTTTGCCCGGCATTTCAAGGTCATTGGTTTTGACGTCAATGAGGCCCGCGTGGAAAGTCTTCGGGCGGGGACGGACCGCACAGGCGAGATCGACGCCCACGTGCTCGGCGCGTCGACCGTTCGTTTTACCAGCGATCCCGCGTCACTGAAAGAGGCACAGGTCATTATTGTGGCCGTGCCGACCCCCATTGACGCGCACCGCAACCCGGACCTCTCCCCGGTGGAGAAGGCATCCCGCACGGTGGGCCGCCACTTGGCGGCGGGGAGCGTGGTGGTCTACGAATCCACGGTCTATCCCGGGGTGACGGAAGAGGTATGCGTCCCGCTGCTGGAAGCGGAATCCGGCCTGCGCTGCGGTGCTGATTTCAGCGTGGGGTATTCGCCGGAACGCATCAATCCGGGGGATCGCGTCCACACATTGGAGACGGTGACGAAAATCGTTTCGGGAAGCGATGGGCCTACGCTGGACCTTTTGGCGGCGCTCTATGGAACCGTTGTGCGGGCGGGCGTGCATCGTGCCCCGAGCATCAAGGTTGCTGAAGCGGCCAAGGTCATTGAAAATACACAGCGCGACCTCAACATCGCCTTGATGAACGAGCTGTCGGTTATCTTTGATCGCATCGGCATCGACACGCTTGATGTCTTGGAAGCGGCGGGCACGAAATGGAATTTCCTGCCCTTCCGTCCCGGTCTTGTAGGGGGGCATTGCATCGGCGTTGACCCCTACTATCTCACCTTCAAGGCGGAGGAACTCGGCTGCCATCCTCAGGTCATTCTGGCCGGTCGGCGCATCAATGACGGGATGGGCAAACACGTGGCGGAGACCTGCGTGAAACTGCTCATCCGGCAGGGACGGCTGGTCAACGCGGCAAGGGTCGGCATTTTGGGATTTACGTTCAAGGAAAACGTGCCCGACCTGCGCAATACGCGAGTTATCGACGTGGTGCGGGAACTGGAGGAATATGGGGTCGAGGTGCTGGTCCATGATCCGCTGGCCGATGCGGAGGAGGCCCGGCGGGAATACGGCCTCGTTTTCACGCCTCTGGACGCTTTGCGCAACGTGGACGCGCTGATCCTGACCGTACCGCATCGGCGTTATGCGGACGAGGGCGTACTCGATCTGAGTGCCTTGCGGGATCGTTTTTCTACGCCGGAACGCGCGCTTTTACTTGATGTAAAGGGCTATTTTTCACCCTCCGATGTCCGTCAGGAGGGTATGGCCTACTGGCGGCTCTAGCATCCGGGAGGGAGCATGTCCGTAACATTTGTGATCCCTTTCTATAATGCCGCCGCAACCCTTGAAACGTGCCTGAGAAGCCTGCAAGAGCAGGATAACCTGGACCTGCCTTTGCGTTGATGATGGGTCTACGGATGGCGGTGAGGGTATTGTTCGGCGATTTATGGAGAGGACAGCCGCTTCTTCATCCTGCGTCAGGAAAATCAGGACGTGGCGAAAGCCCGTAACCGGGGAATGGACCATGTTGAGGGAGGCTATCTGTCGTTTGTGGACGCGGATGACTGCCTGCTTCCCCATGCCGTTTCTTCTTTTTATGAGGCCGCTGGGAATGCCCCGGATGTTGTCGTAGGGAACATTCTGCATGTCGATAGAAAGGGTGCTTCCCCTTTTTACCGCCATTTAGAGGAAAAGGCGGAAACTCTGCCTTCCCTCAGCTTTTCTGCCTCCAGTACATTCATGCAAAGTTTTATAGGGCCGCTTTTTTACGGGAAAACGACGTGCGCTTTCCCGCTCTTCATGTCTATGAGGATGAATATTTTACGACCCGGGTACTTCTCAAGGCGGAGAAGATAGTAACGGTTGCGAGCCCTCTTTACCGCTATTGCTTCAATCCCGGGTCGCTGACCAATGAGCGTGGCCGCTCGTTGCTTAAAAAGAAAAACCGTCTCCAGTCCGCTATCCTCAAGCAGGAGCTTTCAGCCGAGGCCCGGGCCCACGGGGTGCTGTGGAAGCAGGCTTTGGATATTTCCTGCCTGAAAGCGGCCTGTGAAGCGTTTTCCTCCCTGTCGCGTGATCCCCAGACGAAAAGGGAACTTCTGGAAATGGCGCACGCTTTGGCGGCCACCGTGGAGCCCCTTCCGTCGGGATATTTTCCCCGTCTTACGGCTTACTCCCTGCTGACCATGGCTTTCCGCCACAAAAGCCCGATCCTGCTGGCTGCAGGTCGCCGGTGGAAGAAGCTGTCCCCGCTTTTCTGAAAGCCCTTTTTTCGGGGGTGCTGGATGTCGGCGATGTCTTGTCCTTGTACAAGGCTAGCCTGCTTGATAGGGACATGCCTCCCCATGCGGCCTACGGGATGGTACTCGGGAGATTTTAGGTGCTGTTCCCGCCATTGAGGGTGGAACCTTTGGAAAAGGAGCCGCTTTTTTCATCGCGGTGAGGTCATCTCTTCCTTTTTCACCAGCCGCAACGCCCGAGTCGGGCAGACCGTCACGCAAGCCGTCGGCAATCCGGCGTCGAGGCGGTCTTTGCAGCGGTCGCATTTAACGGCTTTGCGTCTACGGCGGTCCACCCATATGAGGTGATGCGGGCAAGCCTTGGTGCAGCGCCCGCAACCCACGCAGAGCGATTCCTCCACAAAGATGATGCCGTCCTTCTCGCGGCGGATCAGGGCCCCGCGCGGGCAGGCTTCCATGCAGCGGGCCTGACCGCACTGTGGGCAGGCCCGGTAACGCGTGTGCAGTACGACCCGTCGCTCGCCATCCGGCACGGGCTCGGCGGCGGAAGTCCCGGCGGGCGCGTGTTTCGTAAGGATGGGGGTCGCCTCAAACTCGGCGTCCTCAAAGCGCGGGCCATCCATGAGCAAAGAACCCAGGGCGATGCCGGGGGCGCTGTCGTGCGCGGTTTTGCAGGCGGCTTCACAGGCGCGGCAGGCGATGCAGCGATCTTGATCGACGACAAAACGGTAAAGAGACATGGTTCCTCGCTTGGCGTTGGCAATCGGGGTGTAAGGCGGGGTGCCGGGCACGGAGGCTGCCGCGTCCGGCACCTTTGTGAGTCTACGGTACACGGCAGGGGTGTGCGTCTCAGGAATTTTGAGGGTCCGCTTTTCGAATCCTTACGAAGTGTTCCTGAAGGGTCAGCCCGCCGCCGAGCGGGTCTTCTTTGTCCAGCCCGCCGATCATGCACGTTTCGTCGGCCAGCCCCTTGCCGCAGGCCCGGCTTTCCTGCGGGAGCGTATGGCCGAAGCCGTGCAGCATGAAAACCGCCTCCGGGTGGATGCCGGAAGTGACCTTGGCGCTGAGGCGACCCACCGGTCCGGCTGGCGTCGACACCTCCACCGTATCGCCGTCCGTGATGCCGAGGGCCTCCGCCCGCCCTTTTTCCACCCAGAGGACGTTGGTAGGCGTGAGCTCGGAAAGCAGGGGGTTGTTGGTCGTGCTCGACTGCGTGTGGGTAGCCATGCGCCCGGGGATGAGGCGGAAGGCGTCGGCCCCCTGCGGCCGGGCCGGAGGCGCGTAGGGTGGCAAGCTGTCTTGCCCGGCCTCGGACCAAAGGCGGCTGCGCGCCTCTATCTTCCCGGACGGCGTGGGGAGATGGGTTTCATCCAGCGTTTTCCAGCGCGGGGCGTCCCCGAGCGGCACGAAGCCTTGCGCGTCGAAATCGCTCAGAGCAAGGCCCGTCCCCTGAAGCTGATAGGCCCATATGTCTTCGATGCGCGTAAAGGCCAGCTTATCAAGGCCGAGGCGGGAGGCCAGCCCGCAGAGGATTTCCCAGTCCGCGCGGGTATCGTAACGCGGTGCGGCGGCCCGTTCCCGCCGGAAGAAGCAGGGCCTGAGCCCTTTTTTCGAGGCGAGGATGCTCTCCCGGGACAGGCAGGGAGACAGCGGCAGGATGATGTCGGCGTAGGCCGCGGTCGGCGACCACGTGGTGGTGATGGCCACGATAAGATCAAGCCTGTCCAGCTTGCGGCGCAGGGCTTCTGGATCGGGCAGGGACGACAGGATGTTGTGGCGGATGGAAATATAGGCCCGCAGGGGATAGGGATCGCCGCTGACGGCGGCGTCGAAGGCGCGGTGGAGCAGTCCTCCGGCCTGCCAGCCCGATTTGTCCGCCTTCGGCGTGCGCACGGCGGGATACAGGGCGGACAGGGGGGTAAGCCGTGCCCCGGCCTCGGACATCGACAGGCTGATGGGCATTCCGCCGCGCTCGCCGATGGAGCCGAGCAGGGCATTGATCAGGTAGGCGGTGCGGGATGTGGCGAAGGAGTCGGCGTAACGGGCCGTAAACCATCCGGGGTACCAGATGACGCGGGGGGCGGCCTCCGCCAGCTCGTGGGCCAGCCGGGTGATGCGCTCGGCCTTGATGCCGGTTTCGCCTTCCGCCCATTGCGGCGTATAGGGCCGCACGAAGGCCGCCAAGTCCTCAAAGCCGTCGATGCGCGAGGCCATGTGGGGCGCGTAGCGTTTCTCTCCGATCAGTACGTTGAGCACGGCAAGGTTCATGGCGTAATCCGTGCCCGGACGCATCAGGAAGAAGGTATCCGCCCGCGCCGCACTGACGGAGGTGCGCACGTCCATGACGGTCAAACGGCAGCCCCTGGCCTTCGCCTCGGTGATGGCTGCTACTTCGGGGAGGTTGATGGCCTCCAGCGCGTTGCGGCCGGACAGCACGATGTGCCGGGCTTCCCGGTAATCCATCACCAGATCGCCGCGATCCAAACCGAGAACCGAGGCGCAGGCCCGATCCACGTTCCGGGTGCAGGTGACGGAGTGGCTGTAGATGTTCGGCGTGCCGAGGCCCCGGGCGAAGGCTGCGTACAGGTCCGTGAAGGGGCCGCCCCGGTGCGAGAGGGCCACGCTTTCCGAACCGTAGCGCTCCCGCACGGCGCGCAGGCGTTCGGCCACCGTGTCGAGCGCCTCGTCCCACGTTGCCTCTCGCCACTGGTTTTCCCCGCGCTTCCCTGTCCGCAGAAGAGGAGAGAGGGGACGTTCGGCGTCCTTTTCCAGTACCACGGCGGCCAGCCCGCGCGCGCAGAGCGCCGTCCCGGTGGCGGCCTGAGGATTTCCCTGCACCCAGACGGCTCCGCCGTTCTCGACATACGCTTCGGTCAGGCATCGCGTGCCGCACATGCCGCATACGCTGTAGATTTTTTTCATGGCTTTCTCACTGCAAAGATTGTGCCCGTTTGGAGAAAGGAAAATGTGGCCGTGCCCCCGCGCCGTCTCAGGGCGGCTGCTTTGGAACAGGGCTGTTTTTGACGCTGTCGCAGGGGCGGCGCAGCGTCGGGAAAGGCGTTACTACCCACACGGGAATGGCCCGAACCGCCGTTTCGCCCCATCCTCGCGATCCCCGGATAGGAGGAAGGACCGTCTCCGGGCTCCCCCCACGTCGTCGTTGTGGATCAGGAGCCGCAATGGTTGAACATCAGCGAAGGCGACCCGGCGCGACAAAGAGCAGGCCCCGGCGCCTTGCGGTTGCATGGGCGTGTGCCATCCCCCCAAGGCCGCCGGAAAAGGAAAGACCGGCGCAGGAAAAGCCAAATACTGTTAGAGGCGCAGCGAAGGCCGCGTCACTTCTGGCATCACTGCGCTCTTTCCCCGCAAACGCGCTCTTATGCGGTCTTTGTGGTAATAAAACACCCGTATGGAAGCGCCTTTTCATTGTCAAATAAGGGGGCTTTGAAGCCGGATCAAAAAACGCCCCGGAGCTTCCCGGAGCGTTTTCCAGTCGGCGAAGCTTGCCGACACTGTATCAATAGGAGGCGATGTAGTCATCCATATTTTCGGCGGAACAGGTGCGGCTGACCCAAAAGGCGGAAGCCCAGACCATGAGGGCCGTCGCTTCGGTATCGTCCAGCCGCTTCAGCTTGGTTTCCAGTGCGGCACGGCTGACGCCGTGGAGAGTGCCGTTGCGCTCGCACAGACCGGCAATGCGCTGCAAGAGGCTGGAAAGCCGCGTGTATTCGGGCAAGAGGCGCACATCCCGGTGGGCTTCGATGATGGCTTTCAGTTCGGAGGGAGTAAAGGTGCCCTTGATAGACGTTATGGCGCGGAAAAACGTATCCACCGCCCACGGCAGAATGAATTCCGCCCCGGCGCTCTTGGTGCGGAAATAATCTTTTAGCCAGCGTTCCTGTCGCTCGTTGATCCGTGCCGCAACCTGGGGCATACGCTGCTCCTTGCAAAAGAATATAGAAAAAACGCTATCCCAGAATCCTTCATTATTCAACCATGTTCATGGGCTCCGGCGCGGCGTTTTCCACCCTTTCGCCCTCTTCGTCGCCGTACCAGACCTTTTTCATGGTCAGGCCGCAGGCGGGGGCGGTCAGAGGGGCGACGCGGCGATCACGGGATTCCAGAATACCGCGTATGGCGGCGGATTCGAGCTTGCCTTGCCCCACGGCCACGAGGAGCCCCATCATGTTGCGGACCATCTGCTTCAGGAAGCCGTCCGCCTCAAAGCGCCATGTCAGCTCAAGGCAGCCCTCGGGGAGCGGCCCGGCAGGGGAACGGCTCACGTTGAGGACCGTGCGGACCGTGGATTGCAGATCGGTCCCGGCGTTTTTGAGGCTGGCGAAATCGTGGGTGCCCAGCAGGGCGGCGGCGGCCTCGTCCATGCGGGCGACGTCCACCGGGCCGCACGACCAGACGAAAGGATAGAGCTGCGGCGGCGTGTAGCGGCGCGAAAGCCACAAACGGTATTCGTAGGTTTTGCGGATGGCGCTGTGCTGGGCGTGGAAGGCGGAAGGCACGAGGACGGCTTCGGCTATGCGGATGTCGCGAGGGAGAAGGGTATTCAGGGCAAGCTGCCAGTCCATGCCCGCCCGGGATTCGGGGATGTCGAGATGAGCTACCTGCGCTTCGGCGTGCACCCCGGCGTCGGTCCGGCCCGCGCCGTGTACGTGCGTGCGCGCGCCGAGCACGTGCTCCACCGCGTCTTCGATGATGTTCTGGATGGTGGGGAGGGGGGCGGCGTTTTTGCGGGCCTGCGTTTGCCACCCGTGATACTGGGTGCCCACGTAGGCTATGGTCAGCTTGAGGCGGGGCATGAAAAACCTTTGGGAGTGGGATGAAAAAGACCGTAACAAAAGGCCCCCGACCCGGAAGCCGGGACGGTACCGAGGAAAACGGAAAGGGCCCCTTGCCGCTACTTGGGACGGTGCTCGCTTCCCGTGATGCTGAAGGCCAGCGCGTAGAGATAGTGGAAGAAATCCACGTATTCCACGAAGACCTTGGAGGGCACGTGAATGCGGGCGCCCGCGAAATTCAGGATGCCGCAGACCCCGGCGTTGACGAGGTGATCGGCGGCGCGCTGGGCGCGTTCCGGGGGCGTGGTGATGATCCCGATTTCAATGCCCTTGGCTTCCACGGCGGCCTTGAGATCGCTCGTACAGGTCACTTCGAGGCCGTAGACCTGTTCCCCGATCTTGAAGGGATCGCAGTCGAAGGCACCCACGATGTGGAAACCGCGCGCCTTGAATTCGCTGTGATGCAGCAAGGCGCGGCCAAGGTTGCCCACGCCGATGAGCGCGGCATGCCACTCCCGGTCAACGCCGAGCGAAGCCTTGATGGCGGCAATGAGGCTGGCGACGTTGTAACCCACCCCACGGACGCCGAATTCGCCGAAATAGGCGAGGTCCTTGCGTACCTGAGAGGCGTTGACGTCGCAGGCTTCGGCCAGCGGGCCGGAGGAGATGACCTCTACACCGTTGCGCTGCATGCTTTCGAGCACCTGCACGTAGACCGCCAACCGACGGATGGTGGCTCTGGGGATACGTTCGCTTTTGAATGAGAGCATAGTAATACCGCTGTGCTAGAGATGAAAAAGCGGGGAGAGGACGCGTTGCCGGTCCCTCCCCGGTGAAAACCGGCGGGTTGCCCCGCCGGTAGCGGCCTTTACCTTAAACGAAGGGATTGGCGAAGAGGATGATCAGGTTCACCACGAGGGAGTAGATGGCCAGAGATTCCACGAAGGCGAGGCCAAGGATGAGGCTCACCTGAATCTTGCCGGCGGCGTCGGGGTTGCGGGCGATGCCTTCGCAGGCGGCCTTCAGGCCGAGGCCCTGACCGATACCGCAACCGGCGGCGGCGATGGCCATGCCGAGGGCGGCGCCGATGACGGCCAGACCGAGAGCGGCGGAGTCCAGTTTCACGGCGGCGGCGCCGTCAGCGGCGAAAGCGAGGCTGGCGATGCCCATCATGGCTACGGTGGCGAGCACGGTCACAAAAATCTTGCGCATGTATGTTGCTCCTTGAGCGGTTGTATTGTGTTGGTCAAAAGACCATTTCCCCCGGAAGTCCGCGGCTTAGTGGGCCGGTTCCATAGCGCCCTTGAGGTAGATGAGGGCGAGCATGTAGAAGATGAAGGCCTGCAGCACCTTGGCGAGCAGGAAGAGGAAGTAGATGGGCAGGGTGCTCACCAGCGGCGCCATGAGGAAGAAGAGCAGGAGTACGATTTCCTCACCGCGGATGTTGCCGAAAAGACGGAGCGTCAGCGAGAGCGGGCGGGCGAGGTGCGAAATGAACTCAAGCACCATCATAAACGGCGCGAGCGGCAGCATGGGGCCCATAAAGTGGCGGATGTAGTGGCCATGCCAGCGCTTGATGCCCTGATAGTTGTAATAAAGGAAGACGAAGAGAGCCATCCCGACGTTGGTGTTGACGTTGGCCGTAGGCGCGTCAAAGGCAGGGACAAGGCCGAGGATGTTCTGCACGGCGATGAAGAGGAAGAGGCCGCCGAGGACGGGGAAGACCCTGCGACCGTCCTCGCCCATGTTCGTGACTGTGAAATCCTCAAGTCCGCCGATGATCATCTCGAAAATATTCTGGAGTTTTCCCGGCACCGTGGAAATGTTGCGGCGCACCACCCAGCCGATGGCGAACAGGATGAGCATGGCCGTCCACGTGTAGAAAACATGCCTGAATTCCACGGTCTGTCCGGCAATGGTGATGTGGTCCAGATGGACCAGCTCGGAGAGGAGGATCGGTTCAGGAAGTCCGCCTGCCATGTGTGCGCTCCTTAAAGAGAAAGTCGGTCATTACGCGCGCGGTGCGCCCGAAAAAGGCCCGTTCGCCGTAAAAAGGCGAAGTTCGCCCTCCCCGCGCCGAAAGTTCGGCACGGCGTCGGTAAAGGTACGAATGAAGGTATGATGCGTCAGAAAAAGGCTGGCCGCGTTTTGTTTCAACACGGCTTTTTCATTGTCTTTTTCAACCCCACGGCGGTCATCCCGACGAGGAGCGCGGCGAGCCCGGAAAGGATCGCGGACAGAGGGCCTTGCCACCATACCAGTGCCATGTACAACAAAATTCCAGTAAATAAAAGTCTCATGTTGGTGTGAATGAGAAGGCCCATGAGATTGTTTTTGCTCCAACCATTTGAAATAATTTTAGGAACAAATTTTATCAGCGCGTAAAAATTCCATGCGGAAAGAAGCGCGCCGAAGCCGAACCAAAAGAGCCACTTCCCCACCGGATGGAAGGCCCACAGCGCCCCGCCCAGCGTCAGCGTGAAAAGCACGGCCGCGATCTGCCAGACGAGCACCTGCCGCAGCGTTTCGTCATGGATGCCCCGTTTCCAGAGGGCCTTTTCAAGGAAATGGAAAAGGCCGCCCTTCGCGGCGCTCCTTCCCGTCAGCCCGCCTTCCGCCGCGCTATTGCCCGTGCGGACGTTTTTTGCCTGCATCACTCTCCTCCCCCTGCCGCAGCAATATGCGCGCGTCGAGCCAAACGTTGCGGAATCCCGCAGCAATGCCCAATACCAGCCCCGCACCGGCAAACCACGGGGAGGTTTCCAGCCACCTGTCGAGCCAGTAGCCCAGAAGACACCCCACGATGATCCCCGAAACCATGTGCAGCCCCATGACGCTGGCGCGCCCGAGGGCATCGAACAAGCCCTGTTTATCGGATGACATGCCTGCTTCCTTGGATATGTTCCATCTCCATCTTTTATCAGACTTTCCGCCTGAGCCAGATTTAAAGCGTGGAAAGAACCGCTCTCCCCGCTGTTTTCAGGGTATTCCAAGCCCGGACGTTTCAACAAGCCCTTATGGAATGGAAAAACACCAGCGCGGCCCGGACCGCGAGGCGAAGGCGCGCCTTGCGCCCGCGTCCGAAAGTCTTGGGAGGGGAGGGATGGGGGCGCGGGGGAAGGGAGGGGAACCCTTCTTCAGAAGGGTTCCCCTCCCTTCCCCCGCTTGTCATGCCCCTTCCATCGCGGCCAGCAGCTTTTCCGCGGCGCGTCCCGCGCTGCCCGGCTCGCCGCAGCGTCGGCGGATGTCGTCCGTCGCGGCGCGCACGGCGGCAAGCTGGGCCGGCTTGTCAAGCCACGCCCCGAGCTGGGCGGCCAACGCGTCGCCGCTGGCCTGATCCTGCAAAAGTTCGGGGAAAACTTCCCGGCCCATGATCAGGTTAGGCAGGCTGACCCATTTGACCTTGATGAGCAGGCGCCCTACCAGAGCCGACAAGGGCGCGACGCGGTAGGCGACGATGGTTGGCACGCCCGCAAGGGCCGCTTCCAGCGTGGCCGTCCCGGAAGCCGCCAGCAGGCATTCGCAACGGCGCATGGCCGCGTAACGGTCTTCCGGCTGCTCAAAAACGAGAGGAACATCGGCTGGCCAGAGCGAACGCAGCTTTTCTTCCGTCATGTTGGGCGCGCGCAGGCAGTGGAAACGCACGTCGCGCCCCTGCCGGAGCAGGAGGCGGGCCGCTTCCCCGAAACGGGGCAGGAGGCTTTCGACTTCCTTGCGGCGGCTTCCGGGCATGAGGCCGATGCGCCCACTGACGGGCGACAGTGTTTCCAGTTCCGGCCATTGGACCATATCGACGAGGGGGTTGCCCACGTAATCCACGGCTACACCATAGCGGGCGTAAAAATCCGGCTCGAAAGGCAGGATGCAGAAAAGCCGCCGCACGTGGCGGTGCAGGAAGCGGACGCGCCCGGTCCGCCATGCCCAGATTTTCGGCGGTATGAAGTAGTAGACCGGAATCCCGAGGCCGTGCGCGATCTTCGCCACCCGGAAATTGAACTCCGGCGCGTCCACCAGCACCACGGCATCCGGGCGCAGGGCCGCCAGTTCCTCCTTGATGCGTGCGAGCATCCGAAGGGCGCGGGGCAGGGCCGTGAGCACTTCCGCAATGCCCATGACCGAAAGCGCCTCCACGCGGAAGAGGTTCTTTTGCCCGGCGCGGGCGAGGTTGGGCCCGCCCATGCCCGTGGCCCTGAGATCAGGCTCCCGTTCGCGCAGGGCGCTCAACAGCGCCGCGGCCTGCATGTCGCCGGAAAGCTCCCCGGCGTTGATCCAGATGTGTTTCATGCCAACTCGTCGTGTGGATGGTGGGTCAGGCCGTTTCCGCATCCTTTCCCTTGATGCGGATATACATGACGTTGATGAGGGCGCAGACCGCGAAGGCCAGCGCCAGACGCAGGAAGAAAATCCCTCCGAGGTGCGCGCCGATGAGCAGCATGAGGCAGGTATCCTCGATGATCGCGTGCGCGAGGCCCATGAAGGTCATGGCGGAGAAAACGTCATGGCGGCTCAGCTCGCCGCTGCGGGCCTCCTTGAGGATGATGCCGCTGGCGTAGAGGATGCCGGTGACCACGCCGAGGATCATGGTGGTGGCCGCGACCGGGCGCATACCGAGGAGGTGCAGACCCGGGGCGAGGGCCCGGCCAACGAGGTCTGCCACGCGGAAGTGGCGCAGCAGTCGTTGCAGCAGCATGACCGCGAAAATGATGCAAAAGATGCTCGCCAGGTTCCGCACTTCGCCCAGGGCCCACCAGAGAAGATTCGTATCCGGCGGCGTCGCGCTGAAAACGATGCGGGCGGGGGTGTCGAGCCAGCCGAAGGAGAGGCAGGCCGCGTGGACGATGATCCCGCCGAGCACGGCGACCCCCAGCCGGATCAGCGTCTGGCCGAGGAAGGAGACGCCGCACTGCGCCGCGATGCGGCCTTCGGCGGGGAGGCTGTGCGCGATGAGCATCATGACCGCAAGTGTGGTCACCTGCGCCGTGGTGAGCGGGGGGAGATTCGGCAAGAGCCCCACGAAGACGATGAGGGCAGAGTAAAAATTGACCATGATCCCCGTGGCCCACGCGATGCCCAGATCGGCGGGCAGGCCGGTGAGCCGCATGACCGGTTCGAGCGGCAGGGCGAGGTAGCGTATCCAGTCAAGCTCGGCAAGGATTTTCATGCCGATGATGATTGGAATAAGGACCTTGAAAAAATCGAGGCTTACGTGCACAGCGTCGAGGAAGACCTCGCGCAGCATGGAGGGAAGGACTTTCATCATGGGAGCCTATTGGCCGGAAAGCAGTTCCGTATAGATGTATTCGCGCAGGGCCTGCGGCCACGGACGCAGGGGAGAGCCGGTGAAGGCGGCGTATTTGGCCGAGGAGAGGACTTCGTTTGCGGCCCGCCGCGCGCCGTCCCCGGTGGCTACGGCTCCTATCTTGCAGGGAAGGCTTGCCTGCCGCACGGCTTCGGCGGCCAGTTCGCACCACGAGGCACGGCCGGAGTTGGCCACATGGTAAAGGCCCTGCGCCTTTCTCTTGACAAGCTGGACCGTCGCCTGCGCGACGTCGACGGTATAGGAGGGCGAGCCGATCTGATCATGGATGATTTCCAGCGACGGCTCTGTCCGGGCCTGCGTCAGGATGCGGCTCACGAAATTGTCGCCTCCCGGCCCGAAGAGCCAGCCCGTGCGGATGATGCAGATGTTGTCCGCGCCCAGTTCGAGGAGCGCCTGTTCTCCCGCAAGGCGGCTCTTGCCGCAGACGGAGACGGGATCGGCCTTGTCCTCTTCGGTATAGGGGCCTTCCTTGCGGCCGTTGAAGACCAGATCGGAACTGAAATGGATGAGCGAGATCGTGGTCCCCTTGACGAGCCCGCCCAGAAAGGCGGGAAGCCCCCGGTTGACAGAGAGGGCTTCTTGTGGCTGTTCTTCAGCAGGCTCTTCCGTGTTCCAGCTCACGGCGTTGAGGATGATGTCGGGATGGATGCTTTCGATGCGGGGCTGCAATTCCGCGGGATTGAGGAGATTGCAATCGTTGCGGTCCAGCGTTTGCGTCTCCCAGCCGTTTCCGGCAAGCTGCTTCATCAGGGACTGGCCGAGAAGGCCGCGTCCGCCAAGGACGAGAGCGACAGGGATAGTCACGGGCTTTCTCCATACATGTATAAGTCGTCAGGGTATCAGCCGCCTTGGAGCGCGTCAACACACGGTCGGCCTCAGCCGCATTATCCTGTTGGGATACAAAAGAAAAAAGGAAGGTACAATTTTTTGTACGCTACTGCGATGAAAAAAGGCATCCTTCTTGCGGCCTTCGGATCGGGCACGTTTCAGGGCGAATCCACGCTGAAACGCTTTGACGATCAGGTGCGGCGGACCTTCCCCGGCGTTTCGGTGCGCTGGGCCTTTACGTCCATGCTCATGCGCGAGCGCCTCGCCTCGGCGCGGAAGAAATCGGATTCTGTGCACAAGGCCCTGCGCAAGATGGCTTTCGAGAAGTTTACGCACGTGGCCGTGCAGCCGCTGCATGTGATCCCGGGCCGGGAATACGGGGACATCCTTGCCGCGGCGGACGAGCTGGGACGGGCCGGGACGTTCGCCTCGCTGGTGGTGGGCGCTCCGCTGCTTACGGAAGCGCCGGAGACGGTGGAACGGGCCGCCTGCGCCCTGTTGCGCGAACTCCCCGCCGAACGCGGGGCGGACGAGCCCGTGCTCTTCATGGGGCACGGCACGCGCCACGCGGCGGAGAGCCGCTATGGGGCGCTTGCGGAAGCCGTGCGGCGGCGCGATCCCCTCGTCTTCATGGGGACGCTCAACGGGGCGTTCCGGCTGGAGCATATTCTGGCCCTGCTGCGCGCCTCGGGCCATCCCTTGCGCCGGGTCTGGCTCCTCCCCCTGCTTGCCGTGGTGGGCCGCCATACGCTTGAGGACATGGCCGGGGCCGCCGAGACGTCATGGCGCTCGCGGATTCTTGCCGAGGGCATCGCCTGCACGCCTGTCTTGCGCGGCATGATGGAATATCAGGGCTTCATGGACATTTGGGTCGATCACCTCGGCAAGGCGATGCGGGGCTGGGAAGGCTAGCGTTGTGCCGGGCGCACTTCCGCCTGTCGGCCCATTCTCTTTGCGTACAGACATAATCCCCGGAAGGCAAGCTGAAGGAGAGTATCCCCTTCAGGAGCCGGAGGGGGGACGCTCCCGGAAATGAAGAAGGCCCCGAAACTTCGGGGCCTTCTGCGTTGGAAAGAGCGGAGAAGGAAGCCTTAGGCGTGGACGGCCACGGGCTGGCCCGCTTCGACCACGGCGTCGAACTCCCGTTCGAGGGACGCGATGAGCTCGTGCACGGACACGATGGCGTTGACGCGGGAGACGTTTTCGCCGCAGAAGGCGAAACCGCGCGCCAGGTTGCCCTTCATGGCGTTGATCAGTGCGGCGGCGATGCAGTAGGGGGTCTTTTCCTGCTGGCAGGTGCTCACGCAATGGAAGATGCACTTGAAGGGCTTTTTGCCGCCTTCGCGCATGGACTCGATGAAGTCGTTGGAAAGGGCGCGGCCCGGCATCCCCACGGGGCTCTTGATGATGGTGACGTCTTCGGGCTTGGCGTCGATGTAGGCCTGCTTGAAACGGTCGTCGGCATCGCATTCGTGGGTGGCGACGAAACGCGTCCCCATCTGCACGCCGGAAGCGCCGAGATCGAGGAATTTCTTGATGTCGCCGCCGGTGTAGACGCCGCCCGCCGCGATGACGGGGATGGCCCGGCCCGCCTTGTCTTCAAGTGGTTTCACGGCCTCGACCACTTCGGGGACGAGGAGTTCGAGCGCGTAGTTGGGATCGAAGATGTTTTCCGGCGCAAAGCCAAGATGCCCGCCCGCCTTGGGGCCTTCGACCACGAAGGCGTCGGGCAGGTAGCCGGTGCGGGAAAGCCACTTGCGGGCAATGAGCGTGGCGGCGCGTCCCGAGGAAACGATGGGAACGAGCTTCGTCTTGAAGGCTTCCTTGTGGCGTTCGCAGGTTTCGTTGAAGATTTTGGGCAGGTCCATAGGCAGGCCCGCTCCCGAGAAAATCACGTCGGCCTTCGCTTCGATGGCCGTCCGGACCATGTCCGCGAACGTGGTCAGCGCCACCATGATGTTGACGCCGATGATGCCTTGAGTGGCCTTGCGGGCCTTTTCGATTTCGGTACGCAGCGCGCGGAGATTGGCTTCGAGGGGGTTGCTGGCGACGTCGGGCTCTTTCATCCCGATCATGGCGCCGGCGATGACCCCGATGCCGCCTTCATTGGCCACGGCGGAAGCGAGGCGGGAGAGAGAGATGCCGACGCCCATGCCGCCCTGTACGATAGGGGTGCGAGCGACGAGATCGCCGATGCGCAAAGCTGGAAAAGACATGAAGAACCTCCTAGAGGTCTCTGTATGGAGTTCACGGGCGGGGGACGGCTGACGTCTCGTTGTCCGGCACCCGGTTTTCTTGTTGAGGGGTTATGATACACACGTTTCGCCAGGAACACCAGCCGCAATGTTGGCCTTCGCGCGGGCGGAACTCGGGGCAGCGCTCCATATGCAGGAGAATGAAGCCGATGAGATCGGGGATGCGGGCCAGCGCCCTTTCCTTTTCCTCGGCGGTCATGCCCCTCCCGAAGAGGGGGCGTTCCTGCCCGTCGTCCCCGAGCGCGACGAAGGCGGCGTCGAGAACCGGCCTGCCGGTGGCCTGACCGTAAAGATAACAATAATACAGCAATTGCACGGTGGGAATACGCGCAGCCACCAGAGGAAGCCTGTCTTTGGCGGGATCGGTCTCGGCGGCGCGTTCCGCCGCCTGTTCCGGGGCCAGCGCTTCCCAAAAGTCCTCGTCGTCCCAAAGGTCGCGGGGCAGGGAGCGGATGCGCCCCGTCTTGTAGTCGAGGATGACCGCGCCTTCCTCAGCCGCGCCCTCGGCGTCCTCCTGCTCGCGCCAGTCCACGCGGTCGAGTACACCCCGCAGGCGGCGATCCCGCCCTTCCACGCGGATGACGGCCTCATAGTCTTCTTCGAGAGAAAGCACCTCGGTTTGCTCGGGTTGGGCTTGCAGGAATCGGGCCAAGCGCTCCGGCCCGGCCACCGAGAGCATGGCCGCGCTTTCCGGCGGCAGCGAGGCGGGAAGGTCCGAGGCCTCGAACGCTTCGCGGAAGAGGGCCCGCAACACCTTTTCGTCGAGCGCGGGCAGGGAGGCGTCGCCATTCTGCGGATCGGGGCGCACGGTTTTTCCCACGGCCGGGGCATAAAAGGTTTTGAGTACCTCGTGCAGCAACACGCCCACGGCGGCGGGATCGTCCTCCTCGTTGACCTCCTCGATGGGCAGGATGGCGCAAAGCCGCTCGTAATAGAAGCGCAGGGGGCAGGTCAGGTAGGCGTCCAGCCGCGTGGCGGACAGGGGCTGCTTGAGAAAGGCGGCGATGCGCTCGCGGATGGCCGGGGTTTTGGGGATGATCTTGCGCGAGCGCAGGGGAGGCCGCACTTCGAGCGAGGCCGCGCGCAAGGGCTCGCGCCCCGGTTTCAGACGCTGCCCGCGTGCCTGTTCCTCCCGCCAGATAAGCTCCTCCACAAGGCGGCTCCGCTGCTTTTTGCCGTCGAAGAGGCCGGATGTTTCCACGCCCTCCTGCCAGTAGAGCCAGACTTCGTCGGCCCCGGCGATGAGCCGGTGGAAGGTGTAGGCGGCGAGCTGTTCCCGGCTGCGCGTGTCGGGCAGGCCGAGCAGGGCGCGCAGGCTGTCCGGGAGGAGGGGGCTGCGGATAGGCGCGCCGGGGAGACGGTCGTCGGTGACATCCACCATGAAGACGCGCGAGAAGCGCAGCAGGCGCGTTTCGAGCATCCCGAGCACTTGCAGGCCCGTGAGCGGATCGGCCTCGAAAGGCACGCGTTCGGCGCGCATGAGCTCGGTGAGCATGGTTTGCAGGAGGGGCCACGGCAGGGGCGTGTCGGCCATGCCGTTGTCGCGCAGGGCCGGGATGATCCGTTGCATGAGCCGGAAGAGGCATTCCGCGTCGATGGGGAAGCGCGTCCAGATGGACGGCTTGCCGTTCTCGGCATCGTCTCCGCCGCCGTGGACGAGCAGCGTCTCGCACAGATCGCCAAGGGCCCCGGCCGCCTGCGCCAGCGTCGCGGCCCGCGCCCACGTGTCCACAGTGTCGCGCAGGATACGGCCCAGCACGTCCCGGACGGCGGTCAGAGCCGGACCCGGCAGGCTGGACGCGGCCGTGAAGTCGTCGAGTGCGCCCGCAGCCGCCTCGTGGATGTCGGCGTAGCGGCCTCCCTTGCGCAGGCGGCTTTCCATGTTCTGGAACACGTCGCGCAGCGGGATGCCGTCGGCTTCGAGCAGGCGCAGATAGGGATGGCGCACGAGATCGGCCAGCGCGCGCCAGTGGGCGGTGCCGTCCGGCCTCCGGCGGCGGCGCACGTCGAGGACGGTGTCCACAAGCCGGAAGAGGAGAGAACGTTCCAGCGGATAGCCCAGCGAGACGTTGCAGTCCTTGCGCGGCAGGCAGTGCAGGACCGGCAGGAGCGCGCCGCTGTGCGCGAGCGACACCGCGATGTCGAGCTGCGAGGTGGGCAGGAGGGGGGCGGCGTCCGGTTCGGAAAGGGCGTCCGCAGCGCCGCCGTCAACGGCCTTCCGCTGATCAGTCCGATGCCCCGCCTGACCGCCGGAAGGCTCCTGCGCGGTCCGGGCAGGGGACGTTTCCCCGGCGGGATCGGCGCA
Organism: Candidatus Bilophila faecipullorum; assembly: GCA_944326695.1. Classification (GTDB taxonomy): domain Bacteria; phylum Desulfobacterota; class Desulfovibrionia; order Desulfovibrionales; family Desulfovibrionaceae; genus Bilophila; species Bilophila faecipullorum. The sequence goes on along the minus strand of CALVEZ010000019.1, from coordinate 49,673 downwards.
TCCGGCCTCACCCGAGAGCAAGGAAAGCTGGCGGAGGGGGGGGCGGGCCTTGGCTGCGGCGGCCAGCCGATCCCGTTCCTCCAGCGCGAGGAGATCGCGACGCAGGGCGTCAAGCTGCGAGTGAAGATCGTAGCCAGCGAAATAATGGATTTTCGGTTTCCGGCCCGAGGGAGGGCAGGCAAGCTGCGTTTCCGCCTGCCAGCCTGCGATCCATTCGGCGTGCCCGGCGCAGGACCAATGGGGCCGCCCGTCGCCGGCAAGGGCCGGGTCGGCGTGCAGGAACACCTGCGCCCCCTGTTCCCAGAGATGGCGGAAAAGGATGTCCTCGGAGCCCGTCAGCGTCCCGAAGCCGGCCAGCAGGACCGCGCGCCCGGCCAGAAAGCCCGGAAGCGGCTGGTTTTCCCCCATGACGCGTTCTTCCCGCAGGGTGCTTGCGACCATGAAGGCGTCGAAGCCCGGGGTGGTGAAACCGGCCTCAAGGAGGGCTTCCCGGTAGCGGGCGAAAATGGCGCCGAGCGAACCGAGCAGCGCCGCCCCGAAGGGGGCCACTTCGCCTTCGGCGTAGAGCATGTCGTCTGGCGTAAGCCCGTGCGAGAAGCATTCCTCCAGCAGATCGGCCAGCCGCACACCCCACGGGAAAAAGCCCGCCTCGTCGGTTTTGGAGAGCTGGACGCAGAGGTCCGTGCCCGGATGAGCCAGTTCCCGCACGCAATGGGAGAGGAGGGCGACCTGATCGAGCTTGCCGGCCTCGCGCCGGGGCCCGGGGTGGCGTGCCTGCCGGAAGGCGGCCATGAGCTCGCGTTGCGTGAACATGCGTGGGATGAGGCAGGGGCGGGGGATGTCCGGGGCGTTGCGCAGGCGCTCGCGCAGGTAACGGCGCGGACGGTCGTTCATGAAGACGACCACGGCGTCGCCGGGATGGCCTCCGGTGGCGTCCATGAGGCCCTTTTTGAGGGCGTCCAGAAAATCGGCGTCCCACGGGACGATGCGGAAAGGAGGGCGGGCGATCATGGCTGTGTGGGAAGGAACCTCTGTCAAAGGATTGTACGCCGGGCGCGGACCCGGAAGCGGCTGGCCGCGAACGGTTCAGGATGTTGCGGCGCTTTGGAGACGACGATGGGGAACTTTTTGTGGGCCGCCGTGGGCCGGGAGAAAGGCAAACATACTCTCCCCCTTTTTCTGCCTTTCTACGCGATCCGCCGTGGACCGGGGAAAGGAGCGGCGAGAGCCGCACTCCGGCTTACCGGGCGTCGTGTTCCCGCATCCGCAGGTACAGTTCCCGGCCTATCCACGCGTCGGTGGCGGCATAGCGGATTTGCTGCGGGGTAAGGGTCTTTTTCGCCCAGTTGGAGCACTGCGCGGCCTTGCTGATGCGCACACCCATGAGATGCGCGGCCAGCGTACGCAGGCCCTGCGCCCCGATGCCCCGTTTCTTGGCCATGTCCGCGAGGTCCGCGAGCCCGGCGGGGGTGAAGGCATGCAGCTTTTGCAGGGAACGCATGTCCTCGCGGATGGCGACGCCCGCCTTGATCACGTCCGGATCGGCAAGCAGCGCGGCCAGCCCCTCGCTGAAAGGAACCTGATTGATGCGGATGAGGACGGCCACGTCCGCCGCGGCGAGCTGGATGAGCGAGGTGGGGTAGACCTTCCCCTTCTTGAACGAGGGGCGGGATTCGGTATCAAAGCCCAGCAGCGTTTCTCCCTTCAGGCGCGCGAGGGCGCGGCCCAGTTCGCCCTCCGTCTGGACGAGCAGCACCTCGCCTTCATAGGCCAGCATGGGCAGATCGTTGATTTCTTCCTTGGAGAGCGGCGTGCCGTTCGGGATGCCGGGGGTTGCTTTCATGTTATTTGCCGATGCAGAAAGATGCGAAAATGCGGTTGAGGACGTCGTCGGGGGTATCCAGCCCCGTGATTTCCGCCAGCGCGGCGGCGGCTCCTTCCAGACGCACGGCGCACAGGTCGTAGGGGACGCCGTTGCGGATGTCCTCGCCGAGCGCGGCAAGCTCCTTGCCCGCCTCGGTAAGGCTGTGCGCCTGACGGAGGTTGGGGACGGCTTCGCCGGGTTCCGGTTCCCGGCCTTCCCCGCGTGCCAGCGCGAGGGCGCGTACGGTTTCGGCCAGCGCCTCAAGGCCGTCGCCGTTGCGGGCCGAGACCACAGCATGGGCGGCGGCCCGCCGGGAGGAGCCGGACGGCGTTTCCGTTTCATACCAGTGCGCGGGAGGGGTGGCAAGATCGCTCTTGTTCCAGACGAGGACCGTGCGATCCGGCCCCAGCTCTTCCAGCAGTTCCACGGTTTGCGGGGTGACGCCTTCGGCCCCGTCCACCATGAGCAGGACCACATCCGCCGCGTCGATCATGGAGCGGCCCAGCCGGATGCCCTGCGCCTCGGCGGGGTTGTCCGTCTCGCGCAGGCCCGCCGTGTCCACCAGACGCGCGGGCAGGCCCGCCAGCCGGACGGATTCCTCCAGAAAGTCGCGGGTCGTGCCGGGGTATTCCGTGACCACGGCGCGCTCCCGGCCCAGAAAAGCGTTCATGAGGCTGGACTTGCCCGCGTTGACCGGGCCCGCCAGCGCCACGGTGATGCCTTCGCGCCAGCAGCGCGTGCGCTCGAATCCCGCCAGCAGCGCGACGATGCCTTCCCGGACCTCCCGCACGGCGTTGAGAAAACCTTCCTGCGGCAGGCAGTCCACCTCTTCCTCCGGGAAATCCACGGCAAGGCAGAGGTGCGCGCGCAGGTGCTCAAGACGTTCGCGCAGGGAGGCGATGCGCCGCCCGAGCACGCCGTCGAGCTTGGCCGCGGCGAGACGGGCCCCTTCTTTGGACGGGGCCGCGATCATCTCGGCCACGGCTTCGGCCTGCGTCAGGTCCATGCGGCCATTCAAAAAAGCCCGGCGCGTGAATTCGCCGCGTTCGGCCAGACGGGCCCCGCAGGCGAGGCAGGCTTCAAGCACGGAGGCCAGCAGGACGGGGCCGCCGTGACAGTGGAACTCGGCCACGTCCTCCCCGGTGAAGGTCTTGGGCCCGGGCATGGCCACGGCCAGCGCGTCGTCGAGAACCGCGCCGTCCTTGTCCACGATTTTTCCCCGGCGCAGCATCCACGGGCGAAGGGCCTTTTCCTTGCCCGCCGGGTGGAACAGCGTTTTCAGCAGGGACAGGGCGTGCGGCCCGCTGACGCGGACGATGCCGATGCCCCCGGCACCGGACGCGGTGGCGATGGCGGCGATGGTGGCGGTCGTATTCATGGAAACTCCACGGAAGGGAATTAGGGGCGCGGTCTCCGCCCGGCGGGTGAAAGGCGTGCCTCTGGCAAGGGCCGGGCCCCAGAAAAAAAGCGGCTTTACCGGAGCCGCTGTCGTCCCCGTCCTTGTTCAGGGCGGGAAAAAGAGAAGGAGGGGTTCCGAAGACTCCGCGTGGGGGCGGCCCCATGCGTGTCTTCGAAAAGCCCTCCTCCTGTTTTTTAAGACTCAGCCCTCATGAAACGCCCTGCCGCCGTTTTTCGCGGCGGCGCGTTGCAAGGCGAAAGGGCGGCTCGATGATGCACCGGCTTTGCCGCCTTTTTATCCGCGCTTTGCCCTGCGGGGAAAGCGGTTTTTCATGGGCGGCAGGGGGCCGCGTTCAGTGTCCGTTCCGGTCCTGACGGCGGCGCTGGATGATCACCCGTTTGAGGGGGCCGTCTCCCGAGCTGCGGGTCTGCACGTCCGGCGAGTCCTGCAAGGCCATGTGCACGAGGCGGCGGTGGTAGGAACTCATAGGTCGGGTGGAGCAGGGGCGGCCCGTGGCGCGGACCCGTTCGGCCAGCGCGAGAGCCAGCTCGCGGAGCCGGTCGTCCTGACGTTCCCGGTAGTCGCCTACGTCGAACTGCACGCGCACCGGCGCTTCCATGCGGCGGCTGACGATGCGCGAGGTGATGTACTGGAGCGCGGCCAGCGTCTGCCCTTCACGGCCGATGAGCAGGCCGGAATCGTCGCCGCAGTCCACGTGCACGTCGACGCGGTTGTCGAGGATGGTCACCTCCACGGGCGTTTCACCCAGAATGGAATTGACGATGGTTGAGGCGGCCTCGCGCGCCGTTTCGAGCAGCTTGGTTTGATCAAGCTCGCTGAAGGGCTTGGAGGGCAGGCCCTCGGTCAGCGCCTCATCGTGATCGCAGTCGAAGGAGGGATCGTTGAGGGCCTCCTGCGCGAAGGGCGCACCGGGCGGGCGGCGATCAGGCCGCGGCTCGAAGGGAGGGCGGGGCCGCTCGGGGCGCTGCGGACGGTCGAAGGCGCGGCGTTCCGGGCGAGGCCGCCGGGGACGGGCGTCCTCGGCCCCTTCGCCCGCAAAACGGTAGGGCTGCCGGGGCCGCCGGGAGCGCGGCTCCTCAATGCGGTTGCCGATGGAATCGTCGATTTCCGGCTCATCCACCACGCGGTTGCCGATGGCGTCGTCGGGCTCCACGGGCGGCTGGATGCGGTTGCCGATGGAATCGTCGTCGGGTAGAGGGGCTTCCCGGTTGCCGCGCGGCGGACGGGGAGGCTGGGCCGCGCGTGTGCGGGGCCTCGCCTCTTCGCTTTTGGGCCGGGCGGCGGGCTGGGCCTCACGACTGAGGATCGAGCCTACGCGGGGCTTGAGCTGGGCGCGGCGCGCGCGGATGAGTGCCTTGCGCGCCCCGACCAGCCCGAAGATGCCGTTTTTGGCGTCCTGTATGATGTCGATTTCCAGCTTCTCGCGCGGCGCGTCGAAATAGGCGCAGGCGGCGCGGATGGCTTCGTCAAGGCTCTTGCCCTGAAATTCTTTGAAATCATCCATAAAGAACCTCTCGCTCTCCGTTATGCCTTGCGCAGCATCCACCACTGTTGACCGATGGACAGGAGGTTGTTGCACAGCCAGTAGATCACCAGACCGGCGGGGAAGTTGAGGAACATGACGGTGAAGATGACCGGCATGAACATCATGACCTTCTGCTGCGTGGGATCGCCAGCGGCGGGGGTGAGGCGCTGCTGGAGGAACATGGAGGCGCCCATCAGCAGCGGGGTGATGTAGAAGGGATCGGCCGCGGAGAGGTCGGCCAGCCACGTGATGTCTGTGAAGGGCAGATGCGGGATAAAGGAGGCGTGGCGCAACTGGATGGAGTTGAGCAGGGCCTGATAGAGCCCGATGAAGACCGGAATCTGCACCAGTATGGGCAGGCAGCCGCCCGCGGGGTTGACCTTGTAGGTTTTGTAGAGCTGCATCATTTCCCGGTTCAGGGCTTCCTTGTCATCCTTGTACTTCTCGCGCAGCTTCTTCATCATGGGCTGGAGCTTCTTCATCTGCTCCATAGATTTGAAGCTCTTCTGGGACAGCGGCCAGAAGACCACGCGGATGCAGAAGGTGAGCATGATGATGGCGATGCCCCAGTTGCCCACGTAGGAATGGAAGAAGCTCAAAATGGTCAGGAGGGGCCGGGCGATGATGGAGAACATGCCGAAGTTCACCGCCTGATCCAGATGATCGGGGGCGGCGGCGAGCAGTTCGCGATCCTTCGGGCCGAACCACCAGTTGACGCCCACGGGCACTTCGGTGCCGCTGCCGGGAACGAGCACGTCGGGGCGTTCGAGCGCGAGGCGCCACACGCCGCCCTGTACCCGGCCCTTCAGGGTCAGGTTGTCGGGATCAACGGGCGCGGTGACGTTCATGAAATAGTTGCTCATGACCCCGGCCCAGTTGAAGAGGCCCTGTTCGATGATGCCCGTTTCGGTGAGGGTGCTTTCGCTCGTCTCTTCCTTGAAGCTCTGGTTGGCGTCCCAGGCGAGGCGCGTGGGATCGTACTTGCCGGTGCTGAAGGGCGTGGCGGCCACGGTGAAGCCGAGGCGCACCGTGCGCGGCGTCTGGTTGTCGGAGGCGACGAGGACGTTTTCGCTCAGGAGGTAGTTGTCGGCATTGAAGGTGATGACGCGGGTGACGCGCACGCCGTCCACGAGGCCGATAAACGTAAGGCTTCCCTGCTGGCCCGCTTCGAGCTTGAGATCGCTCCCCTGAAAGGACCACTGTCCCGTGCTCCACGAGGGCTGGCCGTTGACGGTCAGGCCGAGGGGGGCGGTGAGGGCGGCGTCGGGGGAAACGAGGTTGACCTTGGGGGAATCGGGCTTGATGGTTTCGTCATACCGCTTCAGCGTGAAGGAGCGCAGGGTGCCGCCTCCGGAATAGAGCACGGCGGAGTAGAGGGGCGTTTCCACCTTGACTTCCACGCCCGCGGAAGGCGTGAACACGGGGAGCTGAGCGGCCTGAGACGCGGGAGCGGGGGCCGGGGCGGTCGCGGTGGGCGCGGCGGTTTCCTGTGTAGTGGCGACGGGTTGCGGACGCTGAATCCAACCCATGTGTTCGGCCAGCGGGGTCCACGCCAGCAGAATGGCGATGGCAAGGCCGATGGCGAGGAAAGTGCGTTTATCGTCCATGATGATCCGGTTGCTCCTGATGGCTGAAAGAGGAAGAACGTGGGGGAGGTACGGGATCATACCCTCCCGCAGACCAAGGGTGACAACGAAGGAGACGCCGCAGGGCGAGCCAGCCGCCCTTCAGAATGCCGTGGGTCAGCACAGCCTCGATGGCATAGGCTGAACAGGTAGGATAATAACGGCAGGAAGGGGGAAGCACGGGGGAAAGCGTCCATTGATACAGACGCACGGGCAGAACCGCCAGACGGCGCAGGGCAAGGCGAATCACGCCTCTGCTCCGAAGGAGGCCTGCGCGTGAAGCCCCGGGGCGTCGTTTTCGGTAACGGAGGGAGCGGCGTGATCGCGGCGCGCAAGAACGTAGTCGCGAAGGTCCCGCATGAGCGGGACGAGTTCGCGGCTTGCGGCAGCAAGAGTGAGCTGTTCTGGTTTGAGCTGGCGCTTGGGCACGATCACAAGATCCAGAGCCGGAGGCAATAGGGCCTGATGCAGCCGGAAACATTCCCGGAGCACCCGCTTGACGCGGTTGCGCATGACTGCCGTTCCGATTTTTTTGGTGACGGCCATGCCGACACGCCACGGTTCATCGGGCGCACGAAGGCGTGCAAACACGATGAAATGCTTGGAAAAGAAACGGCGACCCTCATCATAGCAGAGTGTGAAGTCGGGTCGCCGGAGCAGTCTATGCCGACGAGGCCGGGTTAAACAGCTAATTGTTTACGCCCCTTGGCGCGGCGACGGCGGATAACGGCGCGGCCGCTCGCGGTGCTCATGCGTTCGCGGAAACCGTGGGTCCGCGCTCTTTTGATCTTGCTGGGCTGGTAAGTTCTTTTCATGGAAACTCTCCTTGAGAACGTAGATCAGTGACGTATACCTGTTCGGTTTCGGAGAGTCAAGCGCGGAACGGTAGGAAACGCGACGCCGAAACCGTCCATAAACTTGCCGAACGGCATGAACGATTTATTACTGTATGGAAAGAAAAGCAACAGCCCGGGCCCCGCGCCCGTTTGTGGCCGCGACGTTTCAAACCATGAGGAGTTTTTGTATGCCACCGCATTTCCGCACGCTCAAATCGAGCATCCGCAGCCGTCTGGAGTCGGCGGACTGGCCCGCCTTCGCTCAGGAACTCGAAGCCCTGCCCGCCCGGGAACTGGTGGGGCCGCTTTTCGCCTGCCTGCCGCTTGGGGGCGAAGCCACCGGGCGCGCCGCCGCCGCGCTTGGCCGGGCCGTTTCCCGCATGGCCGACGAACACATGGAAGAAGCGCGCAACGTCATCCGGCGGCTGATGTGGCACATGAACGAGGAATCCGGCAACATCGGCTGGGGCATTCCCGAAGCCTTTGCGGAAGTGCTCGCCCAGCATCGGCGGCTGGGGGACGAGTTCCACCCGATCCTTTTTTCCTACATCACCAATACGGGCAAGGAAGACAACTTTTGCGACCACGCCGTGCTGCGGCGTTCCTGTTTCCGGGCCGTAGAGCGTCTGGCGCTGGCCCGTCCCGATCTCGCGCCCAAGGCCCGCGGCCCTCTGCAAGCGGGCCTGCGTGATGAGGACCCGATCTGCCGTGAGCTGGCGCGCGAGGCATTGGACAAAATAGGGATGTTTTAGGCCCTCCCCGGCGGAAAGCCGTGAAGACGGGAACCTCTCCGGGAGGCGTTCCGTCAGACGGCTATCCCGCACGGGTTTTCCCTCTCCGTGCCTAGGCCGGGGCGTATCGGCCTCTGTCTTCAGGATGAAGACGAAAAGGCTGCCTTGCGGGGCGGCCTTTTTTTGCGCGCCAAGGCGAGGCAGGAGATGGCCGGGAGGTCCGCCTTGCCGCTTTTCATCCGGCCCCGCCACCCTTTACCGTGGAGAGAGTCCCGTCTTTTCAGGAGGGCAGCCTCTCTCCTTATTCCTTTGAAAGGGGAAGGGGTACGGCGCAGGGGAAGCACGACGCCGTTGGTACGGCAGGATACGCGAGGCGGTGGAGGGCTTTCTGTGCGGGGGTGTCTTTTTATAAGGATGGAAGGCCGCCCTCTTTAGTTGGAGATGGTGGGGACGAGGCGGCCCGACATGACCGAGGGGAGGTCGCGCCCTTTGCGTGGGAAGGGGGGATCGAGCGGATGGAGGCGCACAAAAAAGCAGCGCCCCGGAGGAGGAGACGGGGCGCTGCAACGGAAGGAGGAGGATACGGTTTCTGTAAGGAGGAGGATGTGATGACCTTTGCCGTTGAACGAACAGACTCAGCTAGGCACCTGTGAAACGGTCAGGTGGGGACCGGTCGTTCAAGCTTTTTGGAGGAGGCTCTATATATAAACGGCTGTGCCGATTGTTGTTTACCCTGACCGGATGGGAGTCAGGGATTTATCGCCGCCGGCAAGGGAGACTAACCGACGACGGGAGGGGGGGCTTGTTTACTGTACCTCGGGGGCATCGGCCTGCGGTCCTTCCGGCATGACGGCCATGCCGGTGACGGGACAGGGACGAGACATATACCCGGGGCATCCGTGGCCTCGCGGGCCGCCGTAGAGGACGTTGATGCCCACTTCGTTGGCGATACGCTCGACCATGGCCTGACGTTCCTTGGCGAACTCGTTACGCAGAGCCACCAGTTCCTCGGTAGCCTTGCCCACGGCCTTGGGATCGGGGGTCGGGCTTTGGCCGAGGGTGCGGACCTCAATGTACTTTGCGGACAGTTTGTCACGCAGGGGCGCGGTCTTTTCGGTGAAATCCCGCATGATGGCGTCATACTGGGCCTGCTTTTCCGGGGTCAGGGCCTGATAGACGGCCTCTTGGCAGGGCCTCGGACCACGGGGGCCGTGGTGGAAATCGCCGGGTCTCGCCTGTGCGGTGAGGGCCATGCCCCCGGTGAGGGCGGCGACCAGCGCGGCGGCGAGAGTGCTTTTACGAAACGTCATGAAAAGGCTCCTGAAGTCTGAAATGTCATTCACCGTTCGTGCCTGGAATATAGCAATCGGCGTGCCAAAGATGTAAGTAGTGAACTTTATGTCGTTTTGCCATTATACGCTTTCCGGTGTGAGAAAAAGATGAGGTATATGCTGTATAAAATATGTACAGAGCTTTTTGACAGTGTATAAGAATCGCACAGGGAAGGGCGGGGGGTGCATCAAAAAAAGACGGCCACGCTTTTGGAAACGTGGCCGCCGGGTCACTCATCCCCGGGAGCGTGCAGGGATTGGGCGCTGACGCCGGGCATGGCCCGGGCGCGCACGCGGCTCCCCCAGCCGGGATTGAAGCCCGCCATCTTTTCCATCCGGGCCGAGAGGCGCTGCAATTCGCGCATGGCCTCGGCGCGCAGGCGGATCAGACGGCGGCCGATGACGGCCAGCGCGTCGGGCGGGGTATCCGACGCGAAGGAAAGGTTGTGCAATTCCACCAGCGTTTGCCGTAACTTCATGTGGAGGACGGTCAGCTGCGGTTCCGCCTCGCGCATGATCGCCAAGGCGATTTGTTGTTGTTTGGGGGTAAGATCAGCCGGGAGCGGCATGGCGAAGAGCCGGCTTTCAAAGCGCGTGCCCTCGTGGGTGCCATTGGACGCGATCTGCGGGCACTTGCCCGGCATCTCGGGCGAGAAGCCGGGGAAGGCGTCCGGCATGGCCGGAGAACCGCCGCCCGGGGGGGGCTGCTGCGCCTGCGGGACGGAACCTTCGGCGGCATTGGCGGCCCATGTCTTGGCGGGCCCATGCAGCACGGCCAGCGCCATTCCCAGCACAAGCAGGCGGAGCGGGAGACGCGGTTTGTCTTGTGAGGATATATGCATGAAATCCCTTTCGCCGCGGGTGGCGAGAAATCGAATCAATCGCTATGGTAAGGGAAAGCGCAAGGCTTTCCTGTTTCGATCTGTACGTGAGCCCGGAAGGGCTCGTCAATAGCCGGAAAATTTGCAAGAAACATGCCATGATTACGGGAGGATGAGCGCGCGTGTCCGCCTCTCGGTCAGGTGGAGCGTTTTTTGCTATCATGAGCCGGATCAGTCTTGATTGTAACCTTTTTTGATGGGCAGCCGCATCCATGCAGACGACCGGGCTTTTTTCTCCTTCCCCCAACGTGCGGCGGGGCAATTCCTTCCTCGGGACTCTCGGCGCGGCGCTGGTGCTGGTTTTCGGCGTGGTGCTGGTCACCGGGCTTTCGCTTGACCGCTCGCAAACGGCGATGGTCCGCTTTCTGGCGGAAAAGGGTGTGGCGCTCATCACCGCACTGGAAAGCGGCGTGCGTTCGGGCACGCGCTCGCGGACGGGCATCCGGCTGCAATATCTGGTGGAGGAGCTTGCGGACAGGCCGGACGTGCGCTTCATCGCCGTGACCATGCCGGACGGCACGATTCTGGCGCACAGCAACCCCGCCCGGGTGGGGGAAGTCCTGACCACCCTCGGGGGCCGGGAACTGGTGCCGGAAAACATCGCCGCCCTCGGCACCTCGGCCAGTCCCGCGTGGACCATCATGAATATGGAGGGTTCGCGCTCTTTCGTCGTCTTCAAGACCTTTCATCCCCGCGCCAAGGGGGAACGCCGCGCGCCCGGGGATGAGGCGGTCGAAGGCCCCTTGCCCTTTATTTTCCTCGGGCTGGACCTCGCCCCGCTGGAGGTGGCGCAGGCGCAGAACCGGGAGCGCGCCGTGCTTCTGGGCGCGGGCGTGCTGCTGGCCGGAATGCTCGCCCTGCTTGGGCTGCACGCGGTGGAACGGGTACGGGCGTCCCGGCGCGGCCAGCGGGTGGCGGAAGCCTTGGCCGAGGAACTGGCCGTAGCGCTGCCGGACGGCTTGGTCGTCTTTGACGCCCGGGGGCGGATCACCCGCCTCAACAGGGCCGCCCTCGACCTGCTCGGCATGGAGGCCCCGGCCAAGGGGCGCACCTATCAGGGGCGCAAGGCGGCGGACGTGCTGCCCGCCGCGCTGGCCGATCTGGCGGCCCGCCTGCACGTCGAGCCCGTGCTGGCGGACACGGAAATCACCCTCCGCCACGGCGAGGACGTGCGCTATCTCTCGGTTCGCGGAGGGCATGTCAACGAAGGCGACGAAGGCCGCCTCGGTTCGCTCATGTTCCTGCGCGATCTCACCGAAGTCCGTCGCCTTGAGGCCGAGGTCCGGCGGCGTGAGAAGCTGGCCGCGGTGGGCAATCTGGCCGCCGGGGTCGCGCATGAGCTGCGCAATCCCCTCAGCTCCATCAAGGGCTACGCCACCTATTTCGGGGGCCGCTTCCCGGCGGGCAGCGCCGACCGCGAGGCCGCGCAGGTCATGGTCCGCGAGGTGGAACGGCTCAACCGCGCCATAGGCGATCTCATCGGCCTCTCCCGCCCCACGGACATTCGGCCCCGCCTGATCGGGATGCGTCGGCTGGTGGAGGACACGTTGCGCCTGATCGGGCAGGACGCCGCGTCGCGCGGGGTGGCCGTCCGTTTCGACGCTTCCCCCTCGTTGCCGGAGGTGGCCATCGATCCTGATCGGATGCGGCAGGTCATCCTCAATCTCTGCCTCAACGCGCTTGAGGCCATGCCCGACGGCGGCGAACTGTCCCTGAGCCTTCAGCCCGACGCCGAGGCCCTGCGTCTGGAAATCCGCGACAGCGGGATGGGCATCGCTCCCGACGCCCTGCCGCATATTTTCGATCCCTATTTCACCACCAAGGGGCAGGGCACCGGTTTGGGGCTGGCCACCGTGCACAAGATCATCGAAGCCCACGGCGGGAGCATTTCCGTGGCCTCGGAGCCGGGGCAGGGCGCGGCTTTCCGCATTTTGCTGCCTTTGCGGGAAGACGGACGGGAAGGAGCGGCTGAGCAAGGGCGGACTGTGAGCTAAGGGGAGGCCGCCCCCTTTTCTTCCCTTCTTTCGTAAAAGCCGGATGACGAATACGGCGGCGTGACTATTATTGGCTGTAGGAACGTTTCATCTGAGGAAGATCGGGATTTGGTCCGTTAGTGATGGTCTGTTTTTTCCGCACGGAGGCCGAGACGGGCCGCCGTGAGGTTCCGGGAAGGCGGTGCCGCCCTTTCGCCGGGCGAGGGCGCGTGGAAACGCCGTGCGGAGGAAGCGGGGCCTTGATTTGGCGCGGGGAAAGGCATTTCGGATGGGCCGGAACGGGTGGGAAACGGCATGTTTCCGTGCGGCTTGCGGGGGAGGGTCTTGCCCCGCCGCGGCTGGCCCGGTCCGGCAAGAGGAGGAAAGATGAGCACGCCACCAGTCATATTGATCGTGGACGACGACAGCGCCCACCGGGCCATGCTGCGTACGGTGCTGCGGGGTTGGGGCTACGCCACGGAAGAGGCCGACGACGGGGACACCGCCGTGGAAAAGGTGAAGGAGCGGGCGTATGACGCCGTGCTTTCCGACGTGCGCATGGCGCGTATGGACGGCATTTCGGCCATCCGGGAAATCCTGCGCCACAACCCCTCCATCCCCGTGCTGGTCATGACCGCGTGGCAGTCCGTGGAAACGGCGGTGGCGGCCCTGCGTCTGGGTGCCTACGACTATCTGGAAAAGCCGCTGGACTTCGAGCTTTTGCACCTCACGCTGGAACGCGCCCTGAACCATACCCGGCTGGCGGCGGAAAACCGCGAGCTGCGCGAATACATCAGCGAAAATCCTTCCGGCATCCTTGGCCGCAGCGCGCGGATGCGCGAGCTGGTGGAGATGGTCAATACGGTGGCCCCCACGGAAGCCACCGTGCTCATCACCGGGGAGTCGGGCACGGGGAAGGAGCGGGTGGCCCGCGCCATTCAGGAGGCCAGCGCCCGCAGGGACAAGCCTTTCGTCACCGTCAACTGCGCCGCGCTCACCGAATCGCTGCTCGAATCCGAGCTGTTCGGGCATGAGAAGGGAGCCTTCACCGGAGCCGACAAGCGCCGGGAGGGGCGATTCCGGCAGGCTGACGGCGGCACTCTTTTCCTTGACGAGATCGGGGAGTTGCCGCTCCTGTTGCAGGCCAAGCTTCTGCGTGCCCTGCAACAGGGAGAGGTGCAGCGGGTGGGGAGCGATACGCCCATCATCGTGGACGTGCGCGTCATCGCGGCCACCAACCGCAATCTGCGCGAGGAGGTCAACGAGGGGCGTTTCCGCGAAGACCTGTATTATCGCCTCAACGTCATCGGCGTGGAGGTGCCGCCCCTGCGCGAGCGCCGCGAGGACATCCCTCTGTTGGCGACCGCCTTTCTGGAGCGTTTTGCGCTCGCCAACCGCAAGGAGATCAAGGGATTCACCCCGCAGGCGATGGACGCGCTGCTCAAATACGGCTGGCCCGGCAACGTCCGCGAGCTTGAGAACGCCGTGGAGCGCGCCGCCATCCTCTGTCTGGGTGATTACGTCTCGGAACGGGAACTGCCGCTCGCGGTGTCAAACGCCCTCAAGAACGGAGACGAACCTTCCGCCGACGCCGGGCAGCCCGCCGCCGAGCCCGAGTCCGTGGGTATGACCCTTGACGAGCTTGAGCGCGCCGCCATCCTGCGTACCCTTCAGGAAACGGGCGACAACAAGAGCGAAGCGGCGCGTCGGCTCGGCATCACCCGGGCTACCCTGCACAACAAATTACGGCGCTACGACGTGGAGTAGTTGACAAGAATAGGAATGAATACTATTAAAGAGGAAACAGCGATACATTCTCCTTGCAAAAGTGGAGTTACCTATGAATACCGCGCTTTCCTCCAAGCCTTCCCCTCTGGCCGCCTTTTCGGATCAGCAAATCGACTGGAACCTTAGCCCGGAAATGGCCGTGACCCTCTATCTTGAGTGGGGCAACAACGACTGGCGTTCCGAGCATCCTCCGGTCCGCTCCAAGAGCGACGTGGCGACCTACTTTGTCGTCGACGCATGGAAGGACCCCTTGCAGGTCCGGTTGGTGCGCCGCAATTCCGAGTCCGCCGACGATCTCGTGAGCGTCCCCCTTCCCGAGCCGCTGGCCAAGGCGTTCCGTGACGAATACGGGGCGCTCAAGGGAGTTTTCGAGCCCATGCCCGTCATCAAGGACTGGCTGAAACGGGAATTGGGGCAGGCGTAGTCTTTATGGGCGGCGGTTGCGCCTCTTTGCTTGGCAGCCCCTGACGCCCCGCCGCTCTCTTTCTCCTTGCTTTCCCCGGAAAGCAACGGCTTCTCCGAGCAAAACCGACGCGCGGGTGGGCGCGCCGGATGCCTCCCAAAGCTCCCCCGGATGATTCCAGGGGAGCTTTTCTGTCTGCTCGGCGGCGTGGAACGCGGCCTCTATGCGCCGCCGCGCGGTCAGAGCACGGTGCAGGAGGCCCCTGGGAGACCAAGGGCGACGGGGCCGGAGAGGAGGTCCGAAGAAGCTCTGTGCGGACGAAGTCATTTCTTTTTATCCTATTAGAACATACCCGAAATTCCAGAAGTTCCGTGCGGACGAGAGCGTTCCTGTATGCTCGTTGCCGTGAGGCATGGGAAGGCCAGAAGCTCTGTGCGGATGGGCGTTTCTTACCGGAACGGTTGGAGATGGCTGTGTAGGCCCGAAGCCCGCGCGGACGGATGGCCGTGAAACGTAAAAGACGCCCGCATTCCGGGACAGAAACTCCGCTCGGATGGGGTGCCGGACTGGGGGAAAGTCAGGGAGCGCATGATTCTCAGCGGTTGCGGTCGGGGAGGCAAGCGGGGTAGGGTAGGGCCCATCTCACCTCATCCGTTCGGAAGCCAGCATGCCCTTTTTCCGTTTTGCCGCCCTGTTTGCGTGTTGCCTGTGGTTCTCGTTGGGGACCGGGCCTTTGGCCATTGCGGAGGCCGCCCCTTCCGCGCCTGCGTCCGACGCGGCGGGTAACGCCAAGACCGCCGTTTCCGAGCCTACGCAGGACGTCTGGTATACCCTCCTCCAGAAGCGGGTGGAGGAATTGGGGAGCATTGATGCCGAGACGGAGTCACTGGCCCAAAAGCTCCCGGAGAAATCCCTCCAGCTCAACGAGGCCCTCAAGGGGCTTGAGGAAGAGTACCAGCGCCTCCTTACGCTCTCGCGTGTGAGCCGGGGGCTGCCCCTTGAGCTTTCGGTGGTCCAGCAGCGGCTGGCGCGGCTTCAGGAACGGCTTTCCAACGTTCTCGCGCCCCTCGACGGCACGCTCGGCTCGCTCAAGGGGAGGCTGGACGAGATTTCCCTCCTCGAACAGGATTCCACCCCCACCAAGGAGGAGGTGGACGCCTCACCGGAATTGCAGGCTTTCCTTAAGGACCTCGATCAGACGCAGGAACGCCTGAACACCGTCCGCGTCCGGATCAGCCGGGCGCTGGCCCCTTCCCGCAAACTCTCGGAAAACATCGCTTCGCTCGTCGAGCGGGTGGCGCAGTCCATTCCCGGCCTGTGGCAGAAGTATTATTTCCAGCGTTCCGGCCGCATTTACGACATCGAGTCGTGGCTGGACATCCGCAAAAGCCTCAATGCGCTCGAGGAAACCTTCGCCGTGCGCATGAGCGCCGAATTGCCGTGGAGCCTCGCGGCGTGGTTCGGGGTGATCCTGCGCGCGCTCGTCTTCATCATCCCCCTGCGGGCGCTGATTTTCATTTCCCGCCGCTTCTCCCAGACGTGGCCGGAAGACATGCGCGCGGGCTGGAACCGCATGAGCGGGCACAGCTTCGTCTGGCTGTCCTTCGGCTTCATGTTCCATTTCGCGGCGTGGTCGCCGGGGGGCTCCTACCACATCCTCTCCATCGTCGGCACGCTGCTCCTGAGCCTCGGCCAGATGGCGCTGGCATGGGACCTGTACACCTTCGAGCGCGATGACCTGCCCCTGCGCTCCCCGCTCCGGCCTCTTTTCACGCCGCTCTTCGTGGGGCTTTTTCTGCTCTTTTTCAATTTGCCCGGACCCATCCTCGGGGGCCTGTGGCTCGTCGCGCTGCTCGTCACCCTCTGGCGCGACTACCGCCGTCCGCCGCCGGGCGTGCCTTTTTCGTTGGTGATCAACCTGCTCAAGGGGCAGGCCGTGGTCCTGTGGCTCGCCGTGCTCATGACCCTTCTGGGTTGGGGGCGGCTGTCCATTCTGGTGTGTGTGGCCTATGCCGCGGTCGCCGTCTGCGTACAGCAGGCGGTCGGCTTCATGCGCCTCATGAACCGCATCGCCCAGCACATGCCGCAGCAGGGGGCCAAGGCCCTGCTGAGCGGCTTTTTGCTGGCTCTCGCGCTTCCCGCGCTTCTCGTGCTGGCCACGGCTGCCACGGGTCTGTGGATACTGGCCTATCCGGGCGGCGAGTTTCTGCTGACCCATTTGGCCAACATGGACGTGAGCATCGGCAAGACCTCCTTCAACATGCTCCAGATGCTCCTTATCATCAGCGCCTTCTACGTCACCCGCTCCTTTATTTCCGTAGGCCGCTCCTTTATCGCCGATCTCCCTCTGCGCGGCATTCATCTTGACCGCAGCCTTGTGGGGCCGATTCAGGCGGGTTTCACCTATACGCTGTGGGGCGTCTTCGGCCTCTACACCCTGAGCGCGCTGGGCTTCAGCCTGACCAACGTGGCAGTGGTGGCCGGTGGCCTCAGCGTGGGCATCGGCTTCGGCCTCCAGAACATCATCAACAATTTCGTCAGCGGCCTGCTGGTTATTTTCGGCCAGACCCTGCGCGAGGGCGACGTCATCGACGTGGGCGGCGTCAACGGGATCGTCCGGCGTATCAATATCCGCTCCACGCAGGTGGAAACCTTCGACAACGCGGTGATCTTCGTGCCCAACGCCGAGTTTTTGTCCGGCAAGCTCACCAACTGGACCCGCAACGGGCGGATGGTCAGGCAGGAAGTCCTCGTGGGCGTGGCCTACGGGAGCGACGTTGCGCGCACGGAGGAGCTGCTCAAGCAGACGGCGCAGGGCCACCCGGATGTGCTCACTTACCCGGAGCCTTCGGTCCTCTTCAAGGACTTCGGGGCCAGTTCGCTGGATTTCCGGCTGCTCTTCTGGGTCGGGGACATCCTGCACGGCGCGCGCATTGCTTCGGATATCCGTAAAGCCATCGACGCGGCCTTTACGGAGGCGAACATTGAGATCGCCTTCCCGCAAATGGACGTGCACCTGCGCCAGAACGAAACCGTGCCCGTGGACCTGCGCGAGGCGGGACGGCCACACCAACAACCAAAGGAACACGACGATGCTGCACAAGAGTCCTGATGCCGATTCCCGTTCCCTGAACGGGCTGCGCCTTTTCCTGCATGTGGAGGCCGATGTCGAAGGGGCGGCCCGCCGTGCCGCCGAAATCGTGGCGGCGCGCTGCGCCGAGGCCGTGGCCCGGCGCGGCGTGTTCACACTGGCCCTCTCCGGAGGCTCCACGCCCCTGCCGCTGTTCCGCCTGTTGCGCACGCAGGCGTGGCAAGACCGCGTGGACTGGGCGCATACCCGTGTTTTCTGGGTGGACGAGCGTTGTGTCCCGGCGGACGATCCGGCCAGCAATTACGGTGTCGCCAATCGGGAATTGTTGGCTCATGTGCCTGCCGCGGCCATTTTCCCGATGGATTGCCTGAGCGATCCCGGCGAAGCGGCCGTGGCCTATGAAGAAACCCTGCGTCAGCATGTCCCGGCGGAAAACGGCGGGCCGCGCCTTGATTGCGCGCTTCTGGGCATGGGCGCGGACGGGCATACGGCTTCCCTTTTCCCCGGCAGCCCCCTGCTTCAGCCCGAGGCTTTGAGTTCGGGACGTCTGACGGGTGCGGCCGTGGCCGAAGGGATGGAGCCGAAACCGGAGAGCCGCCGCATCACCCTGACCCTGCCCATGCTCAACGCTTCGCGCTGCTGCCTTTTTCTGGGCACCGGGGCGGAGAAGGGCCCGCGCCTGCGGCAGGCGCTTGATCTCCTCGCCCCCGCCGAGCTGCCCGTGCAGCGCGTGCGCCCCGTGGCGGGCGATCTTGTCTGGGTCACCGACGAGGCGGCTTGCGCGACGGTCGCAGGCGTCTGAAAAGGGACGGGCCCGGCGTCAGGGGGTGAAAGGGAAGGAAATAATGAAAAGGACATTCAATCCTGATAGAGTACAATATATTGTACCTTAAAATGTCTTATTTGGATTAGAATATAAAAAAATGTACAAAAATGCCGGTCGGGGCGGGAAGATGAGCTTGGAATGAGTTCACTTCCCGCCTCTTGTCGTGAGAGGAGCATGTCTTTTTGATTTTGCCGGACCGGATTTTCCGGCTTTCCGGGGCCACACGGCGACGCAGGAAGGGATGCGGGCATCCCGGAAAAGGGCTCCCCTGCTGGTTTTTCGGGGACGACGTCCGGGCGGCATCGGCAGAGCCGGGCGGTCGGGAGAAGAGGCGAGGGGCATTATTTTTCTCAGGCCCTTGCTCATGCACCCGGGAGGGGAACACAGGGGCTTTTTCACGCAAATTTGGCCTTGGCACAGGATTTGCTTAACCCCCTCCGTGTGTCGTGAAGGCCGGAAAACGGGCTGTTTTTCGGCTGAACTTCAACCATCGAGGTTCTTTTGTGTATGCGTAACCCATTGGCAGGCTATGCTATTTCTGTGACAGGCACGCTCGCGCTGCTGGCCCTCGTGACGGGATTTGTTCCCGGGGGAAGCTCTGGCGTTCAGGAGCCGGTCGCCGGAGAGTACCGGGCCAAAGGGGAGATGTCCGCACCCCGTCCTCTGCTCCATGTTCCCGAACAGTTCCGACAGGCGATGGAGCAGGCCCCTTCCGCGCCCTTCGCCGCTCTCGGCAAAAAAGGGCCCTTGTTGGAAGTACGCAACGGCATCGTCAGCCTGCGCCCCCTGCATGGCTCCATCCCCGTGAAACTTGAAACCACCAGCGCTTCGCTGGCTTCCCTGCTGACGGCTGCGGAGGTGGAGCCGAGAGAAACGGAGATCGTCCCCCGCGCGCAGCTTTTTTCCCATCTGCCCCGCGTCGGGCAGGAGACGTCCGCCATGCCCGAAGAGGGCGAAACGCCCTTTGACTTCACCGATCTCCCCATGCGCTGGAACGGCAGCCAGCAGGCTTTCGAGCTTACCCCTGAAGCCCGTGAGCGCACCCAGAAGATGCTGGACGAATTGCAGAAGCTGGCCGGGCTGACCGATTCCCTGCGGCGGCAGGCCGAGCGCTACCGCCCCTATGTGGAAAAATACGCGGCTCAGTACAGCCTTTCGCCGGATTTGATCTACGCGATCATCTACACCGAAAGCGATTTTGATCCCGACCTCATCAGCAACCGGTCGGCGCACGGACTTATGCAGGTGGTGCCGCAAACCGCCGGGGGCGAGGTCCACCGCTGGCTCGGGCGCGAGGGCAGGCCCTCCCGGTCCATGCTGCTGCACCCCGAGACAAACATCAAATACGGCACCGCGTACATGCACCTGCTGCACACGCGGTATCTGAACGCCATTAATGATCCCCAGTCGCGGGAGTACTGCGCCATCGCCGCCTACAACATCGGCACGGGCGGCATGTTGCGGGCCTTCGGCACATCGCATGATCAGGCCTTTGCGGCCATCAACGCCCTGTCCCCGGACGAAGTGCTGCAAACGCTCCTGAAGAAGCTTTCTTCGCGCGAAACCAAGGCCTTTCTGTCCAAGGTCCTCGAATCGCGCGAACGTTTCTCCATGCTGGGGTAAGCATGTTTTTCTGAGACTTCCGTTGAGGGAAGAGGCACAGCGTCCTGACGGCGGAACCGACGGCGGTTCCGCCTTTTGGCGCGCATTGTGCCGCCTCCGGAAAAAAGGTATGCTCAAGCTTTGGGCGGGACCTTTCTGCGGAAACGTCCCCTGTCGCCGGGTTCCGGCGTTGAAACAACCTCTTTGCGAATGGAGTATTCATGCGTACCATCAGCGCTATCGCCCTCAGCCTCGTTCTGATTTTTTCCGTAACTGGTTGCGCGACCGCCAAAATCGCCGTGGTCGATCCGGCGCGGCTCTTTCAGGAAAGCGAGCCGGGCAAGGCGGGGATCGAGCACTTGAAACAGCTTGAGTCCGCCGTGCAGGAACAGCTCAAGGCCGCGCAGGGCATGATCGAAAAGGCTCCCAATGACGAAGCGCTGCGGGGCCGCGTGCAGAAGACCTTCATGGGCTACCAGCAGCTCGTCAACGCCGAGCAGCAGAAAGTCGTCCAGAAGATCAACGGCCTGATGCAGCAGACGTTGCAGGACTACCGCAGCCAGAAGGGGTATACCGCCATCATGAACGCGGAAGGGCTCCTTGCCTTTGATCCCAAGGCCGACGTGACCACCGAAGTCATCGAAGCCATGAACAAGAACAAGGTGAGCTTCGAGCCCGTGAAGCTTGAGCCCGTCAGCGCCGCCGCCGTGGAGGGCAAGGACGCCAAGGCCGCCGACAAGGGCGACGCGAAGCCCGCCCCCAAGACCGACGCCAAGTAGGAAGGCTGACGGCAACCGTCTAAAAATACTATGTTTTTGAACGGAAGGGGCGCTCATCGTCCCTTCCGTTTTGCATGAAGAGCCCCGCTCCGGCTGGGCGGTATGAGAAAAAGGCCCTTTCCATAGCGGAAAGGGCCTTTTCGCGGGCCGGTGTTCGGGAGGAGGGATACGCATCTCGGGCGCAGGCCCTCGGATGCGGGAGATTCCGTCCGGCGGTTGGCTATTTTTTCTTCATTTTCGACCAGTAGGCGCGGACGGCCCGGTTGTGATCGGTGAGGTTGGAGCTGAAGACATGCGAGCCGTCCTCGCCCCGGGCTACGAAATAGAGATAGGAATGCGCTTCGGGCTGCGCCGCGGCCCGCAGGCAGGCCAGCCCCGGCGAACAGATGGGGCCGGGCGGCAGGCCGGGGCGCTTGTAGGTGTTGTAGGGGTTGTCGGCGTCGTCGAGGTGGCGGCGGCGCAGGTTCCCGTCAAAGCCTTCCCCGAGGCCGTAGGCTGTGGTGGGATCGGCCTGAAGCAGCATCCCGATGCGCAGGCGGTTGGCGTAGACGCCCGCCACGCGGGGGCGCTCGGCGGCCACGGCGGTTTCCCGTTCCACGATGGAGGCCAGCGTGACGAGGCGCCGCACCTCGGCGTAGCCCGAGGGACCGGGCCGCCTGCCATCCGGCCAGAGCGGGGCCGTCCGACGCCAGAAGTTGTCGATGAGCCGCCCTACAACGGATTTTGCCGTCTTCTCGTTCAGTTCCAGAGGCCGCATGATCAGATAGGTATCAGGAAAGAGGAAACCCTCCGCGCTGTCAAAGGGGATGCCCCAATGCCGCAGGAAGGCGGGATCGCGGATGACTTTGGCGAAGTCCTCGAAACGGACCATTTTTGCCGCTTCCAGACGTTTCCCCGTTTCCCACCACGGCAGGCCCTCGGGAATGGTTACCCGGTCGAGCAGGGGCGAACCGTTGACAAGCTGATCGATGACCCGTTGCGGCGTCCAGCCCGTATTCAGCCGGAAACGGCCCGGCTTGAGCGCGTGCGGCAGGTTGCGGTAGCGCATCCAGCGCAGGAGCAGCAGGAATTTGTCGTTGTCGCGCACCGCGCCGAGGCGGACCAGATCGGGGGTCAGCGTGCCGAAGGTAGCCCCGGGGAGGACGGCTACCTCTATGTCGCGCGGCGCGGAGACGGCGGGATCGCTGCCCGGGCTGTGCAGGAAATCATAAGCCAGCCAGCCGGCCGCGCCGCAGGCCAGCAGCAGAAGGAGCAGGAAGGCCCCCAGCCAGCGCAGAAGCGTGCGGCGGGGGCGCGGCGGCAGGGCGGGCGGCGGCGCGTCCCTTTCCGCCTCGCCGGAAAGCATGCCGTCTGCGGGGGGATCGGCCTCCGGCGCGGGCGAGGCGGGAGAAGAGGCGGGGCCTTCCGCCGGGGACGCGGGGGACGGCGCGGGCTGCCGCTTTTCAGCCTCGTTTGCCGGGGGCGGTGTGGGCCCTTGTTCCTCGGGCCTGTTTTCGGGAGTCTGATTCATAGGGCTTTCCGGGAGCCTTCCGGCTGATCAAGAAAGGATTGCAGGATGCGGACGGCGGCTTGCTGATCGAGGACGGCCCGGCTTTTGGCGGCGGATCGCCCGGCCTGCCGGAGGTCGATTTCCGCCTCGAAGCTGCTCAGCGCCTCCTCCATCCAGAAGATGGGCAATGGCGTCTTTTTTTTGAGATTTTTGGCGAAGTTGCGGGTCTGGCGGGTGGTCAGCGTCTCTTCGCCGTCGAGATTGACGGGCAGGCCGATGACCAGCGCGTCCGGGGCTTCCGCCTCAAGCAGAGCCAGCAGTTCCTCAAAAAAGGCCTCGCGCGTGCGCATCTGGATGGTCCTGCGCGGAAAGGCCATGCTGCCGCCGCTGTCCGAAACCGCAATGCCGGTCCGTTTCTGCCCGTAGTCTATGGCGAGATATTTCATTAATGATCCTTTTTTATGAATAAGTCGAGGCGCATGGTATCCCGTGACGGGGTACGAGGCAAGCCGCGTCGTTGTGAAGTGCGGGCGGGGGTGCTAGAAGAGGGGAGTCTTCCAATCATAACCAAGGAGCCGCACATGGATTTCCTCGAACTTGCGACCAAGGCGCGGACCTGCCGCCGTTTCCGTGAGGAGAGCCTGCCCGCCGGGACCCTCGACTGGATGGTTTCCTGCGCGCGCGTCGCGCCCTGCGGCGGCAACGCGCAGGCCCTGCGTTTTGCCGTGGCCGAGTCGCCCGAAGCCTGCGCCGCCGTCTTCCCCGCCCTGAAATGGGCGGCCATGCTCGCTGACTGGGATGGGCCCGAAGCGGGCGAGCGGCCTTCCGGGTACATCGTCATCATGGGCGAGACGGGCGCACGGGGCCGCCTCAATGCCATCGACATGGGCATCGCCGCCCAGACCATGCAGCTTGCCGCCTCCACCCGCGGCCTTGGCTGCTGCATTTTTCTTTCCTTTGATCCGCGCCTCATCCGTGAGGCCCTCGGCATCCCGGCGGAACTTGAGCCCCTGCTCGTCATGGCCGTGGGGCTGGAAAAGGAAGTGCGCCGCGTGGAAGGCCCGAATCCGGACGGCTCCCTCAACTACTGGCGGGACGCCGAGGGCGTGCACCACGTGCCGAAGCGCCCTCTTGAGGAGCTTCTGATCATCCGCCGTTAGCGAAATCAAGAAAAGCGGCCCTTTACAGATGCCGGGCCGCCCGCTATAGTCAGTGCAGCTAGGGGAGCCCGCAAGGGCTGAGAGTGGGTTCGTCCCAGACCCTTGGAACCTGAAGCAGTTGGTACTGCCGTAGGGAAGCGTCACAATGCCTGATCCTGAACGCCCGTCCCTCGTGACGGGCGTTTGTGGTATGGGCCCAACCGCAACGAGGCTTTTCATGAACATCACCGTAAACGGCAAGGGCGCCGAATGCCCGGACGGGGCGTCCCTCTCGGACCTCCTCCGGCAGCTCGGCCTGTCGCCCGACAGGATCGTGGTGGAAAGGAACGGCGAGATCGTCCCGGCGGAAGCCTTCGCCTCTACGGTCCTCGGGGAGGGGGATACGCTGGAGCTGCTGCAATTCGTCGGCGGCGGCTGATGCCCCGCGCCGTCCCGCCGCTCTGTGCGGGGAAGGGGAAGCGCCGTATCGCCAGCCTTGAGCGTGGCGGACGTCGCCCCGCACGAAGGAGGATTTCCCTCCTGAGGGCCGGATTTTCCGGTCATCCCTTGCCTCAGGCGCGGAGGAAGGAGGTTGCGCCCCGCCTCGAAACGCGCAGGGAGTCTTGCTCTGTGCGAAGGAAGGCGGGATACCCCGGATGCCGCCGCTGCCGTGCAAGGCTGCCTTCGGCGAAGTTCCCGCGGCCTGCGGGCAGGCGCGCCCCGCGCACGGAGGGAGCGGCGCAAAGCCCCGCGTTTCGGGGAGATGGCGGTGTCGGAGGCCGGAACGTTTCTGCGCTTCGGCCCGGGAACGGCGATGGAACGCCTCGCCGCGTGTGGAAGCCTGATCGGGGCTTGAGCCCCCTTGATCTTTTTTCGGAATGTCGAGGACACATCATGAATACGAATACGGATACTCTGACTATCGGCGGCGTGGAGCTTGGCAGCCGCCTTTTCATCGGCACGGGCAAATACGGTTCCGACAGCCTCATCCCCGCCGTGGCTGCGGCGTCGGGCGCGGAGGTCATTACGGTGGCCCTGCGCCGGGTGGACCTCGGCAACGCCAAGGACAACGTGTTGAGCCATATCCCCGCCTCCATGCGCCTTTTGCCGAATACGTCGGGCGCGCGCACGGCTGACGAGGCCGTGCGCATCGCCCGTCTTTCCCGGGCCGCCGGTTGCGGTGACTGGATTAAAATCGAAGTCATTTCCGATACCCGCCATCTGCTCCCGGACGGCTACGAAACCGCCAGGGCCACGGAACGGCTGGCCAGGGAAGGCTTTACCGTCCTGCCCTATGTGAATGCGGATTTGTACGTGGCCCGCGATCTCGTGAATGCCGGGGCGGCGGCGGTCATGCCGCTCGGCGCGCCCATCGGCTCCAACCGGGGCTTGCAGACGAAGGAAATGATCCGCATTCTCATTGAGGAGATTGCTCTTCCCATTGTGGTGGACGCGGGCATCGGCAAGCCTTCGCAGGCCTGCGAAGCCATGGAGATGGGCGCGGCGGCCTGCCTCGTGAATACGGCCATCGCCACGGCGGGCGATCCGGTGCGCATGGCGGCGGCCTTCGGGGACGCCGTGCGAGCGGGCCGCAACGCGTGGCTGGCCAAGACCGGTCCCGTGCTGGAGAACGGCGCGTCAGCCTCCTCGCCTCTGACCGGTTTCCTCGGCGGCACGGAAGCCGCCGAAGGGGGCGCCTTATGAGCCGCTGTTTTGCCGACGTGCTCCCGGAATGGCCGCTCGAAGACGTAGAGGCGGGCCTTGCCTCGGCCACGTCCGGCGACGTCCTGCGCGCTCTTGAGACGGCGCAGGCCGGGGGCCGCCTTGAGGCCCGCGACTATATGGCCCTGCTTTCGCCCGTCGCGTCTCCCTATCTTGAGGACATGGCGCGCCTTGCCCGCGAAGTGACCCTGCGGCAGTTCGGCCGCGCCGTGCAGCTCTTCACGCCGCTCTATCTGGCCAACTACTGTACCAATCAATGCGTCTACTGCGGCTTCAACACCAAGAACCATATCCACCGTTCCATGCTCACGATGGATGAGGTGGAGGCCGAAGGCAAGGCCATCGCCGCCACCGGGCTGCGCAACATCCTCCTGCTGACCGGCGACGCGCCGAAGCTGACCGGACCGGACTACATCGCTGAGGCGGCCCGGCGTCTGCGGCCCTATTTCCCGAGCATCGGCATTGAAGTCTATTCCATGACCGAAGACGAGTACCGGATGCTTGTCGAGGCGGGCGTGGATTCCTTCACCATGTTTCAGGAGACCTATAACGAGGGGCTCTACGCCAGGCTCCATCCGGCGGGGCCCAAGCGCGATTTCCGCTTCCGTCTCAACGCCCCGGATCGGGCCGCCGCAGCGGGGATGCGTTGCGTCAACGTGGGAGCACTGCTCGGCCTTGACCAGTGGCGGCGCGACGCCTTTTATACGGGCCTGCACGCCGACTGGATACAGAGGGCCTATCCCGGCGTCGAAGTGGCCGTTTCCGCGCCTCGGATGCGCCCGCACGAGGGCTCGTTCAACGACATCCACCCCGCCTCGGAACGCGATCTGGTGCAGTACATTCAGGCCCTGCGCCTCTACCTGCCCTCCGCCGGGATCACCCTGTCCACGCGCGAGCGCCCCTTTTTGCGTGACCGGCTCATCGGGCTCGGGATCACCAAGATTTCGGCGGGCGTCTCCACGGCGGTGGGCGGCCACGTCCATGCTGAAAACGGGGAGGAACACGACACGGCGCAATTCGAGATCGCCGATGACCGCAACGTGGATCAGATGATGGCGGCCATCGCCGCGCAGGGCTACCAGCCCGTCTTCAAGGCGTGGGAGCCTTTGGACGAAACCTATGCGTGCGGCCAGTCGGCCTGAGAAACCATGATGCGGGGAGGCTGTGCCGAGCCTCCCCGCGCGGAAACTCCGCCTTCCGTGGCCGCGTGCGGCGGAGAAAAGGCGCGGTTTCCCGGGAGGCGCGGAAGATGGAAAAGGCGGTCTTTGACTGGGGGAGCGTACTGGAAAGCCATCTGTGCGAGGCGCAGCGGGCGCGGCTGGCGGCGGCGCGCGTGGGCGTGGCCGGAGCCGGGGGGCTTGGCTCCAATTGCGCCGTGTTTCTGGTGCGCAGCGGCATCCGGCGTCTCGTCATGGCGGACCCGGATGTGGTGTCCCTGTCCAATCTCAACCGCCAGCATTTTTTTCCCCGCCATCTCGGGCTTCCCAAGGTGGAGGCCCTCGGGGAGGTACTGCGGGAACTGAATCCCGCCCTTGACCTGACCCTCGTGCCGCAGGCGCTGGACGCGGATTCGGCCTGCGCCCTTTTCGCCGGGTGCGACGTCGTGGTGGAAGCCGTGGACGATCCGGCCATGAAGAAGACCCTCGTGGAGGCCTTGCTCCGGCAGGGGCACAGCGTCGTTTCCGCGTCGGGCATGGCCGGATGGGGCGGGCCGCCCATGACGGCGCGGCGGGTCGGAACGCGGCTGACCGTGGTCGGGGATTTCATCACCGAGATCGGGCCGGGCTGCCCCCCGATGGCTCCCCGCGTGGTCATGGCCGCCGCGTTGGAGGCCGATGCTGTGTTGTCCCTCCTGCTGGGGACAGGCCCCGCCGTGGAGGAAGGCCCCGCCCGCTGACTCTTCGCCTTCAACGCCAAGGAGAACGCCATGCTTATTTCCCTTATCGCCGCACATCCGTACAAGGAAAGTTTCAACGCCGCCCTTGCCGCGACGGTGGCGGCTGTCCTGAAAGGCAACGGGCATACGGTCCGTTTCCATGACCTGTATCAGGAAGGTTTTGATCCCATCCTGCCCGGCGAGGAGCTGGTGAGCGACGCCACGCAGGACAGCCTCGTCGCTGTGCATCAGGAAGAGATACGGGAGGCGGAGGGCATCGTCATCGTCCATCCCAACTGGTGGGGACAGCCGCCGGCCCTCATGAAGGGATGGGTGGATCGCGTCCTGCGCGAAGGGGTCGCCTATGCTTTCCCGCAGGGCGACAACGGCGGGGGCCTTCCCATTGGCCTCTTGAAGGCACAAGCCGCTCTGGTGTTTAATACGTCCAACACCCCGGAAGAACGGGAACGGACGGTCTTTGGCGATCCGCTTGAGCGGATTTGGAAGGACTGTATTTTCGCTTTTTGCGGTGTCCATGTTTGTGAACGGAAGATGTTCCGGGTAGTGGCGGACAGTACCCCGGAAGAGCGGGCGGCATGGCTGGAAGAGGCCCGCGCGCTTGCGGACCGCTCTTTCCCCGGCACAGCCTCGTAGGGCGCGTTGGTACGCCTCAGAAGCGTGTCACAAAAATCTTCGTATGGGCTGCCTGCCCCTCCTCCTGCCGGGAAAGCTCTTTTTCCTGAACGCGTCCACTGTGTCTGAGAACATCCGCTGGCTACGTCGGGCCCCGCTTCGGAAAAGGGCCCCAAAGCCCACCCGCCGTGCATGAGGCTACGTGTCGGTAACGTTAGTTTGCGCTGCCGACAGGTGGATTGTCCGTGTGCGTTTTCTCTTTTCAGAAGGCATGAGCCTCCTGTGCTTCGGGCTGCCCTCTCGCGCTCGCTGGTTTTGAGAGAGTCCTCTTTTATTCCCATTCATTTTTTTGCAGCGTACCCCCCACGTGTAACCCTCGACCGTCATCGGCGGCAACGTAGGGGCTGGCGCGTCGAGTCGTAAGAGAACGGCCATCGAAGAGGCGGGACTCCCAAGGCCACGTTTTACCGGGGTGCTGTCCGCCGAAAGGCAAAAAAGAAGGGCCCGGAGGCCCTTCACGTGGTTTAATTGAAAGCGGAGTTGTCGACCTGCTGGATGCCGTCGAGCTTCCACGTCCCCGTACCGTTGGCGGGGCGGGTGAAATGCCAGATTTCGCGCACCTCGGTGGGCGCATCCTGCGTGGGGTCTTCGCGCAACAGGACGTTGAAGTAGACCTGCGCGATCTGTTCCGCGCCGATGGTATCCACCTGCACGAGGGAAGCGTTGACGAGCATGATTTCGGTCTTGCCCGGATTCTTGTCTTCTTCCGCCTGCTGTTCGATTTCCTTCATGAAGGCGGGGGTGGAGAACTGAGCGATATCCGCAAGGTCGCGCTTGTCCCAGGCGCTGTTCAGGCGGGCATAGGCGGCCTTGGCTCCGCGCAGGAATTCTTCCTCATCAAAGTCCGCGGGCTTGTTGGGCGCGTCCTGCGCGTACGTCTGCTGATTGGAGGTGGGCGTGGTCAGCGCGTCCCAGTCAAAGCCCCCCCGCATACCCTGCGGCGTGGCCGTGCGTTGCTGCATGTTGTCCGGCGTGGGCGTAGCGGTGGTGTCAAAAGGCGCGGCATTGCCATGACCGGCGCCCTGCGTGGCCGCGCGGCGACGGGAGAAGAAACGGTAGGCGAGGTAGAGCAGGCCGCCGATAATAATGATGTCAAGGAAACCGCCGCCGTGGAAACCGCCGCCGAAGAGGAGCGAGCCGAGCAGACTCCCGGCAAGCAGCCCGCCGAGCATCCCGCCCATGCCGCCGAACAGCCCGCGCCCGGCGGGAGAGGCGGCGTTGGCCATCTGCTGGCCGGGCCGCTGCGCCTGACGGTTGAAGGACGAGGAGGGGTTGGAGGGGAGGGAACGGGTAAAGGGCTGGCTCATGGACGGACGGCCGCCGAAGGAACGCCCCCCGCCGATGCGGGCGGCGTCGGCTTCGGCATAGGCGAAGGCCAGCATGACCACGACCATAACGGCGCCAAGACCGGCAAGAAGAGATTTGCGCATGTGATGAGTCCTCTGAAAGCTTGTGGTTAGGCAGGGGGCCTGCCGAAAGTCCGGGTTTTGCACGGTACTAGGGTAAGGATGAGCCGCCAAAAAAGCAAGCCCGCCCAGCGTGAGCAAAAGAACGGCTTTTCTTCATAGGCGGGCCCAGTCCTCAACTGTGTTGGCTTGGGCCTGCATGACGTTGACCAGCCGGGATATGTGGTAGCCGTCCGCGGCCGCATGGTGCACGGAAACGGCAAGGGGAAGCAGCAGCTTTTCCCCCTGCCGGAACTGCCTGCCGAACGTGATGAGCGGGGAGAGGAAGGGCGGATGGGCCGCCTGCACGCGGGCCAGTCCCGTGAAGCGCAGCCACGGCAAAAGGGAGAGATGGCAGGCGTTGGGAGGCCGCCCGGCCTTGGTGCAGACGCCTCTGATGTCGCGGTAACGCTCCATGTCCTCGATCACGCTGGCGTAAAAGACGGGGAACGCCTCGTCGTACTCGCTCCAGATATCGGAAAAGGTTTTGTCGTCCGTATGAAAGATCGTGTAGGAAGGGTGCACGAAATCCCAGTAGCCGGGTGCGCCGTCGGCGTCAAACCCCATACGACATTCCCGGACCCGGTTGACGGCGCGGCTGGCGATGTGGAGCAGGGCGGGATAGCGCCGTATGCGCCGGGCCCGCAGCACCGGCAGCAGGCGGCTGACGTCGAGATGGACGGTGATGTCGCAGCGGGATTTGATCGTCGTGACGTAATAGTCGAAATGCTCGCTGCGGGGCCATGTGGCGCGGTCGAGGCGGTGAAAGCTGGCCTTTTTCATGCGCCCTGCTTTTTGCTCGGTTTGGCGGGCGTGCAGTCGTTCAGGTAGACCCAAAAGATGGTCTTGATTTCCAGGGGCTTCTGCTTTCCCTCCGGGTCCTGGAGCGGATCGCCCGCCCGGCTGGCCGTAAAGGCCCACCAGCCCGGCAGAGGGCAGACGAAGGTGAAGACGCCCTGACTGTCGGTCTTGACCTGCTGCACGTCCCCAAAGGCGGAAATAGGCTGCGGCATGGGCTGCTTTTCCGGCTTTTTGGCCTTTTCCTTGCCCGTCGGCGTCTCGTCGGGCAGCGCGTTGGGGTCTTCCGGTTCGCGGATGTCCGGCTTGAGGGCGGGATCAAGGCGCGCCACGTCGATGACGACGCCGGGAAGGGGCTTGCCGTCCGCGAGGGCCTGTCCGGTAAAGGCCATGCCCGTGCACAGCCCGAAAGGACGCGAGAGGGGGACGATTTCGAAGTCGAGGCCCGCCGGCCTGTCCCAACCTTCGGCGGAACCGTAGGCCGGAATCTGCACGGTGGCGAGATACTGGACGAACCTGTCCTCTTCCGGCACCCAGCCCGTTTTGGACTGGGCCACAAAGTGGTAGGCGCCGGGACGGGGAAGGACGATGGAGGTCCTCCACGCCCGGGCTCCGAAGGCGTTGATTTCCTCAAGCACGGAGAGGTGGTCGCTGCGTTCCGTCTCTTCTCCGGAAGAATACAGGGCCGTGAAAGCCTGTGGCCGCTCGATGGGGATGCCTTGGCCCGTGGAGGGCTCCACCGCGCCCACAACAATCTCGATGGTGTTTTTTTCCGGGTCGTCCACGGCGGGCCGGTCGGGAAGCAACAGCCCCAGACCAGCATAAGCGGGGGCCGCCAGCAGCGCGGTGAGCCCGAGCGTCAACAAGGTTCGTCCAAGCATGAAGCGCCTCCGTTATGATCGGCTTTTTTCGGCGGCGAGGCCGCAGGAAGCGGCGAGGGCGTCCGAATAATCCTGATTGTCGCGCGGGGTGCGCGCCACGACCGCCACGTCCACGGCGGCGGCCCCGCCGTGCGGATCGAGCAGGGCGATGGCGGCGCGGCGCAGCGTGGTCCCGGTGGTGGCGGTGTCGTCCACAAGAAGGATGCGTTTGCCGCGAACCTGCGGGCTGGCGAGGAAGGCGCCCTCCAGATTGGCGAGGCGTTCCGCTTCGCTGAGCCCTACCTGATGCCGGGTGGGATGCTGGCGCAGGAGCAGATCGGGCCGGAGCGGTGCGCCGAGGGCATGGGCCAGAGGCCGGGCCACTTCCTGACACTGGTTGAAGCCCCGCTCGCGCAGGCGGGTACGGTGCAAAGGAACCGGGACGATGGCGTCGGGTCGGGGAAGGTCGGCGCACGCGTGGGCCAGAAGGCGTCCCAGCAGATGCAGGACGGCGGGATCGGCCCCGAATTTGCCGCGCAGGATGAGCGTTTTCAGTGCCCCGCCGTACAGTCCGTAAAAGCGGAAGTGCTCCCACGGCGGCGAGGTCTTGCGGCAGGCGTCGCAGGGAGCGGGCCGCGCCTCGGGCTGGAGGGCCGGTTCCCCGCAGAGCGGGCAATAGCCGCTTTTGCGGGGCCGCAGAAGCGTGCGGCAGGAAGGGCACAGGGGGATGCCTATGCGTGGGACGGACTCCGGAGGCATCGCGCCGCGATCAAGGGGGCTGAAGGGAATATGGCAGAGGATGCAGCGCCGCTCGTCGAGGGAGACGGCGCGCAACAGGTCCCGCAGGGGCTGGAGAAAACGGAAAGGACGTTCATTCATGACGCAAACGGAGGCCTTCCCCGGCGGCTTCACAGCCCATGGCTTCGATGCGGGCGAGGGCCGGGGGATGCAGGATGTCGGCGGGCCGCTCCGCCCCCCGCAGGAGCAGAGGATCGCGCATATCGAAACCCAGCGTGTCGAGAAAGCAGCGCAGAATAAGCAGGCTGGCTTCAAAGAGCCGTTCGCCGTTAGTGCGGGCCGCACAAAGGACGGCCCGGGCCGGACGGCGTGGCCGGGCGGGGGCACGGCCGCTCTCGCGCAAGGCCCAGCGGCTTTGGGCGCGGTCGATGAAACCCTTCAGGGCGGCGGGGGGGCCATAGAAATAGACGGGGGCGGCGACGATGAGCGTGTGGGCCGCGTCGAGCCGTTGAAAGAGCCGGGCCGCCTCGTCGTCAAAGACGCAGGTACCGGGATGATCGGAACAGAAGCCGCAGCCGATGCAGGGGCGGACGTCATGGTCCCGCAGCCGGATGGTTTCGGCAAGCCCACCGTGGGCCGAAAGGGTTTGCTCAAGAACCCGGGCGACGGCATCAGTCGTCCCGCCCGTGTGCGGGCTGCACGAGAGGATGAGGACGCGCGGGTTGGGAGGTTCCTTCTCGGCGGGGGCGTCGGCGGATGACGTCATAGAAAGTTCCTTTCCTCAGGCCGCAAGGGGCGGAAACACGGCCTGGGCAGGACCGCCCGCAGCGGGCCGGATGATCCGGCCCGCCGGGGAAACGGCCCCGTTTTTATTCGGAGAAGACCCATTCCAGAATGGCTTTCTGGGCGTGCAGGCGGTTTTCGGCCTCGTCCCAGACGATGGAGGCTTCGCTTTCCATGACCTCGTCGGTCACTTCCTCGCCCCGGTGCGCGGGCAGGCAATGCAGGAACTTGACGCCGGGCGCGGCGAGGGACATGAGTTCGCTGTCCACGCAGAAGCCCTTGAAGGCCTCCTCGCGCTTCTTCTGTTCGCTTTCCTGCCCCATCGAGGCCCAGACGTCGGCATAGATGTAGTTTGCGCCGTCCGCAGCCACCTTGGGATCGTGGGTAAGGAAGATTTTGGCTCCGGACTGGAGGGCGAGAGACAAAAGCTGCTGGTCGGGCTCGTAGCCGGGGGCGATGGCCATGTTGAGCTGGAAGGGGAAGTACATGGCGGCCTCGATCCACGAGTTGGCCATGTTGTTGCCATCGCCCACCCACGTCACCGTGACCTTGGAGAAGTCCGGGGTACGCTCATAGATGGTCAGCAGATCGGCCATGAGCTGGCAGGGGTGCCCTTCGTCGGTGAGGGCGTTGACCACCGGGATGGAGCCGTACTCGGCCAGTTCGTCCAGCTTGACCTGCCCGAAGGTGCGCACGATCATGCAGTCCACATAGCGGGAAAGGACGCGGGCAGTGTCGCGCAGGGGCTCGGAGCGTCCGAGCTGGCTTTCGTTGGGGGTCATGAAGATGGTGGTGCCGCCAAGCTGACGGACGGCCACGTCAAAGGAAACGCGGGTGCGCGTGGAGGCTTTTTCGAAAATGAGGGCCGCGATCTTGCCGTCCATGCAGTGTCCGCGATAGTTCGTCTCTTTCATTTCCTTGGCGCGGCGGATGATTTCCCACGCCCCGCTGTGGCCGAGGTCGCGGATTCTCATGAAATGCTTGGGCATAGTCTTCTCCTGTATGGACGCGTTGAAAAAATCCCGCCGGGCGGGAAATCGACTTTGGGAAAACATTTTTTTAGAATCATTCGCACCAAATGTAAAGGATGGGCCTGATCGTGAAAGGGATACACCTTGATCCGCGCCGGGGGTACCGGGAACGCTGCGCGCCGCGCGAAGGGGAGCGCAGCTTCCAGCTTGTGATTGAGGAAACCGATTTGCGCGTGACCGCCGTCGATCCCTTGCCGGAGGGCTTTTTCGACGTGCTTTCCGCCCGCGTCCGGGCCCTGCGCGGCGACTTGCAGGCGTGGATCGTCCTCCATCCCGATTTCCGGTGCAGCCTCGTCCCCGTGCCTCTGCCCGGAGAGGGCACCCCGCCGGAAATCGTGCGGCGCATGTCCCTTGCGGCGGCGACGGCGGGCGTGGGGCCTTTCGCAGCCGTGGCCGGGGCCATCGCCCAGATGACGGCGGAAACGCTCGCGCCGCTGTCCCCTGATCTGATCATCGAAAACGGCGGCGACATTTTCATGTATTCCCGCCGCGACCGGGTGGTGGGCCTGCTGCCCGATCCCGAGTCCGGCGTGGTCATCGGGCTTCGCGTGGCCGCCTCCGCCTGTCCGCTGGCCCTGTGCGCCTCGTCCGCCACCATCGGGCATTCCCTGAGCTTCGGGCAGGGCGAACTCGTGCTCGTTCGCTCGCCCGACGGCGCGCTGGCGGACGCGCTCGCCACTGCCTTCTGCAACCGTTTGCAGGGCCCGCAGGACGTGCGGCGTGTGGTGGAGGAGGCCAAACGCTACACCCGGCACGGGCTCACGGGCATTTATGCCCAGTGCCGGGGCGCGGTGGGTGTCTGGGGAGACATGGAACTGACAGCGGTGGAATGAGGGGCTTCCAGAGGCGCGGGCGGGTCGGCCCCAAGCGGCTTGCCCGACGGATACGTTTCTGGAGAAAAGGACTTGCCCGCACTCTTCATCCTTGAGGGCGCGGCCGGAGAGAAAGGGCGGCGGCGTCCGTCACGACGCCGGGAAGGGCCCGGCCTTGGGAGGGGAACGATGACGGTTTACATCAGGCGGTTGGAGCGTTCCGAGCTTCCGGCGGCGGGAGATGTCATCCGGGCCGCCTTTGGGACGGTGGCGGAGGCGTTCGGGCTCACGGAAGAGAACTGCCCCACAAACGGCGCGTTTTTGCGCGACGGGGCCTTGTTCGAGGAAGCGGCGGCGGGGACGATTTTTTACGGCGCGTTCGAAGGCGGAGAGCTTGCGGGCGTGGCCGCGCTCAAGCGCAAGGACGGGGCGCTTTTCTATCTTGAAAAGCTGGCCGTGTTGCCTCACGCCCGCAGACGCGGCCTTGGCCGGGCTCTGGTCGAGCACTGCGCGCAGGCGGCGCGGCGGGCCGGAGGGGAGCGGCTTTCCATCGGGGTCATGTATGAAAACCGCGCCCTCGTGCGCTGGTACGAGCAGGCGTCCTTCGTGCGGGTCGGGACGCGGACCTTTCCCCATCTGCCTTTCGTGGTCTGTTTTATGGAACGTGATCTGAAGGAATCGGCTTGAAGCAGGCCAGCTTGAGAAAAGGGGCGGTAAGCGGCCGGGAAAAAACTTTTTCCTCCCGGGTGATTGAGCAAACAGTGCGGGATTGACCGCTGCCGCAAGGGTACGTAGATGATTCTCATGGAAACGCAACAAACGGATACGACGTGTTCAGCGCAACGCCCGGCGGTTTCGCTGCGGACCGTCATCATCTCCGTCGCGGCCGCTCAGTTCATGCTGCCGTTCATGCTTTCCGGCGCGGGGCCGCTCCTGCCCGCCATAGGCCGGGACCTGCACGCGAGCGCCATGCAATTGAGCCTCATCAACGCGGCCTACACGCTGTCGCTGGCCATCTTCCATCTGGTGTCGGGCCGGGTGGGAGACATGATCGGCAGGAAACGCCTCTTTTTGACGGGGCTCATGCTCTTCGTGGTCATGTCGGCCCTGCTGCCCTTCGTGCCGGACATCTGGCTCTTCCTGCTCTGCCGTTTTGTGCAGGCGATGGGCACGGCCATGATGAACACCTGCGCGCTGTCCATTCTCGTGAGTTGCGCGCCGCCCGAGCAGCTTGGGCGCGTGCTCGGCCTGACTTCCATCGGCGTCTATACCGGGCTTTCGCTTGGGCCGGGGTTGTCGGGCCTGCTCGGGACCGCGCTCGGTTGGCAATTCCTCTTTTTCAGCGTGGTGCCCATCGGGATCATCGCGTGGCTGCTCATGTACTGTACGGTGCGTTGTGACTGGAAGGACGCGCCCGATGATCCCTTCGACTGGAAGGGCAGCCTTTCCTACACGCTGGCCGTGAGCCTCATGTCCATCGGCGCCATCTGGCTGCTTGAGGGCGCGTGGGCCCTCATGCTCTTCGCCGGGGGCATCGCCTGCCTTCTCCTCTTCCTGTGGGCGGAGCGGCGCTCGCCCCATCCCATCCTCGACGTGGCCTTTCTGGTCCGTAACCGGGCCTTTGCCCTGAGCACGCTGGCGTCCTTCATCAATTATAGTTCCATTTTCGGCGTGACGTTCTATTTTAGCCTTTATCTGCAGGGCGTACACGGGCTGTCGCTGCTGGAAACCGGGCTCTTGCTGTCCGCGCAGCCCGCGATTCAGGTTTTCGTCTCTCCCTTGGGCGGGCGCATGGCCGACCGCCACGGCGCGGACGTCATCGCCACCATCGGCATCGCGGTCTGCGGCGTGGGGCTTTTGCTCGGCTCGGGCGTGGAGGCCGGGACGTCGCTGTGGATCGTGGCGCTGGTGCAGCTTGTGATCGGGGCGGGCATCGCCCTTTTCGCCTCGCCCAACACCAGCGCGATCATGAGCAGCGTGGATCAGGCGCATATGGGGCAGGCGTCCGGCCTCGTGGGTACGGCGCGGACGCTCGGCACCCTGTCGAGCATGGTCGTCATTTCCCTGACCATGAACGTCTTTCTTGGGGACGAGCCTCTCGGTCCGACCAACATCCCGGCCTTTCTGGAGGCCATGCACGTCAACTTCACCCTCTTCGGCATCCTCAACCTGCTCGGCATCTTCTGTTCCATCGGCAGGATGGGGGGCCGTTTCCGGGGCCTTTCGCACAGGTTCCTTCACCTGTGGAACCATCACTAACGGTATGTTACGACAATGACCAAAACGCTTCTTCTGGATTGCGGCAGCGGCGGCAGGGCTTCCCAGCGCCTTATCAACGAGCTTTTTCTGGAGCATTTCGACAACCCCATCCTGCGGACGCTTGACGACGCCGCCCGGCTGGAGCTTTCCGGCCCCGTCGCCATGAGCACGGACGGCTACACCGTCACCCCGCTCTTTTTCCCCGGCGGCAACATCGGCACGCTGGCCGTGCACGGCACGGTCAACGACGTGGCCATGCTCGGCGCCCGGCCCCGCTATCTGACCTGCGGTTTTATCCTTGAGGAGGGGCTTGATCTTGATCTGCTGCGGCGGGTAGTTGAAAGCATGGCCGAGGCCGCCCGC
Organism: Candidatus Bilophila faecipullorum; assembly: GCA_944326695.1. Classification (GTDB taxonomy): domain Bacteria; phylum Desulfobacterota; class Desulfovibrionia; order Desulfovibrionales; family Desulfovibrionaceae; genus Bilophila; species Bilophila faecipullorum. The sequence continues at coordinate 12,990 of CALVEZ010000019.1, read as the reverse complement.
AACGCCGGGGTGCTCATCGTTTCCGGCGACACCAAGGTCGTGCCGCGCGGGGCCTGCGACAAGCTTTTCATCACCACGGCGGGCGTGGGGGACATTTTGGCCGATCCCTCGCCTTCCGGCAGCCGCGCCCGGCCCGGCGACGCCATCCTCGTCAGCGGGGCCGTGGGCGATCACGGGCTGGCCGTGCTGGGCCAGCGGGAGAATCTCTCCTTCCTTCAGGGCGTTGAGAGCGACAGCGCCGCGCTCAACCGCATGGTGGAACGCCTTATGCTTGAAGTGGGGGACATCCACGTCCTGCGCGATCCCACGCGCGGCGGGCTCGCCACCACCCTGAACGAGATCGCCGGGCAGTCCGGGGTCGTCTGCGCCGTAGAGGAAGAGGCGATCCCCGTCCACGAGGCGGTGCGTTCCGGCTGCGATGTGCTCGGCCTTGATCCCCTCTATCTCGCCAACGAGGGCAAACTCCTCTGTTTCGTGCCCGAGGCCAGGGCCGAGGCCGCTCTTGCCGTGCTGCGCGACGAACCGCAGGGCCGCGAGGCCGCCCGCATCGGGACCGTACTCGAAGCCGCGCCCCCTGCCCGGCCCGGTCAGGTGGTGCTGCAAACGCCCATCGGGGGCAAGCGGCTCCTTTCCATGCTGGAGGGCGATCAGTTGCCCCGGATTTGTTAGGCTCGGACGCCTTCAACCGTTTGCCGCAAAGCCGCCCTTTTCCAATGAAGGGCGGGGCCAATGAAGCGCGTGGCAAGGGAACAAGAGCATCTCGACGGAGTGCCGCTTTCGTCGTCCTTTTCTCCTTGCGCCTTGCTCTTGGAAAAAACGGCGTTTCGCGAACGGCACATTCATGCGGGCTGGGCTCAGGCGCGGCCCACGTGTAGGCATCCTCCGCGCGGAACCCCTGTTTCCAACGGCAAGCGGGAAAAGTGGGGTAGGCTGTCTCGGACCTCTCCGCAGGGTGTTTCCGAGGGCAAGGGAAAAAGGGCGGAAAAGGTACGGCGCACCGTTGGAATGACTTTCTCCGTTTTGCTTTCCCGTGTCCCGCCGTCCTTGAAGAAAGGGGGCTGTGCGGCGTGCGTCTTCTTAAGGACTGAGCAGGCCGGGGCCTGCGGAAACAGGGACAAGCGGCAACCGTCATCTGAAGGGCTGAGGAAGCCGTGCCCCGGGCTCCGCGTCGCCGCGCCCCGTACTTCGCCCGCCGTGCGCCGGAAGCTGAAGGGCCGATAGGCCGTACCTCGTCGAGCCGTGTGGAGCGGGCCTTGCGTTCCGGTGGGCCGGAGAGGTCGCGTTCGTGGAAAAGCGCGTCTTCTTTTTGAGTTCTAAGGGAAATCGGCCTCCCGTCATTTGCCAATCGATGCGGCATGTCTTATTAATGGGGGATACGGCCGCCGCCGTGCATCCTCTTTTTTGGGAGTTTTCATGATAGGTTTCCTTGTACGCAAGATATTCGGCAGTAAAAACGAACGATTTTTGAAAAAGCTCCGGCCCCAGGTGGCAAAAATCAACGCGCTTGAGCCGGAAATGCAGGCCCTTGCGGACGAGGAACTCCCGCAGCGCCTGTCCGTGTACCGCGAACAGGTGCAGTCCGGCGAGAAGGACCTCGACGCCGTCCTGCCGGAGGTTTTCGCGCTGGTCCGTGAGGCCAGCCGCCGCGTCCTCGGGATGCGGCATTTCGACGTGCAGCTTCTTGGCGCGATGGCCCTGCACAAGGGCAAGATCGCGGAAATGAAGACCGGCGAAGGCAAGACCCTTGTGGCGACGCTGGCCGTGGTGCTCAACGCGCTGGAAGGCAAGGGCGTGCATGTGGTGACGGTCAACGACTACCTCGCCAAGCGCGACGCCGAATGGATGGGGCAGCTTTACACCTTCCTCGGCCTCAGCGTCGGCATCATTGTGGCGGGCCTTAGCGACGAGCAGCGCAAGGCGGCCTATGCCGCGGATATCACCTACGGCACGAACAACGAGTTCGGCTTTGACTATCTGCGTGACAACATGAAATTTTACGCCGAGCAGCTTGTGCAGCGCGGCCATCATTACGCCATTGTCGACGAAGTGGACTCCATCCTCATCGACGAAGCCCGCACGCCGCTCATCATCTCCGGCGCCTCCGACGAATCCACCGATCTGTACCAGAAGGTGGACGAGGTCGTCTGTCAGCTTGAGAAGGAACGCCACTACACCGTGGACGAGAAAGCCAAGACCGCCTCGCTCACCGACGAGGGGGCGCAGCGCGTCGAGGAACTGCTCGGCATCGACAACCTCTACGATACCGCCAACATCACGGCGCAGCACCACGTCTTGCAGTCCCTGAAGGCCCATACCGTGTTCCGGCGCGACGTGGACTACATCGTCAAGGGCGATCAGGTGGTCATCGTCGACGAGTTCACGGGCCGCACCATGGAAGGGCGCCGTTTCAGCGACGGGCTGCATCAGGCCCTCGAAGCCAAGGAGCACGTCACCGTCGCGGCGGAGAACCAGACGCTTGCGAGCATCACCTTCCAGAACTACTTCCGCATGTACGACAAGCTGGCGGGCATGACCGGCACCGCGGATACGGAAGCGGTGGAATTCGCCCAAATCTACGGCCTTGAGGTGAGCACCATCCCCTCGAACCGGCCCATGATCCGCAAGGACATGCCCGACCTCATCTACCGCACCCGCCGCGAAAAGATGCAGGCCATTGTCGAGGCGATCAAGGAACTGCACAAGACCGGCCAGCCCGTGCTGGTGGGCACCATTTCCATCGAGACTTCTGAACTTATTTCGCAGCTTTTGATGCGCGCGGGCGTGCCGCACAACGTGCTCAACGCCAAGCATCACATGCAGGAAGCGGAAATCGTCGCGCAGGCCGGACAGGCGGGCAAGGTGACCATCGCCACCAACATGGCGGGCCGCGGCACGGACATCAAGCTCGGTGAAGGCGTCATCGACCTCGGCGGCCTGCACATCCTCGGCACCGAACGCCACGAAAGCCGCCGCATCGACAACCAGTTGCGCGGCCGTTCCGGGCGTCAGGGCGACCCCGGCTCCTCGCGCTTCTACCTCTCGCTCGAAGACGACCTGATGCGTCTCTTCGGTTCGGACCGCCTTTCCGGGCTGATGCAGAAGCTGGGGATGCAGGAAGGCGAGCCCATCGAGAACAACATGGTTTCCCGGGCCATCGAAAACGCCCAGAAGCGCGTGGAAGGCCATCACTTTGAAATCCGCAAGACGCTGCTCGACTACGACAACGTCATGAACCAGCAGCGTACCGTCATCTATTCCCTGCGCCGCGATCTCATGCGCGAGCCCGATCTTGATCCCATCCTCAACGAGTACATGACGGACCTGCTCGACGACATTTACGCCTCGGTGGAAATCTCGCGCGCGGCCCGCGATCCTGAAGAGGAAAAGCCGGTGCGGGCGCGGCTGTCCGATGTCATGAACATCGACCGCGTGCTCCCCGCTGATGCCCCTCTGCCCACGCGCGAGGAGGCGCAGGAACTGGTGCAGTCCATCCTCAACCAGCTCAAGGAGGAGGCGGGGCCGCTTTACGGCGATCTGTTGCGCTACTTCCTGCTGGAGGAACTGGACCGGGGCTGGAAGGAACATCTGCGCAACATGGATTTCCTGCGCGACGGCATCGGCTTGCGCGGGTACGGCCAGCGCGATCCCAAGCTCGAATACAAGCGTGAAGGCTTCAATATGTTTCAGGAACTGCTCATCCACATCCGCGAGGGGGCGTTCCGCGCCTTGACCCGGGTGCGGGTGGAGCAGCGTCCCGCCGAGGCAGAGGCCGAGGAAGAAGTTACGGCGCCCGCCCCGGTAGAGCCCATGTTCCAGCACAAGGAGCCCCCGCAGCAGCTTGCCTATTCCAGCGAGCCCGAGGATGTCGGCACTCCGGGACAGGCCCGGGCCGAGAACAAGCCCGGCCGCAATGATCCCTGCCCTTGCGGGAGCGGCAAGAAATACAAGAAGTGCTGCGGCGCGAACGACCGCTAGACGCTTGATGGGGAAGGGCCTGTTTTACGGGCCCTTTCCCTTTTTTGCACGGTTCCGGCCTGACGGCATGTTGCTCGGGAAGGTCGTCTTCTGGCGCAGGATGAGACGCCCTTGTGCTTGGGCAGCCGACAGCCGGACGTTCGCTAGCTGAAGCCTTCCTCTTGATGGCGGCTGGACGCCTTTTTCGTATATCGGCTGTGGCGGCCTGCCATGCGCCTCCTTCATAAACAGGCCCGATTGAATGCGGAGTTCTGGCCGCAATCTGTCATTCGCTCCTTCCATGATGGCTTGTGAGGTGGCCGTCCTTTGTGCCGCCGTCTCGGTATGCTCCTTGCATAAATATAGACGCCGACATGACGCGGCGAGGTGGGGCGCTTCGGCCTGTGCCGGAAAGCGCCCGGGACTGGAAACGGTGATGAAGCGGCGTGAAGGCCGCTCCTTGTGGCATCAAAGATGAGGTGAGTATGCGAAAATATGCAATGTTGCTGGCTGTGGCCCTGTGGTGTCTCCCGAACGCTTCGGCGCTGGCGGAGACGGAGGTCGTCCTCTATCCTTCGGGGGCGCAGGTGCGGGTTGAGGAAACCCTGCCCGTCAGCAACGGTGAAATTTCCTTCCTGCTCCCTGTGGATACGCGCGATCTGCGTATCGCCGTGGACGGTGGGACGGTGATCAGTCAGGAGGAGCGGCCTGAAACCCTGCCGGACAACGCCTCCCTCGCGGCCTTGCGGGAACGCTTGCAGAGGGCCCGGGCAGAGGCCGCGGCGCTGGAAGGGGAGCAGGCTGCGGCCCAGAGCCGTCTTGACCTGTGGACGAAAGGCGGGCTGACGCAGCAGGCCACGGTTGAGGAACTGGAAAAGCTGGACGCCGCCGTTGCCGCCCGCGTAAAAGATTTGTACGTGCGTCTGAACGCCTTGAGGCCGCAGGTCGAAAAGGCCCGGGAAGAGGTGCTGCGCCTTGAGCAGGAAGTGGAGCGCACCGGTGCGGATGCCGCAGGCAGGCGGGTGATCGCCCGGGTCAGCGCGGACGGCGGGAGCGTGCTGGTCCGCTACGCCTACGCGCAGGACAAGTGCGGCTGGGAGCCCGTATACCGTCTGGACGCGGAACCGGAAAAGGGCCTCGTGCGCTTTGTGCAGGAAGCGGAAATCCGGCAGGGGAGCGGTCAGGACTGGAAGGGGGTCCGGCTTACGTTGGCCTCCGTCAATCCGCAGCAGGGCATGACCCCGGCGCCGCTTCCCCCGTGGAAGCTGAGCCTGTGGAAGGTGCAGCCCCGCCAGATGGACATGGCCGCGCCTATGGCTGCCGCTCCGGTCCTGGCCGAGGCGAGGAAGGCCGCGCCCAATCTCGCGCCGCGCGAAGAGGCTACCTTTACGGCGTGGGATTTGGGAACGCGTGACGTGCCCACCGGAAAGCCCGTGCGCCTCGAACTGGCGCAAGGCGAGTGGAAGGCCGACTTTGTACGTCTGGCCCGGCCCGGTTACGGCCAGCGGGCCGTGTGGCTCATGGCTGAGGTCCGTTTGCCCGAGGACGTGGATTTCCCGTCTGGCGAGGCGCAGTATCTGGTGGACGGGACCCCGGTCGGGGCTTCGATGTTTTCGCTGCGGGGCAAGAAGGCCGATATTTCTTTCGGCACGGACAGCCGCGTGCGCGTGGAGATGAAGCAGGATGTGCGGCAGAGCGGCAGCAAGGGCTTTGTGGGTAAGCGGCAGACCCGTCTGTGGAAGTGGGAGATTGAGGTGACCAACGGTCATACGAAGCCCGTTGTGGTCCGGGTGGAAGACCCCGCCCCGCAGGTGGGGGATAAGGCCATTGAGGTCAAGGTCAGCGCCGAGCCCGCACCCGTGGTCAAGGACCATGTGAACACATGGAACCTTGAGGTGCCCGCCTCCGGCAAGCGTGTCATCAGCTACACCGTCGAAGCCTCCGCACCTCAAGACACGCCGCTGGTGGAAGGTCGCTAGGCCGAGGACGCTTTTTCCCCTATACAAAAGAAAGGCTCTGTCATAGCAGTCGATTGATGTATTTCCTCTGTGATTTCAGAAGAATGCGGACGGGAGTTTTCGCATTGTGAAGCCTCTTGCCTCAACAGCTTGAAAACCTCTGAAATTCCGGGGCGCTAAAAAACGGTCAATCATTGCTTCTGACAGAGCCACACGAAAAAGACGCTTTCGGCCTGAGCCGGAAGCGTCTTTTTTGGCGGTGTGCAGCCGGGCCTTTCGGGGCAGGGATTCCTTTCCGTTCTGATCCGCTTCGGGAGGCAGCCGCGTACAGACGTGTTTGGTGCGCGCCGTGTCCTTCGGCCCTCCTGAAAGCGCCTGCTGCCGGGCCGCCTCTTTCCCTGCTGTCACCGAGCCTTTTCTACGGGTCACGTGGCAAGGGAAAAGGCCATCTCCCCGAAACTCCGCTATGCTTCCGCCTTCCCTTGCCCTGTGAAAAAACGACTTGTTGCGGACGGCCTTTTCTGAGGGGCTGAGCCTTGTTGTGCTTTGCGGCCTTCCCCGGCGCGTTTCACCGTGCCGGGAAGAGGGACTGGCGGGTAAGCGTGCCGCCCTGCCCATATCGCTGCGTTCCCGGTCCGTTCAGCCTCTTGTTTTTCCTTGGCCTCAGCCGTTGCGTTTGAACATGCGGTCAAGATCGGCGGTTCCCCATTGAAGGACGCAGGGCCGCCCGTGCGGGCAGAACTGGCGATCTTCGGTAACGAGCCACTGGGCGATGAGGTTGACGGCCTCATCCGGGGCCAGCGTGTCGCCCGCCTTGATCGCGGCCTTGCACGCCATCGTAGCCCACAGCGAGTGCAAATCCTCCTTGCGTCCGGCGAGCACTTCGCGGATGAATTCACCGGCGGCGGCCCGTTCGAGCAGCGGCGGCACGGCGCGTACTTCCAGCACCGCGCAGGTGCCCTGATCCCGCAAGGCCAGGGTGAAACCGAGCGCGGTCAGGGAGTCGTGGAATTCTTCCAGCCGTTCGCGTTCGGCGGGGTGCAGGGTGTATTCGAGGGGCAGGACCAGCGGCTGGGACATGCCTGAAAAGCCTCCGGCCTGAAGGCGGGAGATGAGGACGCGCTCGTGGGCCGCGTGCTGGTCGAGGATGAGCAGGGAAGCGTTTTCCCGGCTGTTGCGCGTATCGCGCAGCACGAGATAGGTTCCGCCGATCTGTCCCATGTAGACGTAGGGCCCGACGCGTACGTGCCCTTCTTCCAGCCGTTCAATGGGCGGTTGCTGCGGCTGCACGGGCTCGGGCATCCGTGCCGGGACCGCCTCCGTCGCCTGAGGCGTGGGGGCGCGTTCGGGCTGGAAAGACCGTGCGGCCTCATGCAGCGAGGAAGACGGGGGCTCATCAGGCACAGCGTCCCAAGGCAGGCCAGCGTCTCCATAGAGGGCGGAAGGTTCGGGCTGCGGCTCAGGGTCGGGCGCAGGCGGGATGGGGTATTCCGTTTCCGTCGGGGCGGAAGGGCGGCTTTCCGGGCGCATGATGCGCTCGCGGTCGGCTTCTCCCCAGAAGCCGAGCGGTTTGGGCTGAAAAGGTGCCTTTTCCGGGGCGGGGGCTTCTTCCGTCGCAGCGGGCAAGTCGCGCAGGACGGCCTCTTCAACGGCGTGCAGGACCGCCCCGAAAACCGGGCGCTCGTCGCGGAAGCGCACTTCGGTCTTGGCCGGGTGCACGTTCACATCCACCTCTTCGGGCGGAAGCTCCATGAAGAGGATGATCTGCGGGTATTCTTTGGAGAGGAGGCGGCCCTTGTAGGCTTCGCGTACGGCCCGCAGGATCAGCTTGTCATTGACCGCCCGGCCGTTGACGTAGAGCAGCATCCGGTCGCCGCGCGGCTGCGCCTGCCCGGGGGGGGAGGTGAGGCCGTGCACGCGGAGGCCGTTGGTAGTGCGGTCGAAGGGCAGGAGGGTTTCCGTCACCGCTTCGGGCCAGATGATCGAAAGGCGTTCGAGAAGGGATTGCCCGGCGGGGAGGCGCAACACTTCGCGCGTGCCCGCGAGGAAGACGAAGCCCACTTCAGTATGGATGAGCGCCAGCCTGATAAGCAGTTCCTGCGCGCGTTTCAGTTCGGTGGCCGGGGCCTTGAGGAACTTGAGCCGGGCGGGTACGGAAGCGAAGAGGTCGCGCACCTCGACCACGGTTCCCTTGTGCAGGCCGCTCGGCCCCTGCTGCGAGAGCACGCCGTGATCCATCTGGATGAAGGCCGCTTCGGGCGCTTGGTCGGGGGCGGTCTGAAAGGCCGATTCCATGCGGAAGCTCGATACCGAGGCGATGCTCGGCAGGGCTTCGCCCCGGAAGCCGAAGGAATGAATATGCCACAGATCGTCCATGCTGGTGATCTTGCTGGTGGCGTGGCGGGTGACGGCGAGTTCGAGTTCCGCCGCCGGGATGCCGCCCCCGTTGTCGCGCACGCGGATGAGGCTCTGGCCGCCGTTTTCAAGCGTGATCTCCACCAGCGTGGCCCCGGCGTCGAGACTGTTTTCCACAAGCTCCTTGACCACGCTGGCGGGCCGTTCCACCACCTCGCCCGCCGCGATCTGGTTGCGCAGTTCGGGTGAGAGGAGGCGGATGCCGTTACGCTGGGACAAGGGGCCGTCATGAGGGGCTGTTTTGTTCATTTCTCAATAGTAGTGTCTTGCGGAAAAAGGCGCAAGGGGATACATTCAGGACAAAAGGCGCGTTGTTTCGCGCGCGAACGGGAGGCTGCGGGCAAGCCCGCGCGCAGCCGCAACAGTGGGAGGTTTTCCATGCGTCGTGTATTGTTGTCCGCCTTGATGGTTCTGGCCTTTTCCTTTACCGCCTTCGCCGCCGTGGACGTGAGCAAACTCCAGCTTCCCGGCGACATCACACAGGAACAGGCCGATGCGGTCGTCAAGGGCGCTTTGGCCAAGGCCAAAGAGCAGGGTGTGCCCATGAACATCGCCATCGTGGATGCCGGAGGCAACCTGAAGGCCTTTACGCGCATGGACGGCGCTTTCCTCGGCAGCATCGACATTTCCATCGGCAAGGCCCGCACCGCCCGCCTCTTCAACATGCCCACCTCCACCCTCGGTGCCGCCGCGCAGCCGGGTCAGGAACTCTTCGGCATTGAAGTCACCAACAACGGGCTGGTCATCTTCGGCGGCGGCGAGCTGCTCAAGAACAAGGACGGCGTCATTGTCGGCGCCATCGGCGTGAGCGGCGGTTCCGTGGCGGAAGACACCAACGTCGCCAAGGCTGGCGTGGCTACCATGGACAAGCTCATGTCCGCCAAGTAGATCGGCGTCCTCTTCAAACGTTGTTCACAGGGAAGGGGAAAACCCTTTCCCTGAGCGAGCCAAGCGCATCCGTTCCCCGGGTGCGCTTTTTTCGTGGTGGAACGCAGGCTTTGGAGAGGCGGCGTTTTCCGATACGCCATCTCCGCCAGCCGGGTGCGTCAGGAGCTTTTGACGGCAGGTTCTTCGTCCCAGCAGGACACGATTGCCGCAGGAAATCGTTGCCCTGAAAGGTTCCGCCCGTAGTCCAGAGTAAGGCGGCGAAACCCGGCGAAGCCTTCCTGATTATGCTGGGTAATGCTTTTCGCCTTTTCCAACGTCTTGATGAGCCCTGTTCCGGGCGGGGCGTAATCGTCTTCCCACAGCGTCAGCAAGAAGACTCCTTGGCAGTAAGGAGACTCCTTCGGCTTCGGCAAAAGGCAAAGGCTCAACGTCCCGCCGTATCCTCGGCCTGCAGACAGGGCAAGGGATCGGCCAACAGGAGGAAGGGCACGAACCTTTTCTCGTGCCGGATGGTCTGGAAAACGGCCCCTTCTCGTTATGCAAGGTTTTTGCCCCCGTCGAGGGAGGATACGCGATCCAACAAAAAGGACGCCTGCGGCGATTCCGTCAGGCGTCCCTTGTCTTGCATGTGGAGAAAGGCGGCTCAGGCCAGAGCCAGCGAGCCTTCGTAGGCGGGAACCTTCTCACGGGGCTTGCGGGTGCGCGCCTCTTCGAGGGAAAGATCGATGAGCTGAAGCACCCGTTCCTCTTCCGCCTTGCGGAGGAAAGCGTTGTTGAGCTGATGCCCCGAGCAGCAGACATCGAAGTGGCCCTGAATGGGCAGGCCGAGCATGGCCATATCCCCGATGAAGTCCAATACCTTGTGACGGACGAACTCGTCCCGGTAACGCAGCCCTTCGGGATTCATCACGCCCTTGTCGTCAAGCACGACCACGCTTTCGAGCGAGCCGCCGCGGGCGAGACCGTGGCTATGCAGGTATTCAACATCCTTGAAAAAGCCGAATGTGCGGGCGTTGGCGACGCGGGCGAAGGTTTCGGGGGTGACTTCCATGCTCATCTGCTGGCGTCCGATGGCCGGATGAGGAAAGTCGATGGTATAGTCGACGCGGAATCCCGCATAGGGGAGGGCCCGGATATGCTTTATGCCGTCGTGCAGTTCCGTGGGGCGGCTGACGCGCATGACCTTGCGCGGGGCGTTCAGCCGGCGGATGCCCGCTTCAGCGAAGAGCTTGACGAAGGCCGCGGCGGAACCGTCCATAATCGGGATTTCGCCGCCTTCCACGCTGACAATCAGGTTGTCGATGCCAAGGCCCAGCACGGAGGCCAGCAGGTGCTCCACCGTGGATACGGTAGCGTCCGCCGTGCCGAGAGTGGTGGCCAGAGCGGTGGTCATAACGGCTTTGGGTGTGGGACTCACGCGACGGATGCCATCCTGCGTATGGATGTCAAAGATGATACCCGTATTGGCGGAAGCGGGACGCAGGGCAAGATAGACCTTCTTGCCGCTGTGAAGGCCAATGCCGGAGCAGGTAACGACGCGTTGAATGGTGGTCTGGTTCATGAAATCCCTCCGCCGTTCTTATAGCAAAAAGCGGGCCAAAGTCTTTTTTATTCCTATCACCCTTGTATATCAGGTAAAAAAGAGCATTGTGGCGAAAAAGCCATCGTGTCTTTTGCGCAACACTGTGGCTCCTATGACGCGGGCCTGCGGGCGCTCACCAGACGATCCCGCCCTGCTAAGTCTTGATAAATAACAACATTTTCCCATGTGTGACTTTCCAGCAACACTTTGAGAGCGCTGCCTTGCTTCCAGCCGTGTTCCATAAGCAGCAGCCCCCCGGGTTTAAGGGCGGTGAAGGCTTCCCCGGCTACGGCCTCAAGGTGTTCGAGTCCCTCGGGTTCCGTGTCGGGGCCTGGCGCGGGCCCATGATGATGGTGGCCGGGGATTTTGTCCGAGTCCACGAAGCCCGGTACGAGCGCCGTGACCGGCTCGAAATCCCGGACTTCCGCCGAGAGGCCCTCATACTCCCTTTGTCCCACATACGGCGGGTTGCTGACGAGCAGGTCCAGAGAAGCCGGGCGGAGGAGGGGCCGGGTGAAATCGGCACGGACGGGCAGGAGCCTCTCCCGTACCTTGTGGCGTGCGGCATTCTGGCAGGCGACGGCCAGCGCGCGGCCGGAAAGATCAGCCATGATCCCGCGCCACTCGGGGCGCTCGGCGCAGAGGGTGACGGCAATGCAGCCGCTGCCCGTGCCCAAGTCCGCGAAACGCACGGCCCCCTGACAGCTTTTGAGGGCCGTTTCAATAAGGAGTTCGGTTTCGGGGCGGGGGATGAGCGTCGCGGGCGTCACCCGGAAGTCGCGGCCATAAAATTCACGCTGACCGATAAGATAGGCGGCGGGCTCGCCTTCGGCGCGGCGGCGTAAAAGGCCGCTCATGCGGGAAAGCTGCTCCGCCGTCAACGGCGTTTCCGGCCGTGTGGCGAGTTCCACCCGGCTGATGCCGCAGACGTGGCGGAGGATGAGTTCAGCCGAAAGGCGTGGCGAGTCTACGGCGGCTTCGGTCAGGGTGCGGGTCGCTTCGCGGACCCATTCGGCGCGGGACGTTTCGAGCATGGGCGATCCTTTGGGTATACGGCGGGGGAGGGGAGAAGGGGCCTTTCTGGAGAAAGGTCCCTTCTCCCCTCCCCCACACCCCCTCCCCTCATCCCCCAAAGACGTTCGACTGGTGGAGAGGCTGCGCGGAGGGAGTTCTGTTTGAGTGAGGATGGGTACGGTATGGAAGCCGTCCGGGGACGTGTGGGCTGCGTAGAGCCTCACGGCTGGCGAAAAGATGTCTTATCGAATGCCGGAGGGATGTTCGCAGGCCACGGCAGAGCCGGAACGCCCGGTCTGCCGTGGCGCACTCTAACGGACGGTTCGGCGTCAGGACAGCACGGAGGCCAGTTCCGCCAAGGGGACGCAGGGGATACCCATGTTTTTCATGTCGCGGATGTTGGAGGCCGCGACCTCTTCGGTTTGGGCGGAACAGGCGTCCGTCACTACGATGGGGCGGTAGTCGAGGCTCATGGCGTCGACGGCTGTCCCCCGCACGCAGTTGGGATACTGGGTTCCCGTGATGAGGAGCGTCTCGACGCGCAGGCGGCGCAGGAGCATGTCGAGCTCGGTATGGAAGAAGGCGCTGAAACGGCGTTTGCGGAGGATGATTTCATCGGGGAGAGGGGAAAGCTCCTGCACAACGCGCGCGCCCTCCGTGCCGGGAACGCAGATGCCGGGGCCTTCCGTGAACAGGCAGGCCCGCCCCGCCTCCACGTCGCTCCCGTCCCGGCGGTGCTCGCGCACGACATGGATCACATGCCAGCCCTCGGCACGGGCACGATCAAGCAGTTCGCGGATGGTCGGCACGGTAGCCTGCGCGCCTTTGACGCACAACGGCGCGCCGGGCAAGACAAAGTCGTTTTGCATGTCGATGATGACGAGAGCTGTATTCATCTTTTGCCTCGTGGAGGTAAGAAGTCGAAAACAAAGGAGGCGGGAAAAGTTCCGCCTTGCCCGTTCTAGCAAGTTGCCTTTCTTCTGGCAAACCCTCCCGAAGTCCTTTTTGACTTGCCGTGTATAGTTCCTCATCAGGGCTCTCTGCTCAACACCTGAACAACGACCAACCACGGAAGCACGGAACAGTGCGGATAAGGGATTCGATAAGGGTAAAAGTCTTGGGAGGGAGAGGGATGGGGTTTGGGGAAGGGAGGGGGAACCTTTCTTCAGAAAGGTTCCC
>CALVEZ010000018.1 GCA_944326695.1 Candidatus Bilophila faecipullorum | reverse complement strand
GCAGTTAAGCTCTCCATCGTCGATGATACTGCGCATTCTTACGTGGGAAAGTAGAACAACGCCAAGGCTTCTTTCAAAGGGAAGACTCCACTACGGAGCCTTCCCTTTTTTTATGCCTTCAGTCTTCCTCTATTTTGGGTGTGAACCCCTCGCCTCTTCATCTTCTTCCCATTCCTCCTTTTTTGAGGCTCTGTCATAGCCTCGATTGATCTATTTCCTCTGTGATTTCAGAGTAATGCGGATGTATGTTTTTACATTATGAAGCCTGTTGCCTCAACAGTGTTGAAAACGTATGAAATTCCGGAGGACTAAAGAAACTTTCAATCATTTTCTATGACAGAGCCTTTTCTTTTCTTCCTCCTCCTCCTCCTCCTCATCATCATCATCATCTTCTTCTTCTTGTTCTTGTTCTTCTTCTTCAGTTCTCACTCTTTTCTCTCGCTGCTCATCATTTCCTTAGATTTCTTCGAAAACCATACGCGAGGGCTCTTTCTTCTTTGGTGATTTTTGGGGTCATGAGCATGGAAGGGAGATATGCTTTACCTCTTTAACCACATGAATATTGATTTTGGCTTTCCAGACACTGGTTGAGTTTAGAGACAGACCATATAGAGCTAGTAAGGAGGATTTTCAGGAGAAGAAATGTTTTTAAGGAGAGTTATTGGTCTATTTCATTGTACTTGAAAAGAGAGCCGGGAAATAATGAAAAAGGCAACTAAAAAGGCCTCCGCTTTGAATCGGAGGCCTTTTTAAGGTGTTTTTATTGATTAGAGACTTGTTCCTTGTCTGGAGTGGGTGTTTTATCGGAAGGTGTTTCCATGTCTTGCGGAGAAGCCGCAGGTGCTGCCGTTTCCGGGACCGCGGGAAGGGGGGCCGCAGCGGGAGGTACAGAAGGTTCTTCTGCTGGGGGAACGGGCAGAGGAGGCGTGGCTTGTGGCTGCTCGGACGCTTCCGTAGGAGCCTGTTCACCCGCCGTGGACGCAGGAAGCATGGTTTCCGAGGCGATCACGGAGTAATAGGCCAAAGGAGCCGCATAAAGCAACAAGAGGAAAGAAAGCAGAAGAAGGCTTCCCTCGGCAAAGGAACGGTTGACGCCTTTCCAGAGGATCAGACCGATAAGAATGAGGCCACCTATCTGTATGATAGTGGCAACGAGCGGCAGCGGCGCGGGCTGAAGGGCCGCAAGCCATGCGGGGACGGAATCGAAGAAAAGAGGATAGAAATGCGCAGCCGCGAAGACGAGCCCCGTCAGGACGAGCGCCACGGATACGAGGAGGAAGAAGCCCCGGCTCCCGCGCGCGGACAGGGCGAGCAACCCTTGAGCCGTGAGGATGGCCAGAGGAGGGAGGACGGGGATCAACAGAACCGTCATGTTTGCCCCAAGCAAGGCAAGGATGGCCAGTCCAACAAGGAGGCTGCACCAAATCCAGCCCTGACCCGGGCGTTGGGTCCGATTGGCAATGATGCCTTTGAAAAAGGCTCCGATGTGTCCCCACGGCAGGAAAAGGAGCAGCGCCGTCCACGGAAGCCAGATGAGGGCGAGAAGCGCGAGGCTTATCCAGGCATCGCGCCCTTGCAGGTTCCACGCTTCCACGATGGGTCCAACATATTCGTTTTCCACCAGCGTTTTCAGCAGCTCGCGGCCTCCGTCCTGAAAGGCCGTAAAAGCCCCCCAACCCAGCAGAAGGACGAGCATCAAGCCAAAGGCGAGTGCGCCGTCGCGGGCTCCCGCACGGCGGAAGGTGCCGCGCCAGATGAGGAAGATGAAGCTGGTGAGCAGAGGAAGAGCCAAACCCGGCAGGCCGCCCGCCAGCGCGGACAGGGCAATCAGCCCGAAGCCTGCGAACAGCCAGAGAGGGGCGAAGGTCTTGAGCCAGCCTTTGTACAGGCATATCCCGCTCAGAGTGAGGATGGACGCGAAGAGCATGTCGCTTCCGGCGATGCGGGGAAGGCCCATGAGCGTCAGGCTGGAGAGCAAAACCAGACCGGAGGCGAAAGCGATGCGGCGGTCGTTGCTGGTGGCCCGGGCCAGTGTCCATGTCAGCAGCAGGAGGAAGAGGGCGGCCAGAGCCGAAGCCAGAGGCAGCACGTCAACGGGGTAGGGGGCCAGATGCTCCAGCCCCGCCGCCGGGAAGATGCCCGGGAGCCAGGTTCCCAGCGAAAGGGCCCCGATACCCGGGATGGCGTTCAGGGCGGAGAGGAACCAGTCATAGACGGGGTACAGATCAGGGGAAGGAAGCGTCGTTGCGGTCGCTCCGCCTACAAGGGCGGTCCCGAGGAGATGCAGGGCGGGCAGTTCTTTCCCGAGCAGCGTGGGAAGGGATTCGATGGCCCAGAAAAGGATCAGGACCAGAGGGCCGATGGCCGCAAGCCCGTGGAAAGAGCGGGCAGCGAAGCTGGCACGGCCCAGCGGCGCGACGGTCTGAGGCGCAGGTTGGGGCTCGGACGGCCTCTCCTTTTCTTCCTCTGCCTCGGGAACGTTTTCTTCCGCAGGGGATGCTTCTTCCGTGCACACTTCGGACGGCGCTACGGCTTCCGTCGCCGCCGTTTTTTCGTCAGCTTGCCCCTCGGGGGCCTGTTGACCGGCTGGCGTATTCAGTTCTTCTTTCGGAACCGACGATTCTGTGCTCATATGTGCTCCTTGGCAGGAATTAACAATGTGGGCTTACTGTACCTGAGAATCACGTCGCCGTCAGCAAGAGAAACGCCGTCCGCGTCCCGAAGACTGGCGGAGTAGGGCTACCCTGCGTCTGCACGGGGCGGACAGAAAAAGAGGAAGGATGTTTCTTTCCCGTAAGGATATTCGCAGCGGAAAAAGGAAGCGCCTCTTTTTCTGATAGCGGGTGCTGCCGGAAAGAAAGAGGACAGTCGTCACCAGAAAGGAGGCGAGGCGTTGGCGTTGCGGGAAGGGCGCGCACGGAGGAAGACAATACGGGGCGTGCCTTCTGACGGGGAGCGCGGTTTTCGATGCCTCCAGCGGAGGCGTGCGGGGTGCGTTCTTTTCTGTCTGCGAGGGGGGCCGTCCGGGAATCCCTCCGGCGGGTGGCTGTCCCTCTTCTGCGTATCAAGGCTGGCCGGACTTTTGGGGGCCATCTCCGGGGCAAACACCGGACGGCACGATTCGCCACAGGGCACGGGCCTGTTTGCGAGTGCGTCCTTCTCTCTTGAGGAGCGGGCCAACGAGCCCGCCTCCGAGGGAAGATGAGAGCAGAGCCTTAAAAAACAAGCTGTTTCTGCTCTGGGTGAAGGCCCTCTATTCCGTGGGGAGTACGGGAATATCCTCGTCGGGATAGGTTGTCATCAGGGACTGGAAGTTTTCTTCTTCCTGAAGGAACGCTTCCACCACCAGCGGATCGAATTGCGTTCCGCCGCCTTCCACGATGATCCGGCGAGCCGTCTCGTGATCAAAGGCGGGCTTGTACACCCGCTTGGAAATCAGGGCATCATAGACGTCGGCAAGAGCCATGAGGCGGCCCACCTGCGGGATGTCCTCGCCGGAGAGCCCGCGCGGGTATCCTTTGCCGTCCCACCGTTCGTGGTGTGTATAGGCGATGAGCGCGCCCAGACGGAGGAAGTCGTTATGGCCGCCCATACGTTTTTCCGCCCAGCTCAACGTTTGATAGCCGAGCGTGGTGTGCTTTTTCATTTCGTTGAATTCGCTTTCCGTGAGCTTGCCCGGCTTGCGGAGGATGCTGTCGGGTATGCCCACCTTGCCCACGTCGTGAAGCGGCGCGCAGACGCGGAAAAGCTCGATGGTATCGTCGTCGTGTCCCCATGTTTCCGGATGCGTGCGGCGCAGGCGGCGCGCGAGGATTTCCACCCCGTGCTGCGTGCGTCGCACGTGCGCGCCGGTTTCGTTGTCGCGCGTTTCCACCACGGAGGCCAGACATTCTACCGTCACCGAACGCGAGAGGTACAGTTCCTTGGTGCGTTCCTTGACCAGCAGGTTCAATTCGTCGTTGTATTTTTTGAGGGCCACATGGTTGGCCACGCGCGCCCGGACGAGACGAGGCTGAAAAGGCTTGGCGATGAAATCCACGGCTCCGAGGTCAAGGCCCCGCGCCTCGTGTTCTTCATTGCCCATGGCCGTGATGAAGACCACGGGAATAGTGCGGGTGCGCTCGTCGGCCTTGAGGCGGCGGCAAACTTCATAGCCGTCCATCTCCGGCATCATGATGTCGAGCAGCACGATGTCCGGGTGGGGCTGGGTCACGGCCAGACGCAGGGCCGTGGGGCCGTTGGTGGCGACTCTCACCGTGTAGTCGGAGCGCAGCAGATCGTCAAGGATACGGATGTTGGCGACGGTATCGTCGACGACGAGCACGACGGGTTTTCTAGAAAAGGGCATCGGATTCCTCCAGCTCCAGTTCCAGCGTGCGCGCCAGATGCAGGATGCTGCTTTCGGCCTTGTCAAAATCAAAAGAATCTAGGGATTGCTGGATGTCGAACGCTTCGGCCTTGCCGAAGGCCCCCAGAAAAGGCTTTGCCTCCTCAAAGGCGTCCCGGGCGGCGGTATCGTGCTGCCGGATGAAGCGCAAGGTTTCTGTGAGAATTGGGCGCAGCTTGTCGATATTCGGGCCTTCCCCCTCCTCGGACTGTACGGCGTGGGGCGATTCTGTTGGGGCCAGTGTCTTTTCGGCCTCCGCCAGCGCCTTCAACGTCGTTGTAACGTACCTTTCCAGCGTGTCAAGGTGCTTTTCCGCCGTTTCAGCGTCCTCGCGCAGGCGGGGTTCCGTATCGACGATGCGCGCGTACAGCTCCGTGGCCCCCACATTGCCGCTGACGCCTTTGAGCTTGTGGATCGCCGCGAGGATGGCGGGCATGTCGCCCTCCTGCCGGAAACGGCGGATGTCGGCGGAGGCATTGGCAAGCTCGCGCCGGAAATCGAAAAGCAGGCTGACATAGAGGGGAACATTGCCCATGACCCGCGCAAGGCCGTCCGGCACGGAAAAGCCCGGCAGGTGGATGTCTTTTTCCGTTGGGACGCCCGTGGGCGGGGTGGAGAAGGGTGCGGCGTCCGTGTCCGCCTCCCCGACGCCGGGCGCGGCAAAGCGGGCCAGCACATCCCGCAGGGCATCGGCGTCGAAAGGTTTGCGGATCACGGCGCTAAACCCCTGTTCCATCAACTTTTTCTCTTCCTCATTCGTGGAAACCGCGGTACAGGCGATGATGGGCAGTCCTTGGTAGCGGCTGTCATGGCGCAGGATGTGGGTCAGGGCGGTGCCGTCCATGACGGGCATTTCCACATCGGAGATCAGCAGTGCGTAATGGCCGGTGCGGACGAGGTGCAGGGCCTGCAGGCCGTCCGAGGCCGTGTCGGCCACCGCACCGAGGGCCAGCAGAATTTCCGTGGCGATGCACTGGTTGATGGCCTCGTCATCGACGTAGAGGACTCGGGGAGCGGTGTTCTGCGACATGGACATATCCTCTCAACGGCGCGGAGAAAGGGGGGTGCGCTGAATCCAGCGGGCAAGGGCGTCGAGCAGGGCGGCGGGATCGACGGGCTTGGAGACGTAATCCTGCATTCCCGCGCGCAGGCATTCCTCACGGTCCTCTTTGGCTTCATGGGCGGACATGGCGATGATGGGCAGCGCGTCGAAACGCTCGTATTCGCGCAGGAGCCGTGTGGCCGTGAGGCCATTCATGCCCGGCATTTCAAGGTCCATGCATACCGCCTGATAGTGGCCCGACCAGATTTTTTCGATGGCTTCGAGCCCGTCCGCGGCCAGATCGGTTTCCATGCCGCAGGACTCGAGGATTTCCCGGGCTACCTGCTGATTGACGGCGTTGTCCTCGGCCAGCAGGACGTGCGCGCCCGCCAGTTCCGGGAAGACGGGAGCGGCCCGTTCGGGCTGTTCTTCCCGCTGGCCCGAGGCCAACAGGCCCGTGAGCAGCGCGGAGGGGGTGACGGGCTTGGCGAGGAGCGAGAGCCCCGGCGCGTCCGGTTCCGCTTTCCATTGGCGGATCAGGCCGAGCACATCGCCCTGATCGTGAAGCGAAGCCATGAACAGCAGGGCCATTTGCGGCATGGCCCTGTGCAGGGCCCGGCCCGCGGCCTCCCCGTTCTGGCCGGGAAGACGCCAGTCGATGAGGCCGATGCGGAAAGGCCGGCCTTCGTCGCGGGCCTGCTCGCAGAGCCGCAGGGCCTCCTCGCCGTCCGCCGCAACCTCGGGCTTCATGCACAGGCTCTCCAGTACCTCGCTGAGGAGGGAGCGGGAAAGCGGGCTGTCGTCCACGACGAGGACGCGGGCCTCGTAGAGAGGGTGGGAAGGCAGCAGACGCCGCAGCTCGGGGTGAGCCAGCACGCCGAACACCGCCGTAAAAATGAAATCGCTCCCCTGTTCCGGGACGCTTTCCACGCGAATGTCGCCGTCCATACGTTCAATGAGCTGTTTGCTGATGGCCAGCCCGAGGCCGGTGCCCCCGTAGCGGCGGGTTGTGGAGCTGTCCGCCTGCGTGAATGACTGGAAGAGGCCGCCGATCTGCTCGGGCGTCAGGCCGATGCCGGTGTCGCGTACGGAAAAGCGCAGGCGTGCGCTGCCCGTCTCCCGGGACATAAGTCCGATGGAGACGAGCACATGGCCCGCATCGGTGAACTTGATGGCGTTGCCCACCAGATTGAGCAGAATCTGAGACAGCCGCAGCGCGTCGCCTTCGAGGAGCAGCGGGACGTCTGGCTCGATCTGGAAGAGCACTTCAAGGTCTTTTTCGGCCATGCCGGGCGCGGTGATGGCCGCCACTTCCTCAAGCACCTGCTCCAGCCGGAAGGGGACGTGCTCCATTTCGAGCCTGCCCGCTTCTATTTTGGAAAAATCAAGGATATCGTTGACAATCCGCAATAAGGCGGTGGCCGAGCCGCTGATCTGCGTCAGGTACTCGCGCTGCCGTGGCGTGAGGTCCGTCTGCAAGGCGAGGTGGCTCATGCCGATGATCCCGTTCATGGGCGTGCGGATTTCGTGGCTCATGGTGGCGAGGAAATCGCTTTTGGCGCGCGAGGCCGTTTCCGCTTCTTCCTTGGCGTGCAGGAGTTCCTTTTCCATCGCCTTGTTTTTCGTGATGTCCACCAGCCAGCAGATGACGCCGGGCGCGCCTTCAAAAAGGGTGCGCGTATAGGTGACGCGCAAATCGTGCTGCACGCCCTGCGCATCGCAGCTTTTCAGCTCCACTTCTGCCAGACGGACGTGATCGGCGGGGAGCTGCTCGGACATTTTCCGCAACTGCGGTGACATGCGGATGACGCCGTTTTCCTCGCGCAGGTCCATGAGCGCCCGCGCCTGCGGATTGCTGTAACGGATATCCCCATCCACGGCGATGACCACCCCCGTGGGGCTCGTTTCCAGAAGCTGCCGGGCGAAGGCGAGCTGATCGGAAAGGCGTTTTTCCAGATGCTTTTGGGCGCTTATGTCCGTGCTCAGGCTGAGGACGGCGCAGGGGGTGCCGTCGCTTTGGCGCAGGGGCGTCATGGTGGTCAGGTAAAACGAGAAAAGGCCCTCGCCTCGGGGAACGGCGTGGGGAAGCGTCAGGGGATGGCCCGTGCTCAGGACGCGGCGCAGGCTGGCTTCGGAAAGGATGGCCTGTTCGACCGGAAAATCCTTGCCCGGGACGCGGCCGAGGGCCTGTTCCTCCGTAAAGCCGAAAACCGTAGTGCACATGGCGTTGAGCTTGAGGCAGCGGCCTTCGGCGTCGAACATGCACACGGCGGCGGGCAGGTTTTCCAAGAGCGCGGTGAGGGTGTTTTCCGTCTGCCGCCGTACCAGCACTTCCCGGCGCACCTTGCCCAGCATGAACAGGGCCGTGCCCGTCACGGCGGCCGCCGCGATGACGACAAGGGCGGTGAGCTTCCAGAACAGCTTCCAGTCGACTTCTCGCGTCTGCCTGATGTTCATCCAGCGTTTGTGGAAATCGGCGGCGGTGGCCGGGGGGAGGCTCAGCAGGGCCTTGTCGAGGATGCCCGCGAGCACAGGCCACTCCTTGCGGACGCCGAAACGTAGCGTCAGATGATAGGGCGTGATGGCGCCGACGACGATGTCATGCAGGTTGTCCATGCTGATGAAGCAGGTTCCCGCATTCAGCGCATCAAAAACGGCGTCCACGTCCCCGCGTTGCAGCATTTTCAGGCCCTCGCGGGTGTCCGGGGCGAAAACGGCGGTGATCTCCGGCGCCGCCTCTGTGAGGATTGCCAGCGGCTCGGGCCCGACGGCGGCCACGCGCTGCCCGCGCAGGTCATCAAAGCCGTTGATGAAATCGGCACCCTTGAGCCTGAAGAGCACGAGCGGAAGTTCCAGATAGGGGCGGGTGAACAGAAGGCGATCCTGCGTGCGGGGGGATTTGACGACGGTGAGCATGAGGTCCGCCTCATCTTCCTGCAGGGCGTCTTCCCATGAGGCGTTGACGGGATGGGCGACGGGGATGAGGCGCACGCCGAGCGTTTTTTGGAGCCAGCAGGCGTATTCGCTGGCAATGCCTTCCTGTTCTCCTGTGGGGGAAAGCCTTTCAAACGGCAGGCGCGCTCCCATGATGCCGAGGCGCAGGGAGGGATGGGCTTCCAGCCATTTCTTTTCCATTTCCGTCAGAGGCAGCGTATCAGCCGCTTTTTCGGGAGCCGCCTTCGCGGGGAGCGCGAACAGGGCGATAAGGAGGAAAAGAACGGCGAAAGGGCGAAAATGAACGGTTCGCATAGCCTTTCGTTCCGTTGAGGTTGGAAGGGCACGCCGCAGACGGGAGAAGGGCTGCGGCGCCATCGTGCCTTCAAGGAAAATTGTCTTATAGACTTCTTTGGTGTATGAAGCAACACGCTCTAACCGCAGCAAGTGAGGACAGCCTTATGGATTCAGCCGCAATACATCGTTTTCTGGCCTCCGAACTGTCGGATACCCCTCCCGGCTCCTGCCTTTTCCATGTCCTCCCGGTCCCGCTGGAAGCCACGGTTTCGTATGCGGGCGGCACGGCCAGGGGCCCGGAAGCCATTCTGGAAGCCTCGGACCAGCTTGAACTCTGGGACGGGGAATCCGTTCCCGCCGAAGCGGGCATCTACACGCACCCCGCCGTGGATTGCGCGGGGTCTTCCGAAGCCGTGCTGCGGAGGATCGCCGCCGCCGTCGACACGATCCTTGATCACGGCGGGCTCCCCGTGCTGCTCGGCGGGGAACACACCGTAACCTACGGCGCGCTGTCCGCCCTGCAGAGACGTTTCGGCGGCTTCGGCGTCGTCCAGTTCGATGCCCATGCGGACCTGCGGGACAGTTACGAAGGAAGCCCGTGGAGCCATGCCAGCGTCATGCGCCGCGCGGTCAAGGATTTGGGGCTGCCTCTGGTCCAGTTGGGCGTGCGGGCGCTGTGTCTGGAAGAGGTGGAAGCCCGCCGGTTGCACGGCGTCACCTTCCACGACGCGGCCGATCTTGTCCGCCGGGGCATCCCGGACAGCTTGCTCCCGCCGGATTTCCCCACGCGGGTCTACGTGACCTTTGACGTGGACGGGCTGGACCCCTCGATCATGCCCGCTACGGGAACCCCGGTCCCCGGCGGCCTCGGCTGGTATGAGGCGCTCGATCTCGCGCAGCGGGCCATTGCGGGGCGGGAGGTTCTCGGCTTTGACGTGGTGGAACTCGCGCCCGTGCCCGGGCTGCACGCCGCCGATTTTGCCGCCGCCCGCCTGACCTACGCCCTCATGGGCCTTGTGGAAAGGGAACGTCGGCTTTCCCGCAAAAGCACTTCGGTTCGGCCTTAGCGGATACGCTGCCTCTGACGGAAATGGAAAGGCTCTGTGCTGCAAGGCCGCCTTTTTCCCATGGGTTGCGTCGGAAGGGAAAAGGGCGTCTCGACGTCACGCCGTCTTCGCCGTCTCTTTCCCCTTGCCCTTTGGAAAAAGGCAGCTTTTCCCAGACGATATTCTAGTGAGGGTTGAGCCCCAAAAGCCCCGCCAGCGCAACAAAGGAGCCCCCTCCCCCCTCCTCAATTCTCTACTTCCCTTTCCCTTCCTCCAGCTCCCGATTCCACGAGCCCAAACGGTCGATGATGAAATCCGTGATCCGCTGGTGCTCGGCCTTGCCCGCGCCTTCGATGCGCATGGGCTCCCCGAACTCGAAATGGATGGTCTTGCGCACATCCACAGGGCCGAAGTCCTTGAGCAACTGTCCGTTCCCCCATGCGTCGGTCTTGAGCGCGATGGGGATGACCGGCACGCCCGCCCGTTTGGCCAGCTTGATGCCTATGGTGTTGAAGTGGGCGGGATCAAAGACGGGCGTGCGCGTGCTCTGGGGGAAGACGATGATGGAACGCCCCGCCGCAAGCCGGGCTTCGCCGCCTTCGAGCACGGTCACAAGATCGGCGCGGGGGTTGCTGCGGCCCACGACGATGGGATCGCGCGAGGCCAGTACGGAGCCGAAAAAGGGGTATTTGAGCAGGCTTTCCTTGACCACGAAGGTGACCTCCTTCCACGGCTGGATCATGGAGGGAAGCACGAACGTTTCCAAGGTGCTCATATGGTTGCCGATGAAGACGCAGGGGCCTTCGAGGGAACGGAAATGCTCCAGCCCCGAGGCTTCGATGCGGCAGCCCACGGCTTCGAGCGCGGCGGCGGTCTCCTCGCTGCTGCGCGCCCATGCCTCGCCGTCATAGACGTGTTGCATGGCCTTGATGCCGGATTTGACGACAATCCAGATCAGGGGGCCGTAAAAGCCGAGGCTCGCGCTGGCACGGCCAAGCCATGAGGGGGCGTGGTTGGGGCTCAGGTAACGGTCGGCCTGAAAAAGGTACGGTGCTGTTGTCATGAGGTGGCCTAACGGTTTTCGGTTTTGGCGCGTCTGAGGCGCTTGTTCCAGCTTGCCAGACGGGGCTCCTCCCCGTAGTCCTTGGGCTGATAGAACGTCCGGCTGCGGACGGTGGGGGGCAGGTAGTCCTGTTCCACCCAGCCTTGTGGGAAATTGTGCGGATACTTGTAATCCTTGCCGTAGCCCCATTCCTTCTGCATCTGCGTGGAGGCGTTGCGCAAATGCAGAGGCACAGCCTGCGGCCCGTTGACCTTCACCTCGCGCGCGGCGTTGGCGTAGGCGGCGTAGGTGGAATTGCTCTTGCGGGCCAGCGCCAGATAGACCACCGTTTCCGCAAGCGGGATGTAGCCTTCGGGCATACCCACAAATTCCACGGCCTGCTGGCAGGCCACGGCGAGGGGCAGGGCCTGCGGATCGGCCAGCCCCACGTCCTCGGAGGCGGAAAGGATGAGGCGGCGGCAGATGAAGCGCGGGTCTTCGCCGCCTTCCAGCAGGCAGGCCAGATAGTAGAGGGCGGCGTCGGGATCGCTCCCCCGGATAGATTTGATGAGCGCGGAGGCGTATTCGTAATGGCTGTCGCCGTCCTTGTCGTGGCGGGCCATGATCTCGGGCAGCGTGGCCTTGACGTGGGCGAGGGTGCGCTTGTCCTCCGGCAGAGAAGAGGCGTACTCGACGAGATTGAGCATGGTGCGGGCGTCGCCGTGGGCGGCCGTGGCCAGAAAGTCGAGCACCTCGTCCTCAAGCGTGATGGAAAGGGCGGTCGCGCCGCGCTTGCCGAGTTCGAGCAGTTCCGGGCGGCCAAGCTGCCGCAGACGCAGCACGTGCAGCCTTGACAGGAGCTGGCGGGTTACGCTGAAGGAGGGGTTTTCCGTGGTCGTGGCGATCATGGTGAGATCGCCGGACTCAAGGAGCGGCAGGAAGAAGTCTTGCTGCGCCTTGGAAAAACGGTGCAGTTCGTCGAGGACGAGGATGTCCACCCCGGTCAGTTGGCGGCGGAGCTGTTGCAGGCCCGCCTCGGGCGCGCTGAGGCGCAGGACGTTCCCCCCGCGCGCTTTGGCGAGGAGCAGGGCGAGCGTAGACTTGCCGCAGCCGGGAGGACCGAAGAGCAGCAGGCTCGGCAGGCGCGGTGCGTCCATGAGCGTGGTCAGGCGCTCGGCAAGATGGCTCTGGCCGACGAAAAGGGCCAGTTCCGAAGGACGCAGGCGTTCGGGCAGGGGCTGGGACAGGGGCATGGAGGCTCCGGGGCCTCGCCCGCGCGAAAGGCGGGCGAAGCAAGGGGTTTAGGCGTCCGCGCCTTCGAGGATCACCGCGTCGCGGCCATCGCGTTCTTCCATGAGGACGTTGACCTTTTCGGCGCGGGCCGTGTTGATCTTGCGGCCCACATAGTCGGCGTGGATGGGCAGTTCGCGGTGCCCACGGTCCACAAGGACGAGAAGCTGCACGGTCTTGGGCCTTCCGTAGTCAAGGATGGCCTCCAGCGCGGCACGGATGGTGCGGCCGGTGAAGAGCACGTCGTCCACCAGCACCACGTCCTTGTTGTCAAGGGGCGTGGGAATATGCGATTCACCGATGGTGGGCCGGGCGTGCAGGGTGGTCCAGTCGTCGCGGTAGAGGTTGATGTCCAGCGTGCCGAAAGGAAGCTTGCGGCCAAGCTTTTCTTCCAGCACCTTGCCGAGGCGCAGGGCCAGATCGACGCCGCGCCGCTGGATGCCCAGCAGCACGGTCTGTTCGCAATCGCCGTGGCGTTCCATGATCTGGCAGGCCAGCCGGTCGAGGACGCGGGCCATTTCGTCGGCGTGAAGGAGAACGGTGGTCTTCATGGGCAACTCCCGGGGCGTCCGGCCCCGTCCCGACGCGGTGGCGCGGGGAAAGATGCGCGGCGCAGGGGCCGCCGGTTCAGGAAAGTCCGCCCAGAATATACTATTCTTTACGGCCTGAAAAGATCGCGCCGGGGCTCATGGTGCGCCGCGGGGCGCAAAGAATGCTTGACAAGACCTGCCCGGCCACTATGTTATCCCCTCAGGCCGCAGCAGCGACGCCTGATCCGGATGAGCCGCGCCGCAGGGAGGCCCCTGCCGGAAGCCCTCGTAGGCGGCAAGGCATGTATGAACCTCATGAAAGCAAGCCGTTGAAACCATCTCTGCGCATGAATCCGAAAGGCGCGCAAGGGTGCGACCCGGTTGAAACTGGAGGAAAGTGATGATTACAGTCACTGAAGAAGCCCGCAAAGAGCTTGAAGCCTACTTCGCCGACAAGGAAAAGACCCCCATTCGTATCTACCTCGCTGCTGGTGGCTGACGCGGCCCGCGTCTCGCTCTGGCTCTGGATGAGCCTACTCCCGAAGACAAGGTCGTCGAGCAGGACGGATTCACCTATTGCATCGCCAATGATCTCCTCGAAACGGTCGGCGGCGTCACCATCGACCTGACGTACATGGGTTTTTCCGTCGAACCTCAGATTCCCTTGGCCAACACGGGGGGGAGCAGTTGCGGCGGCTCTTGTTCCTCCGGCACGTGCGGTACGCACTGATTCTCTGGCAAGTGACAGAAAAGGGCGGCGTTTGCAAAAGCGCCGCCTTTTTTCATATCCATGTGCCAATGGAAGGATTGCGTTGCCAATGGAAAGAGCGCAAGGGGTGAAACGGCCATCCATCCGCTCTGCGGATGGAAACCCCCTCTTCTCGCTCAAACACCTTTCTCCTGCGCTGGAAGGCGGGGGAGGAAGCCGTCCGCGATGCGCGCCCCGGGCCGTCCCCTCCCTTGCGCATGAATGAGGCCCCAGCCCCAGAACCGGACCTTCTTCTTCTTCTTCTTCTTCTTCTTCTTCTTCTTCTTCTTCTTCTTCTCCGGCTCCTCGGCAGCGCCCGGGCGGGCATGGCCCATGTTGCGGGGCCGCCGCTTCTCGCCGGCATTCGGGAGAACGCAAAAAGGGCCGCCCGGTAAAAGGCGGCCCGATGGCGCAGCGTCGGCCTGCACACGCTTAGTTACGGTGCGGGCGGCGTTTCTCGCGGCAGCAGGGACAGCCTGCGGCGTGGAACAGGCCCTTTTCTTCGGCCTTCGCCAGCAGGTAAACCACGGCGACGAGGAAGACGAGCGTCAGCAGCGCGGACATGTTCAGATGCCCAGATTGTTATAGCCGCAGTCCACGAACATGATTTCGCCCGTCACGGCCGAGGCGAGATCGGAGGCCAGAAAAACCGCGGCCTTGCCCACGTCCTCGGTGGTGACGTTGCGGCGCAGGGGCGCGTGTTCCTCGATATGGCTGAAGATTTTCTTGAAATCGGAAATGCCCGAGGAAGCCAGCGTCTTGATGGGACCGGCGCTGATGGCGTTGATGCGCACGTCCTTCGCGCCGAGATCGACGGAAAGGTAGCGCACCGAGGCTTCAAGCGCGGCCTTGGCAACGCCCATCACGTTGTAGTTGGTGATGATCTTCTGAGCGCCGTAATAGGTCATGGTCAGGACGGACGCGCCGGGATTGAGCAGGGGCTCGAAAGCCGAACAGAGCGCCGTGAGGGAGTAGGAAGAGATATTCAGCGCGGTGGCGAAACCGTCGCGTGAAGTATCGATGAACCTGTGGGCGAGGTCCTCCTTGTGGGCGAAGGCGACGGAGTGCACCAGCACGTCCACGCTTCCCCAGCGTTCCTTCACCAGTTCGACCGCCGCGGCGATCTGTTCGTCGCTGGTGACATCGCAGGGGAACGTGAAGTCGCCGCCAAGCTCGGCGGAAATGGGCTCCACGCGTTTCTGGATGGCTTCGCCGGCGTAGCTGAAGGCAAGCTGGGCGCCGTGCTGCTTGAAGGCCGAAGCGATGCCGTAGGCGATGCTCTTATTGTTGGCGACTCCGAAGATGAGGCATTTCTTGTTCTGCAACAGCATGATTTCCTCGTAGTTGGTACGTGATGCGAAGGTCCGCCCGGCGCGGGGCCGGCCCCGGAAGGGCGGACGGACGTCTCTTTCCTGCCCGGCGCGGGACGGCTTTCGCAACGCCGCCGCGCCTCGGATGCTTTCCCACGCCGCGCTAGAGTGCGAGTTCGGAATCCGTCAGGATGCGGTAGGCGTCAAGATATTTCTTCTGTGTGGCTTCCACAATTTCCTTGGGCAGGGCGGGCGGCGGCGGGGTCTTGTCCCACGGCTGCTGGGACAGCCAGTCGCGCAGGTACTGCTTGTCGAAGCTCGGCTGGCTCTTGCCGGGCGCGTAGCCTTCCGCGGGCCAGAAGCGGGAGGAGTCCGGGGTCAGCACTTCGTCGATGAGGGTCAGTTCGCCGTCGACCATACCGAATTCAAACTTGGTGTCCGCGATGATGATCCCGCGGGCTTCGGCCCAGGCGCGGGCTTCCTTGAAGATGGTCAGGGCAAGGTTTTCCACCTGCGCGGCGACGTCGGCCCCGAGCATTTCCGCGGCGCGGGCCGGGGAGATGTTCTCGTCGTGTTCGCCGAGCTCCGCCTTGGTGGAGGGGGTGAACAGGGGCTGTTCAAGGCGCGCGGACTCCAGCAGGCCCTCGGGCAGCTTGTAGCCGCAGACCGAGCCCGTGGCCTTGTAATCCTTCCAGCCGGAGCCGGTGATGTAGCCGCGCACGATGCACTCGACCGGCAGGGGCTTGGCCTTCTTTACGAGCACGGAACGGCCCTCAAGTTCGTCGCGGTAGGGCGCGAGGGCGGCGGGGAACTTGTCCACGTCGCTTTCGATGAGGTGGTTCTTCACGAGATGGGCGAACTTGTTCATCCAGAACAGGGTGATCTGATTGAGGATCACGCCCTTGTAGGGGACGGGCTGGCTCATGATGACGTCAAAGGCGGACATGCGGTCCGTGGTGACGATAAGCAGGGTGGCGTCGTCGATATCGTAGATATCGCGGACTTTGCCCCGGTTGAGGAGGGGAAATTCCTTGATGTCGGTCTTGGTCGTGACTTTCATGGTGCTTCCTCTAGGCTGTATCGCAGGTTGAACGTTGAGGAACATTATTGTTTGCGGCATTCCATGGAACGCGCGTGGGCTTCGAGCCGCTCCATGCGGGCGAGTCGGGCCACGGCGTCGGCGCTGGCGGCGGCGAAAGCGCGGCTGGCCGCGATGACGCTGGTGCGCTTGCAGAAGGTCTGCACGGACAGGGCCGAGGAAAAGCGGGCGGTGCCGAGCGTGGGCAGGACGTGGTTGGGTCCTGCGAAGTAGTCCCCGAGGGGCTCCGGCGAATAGGGGCCGAGGAAGGCCGCGCCCGCGTGCCGGATGCGGGGCAGCAGCGCCCACGGGTCGGCGGTGAGCACTTCGAGATGCTCGGGGGCCACGCGGTTGGCGAGGGCGACGGCGGCGTCCATGTCCGGGGTCAGGACGACGGCGCTCCAGTCCGCGAGGGACTTGCGCACGATGTCGGCGCGGGGCAGGGCGGCGGACTGGCGGTCCAGCTCGTCGAGCACGGCGCGGGCAAGGGCTTCGTCGTCGGTGAGGCAGATGGCCGAGGCCAGCGCATCGTGTTCGGCCTGCGAGAGCATGTCGGCGGCGATCCACGCGGGATTGGCCGAGGCGTCAGCGAGGATGAGCACCTCACTGGGCCCAGCGATCATATCGATGGCTACCTGACCCTGCACCAGCCGCTTGGCGGTGGTCACCCAGATGTTGCCGGGCCCGGCGATGACGTCCACGGGCGAGACGCTTTCCGTACCGTAGGCGAGGGCCCCGATGGCCCATGCCCCGCCCATGCGGTAGATTTCCCGGATGCCGAGCAGGTGCGCGGCGGCGAGGATATGGGGATTGAGCGTCCCGTCCGCGCGCGGCGGCGTGACCACGGCGATTTCGGAGACGCCCGCCACCTGTGCGGGGATGGCGGTCATGAGCAGGCTGGAGATGAGCGGCGTGTCGCCCCCGCGCCCGCCAGGAACGTAGAGCCCGGCCCTGTCCACGGGGCTGATTTTCTGGCCGAGGATTGTCCCGTCGTCGCGGGTGAGGAACCACGAGCGGTCCTTTTGCGCCTCATGGAAGGCCCGGATGTTGTCCGCGGCCTGCCGGATGCAGTCGAGGCTTTCGGAAGGCAGGCTTTCGGCGGCCTGTTCCGGCGCTTCCGGGGAAACGCGCAGGGGCGGCTGCATGGCCGGGCAGTCGAAGCGCCGCACGTAGCCGAGCACGGCGGCGTCGCCGTCCTTGCGCACGGCGTCGAGCATGGCGCGCACATCCGCCTCCACGCTCTGATCGGGATTGCCGCGATCCGCGAGCATCTGCAGCAGCTCCGGCCACAGCGCCTCGGAAGTCAGCGACAGGAAACGACAAGTCATGAGGGCTCCTTATACCCCGCCTTTGGGAAGCCCCGGGACAGGGGCCAACCCGGGGAAGGCCGGGAAGAAACGTGTTGGGAACAGGTGAGTCTAGAGCATGAGCGGCCGAAAGTCGAGTATTCAGACGATGGCGGGACCGGAAAGGTCGTCTGCGAACGGCTGACGGCGGACGCGGAGTCTTGAAGAGGCGTATGGGGCCGGAAAGAGACGCGCGGCCTCGGCTCTTTGTTTCCGGCTCTTTACGCAGAGCCGGAAACAGGGTATCGCCTTGCTCATGAAGAGAGCGTTTACCATCCTTGGCATCACCATCGGCGTGCTGACGGCCCTCGGCGTCGCAGCCGTGGCAGGCTTGTATTTTTGGGCCGTCCGGGATTTGCCCGGCTTTACCCGGATAGCGGACTACCGCCCGGCGCTCACCACCACCGTGCTGGCGCGGGACGGGAGCGTCATCGGCTATTTTTATCGCGAAAACCGCTTCCTCATCTCGCTGGACGAGATGCCCAAAACCCTCCCGCAGGCCTTCCTTGCGGCGGAGGACGCGGAATTTTACGAGCACGAGGGCGTGAACCCCGTAGCCATTTTCCGCGCCTTTCTGATCAATCTGCGCTCGGGGACACACCGGCAGGGCGGCAGCACCATCACCCAGCAGGTCATCAAACGGCTGCTGCTTACGCCGGAACGGACCTACGAGCGCAAGATCAAGGAAGCCATCCTCGCCTACCGGCTGGAGCGGTATCTCTCGAAAGACGAAATCCTGACCATCTACCTGAACCAGACCTTCCTTGGCTCCAACGCCTACGGGGTAGAAGCGGCGGCGCGCACCTATTTCGGCAAGCGCGCCAAGGATTTGACGGTGGCCGAATGCGCCGTCATTGCCGGGCTTCCGAAAGCGCCCTCGCAGGATAATCCCTACCACAATCCCGAGGCGGCCATAACGCGGCAGCATTACGTGCTGCGCCGCCTGCGTGAGCTGAACTGGATTACGGAAGCGCAGTACGACGAGGCCATGCGCCAGCCGCTCGTCTTCAAGTCCATGTCCGACGGCATGGGGCGGCAGGGCGCGTGGTATCTGGAGGAAGTGCGCCGCCAGCTTATCGATCTCTTCAGCGAGGAGAACGCGAAACAGTTGGGCATGGACCTGCCCGTCTACGGGGAAGAGGCCGTCTATCAGATGGGCTTCACCGTGCAGACGGCGATGGAACCGTCTGCGCAGCGGGCTGCGGATGCGGCCCTGCGCGAAGGGCTGGAGGCGTTCACCCGGCGTCAGGGGTGGCCCGGCCCGGTGGAAAAGATTCCTGCCGCCAAACTGAAGGAACGGCTTGAAAAATCGAGTTTTGCACCGGCCATGCTCGCCAACGGCGAACGCATCCGGGGCATCGTCACCCTCTATGAGGACAAGGGCGCAACCGTCAGCCTCGGCAAATACACGGGCTTCATCGACAAGGCCCATCTCGCGTGGGCCCGCAAGTCGATCCGCGGCAAGCAGAAGTTTCTGGAGCCGGGCGACGTGGTCTGGGTTTCCGCTCTGGGGCCCGATCCCAAAACGCCTTTCAAGCCCGAGGAGGCCGCTCCTGACAAGCTTATCCCCCTCACGCTGGAAAGCGTGCCCGAGGTGCAGGGCGCTCTCGTTTCCATAGAGCCGGAAAACGGGGACGTGGTGGCGATGGTGGGCGGCTACAACTTCCGGGAAAGCCAGTTTAACCGGGCGACGCAGGCTCACCGTCAGCCGGGATCGTCATTCAAATCCATCGTCTATTCGGCGGCGCTCGACAACGGCTTCACTCCCGCCTCCGTCCTGCTGGACGCGCCCGTCGTGCAGTTCCTCGAAAGCGGCGACGTGTGGCGTCCCAACAACTACGAGAAGAATTTCAAGGGGCCGCTTTTGCTGCGCACGGCGCTCGCGTTGTCGCGCAACCTGTGCACCATCCGCGTAGTGCAGCAAATGGGCGTCCAGAAGGTCATCGAGCGGGCCAAGGATTTGGAACTGGAGCCGCATTTCCCCGAAGTGCTTTCCGTGAGCCTCGGCGCGGTGGCGGTGACGCCTTTGAACATGACGCAGGCCTACACCGCCTTCGCCAACGGCGGCATGGTCAGCAAGGCGCGCTTCATCCTTTCCGTCAAGAACTTCTGGGGTGAGCCCGTCTACGAGACGCAGCCCGACTTGCGCGACGCCATCACGCCGCAGAATGCCTACCTCATGTCCTATCTCCTGAAAGAGGCGGTCAACGCGGGCACGGCGACCAAGGCCAAGGTGCTCGGTCGTCCCGTGGCGGGCAAGACCGGCACCAGCAACGACTGGAAAGACGCGTGGTTTATCGGCTTTACGCCGCATCTGGTCACGGGGCTTTACGTCGGCTACGACCAGCCGCGCACGATGGGCCGCAGCGGATCGGGCAGCAGCCTTGCCCTGCCCATCTTCGTGGAGTACGCCAAGACAGCTCTGAACGCCTACCCACCGGACGACTTTGACGTGCCGGACGGGATCACCTTCGCCAACGTGGACCCGTCCAGCGGTCACCTCGTGAGCGGTGGCGGTTTGCGCCTGCCCTTCTATACGGGTACCGAACCGGGGTCGAGCACGTCCGAGGAGGCGATCTCCGGGGTCAACACGCGCGGCGAGGACTTGCTGAAGCAGATGTTCTAAGCCCTTCCTGAAAGGGCTGCCTGTGAAAAGCCGTTTTTGCACAGCGCAAGGCACGGAAAAGGACGGCAAGGCGTATGTGGACCCGGGGTGTCTCTCCCGGGCCGCACAGCCAATAGAAAGGCGGCTGGACGGTAGACTGGGAAGGGGCAAGGCCCTCCGCAAGGTCGTTTTCCGATGGGAGTCCGGGGAAACCCCCGGCTCCCGTCGTTTTGGGAGCGGCGCTCATCTTCGCCCGCTCGCAGAGGAAGGCTATGGAAAAGATGATCTATGTGGCCCTGATGCTCGGCGCGGGGCTTCTTTTCGGCCTCCAGTCCCCCATCAACGCACTCCTCAGCCGCAGCGTCGGGACGGTGGAAGGCAGTTTCCTCTCTTTTCTGGGCGGGACGCTGGCCCTTGGCGTGCTGGTCCTTGTGGCGGGCAAGGGCAACCTTGCGGGGGTGGCCTCCGTCCCCTTCTGGCAGCTTGCCGGTGGCCTGCTCGGGGCCCTCGTCGTACTCAACACCATCCTCTGTGTCCCGCACATCGGCGTGTTGCCGACCCTGATGGCCATGATCCTCGGCAACCTGATCATGGGCTGCGTCATCGACCACTTCGGCTGGTTCGGTATTCCCGTAACGGCCTTTACGTGGCGGCGTTTCCTCGGCGTGTTTCTCGTCCTCCTCGGTCTTCTGATTGCCTTCAGGCGCTGACGCCTGACGAACTCATCCAGCCCCGGAAGAGGGAAACGCACGCCCTTTCCATCCGTGGTGGGGAGATCGGCATGGCCTCCGTACTCTTGAGGGCCGGATAGCCCCGGCAGGCCCTTGATTGGGGTTGTCCTGAGGGTCTGGCCCGTGCAGGACGTGTCCGCCGCGCGAGAAGGGGGGCCTCACCGCCCGGCGAGCAGGACGTCCCCGTCGGAGGATGGGCCTGCACAGGACGGCAGCGCAAGAGGTCCGCGAGGCGATGCCGGATTGACGGCCTGCTCGTGGCCGCGTTTCCTTTCCATTAAAGGGCAGCCTTGAAACATGGCCTCCCCGCGCGGCGGCTTCCGCGCTCAGGCCCCAGCCCGGGGCCCTATGTTCCGCTTCTTCGGGCAAGGTCCTGTTTCCTTGGAGAAGGAGTATGCCCCGCAGGGGGCTTTCCAGCGCGGGGCGGCCATGCCTGCGCGTAGAAAAAGCGGAGGGAATGCGTCCTCTCTCCGCGCGGGGCGGCCCTTGTGATGAGCAGACGGCCATCCCGGTAAGGATTCTTCCCCCTCCGCGCGGGGCGGTCCCAGAAAAGACGTCTGGAAATCCAGATGGGTCTTTTTCCCTTCTACGGGAGCCCCGGAGCACCGTAAAAAAGCCGCCCGGAGTTGAACCGGGCGGCTTTCGTGCGTGGCGCAAGCGCCGCGCTTATCTCTGCTTGTCGTGACGGATGCCTTCGTCCGACACCTTGCGGGCGAAGACGTAATAGACCCATGCCTGATACGCGATGACGATGGGTACGCAGACCAGCGTGACGCCGAGCATGATCTTGAGGGTCAGCGGGCTGGAGGCGCCGTTGAACGCCGTGACGCTGTAGGCCGGATCGATGCTGGAGATGATCAGGCCGGGGTACATGCCGAGGACGCCGAAGAAGGTCAGGGCGAAGATAAAGCCCGCACTGCAGAACCACGCGCCGAGGAGGTTGTTCCCGGCCATCATGACCCGCACCGTCAGGAGCAGGAAGACGGCGGAAAGCGGGAAGATGAGCAGGGTGGGGTGTTCCCCGTAATTGGCGTACAGGTCCGTGTAGAAAGCGGTCATGGCGAGGAAGGCCAGCGACATGGCCACCACGAGAGGCCAGAGCACGTGGGCGGCGATGACGGCGCGCATGTGCATTTCATCCGTGGTCTTCAGGGCAAGCCAGATGGCCCCGTGCATACAGAAGATGAGCACGAAGAAGATGCCGCCCGCGAGCCCATAGGGGTTCAGCAGCTTCAGGATGTTGCCGTGGTAGACACCGTCGCCGTCCACGGGGATGCCCATGAAGAGGTTGGCGAAGGCCACGCCGAGGAGCAGGGCGGGCAGGAAGTTGCCGAGGAACTGCCACACGTCCCAGAACTTCCGCCAGCCGGGGCAGTCCTTCTTGTTGCGGAACTCAAAGGAGGCAGCCCGGAAAATAAGGGCGAAGAGCAGGATGAGGAGCGGCGCGTACAGCGCGCTGAACATCACGGCATACGCCTTCGGGAAGGCGGCGAAGGTCACGCCGCCCGCGGTGATCAGCCACACTTCGTTGCCGTCCCAGTAGGGACCGGCGGCGTTGTAGATGGCGACCTTGTCGTCGTTGTTTTTGGCGAGAAAGGGCAGGAGCGTCCCCATGCCAAAATCAAAGCCGTCCAGGATAAAGTAGACCGCCCAGAGCAGCCCCCACAGTACGAACCAGATGGTTTCAAGCATGACGGTAATCCTCTCAGTATGGTGTGGACAAGGGGGCTAGGCCTGTGCTTCCGGGCCCTTCTTGGCGTACTTGCTGAGCAAATAGATGTCCAGAACGCCGAGGAAGGTGTAGACGGCGATGAACGCCGCGAGCGAGAGCCACACCGAGGACGCGGGCACCGGCGACACGGCGTCGGACGTACGCATGAGCCTGTAGACGATCCACGGCTGGCGGCCTATTTCCGCCACAGTCCAGCCCGCCATGATCCCGAGATAGGGCAGGGGAATGACGTAGAGCAGCGCCTTGAGCACACGCGGATGGTCTTCGAGGTCCTTCCTGTACCACCACGCGGCGAGGGCGAGCAGAATGAAGATGCCCGCCGTGGCCACCATGAAGCGGAAGGAGAGGAAGGTGGGCAGGACCGGAGGAATCTCGTCGGCGGGGAAGGCGTCAAGGCCCTTCACTTCCGCGCTCGCGGAGTTGAAGGCGAGGATGCTCAACATACCGGGGATAGGCAGGGCTTCGATGGCGTTTTTGTGCTGGGCTTCGTCAGGCCACGTCAGCAGATACATGGGGACGTCCGTGCCGGTCTTCCAATGGCTTTCCATGGCCGCGAGCTTTTCGGGCTGGATTTCGGCCACGACCTGCGCGTGGTGATGCCCCTGAATGGCGAGCAGGAGGGAGAGCGCCAGCGTGAAGGGGATGGCAATCCGCACCGTGCGCTTGAAAAGATCGACGTCGTTGCGGCGCAAGAGGTGCCACGCGGAAACGCCGAGCACGAAAAAGCCGCCCAGCATCCAGGAGGCGAAAATCGTATGCAGGTACTGGCTCCACGCAAAGGGATTCGTGATGACCTCAAAGAAGCTCGAAAGTTCGGCCCGGCCATTGCGCAGGACGTAGCCGACGGGGTTCTGCATCCAGCCGTTGGCGAAGATGATCCACAACGCCGAGAGGTTGGAGGCAATAGCGACCAGCCAGATGGCCAGCAGGTGGACCTTCTTGCTCACATGGTTCCAGCCGAAGACCCAGACCGCCAGAAAGACCGATTCGAGGAAGAAGGCGGCGGTGGCTTCAATGGCGAGGAGCGAGCCGAAAATGTCGCCCACGTATTCCGAATAGCGCGACCAGTTGGTGCCGAACTGGAATTCGAGCGTGATCCCGGTCACGACGCCCAGCGTGAAGTTGATGACGAAAAGCTTTCCCCAGAACTTCACCATCCTTTTGTACACTTCCTCGCCCGTACGCACGTAAAGCGTCTCCATGACGGCGAGCAGGACCACCAGCCCGAGGGTCAGCGGGACGAAGATGAAGTGGAAAAAGACGGTCACGGCAAATTGCAGCCGTGACAGCATAACGACATCCATACGATTCCCCCATTGTTTGAAATGCCGGCACGCAGCCGTGCCGGGACATGGGCGGAGCCCGCCTCAGTCCGGGCTCCGCATGAAAAGGCTGACGCCGCGCCGCCAAGACGATCCCGCGCGGCGGCCTCCATCCTTCAGGAGAGGGCTTCCCCTCAGCACTTGGCCTTGAGCGCCTGCGCCACGGCCTTGCCGAGGGCGACGCACTGGGTAAGCCCCTCATGTTTGGGCACGAAAAGAATCTTCAGGGGATCGGCGGGCAGTTCCATGTTCATGGAGGCCAGCCAGTCCTGAATGATTTTGGCGGATTCGCCGGACCAGCCGTAGGAACCGAAGGCGGCGGCCACGCGGTTCTGGGGACGCAGACCCTTCATGTAGGTCAGCACATCAGCGATGCCGGGCAGCACGTTGTTGTTGTGCGTGGCCGAGCCCACGATGACCGCGCCGCAGTCGGCCAGTTCGGTCATGACGTCGCTGTGGTGGTTTTTCTGGATGTCGATGATGCGCACGGGAACGCCTTCGTCCTCAAGCCCGCTGGCGATGGCCGAAGCCATGATGCCCGTCGAGCCCCACATGGAGTCGTAGACGATGACGGCGCGCTGCTGCGGCTTCTGCTCGGCCAGAGCGCGGTATCTGTTCAGGATGTGGGCGCAGGCTTCCTTGCCGCGCCAGATGAGGCCGTGGTCGGGGGCGATCATCTCGATGTCGAGATTGAGGCTGCCCACGAGGTCCAGCGTCTTCAACACCTGCAGCGAGAACGGCAGGACGATGTTGTAATAGTATTCCTTGACCGCGCGCTCGATCACGTCGGGATCGTATTCATCGGAGAAACGTTCGGAGGAGGCGATGTTCTGGCCGAAGGCGTCGTTGCTGATGAGGAGCTTTTCTTCGGGGATGTAGGAAACCATGCTGTCCGGCCAGTGGAGCATCCGGGTTTCCACGAAATGGATATTGCGCTTGCCGATGTTGACCACCTCGCCCGTCTTGACCACTTCGATGGGCCAACCGGTGGTGTCGAACTGGGCTTCCATGAAGCGCTTGCCCACGGGCGAGGTGATGATTTTTTCGGGACGGCAGCGTTCGACGAGCTGGCAGAGCGCGCCCGCATGATCCTTTTCCGTATGGTTGACGACGATGTAATCGACCTTTTCGAGGGGAAGGAGCTTGGCCAGACGGCAGAACATGGTGCCCGCATAGTCGTTGTCCACCGTATCGAAGACGACGTTCTTCTCGTCACGGATCAGATAGCTGTTGTAGGTGGTGCCGCGCGGGGAACGGCTGTAGCCGTGGAAATTGCGCTTGTTGTAGTCGACGGCCCCGATCCAGAAAACATCTTTTGCCAATTCAACGGGTTTCATGATGACAAAATCCTTTGATCAGACGAATGAAAGTGGAATCAAAAAGCAGGGGTGCGACGAAAACCCGCCACACCCCTCTCTCTGCGTACAGACGGGACGGAGCTTAGGCCGGATGGAAGTCCGACTTGGAGGCTCCGCAGACGGGGCAAACCCAGTCTTCGGGAAGATCGGCAAAGGCGGTGCCGGGAGCAATGCCGCTGTCGGGATCGCCAGCGGCGGGATCGTATTCGTAACCGCAAACATCGCAAACGTATTTCTGCATAACCTGATTCTCCTGCCCACCCGGATCGCTATTGCGCCCGGCAGGGGTGGTTTGAGGTTGAACAAAAGGGCTTTGCTTCACCCTTACACACTAAAAAAAACACTTTTGTCAAGACGCGTTCAAGCGCCTAGGCTCTCCACAAACCATGCAGATTACAGTATTCGCGCGTAGAAACGACCTGATCCGCAGGGATGCAGAATTCCGCTTCCGGGGCGTCGCCGGGCTTGAGGTATTTCTTATAGCGCTTGCCGTCCGCGGTGGCGATTTCGATCCATTCGATCCAATGGGTTTCTTCCATCGGATGCGGCACCGAACCCACCTTTACGCGGCAGCCGGAGCCTGCGGCCTCAAGGACGGGCACGTGTTTTTCCTTGGCGGCGTCCACGGAGCTTTCCACCATCTGTTTCATGGGCTTGCCGCAACAGGCCAGAGGGCCGTCGCCGGCGTGAAGCACTTCAACGATATTGCCGCAAAGTTCGCACTTATAGACTTCAAACTGCTTAGCCATGAGAACCTTCCTTATGAATCGACGGTTAGCTGATGAAGGACCCTGTCGCCTTGGAAGTACACTGGCGGCGAACGTTTGACAATGAGTAATGCGCCGCCTCTCCCTCTAAGGGAGAATTCGGCCGGGAATCCTTCTCAGCTTCAGAACGGAATCAATAATAATTCTTTTTATAAGTAGTGTCCACTAAAAAATAGAGGCTCCCCGGTAGGGGCATCGGCAGTGCCACCGGAGTTTTTCCGAGAAAAAGGCCGTCCATAAGAGAAGCCGCCCTTCCGCGCGCAGCCGCCAGTGGAGCCCTCCGGCTCGGCGTCAATGATGGGATGCAACCCTTCCGCGCGCGGCGGCAAGTCAGGGAAGTTCCGGCTCGGGAACTCCATGCAAGCCTTTTGCACGCGGCCCCGATAACGCCCGTTTTACCACAGCGCACAAGGGGAAGGTGGAAGGCGCCGCAGCGCCCCTGCACGAGTTTTTCCTGCCGGGGAAGGAGAAAAAGGGGGCTTTGCGGCGGGCGCTTCAGGGAGGGCCTAGGGAAGAGGGCGGCCCGCGGCGCGGAGCCGGGCACGGCGGCAGACCATGTGCAGCCGCACGGCAAGCCAGTTGAGGGCCAGCGCCGGGCTGACCATGTAGTCGAGGGATTCCTGGCACTGGGCGAGGAGATCGTTGACGTGGAGGTGCCCGGCGGCGGGAAGAGGGGTCAAAAGCGGGCCGAGGGGTCCGCCGTCGCGCCCGGCAAGGACGGCGGCCTGCGCCTTCTGGATGCACACGACGATCCGTCGTGCGAGGGGGGCGTCCACCGCGCCTTTGGCCGAGGTGCGGTCAAACCAGCCCCGCCCGGAGGCGAGGAAATCGGCCAGCGCTTCTTCCCAGGGCCGCAGATCGGTGGGGCTGGGGGAGGAGGCTTCGGGCCATGCCAGCGTGACGACCCAACCCCGCGAGACAAGGGTGGGGAGGAGCCGTTCGCGCTGCGGGGCGAGGAGCAGGAAGCAGACGCCGGGACGCGGCTCCTCCAGCGATTTCAGGAGGGCGTTGGCGGCTTCCACGCCGAGCGACTGGGCCTCAGCAAGGATGACCACACGTTTGCCCTCCCCGCGCGGGGCTTCTCCGAGGATGGTGCGCAGTTCGCGGACGGTTTCGATTTTGATTGAACCTTCCCGCCCGTCCAACAGGTAGAGATCATGGAAGAGCCCGGCCCCGATCTGGAGGCAGGAGGGACAGCACAGGCAGGGCGAAGGGTTTTCCGGGCAGTTGAGGCGCGCCGCGTGCCAGAGGGCCACGCTGAAACGCTCTTCGGCGCTCCCCCCTTCGAGGATGAGCACCTGCGGCGGATCGGCGGCCAGTTTGTCGAGCGCGGCGCGCACGCGGCTCTGACGTTCGTCGAGTGCGGGTGAAAAGGCGGCCTGCGCCTCTTCGCGGGTAGGGAGCCGATCTTCTTGCTCGGTACGGGGAGTCCTTGCGGCCACGGTGCGTCCTTTATGCGGTCGGGAGGGCCGTCAACGGCGCCGGCGCCTTACCCCGTAGCGGGCGTTGCCGTTGGAAAAACCCGCGCAACGCTTGTTGAGTGTCATGATATAGCTTTCGTAGCTGTCCAGATAAAAGGACAGGGCACGGGCGAAGTTGCGCCCGAGCAGGCCGTCCACGAAAAGCTGGCTCACCTCGCGCACGCGGGAGAGCACCCCTTGCGAGCGGGCCACGATCACCCGTTCCTCCCGCGTCATACCCCGCAGGATGGAGGTGAGCGTCTGCTGCGCGCAGGGCTGGTAAAGCCAGAAATACATGAGGTCGAGGGCGTTGATGATGCTCTCCACCTGCAGGGGCCTTGCTTCGCCGGACGTGAGCCGCATCAGTTCCTTGGGCCGGGACAACAGCGAGAGGATGTCGCGGTCCGGGAAGGCCAGTTCCAGCTTGGCGTAACAGTCGAAGAGCCGCTTGAGCTTGGTGTCGTAATCCCAATAGCGCAGGCGGCGGTTGTTGCGCCAGTCCGCCAGCCCCTCGATGAGCGCGGCCACGGTGTCCGAAGCCGTCTTGGAAATGATAGCCGCACCCGGTTCCAGAAGCAACAAGGGATCGG
This sequence comes from Candidatus Bilophila faecipullorum, assembly GCA_944326695.1. Lineage (GTDB taxonomy): Bacteria > Desulfobacterota > Desulfovibrionia > Desulfovibrionales > Desulfovibrionaceae > Bilophila > Bilophila faecipullorum. Next base: position 42,531 of record CALVEZ010000018.1, on the reverse strand, counting down.
TCTCGGTGAACAGGGGGAGGCTCAGGGCCAGCAGATCGTTGTAGAAGACGGATACCGGGATGGCCAGCAGGCTGCGGAAAAGATTCCCGATAATCGCTTCCTTGGGGAAGCCTCGGTAGATGTTGTGCAGCGAGATGTAGATGCTGTTGGCCCCCGCGATGATGGCGAAGACGAGGAAGGGATGATCCATGACGGTCAGCCCGAGGCCGTCCTCAAGCAGCAGGACGCGGATGAACCATTCCAGCAGCGGCACGGAAAGGCCGGTATAGAGGAGCGAGTCGCAGACCCGTGTCCAGCTTACGTAATCGTTCCAGCGCAGGAGCGAGCGGCTCCACATGCCGCCCCCGCCAAGGATGGCCTGCGGGATGTTGCGCAGGCCCGTGATCAGGAACCACAGAGGCGCACCGAACCACGCCAGCACCCACCAGTCCTGCGTGTAGAGGAAGGTGATCAGCGCCGGGATGAAGCCCGCCAGTACCTTGAGTGTGTTGGACAGCGGGGTATTCAGGCGGGAGAAGCCGAACCAGCGCCGCCGCGGTGCGTTGGCGGGCTGCTCGGGGCACAGGCCGTTGCCTATTTCGCCGCCGATGCCGCCCATCGTGATCACGTTGCCCTCTTGGCCCACAACCGTCACCGACGAGAGGACCCGCCACTCACGGGACTTGCGCAGGCCGAACTTGCTGAAGCCCCACGCCCGGCGCAGGCGCGGCTCGATCCAGCGGCGGAAGGCGGTGGGGCGCTCCTGCTCGACGTAGGTTTCCCGGAACTCCAGCGAGACGGTGACGGGGAGGATGATGGGTCTGAAGCGCTTGCCTTTGGCGATCTGCTTGCGTGCGCCGTGGGGCAGGGTTTCCGGCACGGCCAGCCCCATGCCGTGGCGCAGGCCCGAGTGGCTGGTGGAGTCCGTCCCGATGCGGCTGCGCAGCGGCGCGACGTGGTAGGGGGCCTGAAGGGAAGGGAGGTTGCGCAGGATAATGCGGAACTTGGAACAGCGCTCCTTGTCCTCCTTGTTCGACGACGCCTCCAGCTTGTGGATCACCGTGCGCAGAATCTGCTTGAGGTGGAGGACGCTCCCCTTGTTGATGGCGATTTGCAGATCGTTGATGGCGGTGAGGTGCCGGAGGTTCCCCTCCTGCCATTCCTTGAGGTTGAAAAGCTCAAGATGGGTGATCATGCCCTGACAGTCCCAGAGCAGCTCAAGCACATCCTCGACGTGAAGGTTGGAGAGCTGGAGGGTGATGCGGTAGCCGCTGCGCAGGGAGGAGAGCCAGTCAAGGAGGACGTGGGGGGCGAGGCGCAGGATTTCCGGCATATCCTTGTCGTCGCTGGGCACGTTGGGGGACGGCAGCTCGGGGTTGCGCTCGGGCTTGAGCCACGTTTCCATGATCACTTCGGTGGTGAGCATGTCCATCCGGCGGATGAGCTGGCTGATCTGTTCCTTGCGGTCCGAGGTGGCCGTGAGGGTTTCCTTTTGCAGTTCGCGGACGCGGACGCGCAGGCTGTCGAGGATGACCTGATGCGCGTATTCGGCCAGATGCAGGAAGGAGGTCTGGCCCGCGCCAACGTAGGCCAGAAAGTCGTCCGGATCGAGAAGGGGTACGGGAATTTCCAGTTCCGCCGCCAGAGAGGGGGCCAGCTTCTCGTTCCACAGGCGCAGCGTGTCCATGACGTGGCGCTGCATCCAGAGGGAAGCCTTGCGTCCCTCGTTCATGAGGGCAATCATGGGACGTTCGGCAAGGAAGGACAGGAAGGATTCGGGATCGGAGAAGCCGCGCGGGGCCCAGACGAAACTCACGTAGCGGCCCCGGAACGGCGCGCGGAATTCCAGCCCGATACGGACTTCCACGCCCATGATCTCGGCGGCCTGAAGCAGTTCGCGCGCGGCGGCGGGTTCCACATAGTTGTAATAGATGACCGTCAGGTAGCGGATGCCCTTGATCCAGGCGTCCATGATGAGATGGGTCGGGTTCTTGCGGCCCTTCGTGTTGGCGTCGTGGACATGGTGGTCCAGCGTAAGCTGGTTCCATTCCTCGGGCATTTCGAGCAGATGGTAGGTGTTGAGGAAATGCCGCACCAGCCGGGGGTTGCCGGATGTGACCTTGCGGAAGTCGTGGACGAGCTGGAGCTGGGCAAGCTCGTCCTGTCGGGAACGCACGATTTCCTTCATGATCTGAAGGAGGACGCGGCCCGTGTTGTAGCGGAAGGTCGTGCGCGCGCTGTGCAGCACTTCGTCCTGAAGGATGCGCAGGGCCATGAGCCGGTCCGCCGCACGGCCCTCCTCCAGATTGCCGAGGAGGTTGATGACCGCGTGGGCCATGCGGTACTCGTGCGTCGTCGTCAGTTCGAGGATGCCATGCGGATGCAGGTTGGCGTCAAAGACCTTGTGCTCAAGGTCCTGTGTCGGCCCATGATCAATGGTCTCATTGATCATGCGCAGCAGCTCGCGGTCTTGTTTATCGAAAAAAAGCGTTCCGAACATGGTCACGATCCCGAAAACGAAAAAAATGGGCTAACACGATACAAGGAAAGGATGAAATATCTTTTTTAGTCTAAAAAAGCACAAGGGTCAATGAGCGCCCCATTTCGGAAAAGAACTTTTTTCCGGCCTCTTTTTTTCCGATGCGAATCACTCCGCCGGACGCGGCGCAGGAGAAGGAATCCACCGCACGGACGGGCGAGATGATCAGGCTATGATGGCCTGTACGTTTTCCGTTTTTATCAACTGCGCGGGCGGGCGAGGTGAGCAGGCGCGAGGGCGGGGCGGTTTCGATGCGGAGTCAACCGGGCGGGCGCGAGACGCGAAAGCCCTCAAGCCTCCCGCGCCGTTGAGGTCGAAAGAGGCTTGAGGGCGGGGCGGGATCATGCCCGCGTCGCACTCCAGAAAACGTATGGAGAGCCGGACGCGCCGGGAAAGGCCCGGGCGTCTCGGCACCTAACCGTTATACCAGCCAGATTTACTCACTCTTTTACACCGTTATGCTGTGGATCGGGATACATGGCTCCATTAATACGTTTCGAGGCAACATTCCGAAACAACAGGGAAAAAGTATCTCAGTGCCGATAAGGTCTAGGCCCTTTCCCCGGTCCAGACGTCAAGGAAGGCCTTGGCGCTCTTCCCCGCGTCGAGGTGTTTCAGCAGGGCACTCCCGAAGACGGCGGCGTCGGGCCGGATGTCGGCGGGGATGGCCTCAAGCTGCTCGGGGCGTTGCAGGCCGAAGCCGAGGGCCAGCGGCAGAGAGAAGGCTTCCTTGGCCCGGCGCAGCGTGTCTTCTACCTGCGGAGGAAGTCCCGTGCGCGCGCCGGTGGTCCCGAGCACGGACACCACGTAGACGTAGCCATCGGAAACCGCAGCGTATTCCTTCATGCGTTCCAGCGTGGTGTTCTGCCCCACCAGAGCGATGAGGTCCATGCCGTGGGCTTTCAGGGTTGCGCGCATGGGGCCGCTTTCGTCCAGCGGCAGATCGGGCACGATGCAGCCGGAGACGCCGCAGGCGGCGGCATCGGCGGCGAAGCGCTCCAGCCCGTACTGGAGGAAGGGATTCAGGTAGCCCATGAGTACGAGGCCCGCCTTGAAGCGTCCGGCGCGTTCGAGCAGCCCGTCCATGATCCAGTGCAGCGTGATGCCCTGTTCCAGCGCGCGGCGCGAGGCGTCCTCGACCACGGGGCCGTCCGCGACGGGATCGGAGAAGGGGACGCCGATTTCGATGACGTCCGCACCGTTGGCGTCCAGTTCCTCGATGATGCCCCAGAAACGATCCGGCGTGGGGAATCCGGCGGTGACGAAGGGAATGAGCGCCGTGCGTCCGGCGGCGTGCGCGTCCCGTATATTTTGTTTCAGCAGCGACATGATGTTCTCCTCATAGGTCTTCGGCGGGAGGCTTGCGTCCGCCTTGCGCAGGCGGGCGTTGCGGCCTTTGCAACCCGCTCGCGGCCCCGGCGAAACGCGGGAGGAGCGGGGTATGTCCTTAATATATCCTTAAAAAGGGGGCGGACTCTGCGGCGTCCTTTCCCAAAAGGTGAGGCGCCGGGGAATCCCGCGTTCCCGTCCTCAAAACGTGAGGTATTTCTCCACGATGTCCATATCCTTGTCGCCGCGCCCGGAGAGGTTGACGACGACGTTTCCGCCCTGCGGCAGCTCGTCTGGATGTTCCAGCACCCACGCCAGCGCGTGCGAGGATTCCAGCGCGGGGAGGATGCCCTCCGTATGGCACAGAGTCTGGAAGGCGTTGAGGGCCTCGGCGTCGTTGGCGAGCCCGTAACGGACGCGCCCCGTGGCGTGCAGGTAGGCGTGCTCCGGCCCGACGCCGGGGTAGTCCAGCCCGGCGGAGACGGAATGCGAGGGTTCGATCTGGCCGTCGCCGGTCTGGAGCAGCATGGTGTATTGCCCGTGCAGGACGCCGGGCGTGCCGAGGTTGAGCGGGGCGGAATTGTAGCAGCCGGGTTCCCCGGTCCCCGCCGCCTCCACGCCGACGATGCGCACGGAAGCGTCCTCCACGAAGGGATGGAACATGCCGATGGCGTTGGAGCCGCCGCCCACCGCCGCGACCACCACGTCAGGCAGTTTGCCCGTCTTTTCGAGCATCTGGGCGCGGGTTTCGCGGCCGATGACGCTTTGCAGGTCGCGCACCAGCGTGGGGAAGGGATGCGGGCCCGCCGCCGTGCCGAAGCAGTAGTGCGTGGTTTCCTGTGCGGCGATCCAGTAGCGCAGGGCCTCGTTGATGGCGTCCTTGAGCGTGCGGGTGCCGCTTTGCACGGGGCGGACTTCCGCGCCGAGGAGTTTCATGCGCCGCACGTTGGAGGACTGGCGGTCCACGTCCTCCGCGCCCATGAAGATGAGGCACTCAAGGCCGAGCCGGGCCGCCGCCGCTGCGGTCGCCACGCCGTGCTGTCCCGCCCCGGTTTCCGCGACCAGCGCCGTTTTGCCCATGTGCTTGGCAAGTAGGGCCTGTCCGAGGGTGTTGTTGACCTTGTGCGCGCCGGTGTGCAGCAAATCCTCGCGTTTCAGCCACAGCGAAAAGCCGAGGCGTTCCGAGAGCGTGGGGCAATAGGTCAGGGGCGTCTCGCGTCCGGCGAAGTTGCGCAGCAGATCGTCAAGCTCGTCCCGGAAGACCGGGGAGGGCATGATGGTTTGCATGGCGTCCTCAAGTTCCCGCAGAGGCGGCATGAGCAGTTCGGGCACGAAGCAGCCGCCGAATTCACCAAAATATCCTTTTTTCATGACTATCCTCTCAGAGCCGCAACCGCGGCCCGCATACGTGAGGGGTCTTTGCGTCCGGGTTCGGACTCCAGCCCCGAATTGAAATCCACACCGTCGGGAGCGCAAGCTTCCACGGCCTCGCGCACGTTTTCCGGCGTGAGTCCGCCCGCCAGCAGCCACGGTTTCGGGGCGCGCAGGCCGGACAGCTTCTCTTCCCCGATCCTCCGGCCGCTGCCGCCTCCGCCGAGGCCAGCGTCGAGCAGGAAGGCCCCCACCGTCGGGGCGTGGCGGTTCATGGCCTCTTCCAGCGCCTGACGGTCCGGGTAGCGGTCCGGCCAGAGCACGCGGATGAGGCGTTCCGCGCCCAGCGTCCGCGCAAGGACCTCGGCGCAGGTGATCGACTGATCTCCGTGCAACTGGATGCGGTCCAGCCGGGCGAGGCGGGCGCTTTCCGCGATCAGGCGCATGTCGTCGGTCACGAAGACCCCGACGCGCCCCATGCCCCGGCTGTCCAGCCCCGCCGCGGCCTCGGGCGAGATCGCGCGCGGGCTTTCGGGCGCGAAGATGAAGCCGCAGAAGTCCACGCCGAGCGCGGCGGCGCAGTCGAGGGCGTGCTGTTCGCGCATCCCGCAGATTTTGACCAAGAGCTTTTTCATGTGGTTGTGATGCCTCCGGCGGCAAGGGGCTGCCGCCCCTTGACCCTGCTTGGGGGGAATGATTCCCCCCAAACCCCCTCGGTTATGGCTCTCTCAATAAGCACGGGGATTTCAGGATGCTTTCCCCCGTTGTGAGCCGAAAATTTTTTTCTCTTTCTTTCCTCTCTCTCCAACGGAACGAACTCCTTTCGTGCCGCCTCCCCACCAAATGAAAAGTTTGGGGGGAAGAGGGGAGGGGGTGCGGGGGAGGGGAGAAGGCGACCCTTTTCAAAGGGTCCCTTCTCCCCTCCCCTGCGTCTTTATTTCCCCAGCAACCCCTTCAATGCTTCCCCGGGCTTGCCGCCTTCCATGAGGCTGGTGCCGACGAGGACGGCCTGATAGCCGACCCCGGCGGCCTGCCGGAGATGCTCGGGCGCGGCCATGCCGCTGGCGGCGATCCAGACTTCGCCGTCGCCTGCCTGATGCCGCTTTTCTCCGAGGCGCAGACAGGCGGCGCGGTCCACGCGCAGGGTGTCGAGGTCCCGGGCGTTAACCTGAATGATGCGCGCCCCGGATTCACGGGCCAGAGCGAGATCGGCCTCGTCGAAAATCTCCACGACCGCGTCGATGCCGTGGCTTTCCGCCTGCTCGCGCAGTTGCCGCAGAAGGCGCGCCTCGGGCGTCAGCCGGACGATGAGGAGCAGGGCCGAGGCCGTGGTCGCCGCCGTCGCTTCCACTTGCAGGGGATCAAAGATGAAATCCTTGCGCAGGAGCGGCAGGCCCGGTGCCGCCATGCGCTTCAGGTAGCCGAGCGTCCCCTTGAAGTAGCTTTCCTCGGTCAGCACGGAGAGGCAGGCGGCTCCTGCTTCGGCGTACTGTTCCGCTACGTCTTCCGGCGCGAGATCGAGCGTGATGTCCCCGCGCGAGGGCGAGGCGCGCTTGTACTCCGCAACCACATGGGGCAGGTTCTTTTGCGGCGCGCAGAGGGCCTTGAGGAAGGACGGGCGTTCCGCACGGCGCGGCTGGGGAAGCATCCCGATGTACTGGAGCTGACGCAGGGCCTGAATTTCCGGCTGTTTCGCCGCCTTGAAGCGATCAAGCAGCATGGAGCACCTTCCCGCCCGCGCCCGAGGCGAGGGCTTCGCGAGCCTTGGCCATGCAGGTGGCCAAGGGGAGCTTTTCTTCCAGCAGATGGATGGCCATGCCCACGTTGAGCGTCAGCATGTTGCGCATGGCGTCGGGCCCGCGTCCGGCCAGCAGTTCCTTGAGCACGGCCACGGCTTCGTCGCGGCTGTTCACGGCAAGGTCCTCCGGCGTGCAGGGCGGGATGCCGTAGTCCGCGGGATCGAGCGTCAGGGTGTGGAGCGCGCCGTCGTTCAGGATGATCATTTCGTTCGGCCCGATGGGGGTTATCTCGTCGTAGCCGCCCGCGCCGCAGACCACCGCCGCCCGGTAGATGGAGGACTGCGCCAGCGTTTCGGCCATCAGCCTGACCAGATTGGGCCGGGCCACACCGAGCAGGATGTGCGTGGGCCGGGACGGGTTGATCAGGGGCCCGAGCAGGTTGAAGAGGGTACGGATGCCCAGCTCATGGCGGATGGGCGCGATGTTGCGGAAGCATGGATGGAAACGCTGCGCGAAGAGGAAGACGAACTTCTGATCGTGCAGGATTTTCCCCACGTCCGTGGGATTGATGTCCAGATTCACGCCGAGCCCTTCCAGCGCGTCCGCGCTGCCGCACTTGGAGGAAACCGCCCGGTTGCCGTGCTTGACCACCTGATAGCCCATGCCCGCCAGAGTGAGGGCGGTGCCGGTGGAGCAGTTGAAGGAGGAACGGCCGTCCCCGCCCGTGCCCACCACTTCGATGTAGGAGCCTTCGATCCCGTCGACGCGCACGGCGCGGGCCAGCGCCGCACGGGTGGCGTGGGCCATTTCCAGCGGGCTTTCGCCCTTCATGCGCAGGCCCATGAGGAAGCTCCCGGCCTGCGAGGGCGTCATGGTCCCGTCCATGAGCGCGGAGAACCCGGCAGAGGCCATGTCCGCCGTCAGGTCCTTGCCGCTGGCGAGGGTTTCGAGGATCGCGTCGATGGCGTTGGCGTCCTTGCCCGCGGGCAGGATGGCCTGCGGGAAGTTCCCGAGCAGGCGCAGGCCCTCGGGCGTGAGGATGGATTCCGGGTGGAACTGCACGCCGACCCACGGGCGATCCTTGTAGCGTAGGGCCATGATCTCGCCTTCCGGCCCATGCGCCGTCACCGTGAATCTGGCGTGCGCCTCGTCCACGTCGGAACGCACCACGAGCGAGTGGTAGCGGCCCACGCGCATGGGGTTGGGAAGCCCCGTGAAGAGCCCGGAGCCGTCATGCACGATTTCCGACGCCTTGCCGTGCATGATGCAGGGCCCGACCACCACCTCGGCCCCGGCCATGAGGCCGAGCACCTGATGCCCGAGGCAGACGCCGAGCACCGGGATTTGCGGATTGAGGATTTTGAGGAAGTCCATGCAATAGCCCGCATCCTTGGGATGGCCGGGGCCGGGGGAGATGCAGACCATGTTCAGGGACGGGTCCTGCGCCATTTCAAGGAGCCGGGGATCGTCGTTCCTGACGACAACGGGCTCCTGGCCCAGCGCGTAGAAAGCCTGAACGAGATTGTAGGTGAACGAATCGTAATTATCGATGAGCAGGAACATGGTCTTCTCCGGTCGTGTTGAGAACGGTACGCATGATGGCGGATTTGTTGTATACTTCATTCCATTCGGCCTCGGGGTCGGAATCGAAGACGATGCCGCCCCCGGCCTGCCAGTGAAGCTGTCCGTCCTTCACCCACATGCTGCGGATGGTGATGCCCGTGTCGAGGCTGACGCTTTCGTCGTCAAGGCCGAGCCAGCCGATGCAGCCCGCATAGGGGCCGCGCGGCAGGTTTTCCGTTTCCGCGATGATTTCCATGGCCCGGACCTTGGGCGCGCCGCTGACCGTGCCCGCCGGGAAGGTGGCGGCCAGAACGTCGAGAGCGTCCAGTTCCGGCCTGAGCCGGGCGGTGATGCGCGAGGTCAGGTGCATGACGTGGGAGAAGCGTTCCACTTCCATGAGCCGTTCGACGTTGACCGTGCCCGGACGGGCGATGCGGCCCAGATCGTTGCGGCCGAGGTCCACCAGCATGACGTGTTCGGCCCGTTCCTTGGGGTCTTCCCGCAATTCGGCGGCGAGGCGGGCGTCCTCCAAATCGTCGGCCCCGCGCTTGCGCGTCCCGGCGATGGGGGAAAGCTGGAGCTTGCCTTCCGTGCAGCGGACCATCACTTCCGGGGAGGAGCCGAAGAGGGTGATGTCCGGCAGGTCCATGAAAAACATGTAGGGCGAGGCGTTGCAGCGCCGCATCCGGCGGTAGAGGGTAAAGGCGTCGCCCTTGAAAGGCACGCTGAAGCGGCAGGAAGGCACCACCTGAATGGCCTCGCCCTCGCGCAGCATCCGCTTGATTTTCGTAACGGCGGCCATATAGCCTTCCCGTCCGGGCCGGGCGAGCACGTCCTCTTCCCGGATGGCCGGAAGCGCCTCCGCGCGTTCGCCGGTACGCGCCCCGCCCACCTCGCGGTGTTCGCCCACGCTGATCTGGCACAGGCGGTTGTAGAGATGGTCGAAGACCAGCACCGTGCCGGGCAGGACGAGGCTCGCGTCGGCGTTTTCCTTGGGGAGGCAGCTTTCCAGCTTTTTGTTGAAGAAGCTGGCCACGCCGTAGCCGAAATAGCCGTAGAGCGCCCGGGTGATCGGCGGCAGATCGGCGCCTTCCGGCTTTTCGAGGTGCAGTCCGTGCATGAGCGCGCGCAGGCCGTCCATGAAGGGAAGCCCTTCCAGCACCCTGAAGGGCATCAGCCGTTCGTCGTCGAGGGAGAGGGCAAGCCGCCCGTCCCGGCAGGCGGCCTGAAGCAGAAAGTCGCACGCCAGAATGCTGTAGCGTCCCCACCGTCCGTCGACCTCCGCGCTTTCCAGCAGGATGCCATGATGATCGCGGCACATGCCAAGGAACAGGCTGATGGGAGTGTCCGTATCCGCCGGGAGCCACCGCGCGCTCTGGCGCAGGGTGACATGGGGGGCGGTGGACGTTTTGGAAGCTGTCATGTCGGTAATCCTTCTGTTTGAAAGAACAAAAAAAAGCGCCGTCCTCGGGGAGGACGGCGCTTGCGCATACACTGCGGCAACCGGATCGGGCCTTATGCAGGCCGCACTCCTCCCTTCACGTCGACGACGCGCCACCACCAGCGATAAGCGGAAAAGGTGAGGGAGAAAGCGTTGAGCATGATCCGGTCCTTACGAAATATTGTGAAAAAGAATACGTAAAAAGGAAGCTACAGCGAACCCGGAGGGCTGTCAAGCTCTTCGTACGTGACTTTTTTGTGACGTCGATGCCTTACACCCGCATCATGCCCTGCCCCGGCACGAACGCGCCTTCATTCGAGGGCGCGGCGGGCGCGGAAGCGGCGAGGGCGAACCATTCCTTCCAGTAGCGCAGGCTCTTGACGAAACGTTCCAGCGCCACTTCAAAGGGCGCGTAGTCGGAGGGCAGGGGCAGGGCGCGGTGCAGGACGACGATTCCCTTGTCCTCATTCAGCCCAAGCGTGGCCCCGCCGGTCTGAGCGCCAAAAAGGTTGGCGGTCAGCAGACGGGCGTAGACGGCTTCCCGGTTCCCCGCCGGGACGGAACCTACTTCCGCGATGAGGAAAAAGGTCTCGTCCACGGCTTCAAAGTCCACGGCGTCGTCGTCGAAAAAGATGCGGCAGGTCCCCGCCTCTCCGCATTGGGGTTTGATGCCGAGGACGTTGCCGAGTTCCTGCAAAAGTTCTTGTGCGGTCATGGAGAGTCTCCTTTAGTCTTCTTCTGAGGGGGTGATGGCTCGAAGCAGCATCATGGCGCCGGACGAGAAGCCGTGTTCCATGCGGCGGATTGGGCTGTCGAAGTCGTGTATGAGCAGATGGTTCGTATGATTGGCGTCGTTCTGGGCGGCCTCTTGGAGGCTGGTGAGACGGGCCGGATCAGAACGCAGTTCTGCCACCACCTCGGGGTTCTTGTCCAGAAACGCCTGGAGCGCATAGGTGGACATGCAGCTCAGCTCGTCGCTGCCGACGCGGTCGAATTCCTGCGGTGTGAACGCCTCATGGGAGTAGGTGTCGAGCTGGGCGTAGAGGGACTTCAGAAGGCCCAGAATTTCCTGTTCCGTGACGCTGGGTTCCCGCAAGGCGCGCAGCAGGGAGGGCGCGTCCATGCGCCCGGCTACCGCGTCGCACTTCTGGAGGAAGAAATCCGACTTCAACGTTATGTTGCCGAGAACTTCCCGTTTCCAGTCCGCCTTGAGCTCGGGAGAAAGGGCGAGGCCGTCGATGGACGCGTAGAGCGCGTTTTTTTGCGCCGCGAAGCGGCTGGCCCTGTCCGAAAAGGCGGCCCGAAACTCTGCCTGCGAGACGGCGGGATCGGGGGCGGCGTTGGCCTCGTCGAGCATGTCCTTTCGGATATAGGTAAGGGTGTCGTCGATGCTCGTCATGTTCAGGGTGTTGCGGACCTGGTCTTCCGGGAGGCCGGTGGCCCGGGCCACGCTTCGGAATACGTCGTCCCGCGCCTCGGCCAGAGCCTCCGCACAGTCGCTTTCGCGGCGGGCCAGCACCAGCAGTTCATCTCGCAGGGGCTCCAGGGCGGCGCGCAGATCGGTGATGTTTTCGAAACGGGAAAGGTTCCCCATCTCCTCGGGATGGCGCGTCCTGAGCGCGGAGGCAATCCAGCCCAGCCGATCTTCGGCTATCGCCAGCCCGTTGCTCTGGGCAAAGCTCCTGATTTCCGCCGTGAGCGCGGCGTAGGCGGCTTTCGACCTCGCCGTCTCCTGAGTGAGCCGGGAAAGGACTTGGGGCGTGACCTCTTCGTCAGATTTCCGAACCGCGCCCTTCAGCTCATATTCAATCGAACGGTTGCCTGCGGCCTGTCCCAGTGCCAGCAACGTATCGCCTTCCGGGAGCATGCCAGGGAAGGCGTCGCGCACGGCGTCCAGACCTTCGCGGATCGCCTGTCCGTGTTCGGACTGGGGATCGAGGGTGCGCAGCGAGTCGGCCAGACGCCCGTTGTCGAAATCGGTCTGCGGTTCGGCGTGGGGCTGCGCGAGGGCCGGGGCCGCCTGCGGTGCGGGAGCCTCGTGAGCTCCGGCCGCCCGGCAGTGATGGACGATGGCCCTGATGCCTTCGGAAATGCCGAACGTCAGAATGCAGGCGACGACCCGGCCCGCGGTACGCGCGGCGCTGGCGTGTCCGAGGGCTGCGGGGGCTGCGGGGGCGGCGTTTCCGCCCTCGACGTTTTGGTTGAGCAAAGGGGCGTGCAGAGGACTGTTTTGAACTCCATGCGGCGGCATATCGGTCTCCTTGGTGAAAGACGGGATGAAGTGCCAAGAACGTTGGCGGTCACTTGCTTTTTGATGAAAATATATGCAAGTTAGATGCCAAGGAAGAGCCGGCGTTGCGGGCAGCGTCCGCAGAGGCCGACGGGAAAAATAATGCCGCACAAAATTGCGGTTGTAAATAACGCATGCGGAAGGTCCGCGCGGCTTTTGGGCAACGAGGGGGAGAGAAAACGTGAACGACGACGGATTTGTGTTCAATGCGGAGCGGGCGCGGATCAGGCCCCTGGACGCCGACGCTCTGGCCTCACGGATGGCCGAGCGGGCCCGGCGCGTGGCCCGCGCCCACACGGCCATCTTCACCCCCGCCAGTGGGTGGAGCGAGACGTTTCCCGGACGGGCGGGGTATTACTATTTCGCGGACGCCGACGAGGACAGCTATGTCATTGTCGAAGTCCAGCCTTCGGAGGCTGGGTTTGAGGCGTATTATACGGGAAGCGGCATCCCTTTTCCGCCTGAGGCGATGGACGGCAAATGGAAAGCCGTGCCCGTCCCGCCCGAGTGTGGGGTGGAGGCGTGCGGGGAATGAAGGGGACGGGGGAGAGATAGCGCGGGGGAGAGGGGGACTTTCTGGAGAAAGTCCCCCTCTCCCCCGAACCCCCTCACCCTTCAAAGACTTTCACCTGATGGGGAGGGGACGCGGAGGGAGTCCCGGCGGGCGGAGGAAGCCGTGACATGATGGTCGATGAGGCCGTGCGCTCGTCCAGGGGAGAGGCGGGAACGCCCTTGCGATTTTCCGGCCAACATTCCAAAGCAAGCGTGAAAATACGTCTCTCTCTCTCTCTCTCTCTCTCTCTCTTCTCACGCGTTCAGACAAGCTTTCCAAGAGGGATTCGATAAGGTCAAAAGTCTTTGAAGAGGGAGGGGATGGGGTTTGGGGAAGGGGAGGGGGAAACTTTCTCCAGAAAGTTTCCCCCTCCCCTTCCCCAATCTTATTGTTCTCCCACCGCTTCCTCGGCGCGGGCCACTTCATCGCGGATGAAGGCGACGAGATCGGCGGGCTTGTCGCCCTCGAACCATGCCACCCACAGGGCGGCGTTGTCGTCGTAGTCGTCCACGGATTCGTAAAAGCCCACGGCGCGCTGGGAAACGACGGCATAGCGCAGTTCCGGGTGATCCGTCTCGAAGACCTGTTCGGCGTCTTCAAAGGGTTTCGTGCTGATTTCCTTCACGTTGAGCATAGGGTACCTCGCTGGCGGGGAGAGCCCCGGTTTGACGCTGTGCTGGTGTGGCCGGGCGGCGCTCGTAACGGCCACCCATCGCCTTGTAAATCTGGTTTTCGTAACGGATGGTCAGGTACTTGGCTTCGAGGGCGGAGAGCATGGAATTGTCCGCCGTGTTCAGGGCGTCGAGATAATCCTTGAGCTCGGTCGCGCCGAGATCGTAGCGGATTTTGTAATAGTCCGCGATCCGCACGTCTTTTTCATGCTTGGCAAGGGTGTTTTCCAGAATGCGTTGGGCATTGCCGTAGCTGAAGTAGGCGGCGGCCACCTCGTTCAGGGCGGCGGTCACGGTTTCCGTAAAGTCGAGCTTGGCCGTCTCGAAGTCCGCTTCCGAAATCTTGATGTTCCAGCGTACCGTGTTCCATTGCAGGAAGGGGAAGGTAAGCCGGACGAGGCCCGAGAGCAAGGGAAAGTCGAGAAGCTTGTCCGAGCGGGAGGACGAGGTGCTGATGGTCGAGCCGACGGTTACGGTGGGATACCAGCTCGCCTCATCGGATTGCAGCGTTTTGAAGGCGCTTTGCAACCGCGCTTCCGAGGCCCGGATGTCGGGGCGTGCGGCAAGGGCCGCCACCGGGACGTCGAGGTCCACGGGAAGCGTGGGATAGCTCAGGAGATCGGCCTTGCCGATGGCCGGGTTCTCGCCGGGCCGGGCGTTGAGCAGATCGCGCAGGGTTTGTTCCGTGAGATTGCGGCGATCCTGCAGATCAAGGAGGCTGTTGCGGGCGGAAAGGAGGGACTGCTCGGCTTGCAGGGGCTCCACCGAGGCGACCTTGCCGAAATCGTACTTCGTCTGGATAAGGCTCAGCAGTTCCTCGTAACGCCGCACGCTTGAGGCCATGACGCCGAGGGCCTCATTGAGGTATTTGAGATCGAAATAGGCGTCGGCCACGCTGTTGACAAGGGCGAGGCGGGCGGCTTCCCGATCCTCGATGGTGGCCTGATATTCCCATTCCTGGGCGTTGGCCGCGTTGCGCAGCCGCTGCCAGAGGTCGACTTCGTAGCTGACCCCGAATTCGCTCTGGTAGGAACGGGCCGCGTTGCCGTTGTCGAGGTTGTGGGACGCCTGCGCCGAGGCGTCGGCGGAGAAGGTCGGCACCAGATCGGCGGAGAGCAGGCGCGCCTGATAGAGCGCCCGGTTTACGGCGATGGCGCTGCGGGCGAGGTTGACGTTGCGCGCCAGCGCCGTTTCGACGAGGCGGTCGAGGTCGGCGTCGTTGTAGCCCGTCCACCACGAGGTATTGAGGCTGTAGCGGGCGGCCACGGTTTGGGCGGGGAGCAGATCGGCTTTGAGGGCCTCCGTAGGGTACGTGGCGCAGGCGCCGAGGCCGAGCAGCAGGAGCGGGAGAAAAAGGCGTGCGATGTTCATCATTCCCTCGAAAGCGCGTCGATGGGGTTGAGGCGCGAGGCGTTGCGCGCGGGCACGAAACCGAAGACGATCCCGATGGCCGACGAACAGACCAGCGCCAGCAGCATGGACCCGGCGGAATAGGACATGGCGAAGTTGGTGACGAGCATGTCGAAAACCACGCCGATGAGGTAGGAAACCACGATGCCGAGCACGCCGCCGATGATGCAGATGAGCACGGCCTCGATGAGGAACTGCTCCATGATGTTGCCCTGCTTCGCGCCGATGGCCATGCGCAGGCCGATTTCCCGCGTGCGCTCCGTGACCGAGACGAGCATGATGTTCATGACCCCGATGCCGCCCACCACCAGCGAGATGAGGGCGATGCCGGAAATGAGCAGGGCCATGGTCCCGGTGGTGTTCTCGATGGTCTTTTTGATGCTGTCCGTGTTCACGGTGAAGAAGTCGGTCTTGCCGTGCCGCGCCGTGATCAGGGCCGTGAGATTCTTCTCGGCCATGAGCGGCATGACGTCGTCCTTCACCTTGACCATGATCGACGAGATGTGGCGCTGGCCGGTGATCTTGTTCATGACGGTGGTGTAGGGCGCCCAGAGGTTCAGGGTGTCCGTGGGGCCGAAAACGCTGTCCTGCTTCTGGGCCACGGCGATGATCTCCAGCGGCTGGCGGTCGAAGAGGATGATCTGCCCTACGGGATTCCCGCCCTGCGGGAAGAGCTTTTTCCACGTGTTGTCGTCGATGACCACGTAGGAGGCGTTGGCCTTCACGTCGTCGGCGTTGAAGAAGCGCCCGTAGGCGGGCTTCAGGCCCTTCACGTCGAAGTACTGCTCGCCCACGCCGCTGAGCTGCGCGTTGACCGAGATGTTGCGGTAGACGAGCGTCCCCGTGCTGGTGGTGTTGGGCGTGGCGCTGGCGATGTAGCTCTGTTTGCCGAGGATGTGGGAATCGGCCACGGTAAGGGTTTTCACGCGCTGCGAGCGGCGATCTCCGAAGCCGCTGCCCGGGTAGACGTTGATGGTGTTGGTGCCCATCGCGCTGATGTTGGCGATGATCTTTTCCTGTGAGCCCCGCCCGAGGGCCACCACGGACACCACCGAGGCGATGCCGATGATGATCCCGAGCATGGTCAGCACGGAGCGCATCTTGTGGGCGAGGATGGCCTGCACCGACATCTTGAACGCCTCCACGAACTGGTCCTTGCGGAAAAGGAAGGAGGCCCGGGAAGAGGCCGTTTCCTCGCGTTCCGGCTGGGGGAGGAGATCGCGGCTGCGGGTATCGGAAATGATCGCGCCGTCCTTGATCTCGATGATCCGGCTGGCGAAGGCGGCGATGTGGTGATCGTGCGTGACCACGATGATCGTATGCCCCTGCCGGTTGAGATCGGTGAGGATGTCCATGACGTTCTCGCCGCTTTTCGAGTCGAGCGCGCCGGTCGGCTCGTCCGCGAGGATGATGCTGCCGCCGTTCATGAGCGCGCGGGCGATGCTCACGCGCTGCTGCTGGCCGCCGGAAAGCTCGTTGGGGCGGTTTTCGAGCTTGTCATCGAGCCCCAGATTCCCGAGCAGCCGCCGCGCCCGCTCAAGCCGGGTCTTGCGGTCCACGCCCGCATAGATGGCGGGCAGGGCGACGTTTTCCGTGGCCGAGAGGGTGGAGAGCAGGTTGTAGCGCTGGAAGATGAAGCCGATGCGCTTGCCCCGCAGCTCGGCCAGCTCGTCGCTGCCGAGGGTGCCGATGTCCACGCCCCCGATGCGGCAGACGCCCGAGGACTGGGTGTCGAGGCAGCCGAGGATGTTCATGAGCGTGGACTTGCCCGACCCGGACTGACCGATGATGGCGACGAAATCGCCGTCCTGCACGGAAAAGGTCACGTCGCGCAGCACGTGGACGCGGTTTTCCCCGCTCCCGTAATACTTGTTGAGGTTTTCGGTTTCGATGATGTTCATGATTTAGGCTCGGGGGCCGGGATGACGGCGCTTGCTGGTTTCCGCGTCCATTTCCTGCTGCGTGAGCTGGGCGGTGATGACCCGGTCGCCTGCCTTGAGGCCCGAAAGGATTTGGATATGGATGCCGTCCGCGAGGCCTGTGGTCACTTCGCGCTCCTCGGGCCGTCCGTCCGGACCGAGAAGGCGGACGTATTTCTTGCCGTCCCGCGAGGTTACGGCCACCACGGGCGCGAGCAGGGCGTTTTTGACACTGGCCACCGTGATGACGTTCTGGGTGGTCATGCCGATGCGCAAAGGACCGCCGTTGTTGTCGATAAGGGCCTTGCCGTAATAGTAGACCGCATTGTTCGAGCTTGAGGACGACGAGGAGGACGAAACCCCGGTGGAGGAAGTGGTCTTGTAGCTGCCATCCGTGAGGGTGGTCAGGCCGGGATCGATGGAGGTCAGGGTGGCGTGATAGACGGTCTCCGGCTCGGACAGGATGGTGTAGCTGATGGGCATCCCCGGCTTGACCGCCGTGATGTCGCCTTCCGAGATTTCGATCTTGATTTCCATCTGGTTGAGGTCCGCGATCTGGACGATGGTCGGGGTGGTCTGGTTGGCGTTGACGGTCTGGCCTTCGTCCACGGGCACGGAAACGACGGTCCCGTCGAGGGGCGCGGTGATACGGGTGTAGCCGAGGTTGACCTCGTCGGTGTTGACGGCGATGCGCGTCTGCCGGATCAGGGATTCGATTTCCGTCACTTCGGCCTTGGCGAGGGCGTAGGCGTTTTCCGCGTCCTCATAGCTCTCTTTTGACGAAGCGTTGCGGTTCTTGAGCTGGAGTTCGCGCTCGTATTTGATTTTGGCGATCTTGAGGGCGACCTTTTTCGCGGCGAGCTGCGATTCGTAGGACTGGAGCTTCGCCTTGTCGCTTTCAAGCTGGTTAAGCTGCGGCACGGAGTCGATCTGGGCGATCAGGTCGCCTTTTTTGACGTTCTGACCGAGCTTGACGTGCAGCTTCATGATCTGGCCGGACACCTGCGCGCCGACGCTGACGAGCTGGACGGCCCCGACTTCGCCCGCGGCGTTGACGCTTTTGGTCAGATCGCCGGTGATGATCGGCTCGGTCAGATAGGCTATCCCGTCGCCCTTGTCGGCGCGGAGGAGGAAAAAGGCTGCGGCGGCCGCGACGGCGGCGAGCGCGATGATGAGCAAAAGTTTCTTTTTCATGAACGCGATGGGGTTGGGGGTCAAAGAAAAGGTTTTCAGCGCGGCTCGGCCTCATCCGGGGGCGGCGGGGGCGTTTCCTTCAGATGGCGCGCCACGAAGTCCCGCGCCACGGCCTTCTGCCGTTCGTCGAGCAGGGGCTCCATTTCCTCGAAATGCCGGAGCAGGAAGGCTTTGCGGAAGGTTTTCGCGCGTTCGATTTCCTGTATGAATTCGGCGTGGTGGTTTTGGAAGATGCGCCGGATGTTTTCTTCCTGGGCGGGCGTGAGGTCAAGCAGCCTGTCCATGTGCCGCATGGCCCGCTCGAGCGGGGGCTGATGCCCGGTACGGAAGGCGGAGAACCATTCCGGGCGGCATTCGCGGGCCAGCACGCCGATGACGCAGCCAGCAAGGAAGGTCAGGGCCAGCGCCAGCAGGCCTTTCACTCGGGTACGCATCAGAAGATCACCTCATAGGCGGCAAGGGCGGATTGCGTATAATCAGCGAGGGCCTCGGCGGGGTCCCCGGCCTGCCAGAAGAGCGCGAGGGCGAGGAGGACGATGACCGCGTTGGTCAGGGCCAGCGGCTGGAGGCGCTGGGCCAGCCAGTCCGGGACGGCGGGCTCCTCCACGGCGGCGAGGCGCACGGCACGCATGACCTTCTGCTCCCACGCTTCCCCGAGCAAGGGGGCGGCGCGGCGGCGTCCGGCGATCCATTCGCCCCGGAAGGCGTGCAACGGATCGCCGGAAGTGGTCCCGGACGCGCCGGGACGGAAAACGTGCAGCAGTCGGCGCAAGAAGAGAGGCATGATGATCCTCCTGTCGAAACAGGTTATTCGGCGTCCAGACGTTCAAGGATGGCCCGCAGGCGCGCCTTGCTCCGGTGGACGCGCACGCGCACGTTGATTTCGCTCATGTCCATGAGCTGTGCGGTTTCCGCCACGGAACGGCCTTCAAGGAAGGTCAGGGTCAGGACCATGCGGTCGCGGGGTTCGAGCCGGCCGAGGGCGGCTTCCAGCCGTTCGCGCATGTCCCGGCGTTCGCTTTCCTCCTCGTAGAGCCGCCATGACGCCTGATCGGTGAGGCGTTCCTCCTCGCCGTCTTCGGCCGTGAGCGAGGCGAAGGCGCCTTCGGGCCGGTAGCGTTCGCGCAGCCGTTCGTAGCAGCAGCGCAGGGCGATCACGGCGAGCCAGCGTCCGAAGGAGCCGCGCCCGTCGTAGGAGCGCAGGCTTTTGTAGGCGCGCACAAAGGTTTCCTGCGCGACCTCCGGGATTTCATGCGGCAGAACGTGGGCGGAAACGAGCCGCTCCACGCGCGGCCCGTAGTCGTGCAGGATGGCGCGGAACGCTTCCGTATCGCCGTTCAGGACGGCCCGCAGCGCGGCGGGCGTTGCCTCTTCACGCATTCCCCTTTCCTTTTGCTGAAATACCGGCGTCGCCGGGGTACCCGCAGGGGCGACATGCGCGGATGAAGAACGCCCTGTACGGAGAGTGGGCCGGAGAGGGGCGGATTGTTACGCGGCTACGCATTTTTTTGAAAAGAAAAAAGAGGGGGAGCCGGGCAGCCTTCGCGCAGGGTACGCAAAAGCGGAAAAAAGGCGAATTGTTTTTTCGGCACGCCGCAGGCCGGGAACCGGGGCGGCCCTTTCCCGTGCGTGAAGCCGGAAAGCGGAAAAGCGGCCCGCGATGCTTCTTGTTCCATCCGGGCCGTGAAGATGCGGCCTGTAAATCCGGCGGATTGTGAAAAATCGTGGTGCCCCGCCGGGCCGTGGAGGTCGTCTGCCGAACCAAGGCCGAGGCGGACAGGCGTTGCCCGCGTACGGGTCGTAGAGGAGAGTGCGGGAGGAAGACCCTTCTGGGAGGCCTTGCCCGCGTGCGGGCCGTAGAGGAAGCGCCTGACATCTTCGGGAAAGGCCCTCGGCGGCGTGGCCCGCGTGCGTGCCGTGGAGGGCATATTTATACATGGGCTGTTCTTCAGGGGGGGCGCGGCCCGCGTGCTGTGGAGGGCCTTTTGTTTCCGAAAGGCCGTATTGGACTTGACGCGGCCCGCGTGCGTGCCGTGGAGCTTTCTGTGCGCCCCCGGCCTGTCGGCCCCGAGAGTTTCCTCGTGTGGGGAACTCTGCCTTCGGAAGAGCAGCGCCCTTTCCGCAAGGAGGCGGCGGTCCGCTCCTGCCCGCCGGAGACAAGGGAGACGGCTGCGAAGGCGGCGACTACTATGGTACGCCTCTACGCTCGGTGGATAAGGGGTGCCGGGGAAAGCCCTATCGGGGAAAGGCGTTCTTGCGCACAAGGAAAGAAACGGGAATCCCGCCGACGCTGTGGCCGAAAACGGAAGCTTCCTTACACACGGGAGAAGTTGTTTTCCTCAGGCAGGGCGGGGAGGGCCGCGGCTATGCGGCACTGCCCCTCCCGTTTCTTCCGGCGCGGGCGGGAAGGCGCGGAAACGGCGGGAACGCGACCGCCGTTTCCGTCTGCTTCCGCGCCGGGGGCGTTAATCGCGCACGGCCGCGGCGGTGCTTCCCTCCACGCCCGCCGCCGTCGCTTGGGCGGCCTTGAACAGGAGGGGCCGATCCGTGGTACCGAGCAGCAGATACTGCATCTGGATATGGGGGATGGCGTTCAGTTCCCGGGCGCGGTTGAAGTAGAAGGCCGCGCCGAGGGCCACCCAGACGAGGAGCATGACCCACGACTCAAGGCCGATGCCCGCCGGAGAGTTCGGCAGGGCGAGCATGGCGAAGCAGAAGATGGAGGTCAGCCCCCCGATGACGGCCACGGGCTTGCCCCAGCGGGCCTCGGGGATGCCGGGGAAGGCGGAGACGTAGCGGTAGGCGGTCATGCACGTGAAAAGATAGGCCAGTGCGGTACCCATAGCGGACATGTCGACGATCCAGTTGAGGGCCGAACGACCGAACCACGGGGCGATGAGGGTCAGGGCCAGCGTGAAGAGCACGGCGTTGGTCGGGGTGCCGTATTTGGGATGGACGCGCACGAACCACGGGTGCAGGAACTTGGCGCGGCCCATGCTGAACAGCAGGCGCGTGGTCGCCATGAAGAAGCCGTTCATGCCCGTAAAGATGCCCGCCATGACCGGGATGGCGAGGATGGCCCCGCCGAACTTGCCGAAGGCCATGTTCGCCACCGCGCCGGTGGTCCAGCTATGGTTCTGGCCGAGCAGATCGGGATAGGGCATGATCACGGCGACGGCGAAAAGCACGAGCGCGTAGAGCAGTGCGCCGCAGCCGATGGAGTTGAGCATGAGGCGGCGGGATTTTTCCGGCGGGAAGTCGAATTCCTCGGCGGTCTGGGGGATGGTGTCGAAGCCCACGAAGAGCCACGGCGTGATGGCGAGGATGGAAATGACGCAGGCCCACGAGGAACGCCCTTCCGCGAAGAGGGGGAAAAGGTTTTTCACATGGGCGGTTTCGGCGGCCACGCTGCCTGCGGTCAGCACGAGCACGCCGCCGGCCAAGGCAAAGGCGAGGATGAGCTGGAGGCTGCTCGCCATGTCCATGCCCCGGAAGTTCATGTAGCCGAAGAAGAGGAAAAAGGCCGACATCATGACCAGTTCGCCCGCATAGACGTCCCATCCTGCCACCGTGTAGAGGTAGCCCACGTCGAAGACGCCGGGCAGGACGAAGCGGCTGAGCAGGGCCAGCGCGGTACCGTTGGCCGCGATGACGCAGAGGTAGCCGAGCGCCAGCGCCCAGCCGCAGATGAAGCCCGCCCGCGTCCCGAAGCCGATGTAGGCGTAGGTGAAGGAGCCGCCCGCCACGGGATAGACCTTGATGAGGATGCTGTAGCACAGGGCCACGGAGCAGAGCAGGCCGCCGCCGAGGGCAAAGGCGATGACGGTCCCGAGCGGCCCGGCCTCGGGCAGGAAGCGCGTGCCCGGCAGCACGAAGCAGCCCCATCCGATGATGGCCCCGACCGCCAGTGCCCAGACTTCGGCGGGGCTCATTGTTTTTTTGAGTTCTTTTCTTTCAGACTGGTTTTCCGTCGTGTTGGTCATGGCATGTCTCTTTAGGGTTTACGTGCGGGATAGGTCCCGCCCTCGAACGTGTGAGGTATGGGCCGCTCTCTTGCGGTCGCGTCGGGCCTGCGGAAGCGTGCCTCTGCCTTCCCTGTGCAAGGCAAGGCGGCCTGCCCTTGTTCGATGCCGGTCCCTCGTTCCGTCTCTGCGCGAGGCGGATTCCGGGGTGGGATGGCTTCGCAAGGGGCTGCGCGTGGAAGGGACGCCCTTTTTCTCCCCTGAGCGGGCCGCGCAACGGTCCGTGACCGGATGGCGGAAACGCTTCGTCCCCTTCACTCCGGGGCGGGAAAGGCGGGCTTTGTACCCCGCCTTCAGGAGGCCGCGAGCCCGGAGGGGCGGGGGGAGCGGCGGGGCTGGCCCTGAGCCGTACGATTGGCGGAGGGAGGAGGCGCGAAGGCGGGGGGAAGCAGGCCCCGGATGACGGCGGATCGGGGCGGAAAGGAGACGGGGAGAAGTGCGGCGGCACGTGCCGGAGGCGCAAGGGGAAGGCGGAATGAGGAGGCGGCCAGTGGCGGGCCGTCGTCATGAGGGGCTTCGGCGCTCGGCGGCGGCTCGGAGGGAAGGCACGGAAGGGAGGAGAACGGCGCGGCGGGAACCGCATGGAAGCCCGGCGGAGTCTGGGGCGCTCCGTCAAAAGCGGCGGGCCACAGCAGCCAGAGGCATATGAAGGGCCAGTGCGCCCACCATAGGCGTTTGAGGATACGCAAACCGTGGTGCCGTGCGACAAACATCATAGCCCAGCCGATAAAGACGATTTGTCATGAGATAGCCCCAAACGGCTTTTCCGTCAATCGCTTTTCATCCTAGCCACGCGAAGTCGCATGAAAAAGTCAATGTTCCCGCAGCAGACGCCTTCCCCGGGGACAGGCCGTCCTGCGTCATGGGCGTAACCGGGGCGCTTGAGAAGGGGTGCCCTCACCGGGCACGGGGACGCCCTTGCGCCGCGCGGGAGCTCTACGGGAAGCCGCTTCCTCCCCTCCTTTACGGAAGAAAGGGGAGGGGGAAAAGAATCGCCCGGCCTTCCGAGATCGGAAAGCCGGGCGTATCGTTATGGCGGAAAAGCGCCTTGGGGGATCAGGTCGCCGTGTTCAGGAGAACAGCGGGCGTTTTGGGATGTGCGGGTCTAGTAGGCGCAATTGCCGTTGCCATAACCGCCGTGGCCGCCGTGTCCGTGTCCGGAGCGACCGCCGTGGTGATAGCCGCCGTAGCCGCCCATACCGCGCCCGGCGCGCACGCCGATTTCCTTTTCCATCTTGTCGCCGAGGGACATCCGTTCGGCGCGAATCTGGGAACGCAACTGCGCCATTTCGTTGGCAAGCGCGGAAATGGTTTCCGGCTTGGCGTTGGGGTTGCGGGAGAGGGCGTCAAGTTCGATGCGCTTGCTTTCCAGCTTGTCCCGCAGCGGGGAGACGCGGTTATAATGTTCCTTCATCATGGCGTCGTAGGCGTCCTGCTTGTCGGAGGGAAGGGAGGCCATACCGTTGGGGCCGCCGTAGGGGTGACCGTAGCCGTGGTAGGCGAAGGCGGAAACGCCGGTACCGAGGATAAGGGCCGAAAAAGCGAGGGCGGCGACAAAAGCGCGGGTCTTCATACGATTGCTCCTAAGAGTTGATTGGTTAAAGAAAGGAAAGCCGTGTGGCTTGCCTCAGGTATAGCAATCGGCGTGCCAACGTGTTTGATTTTTGTTAACATAGTGTTTTTTAATAATAAAAGAAAAAGCTGGCGTTGGCGTTCCGCGGAAGGGCCGCCCGGGTGGGTAGAATGGTGCCACTCGTGGGGCCCGCACTGTGTAAAAATGCCACAGTCGCCGTTGCGCGGGGCGTTTGCGCCGCCTCCCGAGCCGCCCGTCGCCTTTCCTATAAAGAAAGGAATGGTTTTTGCTGTCCAAAGAGGATAGTTTTACCCCTCCGGACCCCACCGCAAAGGAAAGACACGTGCAGACCTCCCCACTCAAGAAAATGCCCCGTTGGGTTTCCCTGTTCCCGTGGCTCGTCATGGTGTGCGCCCTGCTGTTTTCGGCGCTCGTCGTCGTTTTCGGCCTGCATAACGCCAAGCGCGAAACCGACTTCACCACGCAATTGACGCTGGAAAAGGGTTCGGCGCTCATCAGCGCTCTGGAAGGCGCCCTGCGCACGGGCATGGGCTACCATTGGTCCGACGAGGTGCTGCGCGACCTCATCCATAAGGTGGGCGCGCAGCCGGACATCGCCTCGCTTGTCGTCACGGACCGGGACGGCAAGGTGCTCATGGCCGCGGACAAGGCGCTCGTCGGCACGGCCTTTCTCTCCCCCGAGGCGCTGGCCCGGCTTGATCCGGGCCGCCGCGCCAAGTGGGACATGGCCGAACAGCCGGACGGGGCGCGTGTTTTTCAGGTCTACAAGCGTTTTTTCCTGCCGCAGGCTGAAGCGCGGCGGCACGGCGGCCATCGGATGCGCAGCATGGGCGGTTCGTGCGGGCTGCTTGAGGCAAAGGTGGCGGAGGGCGCGTCCCTGTTCATCTTTGTGGATTACGATCTCTCCCCTCTGGAGGAGGCCCGGGCCGCCGACGAAAGGCATATGGCGGTCATGTTCGCCATTTTGATTTTCGTGGGCGTGGTCGGCGGCTTTACCCTCTTCCTGCTCGCCAATTACCGGCGCTCGCGCAAGGTCGTGCAGGAAACCACGGCCTTTTCCTCGGAAATCGTGCGGACCCTGCCCGTGGGCATCATTGCCACGGACATGGGGGGCCGGATCACCTCGGCCAACCCGGCGGCGCGGGAAATCACCGGCATCGGGCGCGAGGCGGCGGGCCGGGACATCCGTGAGCTGCTGCCCGGCGTCTGGCGCGTGGTCGAAACGCAAGGCGAGGCCCGCGAGCAGGAGGCATGGTGCACGTTCGGGGAGAAACGCCGGGTGCCGCTGGCGATCAGCGCCTCGCGCATCGTCACCGAGGAAGGGGAGGCCATCGGCACGGCGATCATCATGCGCGATCTGGGGGAAATCCGGCGTCTGCAAAGCGAACTGCGGCGGCGGGACCGGCTGGTGGCCCTCGGCAACATGGCGGCGGGCATCGCCCATGAGGTCCGCAACCCTCTGAGCGCGATCAAGGGGCTGGCCCGCTTCTTCATGGAGGCGAGCCCCAGAGAAAGCGAGGAAAGCCGCATGGCGGGCATCATGACGCAGGAGGTCTTGCGGCTGGACAAGGTGGTGGGCGACCTTCTCGATTTCGCCCGCCCCGACGCCCTCAACCTCAGCGACGTACCCCTCGACGAGGTGGTGGAGCGGGCGCGCGGCATGATTGGCCCGGACATGGAAGCCCGGGGCGTGCGTTTCGAAGCCGATCTGCCCAAGCCTCCCCTGATCGTGCGGCTGGACCGTGACCGCATGACGCAGGTGCTGCTCAATCTTTTCCTGAACGCTGTACAGGCCATGCCCGATGGCGGTATGCTCCGGGTACGCGGACGGGCGGAGGGCTCGGAACTCCTGCTGGAAGTCGCGGACACGGGCTGCGGCATCGCCCCGGAACGGCTGGCGGACATCTTCAGCCCCTACTTTACCACCAAGGCCAGCGGCACGGGCCTCGGCCTGTCCATCGTCCACAAGATCGTGGAGGCCCACGAGGGGACCATCGAGGCGGCCAGCACGCCCGGGGAAGGCACCGTTTTTCTGCTGCGCTTCCCCTTCAGCGTGGCGTAGAGCCCTCATGAAGCCCGACGCCTTGTTTTCTCAGGGTCGCGCGGCAGGAGGGGAAAGGGACATCCCAAGGGTGGCCTTTTCGCCTTCGCCGTGCCTTACGGGTCAATGCCTGATGGGTTAAGGGGCTTTTTGCGGGCGGCCTTGGCATGAGGGTTCAGGCGGGGCGGGGGAAGCGGGATCGCCCCCACGAATGATAATGAAGCGCGGATGCGGCTTTTCCTCGGGTCGCCCCCTTCCCGCATGGGCGTCAGACAGAGGAGAAAAGGATGTATGGTGGATACGTTGCGGACAGTTCTGGTTGTGGATGACGATCCCGGCCATCGGGGGATGCTTGAGGCGCTGCTGGCGCGCTGGGGCTTTGGCGTGACGTCCGCCGCCGACGGCAGGGAGGCGGTGGAGCGGGTGGCCGAGCGGCCTTTCGACGCCGTGCTTATGGACATCCGTATGCCGGACATGGACGGGATCACGGCGCTCAAGGCCATACGCACCTATAACCCCGCCGTGCCGGTGGTGCTCATGACCGCCTATTCCGCCGTGGAGTCGGCTGTCGAGGCCATGAAGTCCGGGGCGGTGGACTACCTCATCAAGCCGCTGGACTTCGATCTGCTCAAGGACACGCTGACCAAAACGCTGGAACACAGGGAGCGGGGGCGGCAGGAGGCGGGCGCGCCCGCCCCGGTGGAGGGCATCGTGGGCGAGAGCCCGGCCATCCGGCGGATGCTCGAAATGATCCATACGGTCGCGCCTTCCGAGGCCACGGTGCTCATCACCGGCAAGTCCGGCACGGGCAAGGAACTGGTGGCGCGCGCCATTCATCGGCAGAGCCGCCGCAAAAACGGCCCGTGGGTGGCGGTGAACTGCGCGGCCCTCAGCGAGAATCTGCTGGAATCCGAACTCTTCGGCCATGAAAAGGGCGCGTTCACCGGCGCGGATCGACGGCGGGACGGCCGTTTTTTGCAGGCCGACGGCGGCACGCTCTTTCTGGATGAAATCGGGGAAATTTCCCTGCTCATGCAGGTGAAGCTCCTGCGGGCCATCCAGCAGCGGGAAATCCAGCGCGTGGGCGGCGACGCCACGCTCAAGGTGGACGTACGCCTCGTGGCGGCGACGAACCGCGACCTGCTCGCGGAGGTGGCCGCCGGGCGTTTCCGCGAGGATTTGTATTACCGCCTCAACGTGGTGAGCCTGCAAGTCCCGTCCCTTCAGGAGCGCCGGGAGGACATCCCCCTGCTTGCCGAACACTTCCTTCGGATTTTCGGGGAACGCAACCGCAAGGACGTCAAGGGCTTCACCCCGCGGGCGATGGACATGCTCGTCAAATACCCGTGGCCCGGGAACGTGCGCGAGCTTGAGAACGCCATTGAGCGCGCCGTCGTCCTGCTCTTCGGGAGCTATATTTCCGAGCGCGAACTGCCTCTGGCGGTGACGCAGGCGGCGGAACGGGCGGAGGAAACGTCTTTTTCTCCCTTGGAGGGCGCGACGCTTGAGGAAGTGGAGCGCGAGGCGATCCTGCGGATGCTCGACTGCGTGGGCGACAACAAGAGCGAGGCCGCCAAACGGCTGGGGATTTCCCGCAAAACCCTGCATACCAAGCTGAAACGCTACGGTCAGGAAGGGGATTAAGGCCGGGTCTTGCGCTGCCAGACCGCGAAGTGGAGGAGCGCCATGCCCCCGTGTCCGATCAGATAGACGGCCATGAGCGGGGCAACGCCCTTGTGTACGATAAGGGCGGCGCGGGAAAAGTCCGAGCCGTGCCGCCAGAGGATGAACCACAGGAGGCCTGAAAGCACGGTGAGCAGCAGCGCGCCGAGGCCGAGGCCCTGTACGGCTGCCGCCAGCCCGCGCGGGCGCGGCGGGACCATGTTGAGGCGCAGGCTGGCGAGTACGTCCTTTTTGAGCTGGTCCGTGTCGCCCCAGAGGTAGGGGAAGAAATGGCGCAGGCCGTGGCGGGTCAGGGTGGCTGCGGCAAGGAGCAGGCTGAAGAGCACCGTTGCGAGCCCCGCCCCCAGATGGTACCGCGAGGCCAGCCACGTGCCCGGCCCCGGGGCGAAGTGCCCGGCCACCATGTGCATGGCGGAACTGCTCAGGATTTGCAGGATGACAAGGACGGCGACCAGCGCGTGCAGGAAGCGCACGTAGGGGGGCTGAAAGAAGCCGAGGAAGCGCCGGAACAGGGCGGGCTGGCGGCGAAGGAAGGCAAGTGCGGACATGGGCATCTCCTTGGTCTGGCCGCAGCCTACATGAGGCGCCCTCTCCGAATCCATGATAGAAAGGCCCCCGCATGGGGAAAGGCCGGGGTTGCCCCGGCATCCGGCGCGGGCCGTGAGCGGGGCAAGAGCCGCAGGTGGCCCCCAGGTTGCTCAGGAACAGGGCCGCAGAGGGTGCAAAAGGGCAGGGGAGGCGGCCCCCGTCCCGGCCTCTGTAGAGCTGTCTCCCGCCTGATGTTCTCCCTGCCGCTGTAGAACCGTTTCCAGCCTGATGTTGTGGGCCTCTCCGATGGAGCGGCCCTTCTTTGTATGGGAAAGCGGTCGGAGCCCGCCGTGTATCGCAGCCATACCCCGGATACGGCGTCCTCAAAACGTGGCGCGGCGGAGAGAATCCGCCGCGCCGCCTGTTTTTGATGGGTATCCGCCTTCCCTGCGCCTATTGGAGGGCGCAGGCGTAGACGGCGTGTTTCAGCCCCTCGCCCGCCAGACGCGATTCCATGTAGATGGCGAGGGCGGCCACGGCCCGGTCACAAACGGGGAAGACGGGGATGCCGCATTCGCGGAGGGCGCGGCGCAGGGGCTCGAAGGCTTCCCCGCCGTCCATGACCGCCACCAGCGGCTTGCCGCTTTCGTTGCGGATCGAGGGCAGCAGATTGAGGATACCGTCCGGGGCGTCCATACGGAAGGCGTCGACATCCGTTTCCGCAAGGGAATGCGTCACCGGGGAAAGGGGATCAAGGCCGATGATCACGGCGTCGATGTTTTCGTCGGCCAGCATGATTTCCGCGACGCGCGCGTGGACTTCGTCGGTGGCGGCGGGGTTGATGTCCAGAGGGTTGGCCACGGGCACCAGCCGCTCAAGCCCCTTGGCGGCGATGATTTCCTTGAGGGCGGCGCGGGTCCCTTCCGAGTAGGTGCCGAGCGAAAGGCTGTATTCGTCGGAATGGATGGAATCGGCCATGCCCACGGCTTCAAAGCCGGACCCGCTTACCGCCGCGAGGCGCTTTCCTCGGATGGCGGCCTTGCTGAACGTTTCCGCCAGCAGGATAAGGTCCTGAAATTCCGTAATGCTGCGGGCCATCATAGCCCCCGCCTGCCGGATGCAGGTTTCGCAGACCATATAGTCGCCCGCCAGCGAAGCCGTATGGCCGCTGGTGGCGTTCTTGCCCTCCGGCGTGCGGCCCGCCTTGTAGAAGACGACCTGCTTGTCGCGGCGCACGGCTTCGCGCACCGCCTGCGCGAAGTGGAGGCCGTCAAGGTCCTTGAAGCCCTCGGCATAGACCGCGATGACGTCGATGCCGTCCTCGTTCATGAAATGGCGCATCATGTCCCCGAGCGTCAGGTCCGTCTGGTTGCCCATCGAGACGAGATAGGAGGGGCTCATTTCGGGATTCTTGCTGAAGCGGCTCAGCAGAAAGGCCCCGCTCTGGCTGACGATGGCCGTACGGCGGCAGGGATATTGCCGATAATCCGGCATCTTGGCGGCGGGGATGAACCACGTGTCGAACTTGCCGGGCCGCGAGATGACGCCCATGCAGTTTGCCCCGAGGAAGATCGGGCCGCCGTCGCCGCCGGAGGCGAGGCTGGCATGGGCTTCGTTGATGCGTGCGATCATGCGGGCGGCCATGTCGCGGCTTTCCGGGGTTTCCCCGAGGCCGCCCGGGATGAGCAGCACGCTGCGCGCGGCGTCGCGTTCCAGAATTTCGTCCACGAGCGCGGGGACCTGTTCCGCGCCTATGGCCACGATGAACAGATCAAGGGGCTCCTTGAGTTCCCCGAGGGAAGGCACGCAGCGCACGCCGCTTTCATCCTCGCCGCCTTCGCGCAGGATCACCAGATTCTTGCGGTCAAAGCCCGAATCGATGATGTTTTCGAGGATGATGCGCCCGAAGTTGCGGCGCTTGGCGGAGACGCCCACGATGCCGATGGAGCGGGGGTGGAGGAGGTTGTCTATCTTGTGGATGGGGCGTCCTGGCGCGCGGTCGCCGGGAAGCGAGAAGCGGCACATGCCGTCCAGCGGCACCATAAGATAATCGGTAAAGGTGAAGGGGTTGATTTCCAGCTCTTCGATGATGAAGGGGGCGTCCGGGTTGGAGGGAGAAAAATGGTTGCCCATGCGGATGAAGGACTCAAAGCATTCGATGAGCTGCTCGTCGGTGATGATGCGGCGCTGGCCGCGAGTGAGTCCGGCCAGTTTCCTGTAGGAGACGGTTTTGCGGAAAAGCTCGAAAAAGGCGTCGCCGTCGGTCATTTCCGTGAGCGCGGCGACGATGGCCTGCCCCTTGCGGAACCGGGCGGCGTAGAGCTCGGTGTCCGTGCCGCCGAGCCCGGCGCTGATGACCATGCCGAATTCGCGGGTGCGGCGCAGGCCCACGATCAGCTCGTTGCCGAAGGACGAGGAGTCGGGAGGCATGAACTGGACCTGCAGGACGCCCTTGAGATCGGCGGCGATGGCGTTCTGGAGGGCCGCGCCGGAAAGCCCGCGGTAGGATTCCGGGGCGGCGGAGGGGGAACGTTCAATCCATTCCGCATAGCGCTCGGGGACTTCCGAGAGCATCCGGCGCACGGCGGAGCGCACTTTTTCCGGCGTCTTCGGCACGATGCGCACGCCCCCCACCTCCGTTTTGTGGATGATGGTCGGGGAGACGATCTTGAGCACAGCCTTTTCGCCGGGCAGGGACATGATCTCCTCTTCGGCGGGTTTGGCGTTGCGCGGTATGAAAACGCACTTGGGCGGCGTTTCGGACCCGGAAAGACCGAGCAGGCGGTAGACTTCGTATTCGTAGAGGAAGCGGCGTCCCTCGGCATGGGCATTGCGGAACAGTTCGGCAATCGGCTCGTATTCGACGGTCAGATTCATGGCATCTCCCCGGAGTTGGCGGTCGGGCCACGAGCGATGGGCGGCCCGCTCCCCTTCTAGCGTTTTTTGCCGCGGGAGGGAATGCGTTTCTCCCGGGAGAGGCGGGCCGTTCCCACGGGAATGGAAACGTTGATGGTTTTCCCCCGTTACGAATGCTGTCCAGCCGCAACCTGGTGATCGTCGCTGGCGGCGTCTACCTTTCCTCGGCGTGCGCCGGTCATGGCGGCCCTGCAGGAGGTACTGACGCCGGACAGCATCGTCGTGGCGGACGCGAGCTTTTCCTCCATCTGGGCCACCACCAACCTCGTGTCGCTGCGCAGCGGGATGCGCTTCATCACGCCGCGCGGCATGGCCGGGCTCGGCTGGGGCTTGCCGATGGCGCTCGGCGCGGCGGTCGCCGAGCCGGAGGCCCCGATCTACTGCGTGACGGGCGACGGCGGCTTTGCGCACGTCTGGTCGGAAATGGAGGTCGCCGTGCGCTCCCGGCTCAAGGTCACGCTCATCGTCCTGAACAACGGCGTCCTTGGGTATGTGAAGTGTTCCGAAAAGCTGCGGTATGGGAAGAACAGCACCTCGGTGGACATGTCCCCCATCGATCACGTGGCGCTCGCCCGCGCCTGCGGCTTTAAGGGCATTCGCGTGGAAGAGGCGGTTGGGCTCTTGCCCGCCCTTGAGCAGGCCCGGGCTTCGGAAACGTCCGTCCTCATCGAAGTGAAGTGCTCCTGCGACTGCCCCCCGATCACGGATTTCGTGGGCCGCTAGCCCCTTCCGGACCAGCCGGCCCGTCCGCAAGGCGGATTGCCCTCCGTTCCTCATTGTGGGAGGGACAGGGAGCGATCCGCCTTGTCCGGTCTTCACCCTTTCCTTCGGAGGAAACATGGCCATTCAACGTATCACCCTGAATATCAACGGCGTCGACCGGGACATCCTCTGCAATCCGGAACAGGATTCCCTTGCCGACGTCGTCCGCCGCCTCGGACTCACCGGGACGAAAATCGGCTGCGGCACGGGGCAGTGCGGCGCCTGCACGCTTTTGCTGGACGGGGAGGTGACGCGGTCCTGCGTCAAAAAGATGAAGCATGTACGGGCATACGCGCGCGTGGAAACCATCGAGGGGATTGGTTCCCCGGAGAACCTCCATCCCTTGCAACAGGCCTTCATCACCTATGCGGGCGTGCAGTGCGGGTTCTGCTCGCCGGGCTTCATCATGTCCGCCAAGGGGCTGCTCATGCGCAACCCCAATCCCACACGGGCGGAAGTCCGCGAATGGTTCACCCGGCATGGGAACATCTGCCGCTGTACTGGATACAAGCCTGTGGTGGACGCGGTGATGGCGGCGGCAGCGGTGCTGCGCGGGGAAAAGACCCGGGACGACATCACCTTTTCCCCGCCGGAGGACGGGCGGCTCTACGGTTCGGACTTCCCGAAACCGACGGCGCTTTCCCGTGTGCTGGGACAGTGCGATTTCGGAGCCGACATCGCCGCCCGTATGCCGGAAGGCGCGCTGCATCTGGCCGTTGTGCTGGCGAAGTGCGCTCATGCGCGGATACGGTCCATTGATATGGAGGAAGCGCTGGCCATGCCCGGCGTCGTCAAGGTGATCACCGCCAAGGACGTGAAGGGGACCAATCGGCTGGTGGCCCCGCAGGGCACCGTGCACAGCCGTTGCGACGGGCTGGACCGTCCGGTCATTTGCGGTGAGGTGGTTCGCCGTTACGGGGACGTGGTGGCCGTCGTCGCGGCGCGGACGCGCCATCAGGCACGGGCCGCGGCGGAACGCGTGCAGGTGGCGTATGAGGCGCTTCCCGCGGTCATGAGTTTCATGGAGGCCGCCCGGGAAGGCGCGTATCCGGTTCATGAGGGCACCCCCAACGTCTACATGGAGCAGCCTCTCTACAAAGGCAAGGACACGCGGGAGCTTTTGGAACGCGCCGAACATGTGGCCGTGGGCAGCTTCGCCACGTCCCGGCAGCCCCATTTGACGGTGGAGCCGGACGTGGTGCAGGCCTACCCGCAGGACGGCGGCGTGACCGTCCATTGCAAGGGGCAGTACTTATACGGCAATATTGCGCAGATGGCGTCGGCCATCGGGCTGCCGGGGGAAAAGGTGCGGCTTGTGGGCAACCCGGCGGGCGGGAGTTTCGGCTACAGCATGTCGCCGGGCAATACCGCGTTGGCGGCGGCCTGCGCGCTGGCGCTTGAGGCCCCGGTTTCTCTGGTGCTCAGCTACGCCGAACATCAGCACATGACGGGCAAGCGCTCGCCCGTGTACGCCAACATCCGCCTCGCCTGCGACGCCACGGGCAGACTGACCGCGATGGATTTTCTCGCGGGGATCGATCACGGGGCGTACAGCGAAATGGCGGGGGCGCTGACGACGAAGGTGTGCCGCTTTTTCGGCTATCCCTATTCCATCCCGAATATCCGTGGGCTGGTGCGCACGGCCTTTACCAACAACAACTTCGGGACGGCATTCCGGGCGTTCGGCTCGCCGCAGGCTTATATGGCGAGCGAACAGATTGTGGACATGCTCGCCAAAAAGATTGGGATGGACCCTTTCGACTTCCGCTATCTGAATGTCGCGGCAGAGGGCGAAACGTGCTCGACCTCGGTCCCCTATCGGGAGTACCCCATGCGGGCGATGATGGATATGTTGCGCCCGCACTATCGCAAGGCCCTGGAAACGGCCCGAGCGGAAAGCACCGCGGAAAGGCGGCGCGGCGTGGGCATTGCGTGGGGCGGCTACCATGTCTCCAAAGTGCCGGATCATGCCGAAGTCGACCTTGAACTGAACGAAGACGGGAGCGTTACCCACTACAGCACATGGGCGGACGTGGGGCAGGGGGCGGATACCGGAAGCATCCTGCATGTCCATGAGGCGCTGCGGCCTTTGGACCTGAAGCCTGAAGCCATCCGTCTGATTCGCAACGACACCGGGTTGTGCCCCGATACGGGATCGGCGTCGGGCAGCCGTTCGCACCATGCCGCGGGCATGGCCACGCTGGACGCGGCCTCCAGACTGCTTGCCGCCATGCGCAAGGAAGATGGAACGTACCGCACATGGCAGGAGATGCGCGATGCGGGCATCCCGACAAGATATCGCGGTGTCCATGCGGAGGACTGGTCCGACATAGACCCCGATACCGGGCACGGCTACGGGGCCATCGCCCAGAATTACGTCTTGTTCATGGCCGAGGTGGAGGTGGAGCCCGCTACCGGCAAGACGCGTGTGCTTGGGGCGACCATCGTGGCCGACATCGGGACGGTTGGAAGCCGTCAGGCGGTCCTCGGTCAGGCGTGGGGCGGCTTCTCGCACGCGGTGGGCTTCGCTCTCAGCGAGAACTACGAGGATATGAAGAAACACGCAAGCCTACGAGGAGCGGGCGTTCCGCGCTGCAATGATGTCCCTGATACGTTCACGGTATTGTTCCATGAAACGTACCGCGAGAACGGGCCGCACGGATCGACGGGCTGCGCGGAAGGTTTTCAAAGCGCGGGCCATGCGGCCATCCTGAACGGCATAGACGCGGCCGTGGGCGTACGGGTAGCCACGCTCCCCGTTACGCCGGAGAAGCTCAAGGCTGCCCTGGACGCACAGGCGCAAGGGATCGCCTCCGGACAAGCCCCGTGGGATTTGGGATGCCGCCTTTATGAGCGTCTGGAATCGCTGCGCAAGGAGTACCCCGCCTCCTAACGAGGACTGATTCCTGAAAAAGGGAAGAGGGCGCTTGCTCATAAGGAAGTTGGGTTAGGGAAACAAGAATAAGGAAGCCTTCGGAAGAAAGGGCAGGGAAGACGAAGACATTGGCGTCCTCATTGAGGATAAAAGAGAAAGAGCCCTTCCAGCATCAAACTGGAAGGGCTCAAAATTTCTGGTTGCGGGGGCAGGATTTGAACCTACGACCTTCGGGTTATGAGCCCTTTTTGACAGAACTTGAAAGAGTTAGACACAGCTGGATAGACTTTGATTTATTTTTATTCTCAATAAGTTATCAAAAATAAGACTTTGCCGCGCATTGACTTGAATGGTTAGAAATTGACGGTGTGGTTAGAAATAGGTTAGAAAAATTTTGCCGGTTAAAACCTGCTCCCGCGTATGAACCACAACCCAAGGCAGTTCATGGCTACCCAAAAACGGCGATACCACCCAAAAAAATGGGCTGGCGTTTATGTGTACGAAACGTCAGAAATGTATAATGGCGCGCCTGACCTGTGTTTCTACATCACGTTTAAATCCGGCCGCCGCCTCATCTGGGAAAAGGTAGGCAAAATTTCCGAAGGATACGGGCCGGACGTGGCGGCGGAAATTCGCGCTGATCGGATAAAGGCCATCAGACATGGCGAAGAAGTCAAAACCGCCAAAGAACTCCGCCGCGAACAGGCGGAGAAAGACAAGCCCTTTGCCGAAATTGCGGATGCATATTTTGACATCAAGGGGCCGACCCTCAAAGGGTTGACCACGGATCGCAACCGTTACCTCAAACACCTCAAACCGCTGTTCGGCAAGCGAAGCGTCTCGAAAATCACGCCCCAGATGGTGGAGGAGCTGCGCAAATCCCTGAGCGAACGCAAACCGGCCACTCTCTGGAATACTCTTGAGCTTCTGCGGCGCATCATCAATTTTGGCGTCAAGACCAACCGCTGCCCCAATCTTGCCTTTCAAATCGAAATGCCCGTCAAGGACAATGAGGTTATTGAGCATCTGACGCCGGAAGAAACTCGCCGCTTTCTGGATTGCGCCCGCACATGGCCAGCCCGCGATGTGGGCAATATGCTCTTGCTGGCCTTTTTTACCGGTATGCGGCGCGGGGAGATGTTCAAGCTGCAAGATGAGGACGTGGCCTTTGACCTCAAGCTCATTCGTTTGCGCGATCCCAAGGGCAGAAAAACCCTCTCCATCGGTATGAGTTCTCTGGTGGAAGAACTGTTACAAGAACAAATGGCATGGCGTGACGAACATTTTCCCGGCAGCCCCTATGTTTTCCCCGGCAAAAACGGCGAGATGCGCAAAGACTGCACAGCGGTTGACCGCTTCCGCAAGGCGGCGGGCCTGCCGCCCAAGTTCCGGCCCTTCCACGGGCTGCGGCATCACTTTGCCGTAAGCCTCGCCAACAGCGGCAAATTCAGCATGGACATGATCTCGGAAATGCTGACACACAAGAATGTGGATTTCACCAAAAAGAAGTATGCCCAATTCCTGCCGGAGACCTTGGCCGCTGCCAGCAACGCGGCGGCGGACATCCTCTCCGGCCAACGGTAACTTTTGCGGCTGTTCCGATTATCGTGTACACATAGTGAGGAAAAAGATAGTATTGTAAGGAGCAGGCATGGCATTCACACTTCAAACGCTCAGGGAACAGGCCGCCGCAGGCGAGGACAGCACACGCCAGTTCAAGTCCCGAATCGACAATGCGGATTCTCTGGCTGCGGAAATGGCCGCCTTCGCCAATGCCAACGGCGGCGTAATTTTTATCGGCGTGCAGGATGATGGAACACTGTCCGGCATAACATCCCGAGAATTGCATGATGCGAACCAGTTGATCGGCAACGCCGCCAGCCAGCATGTCCGCAGCCCGCTTGTGGTGCAGACGCAGAACATTCTTCTCGAAAATGGAAATGTGGTTATCGCCCTGACCGTTCCTGCAGGAATGGACAAGCCCTACTTTGACAGGAAAGGCGTCATCTGGCTGAAAGCCGGGGCGGACAAGCGACGTATCAATTCTAAAGAGGAACTGCGCCGTCTTTTTCAGTATACCAGCCAATTCCATGCCGATGAATTGCCCACAAAGGCGGGCATTAACAAACTGGACAAGCTGCTGTTCCGGGATTTTTTGAAAAAGCGGTATGACAGTGACTTCCCGGATACCCACGCAGAACAACTGCGCCTGCTGCAAAATCTGAACCTCGCCGCTGGCGATGGCAATCTCAATCTGGCCGGAGTGCTGCTTTTTGCCGAACAGCCGGAGCTGATTTTTCCGCAGTTCGTGGCAAAAGGCGTCCGCTTTCCGGGAATTGCCGTTCATGCTGACAGCTACGATGACACCGAAGATTTTGAAGGTCCGTTGAGCAGACTTTTCAAGGACGCCCTGGCTTTTGTCATGCGCAACCTGCACAAGGTACAGGGCAAGAATGGCGTCAACTCACCGGGTACGCCGGAAATACCGGAACAGGTTTTTGAGGAACTGCTGGTCAACGCCCTTGTACACAGGGATTATCTTGTCAGCGCGCCCATCCGCATTTTCATTTTTGATGACCGCGTGGAAATCATCAGCCCCGGCACGTTGCCGAACAATCTGACCATAGCCAATATCAAAGCCGGCAATTCCAATATCCGCAACCCCATCCTGATTTCTTACGCCGCCAAGGGGCTTTTGCCCTACCACGGCATCGGCTCCGGCATTCTGCGCGCTCTTAAGGCATGGCCGGATATTGATTTTGAAGACGATCGGGAGAGTTCGCTGTTCAAGGCCATTGTACGCAGAACCCACCGGCCTGCGGAAAACACTGGGGTACTTGCACCAGAACTTGCATCAAAAACACAAAATTTGCACCAGAAACAAGGGCTTTCTGATGCAACTCTGCGCGATATTGCACCGGGAATTGCACCAGAACTTTTTGCGCTCCTTGAGCGTATCTCCGCCAATCCGCGCATAACCACAACCGAACTCGCTACTGTTCTAAACGTGAGCCGACGCACGATTCTTTACAGAACAACCATGCTCAAGGAAAAGGGCATCTTGCGCCGCATCGGTCCCAGCAAGGGCGGACAATGGGAGATTCTCCCATGAAGTTTGTTCCCAACGGTTCGATTATCAAATTTCTGCTGATTGCTGTTCTGAGCTGTGGCCTTGCCTTTCTCGTGGCATGGCTGACGACCATGTTTACCGTTATTAAACTTACGCAAGGAGTTTCACTTGCAGGAGTAGCGCTGATACTGCTCTGGTGCGTCGTGATCGGCGGGGCCGCTGTTTGGAGCATCTGCGCCTTTTGTGCGCTTTATGTGGGAACATGGCGCAAACATCACGTTGATCACGCAATCCGTCTGAGTGAAGCCATGCTCACGCTGCATGCTTCCACGAACCATGAACAGTTGGAAGCGCTTCGCCATTATCGTATCCGGGTGTTCAAAAGTCATGAAGCAATCCCGGCGGGAGGAAAGCTCGGCGTGGATTGCCGCGAAGTTTCCAACTTTCTTTCTCCCATGCTCTTTGGGTTCAATAAGTTTTTTGCTCTCGGCTCGCCCGAATATTGTTGCGATGCCACACAACTTTCCGCGATTGTGGAGGAAAATCAGATGCGCTGGTGTGGCGAAAGCAGTGTAGCTCCAAGCTGTGATGCCGCAAAACTCAACAGGGAGATTGAAGAGCTGAAAAAGAAATACAAGGAAATGACGGAGAAATATACCAGCACAGCGGGACGAGAAGGCAAATTAAAAAACGAAATTGAACAAATGGAAGCACATATACACATTCTTGTCACATTAGCAAATAAGGTTACCAGAGAATTCACCCACCCACTCGCCAAACACGAAATCACGCGCCAATACAAGGAAATTGGCAAGACGTTGGGGGTTGAAAACGCTCCGGGCAATTACATAGAAATTTTTCGCAGGGCAATGCCGAAAGAGTATATCAACCACGGCGGAGCGCCTATTCAAAATCCCTGAAAGGCAAGAAACCTGACCTGCTCAGGTTCCCCGTCTTTAAATTTTTGTGAGTATAACACTACAAAATAACACGAAAAATTTTAACCTCCCCTTCTTAGACCTAAGAAGGGGAGGTTTTGTTTCGCCTTTGCTAACACCCCGTCTGTTCAGCGTTTTCCTCTGGGCATAGGGTGTGTTCTCTCCAGATGCTTCTGGATGGATTCATACACTTCAGCCTGAATACAGGGAGATGCTGATGGCGACCAAAAAATTATCACCGCAAGAAGTTGCCGACATGTACGGCGTGAAGACATG
Source organism: Candidatus Bilophila faecipullorum (assembly GCA_944326695.1). Lineage (GTDB taxonomy): Bacteria > Desulfobacterota > Desulfovibrionia > Desulfovibrionales > Desulfovibrionaceae > Bilophila > Bilophila faecipullorum. Next base: position 3,828 of record CALVEZ010000018.1, on the reverse strand, counting down.
CACACTGGCCCGCTGGCGCTGTAAAAAAGTTGGCCCGCGCTACGCCAAGCTCGGCAGCCGTGTCATGTACGACATAGAAGACCTTGAAGACTGGTTTGCGTCACGCTGCGTCCATACCAGAGATTCCGCCCCTCAATTGAGGAAGCGATAATGAGCGCCGACATTCTGCACAGTTTTGGCGAGTGTCTGCGTGCAGCGGGGCTGGAGATCGAGGCCGTGCAGGCCGACGGCCTCCTGCACCGCTGTGGCACAGCGGACAGGCCCCATCGCAGGGACGGCGCGTACAAGGCGTTTCTGGATACTCCGGCCTCCATCTGGTGGAAAAACTGGCGCACCGGCGATGAAGGTACATGGACATACAAGCCAGAAAAAGAACTGACCGCAGCCGAACGGGATGCCCTGCGTGAACGCATTCGGGCCATCAAAGCGCACAAGGAAACCGAGCAGAACCGCCGCTGGCAGGCCGCCGCCAAACTGGCCGCGAGCATCTGGAACTGTTCCCGAAACGCCGGGGACGACCATCCCTACCTGCAACGGAAGGGAGTCCCGGCCATCGGATTGCGCCGAACAAAAGATGGGCGTCTGATTGTGCCTGTCCTGAACCAGTCCGGCAGAATACAAAGTCTGCAATTCATCCTGCCGGAAAAACCTGCCGAAGGGACGGACAAGTTCTTTCTCAGGGGAGGACGCACGGGGGGAGGCTTCTTTTCCCTTTCCGCCGGAGACGGAAAGAAAGACGGCCCCCTCTTGATTGCCGAAGGATATGCCACGGCGACCAGTCTTCATCTGGCGACCGGTTATGCCTGTCTTGTGGCCTTCAACGCCGGGAATCTGAAAGCCGTGGCCGTCATGGCCAGAGAGAGGTATGCAAAGCGTGAAATCATCCTCTGTGCCGATAACGACACGGAGACACAAGGGAATCCCGGCAAGGAAGCGGCTTCCCGAGCTGCGCAGGCCGTGGGCGGCAAGCTGGCCGTCTGTCCGGCTCATGAAGGCAGGGCAGCGGATTTCAACGATCTGCACCGGCTGCGTTCCCTTGAGACCGTCCGGGCCGTTGTGGAAGAAGCGCGAAAGCGGGATGACGCCTGCCCCATGCCGGAAGGCTTTTTTCTGGTGAAGGAAGGCGGACGCGCCGGACTGTACAAGCTGGAGACCAGATCGGACGGAGACAGTCAGGAAATCCGGCTTGGTCCTCCGCTTCTGGTCAAAGGCATGACACGGGGAGCGGATGGCAACGAATGGGGCCTGATGCTGGAATGGATTGACCCGGACGGCAACAGGCACGCATGGGCCATGCCCGTGGAAATGCTGTTCCGGCAGGGAAACGACTGGTACAGCATACTGGCCTCCGGCGGCTGGTTCGGCAATCCGTCCACCCGGTCGAAGCTGGCGGTATTTCTGTCCACGGTCCGGCCCCTTCGACGGATACGCTGTGTTTTGCGCACGGGCTGGCATGAATCCGTCTACGTGCTTCCCGATACCGTTTACGGCGTGACGGAGGAAGACACCGTGCTGCAATCCTCGCAGCATGGCGGATTGTACCGTACGTCTGGAACAATGGAAGGCTGGCGGGAGATAGCGGAATTGTGCGTCGGCAACTCCCGCCTCGGTTTCGCGTTGTGCGCGGCCTTCGCCGGGCCTTTGCTTCGCCCGGCCGGTCTGGAAGGCGGCGGCTTCAGTTTTGAGGGAGGCTCATCCTCCGGCAAGACCACGGCCCTTCAGATCGCCGCCTCCGTCTGGGGCGGCCCTGAACATGTCCGAAGCTGGAGGGCTACAGACAACGGTCTTGAAGGCATCGCCGCCCTGCACAACGACAATGTGCTGATTCTGGATGAAATGGGGCAGGTCAACGGGCGTGTTCTTGCCGAATGCGCCTACATGCTGGCCAACGGACAGGGCAAGGGCCGCTCGAATCGTGAAGGCGGGGTTCGTCGTTCCCAGAACTGGCGTCTGCTCTTTCTCTCCAGCGGCGAACTTGGGCTTTCCGACAAGCTGGCCGAGAACGGTCTGAAATCCAGAGGCGGGCAGGAAGTGCGTTTCGTGGGGCTGCCTGTGGACTCGTCCATGCTCACCAGCCTGCATGGTCTTCCCGATGCCGGAGCCGTGGCCAATCGCATCAAACAACTTGCTTCCGAACATTACGGCCATGCGGGGCATGATTTCCTGCAAAAGCTGACGCAGACCGAAACACTGAATACTGTCCGGTCGGAAATAGGCACGGCAATGGCCGATGCCGTCAGGCATCTTGTTCCCGAAGGCGCTGACGGACAGGTACGACGTGTGGCCATGCGTTTTGCCCTGTGCGGCATGGCCGGAACGCTGGCCATACGACTGGGCATCCTTCCCGCCACTCTGGACGTGCTGAACTGCATCGAAATCTGCTTCCGGGACTGGCTCACGGCAAGAGGCGGAACCGGAGCTTCCGAGGATACCGCCATCCTTTCCACGGTACGGCTGTTCATCGAACGGCACGGCGCAAGCCGCTTTCAGGATTTGGATACGCAAATGTCCACCTGCATCAACCGGGTGGGATTTCAGCGTACTCGCAACGGCACGACCGAGTATCTGATACTTCCGGAGAGTTTTCGGGCCGAAGTCGTCAGGGGATACGCAGAGGCAAGAGCTGTGCGTGTTCTGCGTGAAGCTGGATGGTTACGCACTCCTTCTAAAAACAGACTGAAACATCAGGAAAGGCTTCCTGGTCTAGGGCGCGTGCGTGTCTACATTGTTTGTTTGCCTGATGACCCGGATGAAGAAACTGCTCCTGCCTTGCCTGATTGAGCGGTGACAGTGGTGACAATGGTGACAAACCTACAGCCGCAAGGGGTTACGCCTGTCACCACTGTCACCATTGCATGTTTGAGTGGTGACAGCCGAAAAGCATTGCCATTGCTCGATTGTCACCACTGTCACCGTTGTCACCACTGAAAATGAGTAAAGGGAAAAAACCATGTCCTACCTCGTACTCCACATGGACAAATTCAAGAAGGAGGCCATACGCGGCATCCAGAGTCACAACCGGCGGGAACGGGAGAGTCACAGCAATCCCGATATTGACTACGACAGGAGCGCGGCGAACTACGAGCTGCACGAAACCGCAGCATCGAACTATGCCGAAGTCATTCAGAACCGTATTGACGACCTCCTGCTGGTCAAGGCCGTGAGAAAGGACGCCGTGCGCATGTGCGGGCTTATCGTCACCTCGGACAAGGCGTTTTTTGATGCTCTCACGCCGGAGGAAACAAGGCGTTTCTTTGAGGAGAGCAAAGCCTTTCTCACGGAATTTGTGGGCGCGGAGAATGTCGTTTCCGCCATGGTTCATATGGATGAAAAGACACCGCACATGCATTTCCTTCATGTGCCGGTGACGCCGGACGGGAGGCTCAACGCCAACAAAATCTATACACGCCAGAGTCTGCGGAAACTGCAATCAGAGCTTCCCGCTCATCTGCAAAGCCGGGGCTTCGTCATTGAACGCGGCGTGGAACAGACGCCCGGTTCCGCGAAAAAGCATCTGGCTACCCGCGAGTTTAAGCAGCAACAGGAAGCATTGGAGAAACTGATTCAGGAGTCCGAAGAGACCGCACGGAATTCCCGGCAGCTTATCAACGCATTGGAACAGCGTGAAGAAGAGTTGAGAAAGAGCATTGAAGAGTATGAACGGCAGTCCGAGGATGCGGAAAAAATTCTTCGTGAAGATTCCTCTCTGCCGAAAGCCTCTCTTTTCAATTATCCGTCCGTGCTGAAAAAAGCCTCTTCCCTCATTGAAGAACTGAAAAAGGCGCTTGCCGTCAAACACCTTGTCCAGACAGAGAAGGAAATTCTGCA